>NZ_JBVJPM010000105.1:0-1044 GCF_055582645.1 Streptomyces sp. NPDC107517 | reverse complement strand
GTCAGCCAGCCGTGATGGGTTCGAAGCGGACGGTCAGTCCGAGGCTGTTGGCTTCTTTGGTCATGCGGCGCATGGCGCGTTCGGGGTCGCGTTTGGCGAAGTAGTCGGCGCCGAGGTCGCGGTAGGGCGTATTGGTGTGCAGGACGTGCCAAATGGCGATGGCGAGTTTGTGCATGACGGCGACCAGGGCTCGCTTGCCGCCTCTCCGGGCAGAGATACGGCGGAAGAACGCGGCGAGGTAGGACGTCTTGTTTCTGATCGCAGCCATAGCGGCTGTTCCGAGCAGGCGTTTGATGTTGCTGTTGCCCGGGCGGGTGCGCCCGGATCTGTTCACTCCGGCCGACTCGTTCTGTCCGGGGCAGACGCCGATCCAGGAGGCGAGGTGCTGGGCGGAGGCGAACTGGGTCATATCGCCGCCGGTCTCGGCGATGATGATCTCGGCGGCGAGCCGGCCGACACCCGGGATGGTGTCGAGGTTGTCCAGGTCCTGCTCCCGCTCTGCCAGCATCGAGGCGATCCGCGCGTCGAAGACCTCGACGATGGCCCTGAGGCGGTCGATCTCGTCCAGGTAGTACCGGACCATGAAGGCATGGTGTCCGGTGAACTTTCCGTCCAGGGCCTCGACGAGGGCTGGAATCTTGTTTCGGGCCTTGCCGCGGGCCAGGTCCGCAAGACGTTCGCAGTCGCGCTCGCCGGCGATCAGGGCCTCCAGGATGGCGCGGCCGGTGGCGCCGACAACGTCGCTGAGGACCCAGGTGAACTTCATCCCGGTGTCCTCGAGCTCCTTCTCCAGCCGCTGGGCCTCCTGGCCGGCGGCGCGGACGATCTCGGTCCGGCGTCTGGTCAGGTCCCGCAGTTCGCGGATCTCCCGGTCCGGGACGAAGGAGCCCATCGCCATCCCGGAGGCGCCCGCCCGGGCGAGGAACGCCGCGTCGCTCGGGTCGGTCTTGCGGCCCCGGATGCCTTTGAGATGGGCAGGGTTGACGAGCATCAGGTTCAGATGCGGCTGGAGCATGTAATAGACGCTCCGCCAGTAGTCCGAGG
>NZ_JBVJPM010000104.1:0-1109 GCF_055582645.1 Streptomyces sp. NPDC107517 | reverse complement strand
GTGACTCCTCCCCCCGGATAAATCCGGGGGGCTTCTCCTGTCGGTGGCTATGCCACGTCGGGAAGGACCAGCCCGGCCCTGAGTGCGACGTTCCAGGCGCCCACGCGGTCGGCGTGGTCGATGTGCTGGCATAAGGTGCACTGGAACTTTTCGCCGTCGCGGTTCCGCGCGTCCACGTGCCCGCATTCGGGGCAGGTGCGCGAGGTGTTGCGGGGGTCCACCGGGATCAATACACGAGCGGCGCTTTCAGCCTTCTGCGCGAGGATGCCCAGGAACACCCCCCAACCCGCGTCAAGAATGCTGCGGTTGAGTCCGGCCTTCGAGGCGGCGCCGTTCGCCAGGAACGCTCCGGGCATCTCGGGGTCGGGCTTCGGCTTGGGAGTGCGAACCAAGTTCGCGATGCTCAGCCGCTCGTGCGCGATCTGGTCGTAGTCGCCAACCAGGCAGAGCGCGGCTTTGTGCGCGTGGTCCAGGCGCTGACGGCGGACCTTGCGGTGCAGCTTGGCAACCTTCTCCACGGCCCGGCGGTGCTTGGCGGTGCGGGTCTCCCGCGTGCGCCGAGGGAACGCCTTGAGGGCACGCTGAGCCTCCGCGAGGGCGTCGGCGTTGCGCTTGCCGTGCCGGGGGTTCTCGACGTGCGCGCCCTCGGAGGTGGTGAAGAAGTGCGTGACACCCATGTCGATGCCGCACGCCGCGCCCGTGGCCGGCAGCGGCTCGGCGGCCACCTCGTCGCAGGCGAGGGCGACATACCACTGCCGACCCTCGCGCTTGATGCTGACGGTCTTGACGCGACCCTTCACGGGCCGGTGCTGGTGCACGCGGACGTGCCCGACGCCTTGCAGGCGCACGCGGGTGACGGGGTCGTGCCCGGTGGAGTCCCACCGGCAGCCGTCGCCATCCTTGGGGAACTCCACCGTGTCGAACCACATCGCACCCCGAAACCGGGGATAGCCCGGCTTCTCCCCGGCCTTCACGCGCCGGAAGAACGCTTGGAACGCCTTGTCCAGACGGCGAAGCGTGGCCTGCTGGGAGGAGAACGACCAGCGGCCCTGACGCTCCGGGTCGAAGGCGCGGATCTCCTTGAGCTGCGCGGACTGCTGCCCGTACTT
>NZ_JBVJPM010000103.1:0-1138 GCF_055582645.1 Streptomyces sp. NPDC107517 | reverse complement strand
AGGTGGGACTGGCGATTGGGACGAAGTCGTAACAAGGTAGCCGTACCGGAAGGTGCGGCTGGATCACCTCCTTTCTAAGGAGCACTTTGGCTGCCAGACCTGGTCTGGTGGTCCAAGAGCCATTTCGTCGGCAAATGTCCGACGGTGGTTGCTCAAGGGTGGAACGTTGACTATTCGACCGGGTTCACGGGTCGGAGGCTGTGAGTACTGCTCCTCGGAGCGTGGAAAGCATGATCTCCGGGCGGGACCGGGTCGGGCACGCTGTTGGGTGTCTGAAGGTACGGCCGAAACGGTCGCCTTCAGTGCCGGCCCCGGTAAAGATCTGCTTCGGTGGGTTGTGACGGGTGGTTGGTCGTTGTTTGAGAACTGCACAGTGGACGCGAGCATCTGTGGCCAAGTTTTTAAGGGCGCACGGTGGATGCCTTGGCACCAGGAACCGATGAAGGACGTGGGAGGCCACGATAGTCCCCGGGGAGCCGTCAACCAGGCTTTGATCCGGGGGTTTCCGAATGGGGAAACCCGGCAGTCGTCATGGGCTGTCACCCATACCTGAACACATAGGGTATGTGGAGGGAACGCGGGGAAGTGAAACATCTCAGTACCCGCAGGAAGAGAAAACAACCGTGATTCCGGGAGTAGTGGCGAGCGAAACTGGATGAGGCCAAACCGTATGCGTGTGATACCCGGCAGGGGTTGCGCATGCGGGGTTGTGGGATCTCTCTTTTACGGTCTGCCGGCCGTGAGACGAGTCAGAAACCGTTGATGTAGGCGAAGGACATGCGAAAGGTCCGGCGTAGAGGGTAAGACCCCCGTAGTCGAAACATCAGCGGCTCGTTTGAGAGACACCCAAGTAGCACGGGGCCCGAGAAATCCCGTGTGAATCTGGCGGGACCACCCGCTAAGCCTAAATATTCCCTGGTGACCGATAGCGGATAGTACCGTGAGGGAATGGTGAAAAGTACCGCGGGAGCGGAGTGAAATAGTACCTGAAACCGTGTGCCTACAAGCCGTGGGAGCGTCGCGCAAGGAACTTGTTCCTTGCGTCGTGACTGCGTGCCTTTTGAAGAATGAGCCTGCGAGTTTGCGGTGCGTTGCGAGGTTAACCCGTGTGGGGAAGCCGTAGCGAAAGCGAGTCCGA
>NZ_JBVJPM010000102.1:0-1153 GCF_055582645.1 Streptomyces sp. NPDC107517 | reverse complement strand
TCGACGGGGTGGCGGCCGTCGAAGGCCTGGAGGTCGAGTTCGGTGGGCTGGGCGAAGCGCGAGAAGTTGTGCACGCACAGGACGAGGTCGTCCCCCTTGTCCTCGGTCGGGGGGGCTTCGCGCAGGAACGCGAGCACGGCCGGGTTGGACGAGGGGAGTTCGGTGTAGGAGCCGAGGCCGAACGCCTCGTTCTGTTTGCGGATCTCGATCATCCGGCGGGTCCAGTGCAGCAGCGAGGACGGGGACGACATGGATGCTTCGACGTTGGTGACCTGGTAGCCGTAGACCGGGTCCATGATCGTGGGCAGGGAGAGCCGGCCCGGGTCGCAGGACGAGAAGCCCGCGTTGCGGTCCGGGGTCCACTGCATCGGCGTGCGCACGGCGTCGCGGTCGCCGAGCCAGATGTTGTCGCCCATGCCGATCTCGTCGCCGTAGTAGAGGATCGGCGAGCCCGGCAGGGAGAGCAGCAGGGCGGTGAAGAGTTCGATCTGGTTGCGGTCGTTGTCCAGGAGCGGCGCGAGGCGGCGGCGGATGCCGATGTTGGCGCGCATGCGCGGGTCCTTGGCGTACTCCGCGTACATGTAGTCGCGCTCTTCGTCGGTGACCATTTCGAGCGTGAGCTCGTCGTGGTTGCGCAGGAAGATGCCCCACTGGCAACTCGAGGGAATGGCGGGCGTCTTGGCCAGAATTTCCGAGACCGGGTAGCGCGACTCGCGGCGCACCGCCATGAAGATGCGCGGCATGACGGGGAAGTGGAACGCCATGTGGCACTCGTCGCCGCCGGATGCGTAGTCGCCGAAGTAGTCGACCACGTCCTCGGGCCACTGGTTGGCCTCGGCGAGCAGGACCGTGTCCGGGTAGTGCGCGTCGATCTCCTTGCGGACCCGCTTGAGGAGTTCGTGCGTGGCCGGCAGATTCTCGCAGTTGGTCCCCTCCTCCGCGTAGAGATAGGGCACCGCGTCGAGCCGGAAACCGTCGATGCCCAGGTCCAGCCAGAAGCGCAGGGCCGCGATGATCTCCTCCTGGACGCACGGGTTCTCGTAGTTGAGATCCGGCTGGTGGGAGAAGAAGCGGTGCCAGTAGTACTGCTTGCGCACGGGGTCGAAGGTCCAGTTCGACGCCTCCGTGTCGACGAAGATGATCCGCGCGTCCT
>NZ_JBVJPM010000101.1:0-1317 GCF_055582645.1 Streptomyces sp. NPDC107517 | reverse complement strand
TGAAGTTCCCCCTCTGAGCTGGACAGCCTGATACTGGGACGACAGGTCCCGGAGGAAGCAGTTCCAGGTAGTGAGCAAGAAGAGCAACACGAGCAAGCGATACACGGCCGAGTTCAAGCGGGACGCGGTCGCGCTAGTCCACTCGTCGGGGAAGACGGTGACCGAGGTCGCCCGGGAACTCGGGGTGAGCCCGGAGGGCCTGCGGAACTGGGTGAACCAGGACAAGGCTGACCGGGGCCAGGGGTCGGCGGGTGCACTGACCAGCGACGAGAAGGAAGAACTGCGTCGCCTGCGGCGGGAGAACCGGGAACAGCAGCAGACGATCGAGGTCCTGAAAAAAGCCGCGGCCTTCTTCGCGAGGGAGTCGACGAAGTAGCCGTGCGCTACGCGTTCATCGATGCGGAGAGGGCCACCGAGACGAACCCCGGTGGTCACAGTGTCGCCCTGTTGTGCCGGGTGCTGGGCGTGTCCCGCTCGGGCTACTACGCGCATCTGTCCGGGCGTGCGGCGGCCGAGGAACGAGCCCGCCGGGAGGACCGACTGGTCGCCGAGATCCGGCACGTCCACGACGTGTCGCGGCGGGCCTACGGAGCCCCGAGGGTCACAGCCGCGCTCCAAAGGGGCGGGCGCCGTGTCAATCGCAAGCGCGTCGAGCGGCTGATGCGTGAGCACGGCATCAGCGGGATCACCCGCAGACGGCGTCGCGGCCTGACCCGGGCGGACCGCAACGCGATCGCGTCGCCGGATCTGGTGGGCCGGGACTTCACGGCCGCCGAGCCGGGCACGAAGCTGGTCGGCGACATCACTTACCTGCCCACGCTGGCCGGCTGGTGGTATCTGGCCACGGTGATCGACCTGGCTACCCGCGAGGTCGTCGGCTACGCGATGGCAGACCACCACCGGGCCGGCCTCGTCGTCGACGCCCTGCGGATGGCCGCCGGACGGGGCGCCTTGAAGGAGGGCTGCATCACGCACTCGGACCGCGGAGCGGAATACACCTCACGTGAATACCGCACCGTCATAAAGGAGTTGGGACTGCGGCAGAGTATGGGCAGAACGGGCTCCTGCTACGATAACGCCGCAGCTGAGAGCTTTTTCGGCCTCCTGAAGGCGGAGATCGGGACCACCGTCTGGGAATCCCACGAACGGGCCCGCGCGGATGTCTTCCACTTCATCGAGGTCGAGTACAACCGCACCCGCCTGCGGAAACATCCCATCTACGGATACGTCACCCCGATCGAAACCCGGGCCCTGACGGCACAAGCTCTCACCCCCGCGGCATAACCACCCGCTGTCCATGCCCAGGGGGGAACTTCA
>NZ_JBVJPM010000100.1:0-1472 GCF_055582645.1 Streptomyces sp. NPDC107517 | reverse complement strand
CAATACCGGTAACTTAGTGCTTTGGTGGGCGTTTGACCCGTTTGGGTTTGGTGGCGCCAACGAGAGTGATGGCCGCGGTAGTTGGGTGGTCTGCAGTCCGGTGGGCGGCGCGTTTGAGGGGCCAGCTGGCGACTTTGCGTTTGATGACGCGGGGGTTTGTCCGATGGCGTCGTGGTGGCAGGAGGCGTTGGAGGAGTTCAGCCTGGGTGGCTTTGATCGCGCGGGCGAGTCTGCCGGGGGGAAAACGCCGCCTGGTCGGTGACCTGGCGGCGCGCGACGCGCAGTGAGCGGATGAAGGAGATCCGGTCGGGGTCCTGGTCTGCTTGTCGTGCGGCCTGGTGCATCAGGTGCCGGATGGCGTGGTGGACGAGCAGGAAGCCGTAGAGTTCCTGCTCGGCTCCCTCGGGGTGTTGCGAACGCAGTACCAGGTGTAGCCCGCCGAGGTGGGTCTTGATTTCGTCGAGGGTGGACTCGAACTCCCATCGCTGGGCGTAGAGGGCGGCCAGTTCCGCGGCCGGGGCCTTGTCCGGGGCGAGGATCGTGGTGATGAGCCGGTAGACGCCCTCGTGGCCGGCGATGGTGTACTCCACCGCGCGGACCGGCACCCCGCGACGGGTGTGGTGGATGTCGCTGCGGTCGAAGATCTCGGTGAGGTACGAGCCGTCCGACAGCTCCTCGACCACCGGCAGCACGAGGTCTTTGCGGACCCGCCACAGTAGGTCCGCCCCGGTCGCCGCGGCCTCGCGCCACAACTCAACGCCATAGAAGCCGCGGTCGGCCAGCAGCAGCATCCCCGGCCGCAGGGATCCCAGGACCGCCCGGGCCAGAGTCTGCTCTCCGATGCGAAGAGCTGCGAGCGCGGTGTCGAAGATGACGTGGGTGCCGCACTCCACCAGGCCGACCATGCGGATCTGCGGGTAACCGACGTCCTGTTCGCCCCGCCCGGAGCGGGGAGGACGGCCGAACGCCTCCACGTTCGCGTTCGTGTCGGGCAGGTCGAATGTGGTGCCGTCGATCGCGGTCAGCCGCCAGTCGCGGTAGAAGGCGCCCTGAGTGTCCCGCGTGGCAACCGGACGGCACACCCGCGCGAACAGCTGCCGCAGCGGCGCCACACCCAGCCGAGACCTGGCCTTCCAGATCGCCGCCGTACTCGGCACCACCCACGACGCACGCCAACGCCGCGCACCCTGCAGACCCGCGGTCAGCAGTCGGGCGACCTCCTCATAGCTCTCCCCGGAGAACAGGCACATCGCCAACACGAAGTAGACCACCAGTCGGGCCGGCAGCAGCCGGTTCCGCTGCTGCACCCGGCCCGTCTCCGCCAGCACCTCATCCACCAGCGACTGAGGAAACGCCTGTGTCAGCACCCCGACCGCGACCCGATCCGACAGTCGCTCACCAGATGACTTCAGTTGACCCGCTCTTGGCACATCAACAACAACGACCAGAGTGCCCCTAAGTTACCGGTATTG
>NZ_JBVJPM010000099.1:0-1572 GCF_055582645.1 Streptomyces sp. NPDC107517 | reverse complement strand
CACGACGGCGCAGCTCAAGCGGGTACTGGGAAGGACGTGCCATGACTCGATCCTCTCAAACGATCGAGTCTCTACCGAATCCGGAACGGTTCACTCAGGCGTCGTCACTCGCGTGGGGGCATACTTGATCGTCGAAGTTCAGGAAGCTCTGGTGGTTGAGTGTGACCGAGTTTGAGGCGGGGTGACGGTGGCCTTCAGGTACTACCTCTACATCAGCGACAGCAAGACGGACATGTTGCTTTCGCAGATCGATCCCGGCTTCACCGGCGGGCGCACGTCTGAGTTCGGCGTGGACTTCAAGGTGTTCACTGCGAAGCGTGCGGTTGAGTCTCCAGCAGCCGACCGTATCAAGAGGCTAGAGAGGGTCGTGCGCCACCTGGAGGACTATGGCGATCTCGGATCGGTCCAGGAACCGGGCCAGTTCTTCTGGGGCCTGCTCCCGATGCGGTGGGGGCCATTCCCTGGAGGCGAGCCATCCCCGCTGGTGTTCTTCGGTGGTTTGGACGACCAGACGGTTGTTGCCCTGGGCGGCTCCGGCAAGCACCTGCTGGGCTCGGTGCCGAACGTCGACGGGCAAAGCGCGCCGACGTCGCTGATGCCGGCCATGCTCGATCGGCTGGGTACCCTCTCCGAACTTGAGGACGAGCATGTCGTCGATGTCGTCGACGAGGCAGCTGACGACCTCGATCGTGCGGATCGTAGCGCGCTCGGCATGGTGCATCGGGTGGTCCAGCGGTTGGACGGGCCGACACAGATGGTCGAGTTCGTAGCCAAGCGGCTGCTGTACGGGCAGAGTTCTCTTAGGGAATCCGAGTCGGGCGGCGGGATATCCGTACTGCTCGGCTCGCCACTCTATGTCGCGTTGGTCGACTAACGAAGCCCGAGGAGGCAGGTTTGGCTACGGCAGGGAGTTCCCTCCCGGAGGCCTCGTCAACCTGGCGAATCGGCGATGTCATCGACGGCCGCTACGAGGTGGCCGGGGTGCTCGGCCGGGGCGGGATGGGTGTGGTGTACCGCGTGCACCACAAGGTGTGGGACATCGATCTCGCGGTGAAGTGCCCGCGCCCAGCGGTGTTCCGGAGCCCGGAGGCGCAGGAGTGGTTCATCACCGAGGCGGAGACGTGGGTGTCTCTGGGCCTCCACCCTCACGTGTGCGGCTGCCACTATGTCCGGGTGCTCGGCGGCCTCCCGCGAGTCTTCGCCGAGTGCGTGTCTGGTGGCAGCCTCCGCGAGTGGATCCAAGACCGACGCCTGCATCACGGGGATGGGCAGCAGGCGGTGACGCGTGTCCTCGATACGGCTGTCCAGATGGCATGGGGACTCGATCACGCGCACAGCCGGGGCTTGATACACCAAGACGTGAAGCCGGCGAACGTGCTGCTCGACAGAGCCGGCATCGCGAAGATCACCGACTTCGGGCTTGCACGGGCACGGGATGCGGCGGTCGCCCGCCACCACGACGCGCCACCTGGCAGCAGTGAAGTTCCCCCTCTGAGCTGGACAGCCTGATACTGGGACGACAGGTCCCGGAGGAAGCAGTTCCAGGTAGTGAGCAAGAAGAGCAACACGAGC
>NZ_JBVJPM010000098.1:0-1584 GCF_055582645.1 Streptomyces sp. NPDC107517 | reverse complement strand
CTTGGTTCTGTCGACGATCTTGTGATGCGGACGGTCCGGACTCATCGTGCGAGCAAGACGCGTTTGCGAAGGAGATCGAGCCCGGCCCGGCCGAACATCTGGCGCTTCAGCATCTTCAGCCGGTTGACGTTTCCCTCGACGGCGCCGGAACTGTAGGGCAGGGACAGGCCGTTGCGGACGGCATCGAGGTCGCGGCGGAGGTTGCGGGCGAAGGACGCGAGCGGAGCCAGGGTGTCCTGCTCGGCGGCGGTGATCCAGTCCTCGAGACGGTCGCCGTGTCGTGCGGTCATCATGACGGCGAACTTCCTGACGTGGAGGGTGAGCCGGTCCAGCTCGGGATCGCGCTCTCGCAGCCGGTGCAGGTTGTCCGCGTTCTCGTCCCGCAGGTGTTCTGGGTGGGTCATGATCCAGGAGGTGACCTCGCGGACCGAGGGAGGCTTGGGCCCCACGGCAGGCGCATGTCCGCGCCCGGTCCGATAGCGCCGCAGGTGACGTTGGACAGCCAACTCGCCTCCGGGATATCCGAGTTCTTGGATTTCTCGGTAGAGCTGGGTGGCGTTTCTGACGCCTTCGTGCCACCGCTGGTGGAGGTGGCCGACGTACGGGTCGACGATGTGCGCCCGTTGCAGACTCTTGGCGACGACATCATTGGCGGAGCGGGCGTTGACCAGCTTGCGGACGGTGGCCTGGTGCAGCCCGAGTTTCCGGCCGATCGCGGCCTTCGACATCCCCTGTTCCCACAGCTCGTGGGCGGCGGCGTGCTGTTCACGCAGCCGCGTCACGATCCTCAGTTCCGCCGGCGGCTGGACCAACTCAGGCTGCTCCTCCAGCACGTCGCGTGCGCCGGCAGACTCGGAAAGCGGTTCGGTCAGACGGGAGCGATGGGCGTTCACGCTTTTCTCGACCGCCTGGCCGAGGTTGGCCCACAGGTGATAGCGGTCGGCCACTTGCTCGGCCTGTGGTGCCCCGATCCGCGCGCCCTCGCTGTATCCACTGGAGCGGTCGCGGCAGATGGCCTTCACCTCGGGATGGCCGCGGAGCCAGGCGGCCAGGTCCGCGCCATCGCGGCCGTCGTAGAGGTGAAGCGGCCGGTGGGTGGCCATGTCGATCAGCAACGTGCCGTAATGGCGACCCTTGCGGAAGGCGAAATCGTCGACACCCAACACCTCCACGTTGCCGACATGCGGTTCGGGCAGGGCCCTGACCAGGCGCAACAGCGTGTCCTTGCCCACGGTGATGCCGATCACCGTCGCCAGGCGGGCTCCCGCCCGCCCGGCCAGGGCCAGGCCGAGCTGCCTCAACACCCCACGCAGCAACGGGGTGTAACGGCTGTGCGGAGTCGTCAGTCCCGCGATCTGCTCGGCGAACGTCACGGCGGGACATGCGGCGTTCTCACAGCGGAAGCGGCGTATAGATAACTCGATCACGACACCAAGACCGCCCACTGCGACGTCACGCAGCCTGCGGACGTACCGGCCGTGCACCCGCGCCGAACTCCGGCCGCACCGGCAGGCCGCGGTCACCGCCCGCGCCCGCGTCCTGAGCATGACCTTGTCCGGCTGCCTCTCGACCTCCTCGATCAAC
>NZ_JBVJPM010000097.1:0-1681 GCF_055582645.1 Streptomyces sp. NPDC107517 | reverse complement strand
TAACCTCGCCGTTTCGTTTGGGGACGGCGGCTGTTGGGGCGGAAACGCGAAAGTGCCTTCCTGACCTGGGACGATGAACCTTGCTGAGGGGTTCTGTCGGTCCAGGCGGAGGGCACTTTCTACGTGCAGGCTATCGGGTTGCGTCCCAAGTTCCAGGTCAGTGCAGATGGTTCGGGGGTGGTCGGTCATGCCGGGGCACGGTTACTGGCTGATGTCGCTGATGCCACCGGGCTGACCGCCGCGTACTCCACCGCGCTCAGGCCGCTTCGGCCGCGCGGGACTGGGCATGATCCGGGCCGGATCGCCACCGACCTGGCGGTGATGCTCGCCGACGGCGGTGAGGCCATCGCGGACCTGGCCGTACTGCGGGACCAGGCAGGGGTGTTCGGTTCGGTCGCCTCGACACCGACGGCCTGGCGATTGCTCGCCGACACCGACGAGAGGACACTGGCTTCTCTGCGCTCGGCGCGTGCCCAAGCTCGGGAAGTCGCCTGGATGCAGGCCGCCGAGCAAGGCGAGGGCATACCCACAGTCCGGGCCGCGGGACGCATTCTGCCCGGGCTGGTCCTGGACCTCGACGCCACGCTGATCACCTGCCACTCCGAGAAAGAGCAGGCCGCACCCACCTATAAGGGCGGCTTCGGCTTCCACCCGCTGCTGTGCTTCCTGGCCAACACCGGCGAGGCACTGTCGGGCCGGCTGCGTCCTGGAAACGCCGGTGCCAACACCGCGAGCGACCACATCACGGTGTTCGACCAGGCACTCGCGCAAATCCCCGACGCGCACCGGCACGGCACCGACATCCTCGTCCGCACCGACAGTGCCGGATCCGCGAAAGCCTTCCTCGCCCACGTCCGCCACGTGCGGAAACGAGGAATCCGTACCTTCTTCTCGGTCGGATACGCCATCACCGAGCCGGTCCGTCGCGCTGTCCGGGCCATGCCCGAGCGTCTCTGGCATCCCGCCCTGGACCAGGACGGGACTCTGCGTGATGGCGCCGAGGTCGCCGAGCTGACCGGCATGGTCGATCTGGACGGCTACCCAGCCGGCACCCGCATCATCGTGCGCCGAGAGCGGCCCCACCCCGGAGCCCAGCTGTCCCTGTTCGACCAGGACGAGGGCCTACGGCATCAGGTGTTCCTCACCGACACCCCGTACTCCGGTGGCGGTTCCGCCCAGTTCCTCGAGGTCCGCCACCGCGGACATGCCACCGTCGAGGACCACATCCGGTGCGGCAAGACCACCGGATTCGGCCGCTTCCCCTCCCGAGACTTCGGCGTCAACGCCGTCTGGCTCGAACTCAGCCTCGCCGCGATCGACCTGCTCGCCTGGACCCGTGTCCTCCTCCTGGACGGGGAGCTGGCCACCGCCGAGCCGAAGAAGCTCCGCTATCGGCTACTGCACGTCGCCGCCCGCCTCACCCGCGGCGGCCGACGCCTCCACCTGCGAATATCGGCGACCTGGCCCTGGAGACACGAACTGGCCACGGCCTTCCACCGCCTCGCCGCACTGCCCCGACCCGCCAGCTGACCGGCAAACCCCCGTCCGCCCACCACCCGAAAGAACCCGGAGAACCCGACCACCGCGTCGGGACTCCGACCTGCCCAAGCACCGAAATCACGTCGACCACCCAACAGTTGGCGATCAGCGACGCCGCCTCAGCCCAACCGAAACGGCGAGG
>NZ_JBVJPM010000095.1:0-1834 GCF_055582645.1 Streptomyces sp. NPDC107517 | reverse complement strand
GCGGCCCCGGATGCCTTTGAGATGGGCAGGGTTGACGAGCATCAGGTTCAGATGCGGCTGGAGCATGTAATAGACGCTCCGCCAGTAGTCCGAGGCGGCCTCCATGACGACCACCTCAACGCGGGCCCCGACCAGCCAGGCCAACAATCGCCGGATCTCGGACTGGGTGGTGCCGAACCGCTCAGTGCGTTGTGGCAAAGGGAGTCCCTGTTCGATGAGCAGGGGCTTCTTCGTGTGCGGGGCATGATCGCGGAGGGGTAGGGGCAGGCAGCGGACGGCTTGCTGTCGATCGAGGAGGGTGCGATGCCGTCGGTGCTGGGGTTGATGGAACGGCGTGAGGCGCGGGCGAGGCAGGATCTTGAGTCCTGGACGGAGGTCCTGGAACAGGCCCGGGCGGAGGTGGATGCCGCGCGGGAGCGAGTGGAGCGGGCCCGGGTGGGGCGTGAGGAGCTCGTGTCGGTGCTGGCTGGGGAAAGCCCGGTGGACACGCCGGTTTCCGTGCCTTCTGGTGGTGAGAGGGCTGCCGCCGTGGGATCGGGCGGCCCCGGCGTGGGGCATGGCGAGCGGCCGCCGGTGTGGCGGTCGGGCATGGACGAGGAGGTGCTCAGCGGCCTCTATCGGGAGGTGTTCGCCGCTGCGGCGGCCGCTTCGGGGCCGTTGAACGGGGTGGAACTGACGCGGGCGGTGGGCAGGGAAGCGGAGATCAAGAACGAGGTGGAGAAGATCCGTCACCGCGCCTACGTGCTGGAGAGGCGGGGCTGGCTGGTGCGGGCGAAGGACGGACGGTTCATGCCCGCGCCTTCAGCAGTCGGCCGGGGCGTTTCTCCGGCCAGCGCGGAGCGTCTGCGGCCAGGCGGCAGGACAGCTTGATCACGGCGGCCCACCACACCATCTGGGCGTGGTGGTCGGGTCGGCGTTCGTGGTCGCGGTTGAGGCGGCGTGAGCGGGCAAGCCAGCTCAGCGTGCGTTCCACCACCCACCTGCGGGCCAGTACGACAAATCCGCGGTGTCCGTCGCAGCGGCGCACGACCTCGATCCGGACTCCGTGGCGGGCGAACGCCTTCGCCAGCGCCGGACCCTGGTAGGCGCTGTCGACCCACACCAGTTTCAGCAGCCGGCCCGGCTGGTCGATGAACGTCTCCAGCAGCGTGGGGGCGGCCTTGGAGTCGTGCACATCGGCCGTGGTCACGGTCACTTCGAGGAGCAGGCCCTCGGTGTCGGTCAGGATGTGACGCTTGCGCCCGTCACGTGACTTGCCGCCGTCGTATCCGCGGCTGTCCTCGCCGACGGTCTCGGAGGCGTCCACCGACTGACTGTCGATGATTCCCGCGCTGGGCTCGGCGTTGCGGCCTGAGCGTTCCCTGGCCGTGCGGCGCAGGCGTTCGTGCAGTTCGCGCACGTAGTCGCAGGTCCGCCAGCGGCGGAAGAAGTCGTAGACCGCCCGCCAGTACGGGAAATCGACCGGCATGGCCATCCACTTCACGCCGTTGTCGACCAGGTAGCGCACAGCGTCGAGTATCTCGCGGTGGCAGTACGCCTCCGGACGCCCGCCCTGTTTGAGGAGCCAGGCCGGCACCGGCATCGCGGCGCGGACCTCGGCCCACTCCGCATCCGTCATGTCACTGGGATAGCAGCCTGCCCGCTGCCCCGGAGCGATCGAACCGAACCTGTGCACGTAGCAGTCACACCCAGGGGTGACCGCGGTGGACGCAGGCATAGTGGTACTGCTCAACTGATCAGGCAACGGGCTTCCTTGGTCGTGCTGGGTGTCGTAACCGCGTCACTACCAAGGGGCCCGTTCTTTCATGCCCACGGCCGCACCCGTACCTCTGTC
>NZ_JBVJPM010000094.1:0-1865 GCF_055582645.1 Streptomyces sp. NPDC107517 | reverse complement strand
AACACAGTGGACGCGAGCAACTGAGGACAAGCCCTCGGCCTATTAGTACCAGTCACCTCCACCCGTTACCGGGCTTCCAGATCTGGCCTATCAACCCAGTCGTCTACTGGGAGCCTTAACCCCTCAAAGGGGGTGGGAGTCCTCATCTTGAAGCAGGCTTCCCGCTTAGATGCTTTCAGCGGTTATCCTTTCCGAACGTAGCCAACCAGCCATGCCCTTGGCAGGACAACTGGCACACCAGAGGTTCGTCCGTCCCGGTCCTCTCGTACTAGGGACAGCCCTTCTCAAGACTCCTACGCGCACAGCGGATAGGGACCGAACTGTCTCACGACGTTCTAAACCCAGCTCGCGTACCGCTTTAATGGGCGAACAGCCCAACCCTTGGGACCGACTCCAGCCCCAGGATGCGACGAGCCGACATCGAGGTGCCAAACCATCCCGTCGATATGGACTCTTGGGGAAGATCAGCCTGTTATCCCCGGGGTACCTTTTATCCGTTGAGCGACGGCGCTTCCACAAGCCACCGCCGGATCACTAGTCCCGACTTTCGTCCCTGCTCGACCCGTCGGTCTCACAGTCAAGCTCCCTTGTGCACTTACACTCAACACCTGATTACCAACCAGGCTGAGGGAACCTTTGGGCGCCTCCGTTACTCTTTAGGAGGCAACCGCCCCAGTTAAACTACCCATCAGACACTGTCCCTGATCCGGATCACGGACCCAGGTTAGACATCCAGCACGACCAGAGTGGTATTTCAACGACGACTCCACAACCACTGGCGTGGCCGCTTCAAAGTCTCCCACCTATCCTACACAAGCCGAACCGAACACCAATATCAAACTGTAGTAAAGGTCCCGGGGTCTTTCCGTCCTGCTGCGCGAAACGAGCATCTTTACTCGTAGTGCAATTTCACCGGGCCTATGGTTGAGACAGTCGAGAAGTCGTTACGCCATTCGTGCAGGTCGGAACTTACCCGACAAGGAATTTCGCTACCTTAGGATGGTTATAGTTACCACCGCCGTTTACTGGCGCTTAAGTTCTCAGCTTCGCACACCCGAAAGTGCACTAACCGGTCCCCTTAACGTTCCAGCACCGGGCAGGCGTCAGTCCGTATACATCGCCTTACGGCTTCGCACGGACCTGTGTTTTTAGTAAACAGTCGCTTCTCGCTGGTCTCTGCGGCCACCCCCAGCTCGAGGAGCAAGTCCTCTCACCAGTGATGGCCCCCCTTCTCCCGAAGTTACGGGGGCATTTTGCCGAGTTCCTTAACCATAGTTCACCCGAACGCCTCGGTATTCTCTACCTGACCACCTGAGTCGGTTTAGGGTACGGGCCGCCATGAAACTCGCTAGAGGCTTTTCTCGACAGCATAGGATCATCCACTTCACCACAATCGGCTCGGCATCAGGTCTCAGCCTTAATGTGTGACGGATTTACCTATCACACGGCCTACACCCTTACCCCGGGACAACCACCGCCCGGGCTGGACTACCTTCCTGCGTCACCCCATCACTCACCTACTACAAGTCTGGTCCGTCGGCTCCACCACTTTCCTTTCCCCGAAGGGTCCGGAACGGCTTCACGGACTTAGCATCGCCTGATTCAATGTTTGACGCTTCACAGCGGGTACCGGAATATCAACCGGTTATCCATCGACTACGCCTGTCGGCCTCGCCTTAGGTCCCGACTTACCCTGGGCAGATCAGCTTGACCCAGGAACCCTTAGTCAATCGGCGCACACGTTTCTCACGTGTGTATCGCTACTCATGCCTGCATTCTCACTCGTGAACCGTCCACAACTCGCTTCCGCGGCTGCTTCACCCGGCACACGACGCTCCCCTACCCATCACGATCCCCGTTGGGGG
>NZ_JBVJPM010000093.1:0-2047 GCF_055582645.1 Streptomyces sp. NPDC107517 | reverse complement strand
CTGTATGCCCGCGTCTCCTCACACGATCAGAAGGACGATCTGGAGCGTCAGGTCGCCCGGCTGGCCCGGTGGGCTGCCACTGCAGGTCACCACGTGGTGCGGGTCGAGTCCGAGATCGCCTCCGGCATGAACGGTGCCCGCTCCAAGGCCAAGCGGCTACTTGCTGATCCTGTCGTGCAGGCGGTGGTGGTGGAACACAAGGACCGCCTCGGTCGGATGAACGTCGAGCTGGTCGAGGCCGCACTGTCCGCGACGGGTCGACGTCTGGTCGTGCTGGATGACGGTGAGGTCGAGGACGATCTGGTGCGCGACATGGTAGAGGTGCTGACGTCGTTCTGTGCCCGCCTGTACGGACGCCGGTCGGCGAAGAACCGTGCCCGCAAGGCGCTGGAGGCCGCCGAGCATGGCTGAGGACAACCGTAAGCCGCTGCGGCAGATCGCCCGGCCGTTCGTGGCCGACGGACCGTCTGGCGTATCGATACGTGACCGGCTCAAGGACCTCACGGCCGAGGACGAGAAGGTGTTGCGGCTGATCGGCGAGCACATGGGCCGCTTGGCCTCGCGTGATCTGGCCCGCCGCTGCCGGGACGGTCTGGATCACTCCACCGACACGTGGGCCGAGCGGAAGCGGGACCTGACGCCGCAGTCCTCCTCCCGGTGGGCCGGGGCGGTGACCTCGAACACGCACGACCAATGGGGCCTGTCCCGCCGCGCCCAGCACGCCCACCTGCAATCCCTCGATGCTGGTATCCGCACGATCCGGCACCGCCTGGCCCTGCCAGTCGGCGAGAAGGGCAGCCAGGGCAAGCCCGGTGGCTACCGCTCCAAGAACGAGTGGTTCCACAAGACCCGGCGGCTGTCGCTCCTCGAAGACCGATACAAGCAGGCCAAGATTGAACGTGAAGCTGGCCGGGTCTCGGTGGTCCGCGGTGGCCGGCGGCTGCTCCATCAGCGTCACCACCTCACCACCGCCCACAAGACGCCCGAGCAGTGGCGTCAGGAGTGGGAAGCGGCGCGCTGGTTCCTGACCGCTGACGGGGAGTCCGGCAAGCGGTTTGGGAATGAGACGATCCGGGTCACACCGGACGGTGAGATCAGCATCAAACTGCCCGTGCCGCTCGCCCAGTACGCGAGCGCCCCAAGCGGCCGGTACGTCCTCGCTGCGAAGGTGTCGTTCCCGCACCGGGGCGCCGAGTGGCGCGACCGCATCACCAGCAACCGGGCCGTGGCCTACCGCATCCATCTCAATGTGTCCTCAGGCCGCTGGTACCTGGACGCCTCCTGGAGGCGAAAAGACCTCCCCGTGGTGCCGCTCGACGCCCTTCGCGCCCACGGCGTCGTCGGCGTGGACACCAACGCCGACCACTTCGCCGCATGGCTGCTCGACGAGCACGGCAACCCGACGGGCACGCCCCGCCGCTTCGACTACGACCTCACCGGCACCGCCACCCACCGCGATGCACAACTCCGCCACGCCCTCACCCGGCTCCTCCACTGGGTCAAGTGCACGGGCGCGGGGGCCATCGCCATCGAAGACCTCGACTTCACCGACTCCAAAACCCGCGAGAAGCACGGCCGCAGAAAGCGGTTCCGGCAGCTCATCTCGGGTTTCCCCACCGGCAAACTCCGCGCACGCCTGGTGAGCATGTGCGCGGAAGCCGATATCGGCGTGATCGCAGTCGATCCCGCCTACACCTCCAAGTGGGGGGCCGAGCACTGGCAAAAGCCCCTCACTAGCCCGCGCCACAACGTCACCCGCCATGAAGCGGCAGGCGTGGCGATTGGACGACGCTCCCTCGGACACCGGATCAGGCGACGGAAGGCACCGCCCCGCCAGCACCAGAGCGATGCCGGCGGGCATCGGACCGCCCAGGCCCGACCCGGCACCCGAGAGAGCGAGGAAAACCGCCCCCGCGTACCCGGACCACGGACACGATCCGATGGCGCTGAACGCGGCAGGAACGCGGTGGACCAGAACGCCCAGGACCGCTCGGGGCGTTCGGCTGAGCATGGGCTCTGGCAACAGGACTCACTCCCGCTCAGTCTT
>NZ_JBVJPM010000092.1:0-2573 GCF_055582645.1 Streptomyces sp. NPDC107517 | reverse complement strand
CTGTCAACGGTCGTGTGGAACTCCCCGTAGGCGGCCAGGAGTTCTCCCTGCTGGCGGCCGTCGAGCTCTCCCCGCTGGCGGCCAGATAGCTCCCCGCCCGCGGGTTGTGGAGGATCAGCTGAAGGGCTTCACCCCCTGTCCGCTGGTGGCTTCGGTGAGCCGATAGCTGTCACCCTGGGTGACGACGATGTGGGCGTGGTGCATGAGTCGGTCGACGGTGGCGGTGGCCAGTGTCTTGGGCATGATCTCGTCGAAGCCGGAGGGGTGGAGGTTGCTGCTGACGGCAACCGAGCGTCGTTCGTAGGCGGCGTCAACCAGCCGGTAGAAGCCTTCGGCGGCATCGGGCGAGACCGGCAGGAGGCCAATGTCGTCGACGATGATGAGGTCGGATCGGATGATCCTGGAAAGGGCCCGCGCGATCGAGTCGTCCGCGCGGTGTCGGCGGACCAACGCGCCCAGGTCCTCGATGGTGAACCAGGTGACGGACAGACCGGCTTCGACGGCGGTCTGACCGAGGGCCTCGGCGAAGTGGGACTTGCCGGTGCCTGAGGGGCCGCAGATGCAGAAGTTCTCGCGGCGGCCGATCCATTCAAGGGTCTTGAGAGCGTCCTGAGTGGGCCGGGGGATCGACGACTTGCCCTCCAGCCAGTCGCCGAAGGTCTTGCCCGTGGGGAACCCGGCCCGCTTGCGGCGGGTGTGGAGATTGGCGCGGTCACGGCCGGCGGCCTCCTCGGCCAGCAGCACCCTTACGACCTCTGCCGGATCCCACCTTTGCGCTTTGGCCGTGGGGATCAGATCGGCCAACGCCCGCCGCAGGTGCGGTAGTTTGAGGCGCCTGGTGAGTTCGAGGGCCTCGGCCAGCGGGTCGCCGCCGGAACCGGGGACGGTGCGGAGTGGGGTGACCATCAGGCGAGATCGCTTTCGTCGTACTCAGCGGTGTCGGGGGCCGGGGCGGGAAGCCCGAAGGAGGCCCAGCCGGAGGTGCCGGGCTGCAGGGAGTGGTCCTCGCTGCGGACGACCGGGCTGGTGTGTTCATGGCCTGTCTGGTAGTCGAGGATCGACAGGAGGTCTTTGTCCGCGAACCGGCCGGTGACGGCCGCCGTTCCCAGCGCCCGGTCGACGTCCGCGACCGAGTAGAGCTTGGAGAGCGCGATAGCCTCGCTCATCTTCGCCTTGACCCGGCGGACGCCGGACGATCCGGCTTCCACCAGCCAGGACGCGGCGCCGGGGCCGAGTGCCAGGAAGGCGGCCTCCTCCGCCGAGGTGGCTCTGGGGACGCGGTCGGTTTCCCTGTCCTGCCTGTGCGGATAGTGCGCGTCGTCCAGGACCGGGTCGCCGGGCCGGCCTCGCCGATGGCGGGCGACCTCCCGGGCCGTTCCCGTCTCGTCGACCGCCGTGACGATGAGCTCGTCGCCGTGGAAACGGGCCCAGACCCGGGCGTCGATCAGTTCGTGCGGGACGGAGTATCGGACCGCTTCGACCGAGATGGTGGACTCCCAGGTGACCCGCCGGGTGGTGCCGAACGCGGCGGTGAAGGGGCGTCGTGGCAGTGGGTGCAGTCGCTGCTGTTCCTCGGCCAGCCGGTCGGCTGGACGACGCCGGATCGCCCTGTGGGTGCGGGAGTTGACCTCCTCGCAGAACTCGCGGCAGGCGGCCTCGAGCTCGCCGAAGGTCTTGTAGTGATCACGCAGGTTGACGTCCTTGGGCACCAGGTCGGCCTTTGCGATGCGGACCGTCGCCTCCGATCCACCCTTGGTCTCCGGGTCCGCCGGAACACAGGTGCGGATCGTAGTTCCGTAATGCCGTGCGACCTCGACGATCTCGGGATTGCGGACCGCGATCCCGGCGACATGGTCGGTGGTCACGGTCTTCTCGTTGTCGGTCAGCACGTAGGCCGGGACCCCGCCGATCCGCCGGAAGGTCGCATCCAGACACGCGGTGATGGTCGGCAGTGTCTTGTCGAGGATCGGGATCACGACGCGGAACCTTGACCAGGCCAGCCAGGCGCACCACAGAGTCGTCTTGCGTCCTTGGATCGTCGGGCCGTCTCCGAAGTCGTACTGAAGCCAGAGCCCCGGCTCCGTGACCCACGGCCGATAGACGCGCCGCCTGCCCGCCCTGAACTGGGCTTTCGCTTCCGCGACCGTGCGGCGGGTGGTGCGTTCCCCGCCCGTGAAGCCCATCGCGGCGATCCGCTTGTGCACCACGTCAGCGCGGATCTTGCCCTGCGAGCGCACCACGAGCTCCTCGATCTTGGGCAAGTAGTCGTCGATCGCACGGGCCCGGTGCCGCCGCTGATCGGGGTGCTGGCCAGCAGCCCGCATCTGCACGTATCGGGCCACGGTGTGGTGGTCGCATCCAGCCAGCTCGGCCGCGGCACGGTAACTGCCTGTCAGGTCATACGCCTCAAGGATCTCCATGATCTCCCTGCTGTTCTTCACCCGCTCTGGGCTGCCCAGAGCGAACTTGTCCAAGCGGGTGGGGAGTTCTAACCAGCCGTACGTGGGGAATCCCGAGGCCGTCAGTGGGGCGCTAAATGGCCGCCCATGGGGAGCTTGGCATGACCGCCGTCA
>NZ_JBVJPM010000091.1:0-2760 GCF_055582645.1 Streptomyces sp. NPDC107517 | reverse complement strand
GTGGGGAGTTCTAACCAGCCGTACGTGGGGAATCCCGAGGCCGTCAGTGGGGCGCTAAATGGCCGCCCATGGGGAGCTTGGCATGACCGCCGTCAGCAGGCGGTAGTCGGCTCGTGATGCTGGTTGGCACCTCATCCACGGGCAAGACGCGCGCATGTTACGAAGCCGTCCAAGATCTACCCAGCGACTGGCGTCTGTGGCATCCCATTGACCCTGGACGTCCTGAGGCGGCCCTTGCCGACCTTCAACGAGTCGGTCCGAAGACAGCTGTGTGGCTCAACGACGCCCACCACTACTTGCTGCATTCCGAGCACGGCGAAGCGATTACCGCGGGGCTGCGTACCCTGCTGGCCGACGCCTCCCGGGCGCCAGTGCTGGTCCTGGGCACCATCTGGCCTGAGTTCCTCAACGAGCTACGCAAAGACGACCAGGCGCACGTCCTACTCGCCGGACGTTCGCTGCACGTCCCGCCAACCTTCGCTCCCGCCGAGGTCGAGAAGCTGAAACGGTCAACGGATCCGCGGCTCGTTGCGGCTGCCTATTCCGCGCCAGACCACATGATCACCCAGTACCTGGCCGCAGCATTCGAGCTGGTGAACATCTATGACACGGCGCCGCCCGGTGCTCGAGCCCTGCTTGACGCGGCGATCGACGCGCGTCGGCTCGGCCACCCCGTAAATCTCCCTCTACCCTTCCTTGAAGCTGCGGCCGAGGGATACGTGACACGACCTGCATGGCAGCTCCTGCCGGGCAACTGGCTCGAACAGGCGCTGCCCGACCTCGCCGAGCCTGTCAGAGGAGTCCCAGGTCCCCTCCATGAGCCCAGACGCTCACGGGGCTCTACCGAACCGTCGGCTCATGGGCATGTCCAGTTGGCCGATTTCCTCGAAGATCACGGCCGGGCCGTGCGTCGCCTTGAGTGTGCCCCCTCTCGGTTCTGGCAGGCGGCTGTGGACCACTGCGAAGGAGAGGCTGCCCGAAATCTTGCCCGAGAAGCACTGAAACGTGGGCTCATGCAGACTGCCTGTTCCCTATGGGCGAAGGGAGGTGAATACCGCGAGGCCGTTCTCATCCTTGAGCGAGCCGGGCGTCGCGAGGAGGCCATGGACTGGTGCGAACGTGAGGCGGCCGCCGGAAACGCCGAAGCGCTTACCGCGAAGGGCGGTGCTCTATCGAGAGCCGGCCGTGTCGACGAGGCAATCGACTGCTACAAGCGTGCGGTCGATGCCGGTGACACGGGAGCCATCGAGTGGATTGCTGTGCGTTTGGCGAACACCGGATGCCTGGACGACGCGCTGGTTTGGTATGAGCGTGCGGCTGCCGCCGGAGACGTCCATGCCTTCATCGAAGCAGCCAACCTTCTGGCCGGCACCCACAGTCGTCGACAGTTTCCGTCACCGAAATCCTTGTCATTCCCTCGCGTAGTGGACCGCCTAGACGAGGCTTTTCGCTTGTATGAGCGCGCGGAGGCCGCCGGTGCCACTGACGCAGCCTTGTATGCAGCTAGTGCGCTGTGGAAGGCCAACCGCCGAAAAGAGGCATTGGACTGGTGCGAACGCGCGGCCGCCGCTGGCGACATGGAGATGCTGGGCTGGGCGGCCATGCAGCTGGCGGACTCATGTCGTTGGGACGAGGCTTCACACTGGTGCGCGCGTGCGGCCGACAACGGGGACACCGCAAATCTCCGGTGCGTGGCCGACGCCTTCGCGAGTGCGGGCGGCAAGGACGAGGCGGTCATCTGGTATGAGCGTGCAGCCGACAACGGAGACATTGAAGCCGTGTTCCAGCTTCACGAAATGCTGGCAGACGTCCTCGGCGGGCTGGATGAGATGCTCTCCTGGTGCGAGCGCAAGGCAGCCGCTGGAAGCACATATGCCCTCCAACTCGGTGCCTTCCAGCTGGCCGACGCGGACCGCCTGGACGAAGCGATGGAGTGGGCCGAGCGCGCGGCCACCGCCGGACACACATTCGCCTTCTGGCGTGTGGCCGATCAACTTGTGGATGCGGGCCGCCTGAATGAGGCCCTGGGCTGGTACGAGTGCGCCGCCGAGGCCGGCGACACTCAGGCCCTCTTGCGCGCGGCCGAGGACCTCGCGCACCGCGACCGGTTGGACGAGGCTTTGACTTGGTGCGAGCGCGCGGCCGAGGCCGGCGTCACCGAAGCGCTCACCACGAAGGCTGGCCTTCTGTGGCGGATGGATCGTGTGGACGACGCTTTGGTCTGGTTCGAACGGGCTGCCGAGGCCGGTGCCCGGGATGCATTCGAGTGGGCTGCCGCCAAGCTAGAGGAGGCGGGCCGCCTGACCGACGCATTGGCCTGGTATGAGCGCGCGGCCGCCGCCGGAGCACCCGGAGCGCTCACGACAGCCGGAAACGCACTGTCCGAGGCGGGTCGTCGGCAGGAGGCATTGACCTGGTATGAGCGAGCGACCTCGGCTGGCGAGAATGCCCGCCTGTACGAGATCGACACGCTGCGGCAGCTTGGCCGCCGCGAAGAAGCGGATCGCCTGGAGCGCTATGGGCGGGACATCTGCGGGCGCATCGCCGACCCCTGGAAGCTAGAAGGCATACACGAAATGTAGAGGCCGCCACGTGTTCCTGGCCACAGCAGCCCGAGGCAGATCTCACCTGATTCAGCGATCGCACCACACCTGTTGTGCGGACTTGTCCCTCCCCTCGTAGCGTGAAGACCATGGCTGCAGGGGAAGTTGGGAGTCATGGCGGAGAAGCGACGGAAGTTCGATCCGGAGTTCCGTGAGG
>NZ_JBVJPM010000090.1:0-3191 GCF_055582645.1 Streptomyces sp. NPDC107517 | reverse complement strand
TCCAGCCTGCTTGGCGCATGAGTCCGATAGCCAGGTTCCGCAGCGTGGCCATGGCGCGGGGTGCGGTGCCGGTGCGCACTCGCGAGGCGTCCTCGCTATAGGTGGCGTCTCTGACGTGGTGCAGGGCCTCAACCGACCAGGGGTTCTGCACGAGTTGGGCGAGTTGCGCCGGGCGGGCCTGCTCGGGCGACAGGCTGGTGACCGCGTAGACGGATTTCGTCTGGACCTTGCCGGTCCTGCTGTGGGTGCGGCGGCGCTTGATCTCCATGGCCTGGACGGCGTGCGGGAAGAGCAGGCCGGGCTGGACGGTGCAGACCTTCAGGCGGCGGACCTCGCGGCGGCCGTGCCCGGCCCTGGCGGTGCGGGCCTGCAGCGGGATCTCCCGCCAGGGCAGGCGCCGCAACTGCTTGCGCAGCTTCTTCTGGTTTCCCTTGATGACCAGGAGGTAGTGGCCGTCGGCGGTGATGACGTGCTCGGCGTGGGTGTGCTGGGTGTGCATCGCATCGGCGGTGACGACGACGCCGCGCAGGTCGAGCCGGTCCAGCAGCGGGGCGAAGGCGGGGATCTTGTTGCTCTTCGCGGCGACTTGACGCTGGGCGATCACGGTCTGGCAGCCGTGCAGCGCGGCGGCGAGCGGGTGGACGGCCATGCCGTCGGTGCGGGATCCACGCACAGTCTTGCCGTCGACGGCCAGGCCGATCAGTGTCTCGCCGGGTTCGTCCACCGGGTCGGCGGCGTACCGGGCGAGCCAGGCGCCCACGGCGTCGTCCAAGGCGTCGCCGTCCAGACGAGCGAGGAGTCGTCCCAGTGTGGAGGCGTTCGGTGTGCTGGAGGCGAGCCCGAACTGTTCACGCAGGCTGGAGTCGGTATCGGCGGCGAAGCGGGCGATCGTGGCCAGGGACCTGGCTCCGCCGAGCACGGCGACCAGGCACAACGCGAGCAGGGAGCCCAGGTGGTAGCGACGGCCGCGGACCCGGCGGGGATCGGGTATCCGGCTCAACGTCTCCGCCAGGGAGGTGAACTGCTGCGGTTCCGGATCCGGGCAGGCGGAGTCGATGCCATGGCAGTGGGGCTGCAGGACAGCGATCAGGGGGATGGCACGCGAACGCGACCTCTGTTCTGATCAAAGGCTTTGAGAACCTTGATCATCGGCGCAGCGCCCGCGCGAGCGCGTCGACGGTCACACCGACGATCGCCCGGAGTTGCTCCGGGCTCGACCCGGCCCTGCCCATCACCGCGAGAGACTGGTTGACGGCCGCTACGTGTGCGGCGAAGTCCTCGGCGTTCTCGTCGGACATTCCGCCGGCCTTCAGCGCGGTGCGCAGGCGCGGGCGCTGTAGGCCGAACAACTCTTTGACATGCTCTGCGACGCTCTGGCTCAGCGCCGGACTCGCCATGACCGACTGGGCCATCAGGCATCCGTCGGGCACGGCGGGGTCGGCGATGCGCCCCAGGGTGACATCGAAGTATGCACGGACGGCGGCGACGGGGTCCTCGGCCGCGCACGAGAGGGCGGCGTCGAACTTGTCGCCGTAGCGCGTGGCGTAGCGATCCAGGCAGCGAAGGAAGAGCGCGTCCTTGTCGCCGAGCGAGGAGTAGATCGAGCTGCGGTTCAGGCCGGTCGCCCGGGACAGGTCGTCGAGCGAGGTGTCGGCGTAGCCGGAGCGCCAGAACTGGATCATCGCGGCGTCGAGCACCGTGTCCATGTCGAACTGCTTCTTGCCTGCCATGCAGCCCATCCTCCCATCTTGGACTGATCAGTTCAAGACGTGCTAGCGTCGAATCACGGTCCACCCGCCTCGATGGAGGATTCCGATGACCAACCCCGTCCCCGCCCTGCCTCTGCATGACCTGGCCGGATTCACGCACCGCTGGGTCGACGCCGACGGCGTCCGCCTGCACGCCGTCGAAGGCGGTCGGCCGGACGGACCGGCCGTCGTCCTGCTCACCGGGTTCCCGCAGACGTGGTGGGCCTGGCGAAAGGTCATGCCTGCTCTCGCCGATCGGTTCCGGGTCATAGCGATCGACCGGCCGGGCCAAGGCAATTCCGAGCATCCGGAGCTCAGCTACGACACGCACACGGTCGCCGCGCACATCCAGGCCGCTGTGAACGCTCTCGGCGTGCGGGACTACTGGCTCGCCGGGCACGACATCGGCGCCTGGGTCGCCTTCTCCCTCGCCCTGAACTACGAGAGCCGACTGCACGGGGTCGCGCTGCTCGACGCCGGAATTCCTGGTATCACCATGCCGGAAGCGATCCCTCTCGACCCGACTCTGGCGTTCAAGACCTGGCACTTCGCGTTCCACGTGGTGCCCGATCTTCCCGAGACGCTGATAGCCGGCCGCGAGCGGGACTACATCAGCTGGTTCCTGAAGACCAAGTCCCTCGCGCCCGACGCGTTCGAGGAAGCAGAGCTCGACCACTACGGCGCGGCCCTCGCCGTCGATGGCGGCCTGCGCGCCGGCCTCGCCTACTACCGCGACGCCGCCGAGTCCGCGCGCAAGAACCACGCGGCACTCGAGCAACGGCGACTGACCGCGCCCGTCCTCGGAATCTCCAGCAGCCACGGCTCGATCCCGGATATGGCGGCCTCCATCAGCCCATGGGCCGAGAACGTGACCGGCGTCATCGTGCCCGACGCCGGTCACTACATCCCCGAGGAGCAGCCCGAGGCCGTCGCCGCCGCCCTCACCGACTTCTTCAGCGGCCGTTAGTGCTCTAGCAGGAGGGCGATCCCCATTGCCGTCGGGGGCCCGTCAGTTACGGGCCCGCCCCGCACGCCTACGGACGTGCCGTGAACCGTCCGTCGCCCCGCTTGTGCGGCCAGCCCCGGGCGGCGAGCTTGGTCATCTTCGCCCGCAAAGATTCCAGCTTGCCGTGTACCGAGGCGTCCAGCCCCAGCCGCTCGCCGACCGCCCTGACCTGCACCGGGCCGCCCGCCTCCCGCACGATCGCCAGGAACTTGCGGTAGTCGCTGGGCAGCCCGCCCTCGTCTGCCGCGTCGCCGCGGTGCGGGATGAGCAGGACTGCCCGCCCGGCCACCTTCGCCGATGCCGGAGCGACAGCCCGGCATCGGCCCGGGCCTGCTCGGCCAAGCGGTTCAACACTCCGCTCCGCGATCGCCAGTTCGTGCCGCTCGGCCTGCCTCCTGGAGTTGCTTGCCCAACTCCTCGGCGAGAGCTTCCAGTTC
>NZ_JBVJPM010000089.1:0-3239 GCF_055582645.1 Streptomyces sp. NPDC107517 | reverse complement strand
CCCTCGGACACCCGCGCCCACATCGTCCGCGGCCTGCGCCAGCTCCGCACCAAGCGCGAAACCCTCCCGCCCAAGAAGCACGGCAACATCCCGCTCTAGCCCCAGGACCGAGCCGCCCACACGAGCCGCCCGAAAGGACCCGACCAATGATGATCAAGGTCGTCAGGGGCAACCCCACCCCCGAGGAGCTGGCCGCCGCACTGGCGGTGGTCCAGGCCCGCGCCGCGGCAGCAACCACCGCCCCGCCCGGCGCCACAGGCACCCGCGACGCATGGGCGGACCCGGCAAGGCTGGCGCTTGCGCGCCGCCCGTCCCCGGGCCCCACGAGCTGGGCGCGCACGTACTGGCCTGTCTAGTCCCGTAGATGGGGTGCGCCTGAGTACGCGTACTCAGGCGCACCGGGCAGCGGAGCAGCACTATCGAATCCATGCTGTGGTCGGACCCCGAGAACGAGCCCCCCGAGGAGCTGCGCGAAACCCAGGCGATGCTCCGCCGAGCGGGCTTCGTGCTCGCGGTGGCGATGGTGATCGCGATGCTGGTCCTGGGAATCGTTTAGTCGCCCCGGACCGGCCACGCCCACCGGCCCGCATGTGGAACCCTGACCGCATGAGTGATCCCCACGTGAGCACCCGCCGCCGTCTCGTTCTCGCCTCCCAGTCCCCGGCCAGGCTGGCCCTGTTGCGCCAGGCGGGCCTGGCCCCCGAGGTGCTGGTCAGCGGGGTCGACGAGGACGCCGTGTCCGCCCCCACCCCGGCCGAGCTGGCCCTGGCGCTCGCGGAGGCGAAGGCGTCCGTGGTCGCGGCGAAGCCGGAGGTGCACGGCGCACTGGTGATCGGCTGCGACTCGGTCCTGGACATCGACGGCCACGCGCTCGGCAAGCCCGCGGACGCCGAGGAGGCCACGGCGCGCTGGAAGTCGATGCGGGGCCGCGCGGGCACCCTGCAGACGGGCCACTGCGTGTACGACACGGCGACGGGCCGCTACGTGTCGGCGACGGCCTCGACGGTGGTTCGGTTCGGCGAGCCGAGCGACGCGGAGATCGCCGCGTACGTGGCCTCGGGCGAGCCGCTGCACGTGGCGGGCGCGTTCACGCTGGACGGCCGCTCGGCCCCGTTCATCGACGGCATCGACGGCGACCACGGGAACGTGATCGGCCTGTCGATGCCGCTGCTGCGCCGCCTGCTGACCCAACTGGGTGTGAACATCACGGACTTGTGGGCGGACTGACCGCCCACGCCCGCGCGGTTCAGACGGGCTGAGGCGCCCCGCCGCCTTCGGCCGGACCCGCAGGGGCGTCACCCGCACCCGCGCCCTCGCCCGCGCCCTGCTCCTTGCGGTCGTAGGCGACCAGCGTGAGCACGATGAGCCCGAGCACGACCATCATGAAGACGAACGCGAGCCAGCCGACCAGGCCGATGCTGAACGCGCCGAGCAGCCCGTGCACGACAGCCGCGCTGATCAGCAGGATGCGGCCGAAGCCGGCCGGCCCGCGGTCGCGCACGGCGATGCGTACGAGGACGACCGCGCACAGTGCGAGATAGAGGCCGAAGAGCGCGCCGGCTATCCAGGCGGAGACGGACATCGCGCGGGGGTCGAGCCCCGCCAGGGACATGTCCTGGCGGTCGACGACCAGCCCCAGGAACCAGTTGAGCAGGGCGATGCCGATCGCCTCCGCGAAGAGCACGATCGCGGCCACCCATGCCACCGGTCTGCGTGCCACCGGAACCCCACCCACTTTCGACTGCTGTTACCCCTAGTACGTCCGAGACAACGCGAACGCTACTAACGGGTAAACCGCGGGACAAGGGGTCTGCCCAAGGCAAAGAATCATTGGGCCATTCGTAGGGACTCCACAAAGAATCCCGGAGTGCCGCAGCGCCGTCTCACAGAGACCTAGCCCACTCTGGCGGGCTAGGGTTCCAAGAGGGAAGGCTGCGTACCCGGGCGCAACAAGGGGTTTCACCACTTGAGCGCGCCTCGAATAGCACTCCGTGTGGGCAAGCTCACTCATGGGGACGGGTCGAAAGCCCGTGTCGGCAGTCCCTAAACTCGGCTTGTTTCAAGGAGGGAGCCATCGTGCGCAAGGTGCTCATCGCCAACCGTGGCGAAATCGCTGTCCGCGTGGCCCGGGCGTGCCGGGATGCCGGTATCGCGAGCGTTGCCGTTTACGCGGAACCGGACCGGGACGCTTCGCATGTCCGGGCGGCGGACGAGGCGTTCGCGTTGGGCGGTGACACCCCGGCCACCAGCTATCTCGACATGGCGAAGGTGCTGCAGGCCGCCAAGGACTCCGGCGCGGACGCCATCCACCCCGGCTACGGATTCCTGTCGGAGAACGCCGACTTCGCCCAGGCCGTCCTGGACGCCGGACTGATCTGGATCGGCCCGCCCCCGCAGGCCATCCGCGACCTCGGCGACAAGGTCGCCGCCCGGCACATCGCCCAGCGCGCCGGCGCCCCCCTGGTCGCCGGCACCCCGGACCCCGTATCCGGCTCCGACGAGGTCGTCGCGTTCGCCAAGGAACACGGCCTGCCCATCGCCATCAAGGCCGCCTTCGGCGGCGGCGGCCGCGGCCTCAAGGTCGCCCGCACCCTCGAAGAGGTCCCCGAGCTCTACGACTCCGCCGTACGCGAAGCCGTCGCCGCCTTCGGCCGCGGCGAATGCTTCGTCGAGCGCTACCTCGACAAGCCCCGCCACGTCGAGACCCAGTGCCTGGCCGACACCCACGGCAACGTCGTCGTCGTCTCCACCCGCGACTGCTCACTGCAGCGCCGCCACCAAAAACTCGTCGAGGAAGCCCCCGCCCCCTTCCTCACCCCCGCACAGAACGAACAGCTCTACACCGCCTCCAAAGCCATCCTCAAGGAAGCCGGCTACGTCGGCGCCGGCACCGTCGAATTCCTCGTCGGCCTCGACGGCACCATCTCCTTCCTCGAGGTCAACACCCGCCTCCAGGTCGAACACCCCGTCACCGAAGAGGTCGCCGGCATCGACCTCGTCCGCGAGATGTTCCGCATCGCCGACGGCGAGGAACTCGGCTACGACGACCCCACCCTGCGCGGCCACTCCTTCGAATTCCGCATCAACGGCGAAGACCCCGGCCGCGGCTTCCTCCCGGCCCCCGGCACCGTCACCCGCTTCGCCCCGCCCACCGGCCCCGGCGTCCGCCTCGACGCCGGCGTCGAGACCGGCAGCGTCATCGGCCCCGCCTGGGACTCCCTCCTCGCCAAACTCATCGT
>NZ_JBVJPM010000088.1:0-3277 GCF_055582645.1 Streptomyces sp. NPDC107517 | reverse complement strand
GAGATACGACAAACTCGCCGTTCGCTACGAAGCGACCCTGACCATCGCGGCCATCAACGAGTGGCTGTGACCAGCACATCTGAAACACGCCCTAGAGGCCCGGGCGCTGCTCGACCGCATCGACGCCGCTTGACCGGGCGCGCGACGCCTTCCTCCAGTCGAGCCGCAGGCCACACCGTGGTCAGCTCAGCTCACCCGGTCACCGCGATGAGCCGAGCGGTCGCGCACGCCTCACTGGCAACTACTTCCACACGACGGCCACGACGGCTGCGGCCGCCGTGAACGTCCCCACGGCATAGAAGGCCCATGGCTTCTTGTTGCGCATGCCTACCAGCGCTGTGACCGCCACCAGGAGGTCCAGAGCCAGCTTCACTCCCATCTTCGCGTGAGGCACCGGCAGGTCCTGGGATATGCGGGTCCAGATGAGTCCGGCACCTGTGACCAGCTGAACGACCGTGCTGGTCACCATGTAACTGCCAGTCACCGGGTCCATGGCCCGCAGCTGGTAGAAGATGCCGCCCAGGAGCGCGGCGAACCCGAAGAGGTGGAAGACGAGGAACACGTACCGAAGGATCTCCATGCCAGTGATCTTTCTCTGAAGACGGAACGAATGGACGAGCTTTCTCGCGCGGGAACCCGGCTGCGCCCGCGCCGCGTTGGCGCGTGGGCGCCTGCGCTCAGCCGGTGAAGGGCGTGACGCCGAAGCGGCCCCAGGCGACGAAGGCGGCCAGAACGAGGTAGATCAGGTCGCCGGCGATCGCGGCCCTCTCGCCGCGGCGCAGGCGCATGATGACCGCGCAGGTGAACAGCAGCACGAGTCCGGTGGCGGTCAGCGGCACCTGTACCGGCGCGATGTCGAGCACAGCGGGCAGGATCAGTCCGAGGGCGGCCAGCAGTTCGACGGCGCCGATGGCCTTGAGGGTGCGAGGGCTGAACGCCAGGACCCACTGCGCGGAGGAGCCCACCGCGGCAACCTTCACCTGCGGCACGAACATCTTGGAGCTGCCCACGAGGCAGACAGTGGCGAGCACTCCGGCGGTAATCCACAACGCGATGTTCATCATCAACTCCCTGATCGAGAACTTCCGAACCCGAGACGAGGCAGCGACCCCGCCTGTGACATCCCGGAGCCGGTCAGCGAGGAGACATGAGTCACAACTCGCCCTGCCATGGGCGTGAGGCCCATCCCGTCTCTGGCGGGGAAGGCCTCGTCGAAGGAGGAGGAGCACACGAGGGAGGCGAGATCGAACCAATTCGCCGACCCGAGCGCCGACAAGACCCTCAAGTACGGCATGTGGGCCGGGCGAAAGCTGAAAGAGTCGCCGTTGCCCACCGCGACGCAGGAGTGGGTGGCGCTGCTGTGCGTCAGATCAACTGCTGCGCGGCCTGCCTCGACCTGCACGCCAAGGAAGCCACCGCGTCCGGCAGGAGCTCGGTGCTACAGAGCCTGGTCGCGGCCTGGCGGGCAGCGACGGTCTTCGCCGAGGCCGAACGCGCCGCGCTCGCGCCGCGGGGCAGGCGACCCGGATCGCGGACGAAGCCATCGAGATCAGCCGAACTGCCACTGCCCAGGGGAACGGGTGCCATGATCGAGATGGGCCGGACGTTTCGAGGGAGCGAGCGGCGGCCGCTCCGATCACACATCGGAGGATCTTCTCAAGAGGCCTCGCCGGCGCGGGTCCGGCCGGGCGCTCGAACGCAAGGGGGACTCGGCGTGGGCAAGACTGAAAACTTCGAGGAGCTGCGGCCGCTGCTGTTCTCGATCGCGTACCGGATCCTGGGCAGCGTGAGCGAGGCGGAGGACGCGGTCCAGGAGAGCTGGCTTCGTTACGACGCCTCGCCCACCCGGCCGGTGTCGGCCAAGGCGTTCCTGTCGACCACGGTGACCCGGATCGCGATCGACGTCCTGCGCTCCGCCCGAGTTCGGCGGGAGTCGTACGTCGGGCCGTGGCTGCCCGAGCCGCTGCTGAATGATCCGTACGAGGACCCGGCCCGCGCGGCGGAACTCGCCGACTCGGTGTCGATGGCGGCCCTGTTGCTCCTGGAGCGACTCAGCCCGCTGGAGCGGTCGGTGTTCGTGCTGCGGGAGGTCTTCGCCTTCGGCTTCGACGACATCGCCACGGCGGTCGGACGCTCGGAGGCGGCGTGCAGGCAGCTGCTCGTACGGGCACGCCGCCACATGGACGAGGGACGGCCCCGGTTCGAAGCGGATCACCAGGAGCGGCAGGAGCTGGCGAGACGGTTCTTCGACGCGCTGTCGGAGGGCGACGTGGAGGGACTGCAGAGCCTGCTGTCCGCCGACGTCCAGCTCGTCGGCGACGGCGGTGGCAAGGCCCCGCAACTGGCCAGAGCCGTCGCCGGCGCCGAGAACGTGGCCCGGCTGCTCGCCACCGTCCACCCGCTGATGGCACGGACCGGCATCACATGCGAAGCGCGCGAGATCAACGGCCAGCCGGGCGCGCTGTTCCGCGACCGCGACGGCAACGTCCTGCACATCCTGGCGCTCGACATGCTCAAGGGGCAGATCCAGACCATCCGCTCGGTCATCAACCCGGACAAGCTCGCCCACCTCGGCCCGGTCGCCGACGCCTGGGCCGTCGACCGGGAAGTGAAGCGGACGCGGAGGCTGACGAAGTGACTCTTTGACCAGCCTGACAGGAGACGAAAGAGGGGAACGTTCAGAGCGGTTGCAGGCCCGTACGGGCAAGCGGCGGTCGGTGATTTCGGGTCAGGTTGCGTCAGCACGGCCCACCGGGACCGAGTGCTCTTTTACCAGGCCCCGTCCCTGGACGAATGGCAGAGTGGCCGCCTCGCAGGAGCACAGCACCTGGCGCCGTATCCACCCTCGACGTGAACTGCGCAACCGCCCCGCCCGACTTCGGACAACCTGCCGGACGAGCCACCCTCACAAAGGTCCTGCGGACAGCGGGGCAGCAGGACGGCTTCCACGCAACCGCGGCTCGTCTCCCCGGACATCGGAACAGGGCTGACCCCTGCACCCTGGGGACAGCCTCCTCTTGTTCACGAGTTCGGGCTGCGCGGGGCCCTCACCGAGTTCGCCACGCACACCGACCCCGCCACCCCACCGAACCGCGCCGTCACCTTACGTGAAGACGCATCGCCGGACAGTGCATCCACACTCATGACGATCCTGGGTCGATCCTGTGCAACTTTGCAGGCCACGACAGAGATATCGGACGAGGCCACCCATCTCCCCGCCCACCCCCTCCCCACACCGTGATAACACGGAGTAATCAAAATCGAGGAGGGCTACGAC
>NZ_JBVJPM010000087.1:0-3327 GCF_055582645.1 Streptomyces sp. NPDC107517 | reverse complement strand
CGTGAGACCGCCCCCGCACGATCGAAGTCCCGCTACACTCCCGCCACCCGGCGAAAAGACCAGGTCAGACAGCGAAATCCTGCTGGAGTACTAGCCAGGGGTGTTCATGTCCGGTGTCGATGGCCTGCCGGTACAGCCGCTCTGCTTCTTCGGTGTCCCCGGCCTTCTCGCACAGCCGCGCCAGCTCCGGCAGGGCCCAGGTCTGTCCGGCGTCGACGGCTTGCCGGTGCAGTCGTTGTGCTCCTTCGGTGTCCCCGCGCTCCTCACGCAGCCGTGCTATCTCCTTCACGGCTCCTATGTTTCCGGCGTCAGCGGCTTGCACAGCGAGTCGTTCCGCTCTTTCGGCGTCGCCAGCCTGCTCTCGCTCCCGCGCCAGAATCCTTAGGGTCAAGCTGTTTCCGGCGTCTGCGGCCTGCCGGTACAGCCGTTCCACTTCTTCGGCGTCCCCGCACTGCTCGACCAGCTGCGCCAGCTCCGGCCACGCCAAGGAATATCCGGCCTCTGCGGCCTGCCGGTACAGCCGTTTCGCTCCTTCGATGTCTCCTGCCTGCTCACGCAGCCGCGCCAGTATCCTCAGGACCCCGAGGTTCCCGGTGTCGGCTATCTGCCGATACAGCAGTTCTGCCCGCCCGGTGTCTCCCGCCTGCTCGCGTACCTGCGCCAGCTTCATCAGGGCGTCGGTGTTTCCAGTGGCGGCGGCCTGCTCCAACGCCTCTGCCTGCTCGCGGAACAGTGGGGCGTCGGCGTCCCAAGCGTCACTCATACTGTCGAGCCGTGCGCGTACGCCCTCAGGCTTCAGCCAGCCGTAGCCACAGTCTTGGAGCAGTTCCAGAAGGAAGTCGAAGTCGCCGACGGTCCAGTTCATGCCGAACCGGCGAAGGAACGCTTCCAGGTAGGGCATCGCGCCGTCGTCCCAGTCGGCGGCCTCGCGGGCGTGCAACTCCCAGTCGAGTTCCCATAGTCTCAACGTTCCAGCTTTGCTTCCGGTCAATACGAAACGGCCGTCAGGCGTAATTGCGAGACAGGTCACGCCTTGCTCGTAGCCATCAAGAACGTACAGACGTTGGCCTTCGGCAACGTTCCACACGCTGGCGAATGAGCGGTAACCCGCCGAAACGGCGAAGCGGCCGTCTGCAGTTATCCGGACGAACTGATGCGCATTCGGATCCCAGGAGTCGGACCTGCTGAACTCTCGAACCACTTCACCGGAATTGGTATCCCACAGTCGGAGACTCTCGCTCTCGCCGGAGAGCACCGAGCACCCATCGGCGCTGATACTGACCGTTTCCAGCGAGTGCAGGAACTGACTTTGTAACCAGAGTGACTCGCCGTGTTTCAGGTCGTACAGGCGTGCCCCGTGCCCCATTGCGACTGCGGCGAGGCGGCCGTCAGCTGCCATCGAAATTTCATTGCGGCAGCTGTCGCGTATGGCTGCCACTTCGTGTCCGGTCTCCAGATCCCAGATCTGGATCTTGCCCCCCGTCCCGACCACTGCCTGCTGTCCAGCAGCGCCGAACCGTACCGTGCCACCACCTGCCTTGAGGACGCGTAGACATGTGCCAGTTTCCAGGGACCATAGACGCACGGTGCCGTCCCGGCTAGCGGACAGAGCGCGCTTCCCATCGGGGCCCAAACAGACTGACACCACCCAATCCGAATGTCCTTCGAGCACCCGAGTGCAGATTCCGCTGTCGAGTGCCCAAACGCGAACCGTGCCGTCGTTTCCACCGGATACGGCGATTTTGCCATCGCGGGACAAGTCGACCGCATTCACGTCGCGGAAATGCCCCGAGAAGATCCCTGGCGACCAGGCGGTCCGCAGGCCTGTCCGTACGCTGCGGCGGCCTAACGCCCACCAGGCCGACATCGACTGCGGTTTGCGTTCGTAGCCAGGGATCGATCGGGCTCGGGTGAGCAGGTCGAGCGCGTCTAGGAAACAGCCCTCCCGGGTTTCCTGTTGCGCTTGGGTAAGCAACCGGTCCGCCTCCTCGCTCAGTCGGCTGAGCTCGGTGTGCTGGCGCGGTCTACTCAGCCGCGGTGCAGCGGAGTAGGCGGAGGGAAGCCGCCACCGCCGCACGACCCGGTCCTGCCCGACTGACAGCCCGAACGCGGCGTTGGGATCCAACAACACCGCAGCGGTACCGCCCTGGTGTCCGGAGAAGGTCCTCAAGCAGCGACCGTTCCTCACATCCCAGAACCGGACCGTGCCGTCGAACGTGTCCCCAGAGAGGAGGTACTGAGCGTTGGCGCTCAGCGCCAGGGTGTCGGCCGTGTGGCCCGTCAGGACCCGAACGCAGCGACCATCCGCCAGATCCCAGATCCTGATGGTCCTGTCGTGGCTGCCTGTGGCAGCGAAGCGTTCGTCGGCACTGAAGCACATGGCGGTCACCCAAGAGGTGTGCCCGGTCAGGACGTACTGGCAGCGTCTGCTGTGCAGGTCCCACAGCCGGACGCTGTCCTCCCGGTTGCGATTGCTGTATCCGTCGTCGCGCTCCCATCCGCTGGACATCGCCCAGCGATTCTCGGAGCTCAACCGGACTGCACGCGCACCTGCTGCGTGCCGTTCGTGAGTCGCCCTCAGCTCTCCGCTCTCGGTGTTGAGAATACTGAGTGTGCCCTCGGGATCGGCCCAGAAGGCGGCGCGGCCGTCCGGGCTCAGTGCAACGCGGACCAGTTGCGCGCCGGTCCAGTGTCCTTTCGGTGGCTCTTCGACGAGTTCGCGACGTCGTTCGCGGGCGATGACGGTATGTCGGCATGGCGAATGCTTGTCTGTGAGATCCCAGAAGCGGAACACGCCTGCCTGGTCAGCGGACAGGGCGAAGCGTCCGTCGGGGGTCAGGTCAACGGCAGCCACCAGCTGCCGGTGCCCCTCGAGGGTCCTCAGGCACCGCCCGCTGTGGATGTCCCACAGCTGCACGCTGCCGTCATGGGTTCCGGTCAGTGCCAGTCGGCCATTGGGAGTGAGGACCAGCGCCGCGTCGTCGGGGGCGATATCACGCGTGCCCGGATCAAGAGGCGAGCCGATCATGGTCGCGCGGGCTCCCTCCTGGCTCTGTGGGTCGTTGATCCCGAGGCGGCCGACGCGTGCCTCTGGATCCAAGCGCCGAGCTGGCCGGGGTAGCTGCCACTCGTCGACGCACTGGGCGTCGGTGAACCCGCCGGACTCAATGGTGTGCAGCGCGGTGAGAACTTCCGGTTCGTCGGCCTGTTCCCGCGCCGCCTGCGTTAGCCTCAATACCGGTAACTTAGTGCTTTGGTGGGCGTTTGACCCGTTTGGGTTTGGTGGCGCCAACGAGAGTGATGGCCGCGGTAGTTGGGTGGTCTGCA
>NZ_JBVJPM010000086.1:0-3539 GCF_055582645.1 Streptomyces sp. NPDC107517 | reverse complement strand
GCTGCCGCCTCCTCCGGGAGCAGTCCGTTCGCGATCTCCCGCCAGAACTGACGTTCCACTTCCCGCCGTAGCGCCGGCGCACCTGGCGACTTCATTGGCGAACGCCCGGTCAACGCCGCCATCCACCCTGCTGGCCTGCCCATCAACACCTCCGAGGACGAGGTGTTGCAACGACCGGTTGAATCCGCCCTGGGCCCCGTGGTCGGAGTGGAACACAGCGCCGGCCATGCCGCCGCGGGTCGAGGCGGCCATCCGCAGTGCGTCGGCGACCAGGCCGGTGCGCAAGTGGTCGGCGATGGACCAGCCGACGACCTTGCGGCTGAAACAGTCCAGCACGGTCGCAAGATAGAGGAACTCCCCGCCTGCGAGCGGGAGATACGTGATGTCGCCCATGTACTTCCGTCCCGGCTCGGTGGCTGTGAAGTCCCGCTGGAACAGGTCCGGGACCGGTGAGGCTGCCGGGTCCGGGACGGTAGTGCGCACGCGTCTGCGCAGGCGGATACCGGTGATGGAGAACGTCCGCATGATCCGGGCGATGCGCTTTTCGTTGACCCGCCGTCCTTTCTCGCGGAGCTCGGCGGTCACTCGCGGGGAGCCGTAGGCGCCGCCGGATTCGCCGTGAACCTCGCGGATCTCCTGGGCCAGGACCTGGTCCTGGCGCTGCCGGGTGGCGCGGGCCTCGGCGCCGGCGAGCCACTTGTAGTAGCTGGACCGGTTCACGTCCAGGACTTGGCAGAGCCGCTTCACCTCGTAGGTGTCCCGGTGGTCGTCGACGAACTGGAAGCGGCTCCTCACCAGTTCGTTGAGTCGGCACGGGGCGCGGTGCTGGTGTTGCCACCGGTCCGTTTCCCCGTGCCGCTCGCCGAACCCGGCGTACCCGTTTCCGAGTACCGGGCTCTCCACGGATGCTGCCGTCAACAGGCTTCTTGGAACCAGGGGTTGGGAATCTTGTTGCCGCGGTAGCGATACCGGGTCACCGGGATCGTCTGGATGTTCCGCAGCTCGACTCCGTTCGCCGTGAACGGCAGCCACCGCCCGGTGGGGGTGGTGTGCCGTCGGCGGAGTTCCTTCCAGCTCCAGCGGTGCCTCTCGCGCAGCAGTCTGGCCACTCTCCACCAGGTGAAGGCGTCCAGTTTGCTGAACACGCGTTTCGCGATGGCGTGTTGGAAGTAGAAGGCCCATCCGCCCCTGGCCATGTTCAGCTGGGCCAGTACGGCTTCCAGGTCCATGGGTGACGTCTTGCGGGTCAGGGCACGGATCTTCGCCTTCACCTGCCGGATGGCCCGGTCGGAGATGAAGGTGTAGACGTGCCATGTGCTCGTGCCTCGCTTGCGGCGCCACTGGATGTGGAACCCCAGGAAGTCGAGACCCTCGCTCATGTGAACGACCCGGGTCTTGGCTTCGGAAAGCCGCAGCCCTATCGGCCGCAATACCTGAGCGACCTCGTCGCGCAGTTGATGGACGTGTTCCTCGGAGCCGTTGACCAGAATGACGAAATCGTCCGCGTAACGGACAACACGCCAGGTCGCCGACCCCTTGGCGCGCAGGGTCTGGCGTCGTCTCGGTGACGAGAACGCGCCCCCTGCTTCCCACGGCCCATGCAGATGCTCATCGAGCGTCGACAGGGCAATGTTCGCCATCAACGGGGAAATGATCCCGCCCTGTGGCGTCCCGGCAAGCGTGTCCTCCAGCTCGCCGAGCTCCGTGAGAACCCCGGCCTTGAGGAACGCCTTCACCAGTGCCAGGACCTTCTTGTCCTTGATCCTTGCCCGGACCCGGTTCATCAGTGCGACATGATCGATCTCGTCGAAACACGCCGCGATGTCCGCGTCCAGCACCCATCGGTAGCCGTGGGTGCCCATGTGCTGGATCTCAGCAATCGCGTCCTGGGCCCGCCGCCGGGGCCGGAATCCGTAGGAGACCGGCTTGAAGTCGGCCTCGAAAATCGGCTCCAGCACCAGCTTCAGCGCGGCCTGGACGACCCGGTCAGCGATCACAGGAATGCCTAATCGCCTCACCTTCCCCGAGCCGCCCGGCTTGGGAATCATCTTCTCCCGCACCGGAAGCGGCCGGAACGTGCCCGATTTGAGCTGGGCCCGCAGGTCGTCCAAGAACCCCGGGACGCCGATCCGCATTTCGACGTCGGCGGCGGTCAGGCCGTCCACGCCGGCAGAGCGCGCTCCCCGGTTCCCCGCGACCCGGTCGAACGCCACCATCAGCGTCGCCGGGTCGTGCACGAAGTTGAACAAGTCGTCGAACCGGCGGCCGTGTTCGGCCGCCGCCCAACGGTGAAGCTTGGCCTGCATCTCCGATACCCGCTGACGCGGCCCCACCGGGGTCACCTCCAGCAGGGCGCCGCCGTTCGGCGGTGCGTCTTTCGGCATTACAGCCTCCAACTCTTCTCGCAATCCGCTGCCGCCCTTCCCCATGTGCCGGGCTCTCCCCGGCTCGGAGTACTACGACGGCTCCGCCCCACCCGGCCCGTTCGGTGGTCGATGCGCCTATCCCGGAGGCGAACTGGCAGTACGCCCCTTGGAGTTGAGACCGAATGGTTCCCGTGTTCGCTGTGGTCCGCTCGGTGGAGGAGGAGCCCGTCTGCATCCCTGCGGCATCGCCATGAGTACGCCGTGGGCCTTCCTCATGGCCTCCCGGACAGCAGAGACAAACCATCCAGGGAGTTTCCCCACCGCCTCCGGCGGCAGGTCTGCACCGCTCCCGGCCCTGATCCGCCAGGTTCGAGCCGGTCTCGCGTTGAGGGACGTAATGACGACGGTTCCTCGCGTACTCCTTTCCACCTCACTCGCCGGACCCGCACCATCTGGCAGTCCTGGTACGTCCCGGCTTTGTCAGGGCCGCTTGCCACCCTCCCCGGCATCACCCGGATCAGGCTGCCCTCAGCTTCACCACCCCGCCACGACAGGGCAGTTGACGAAGGTCTCTCACCTCCATACGGACCATCAGCGCCTCACGGCGCACGTCTCTCCGGCGAAATACTTGGCCGCCTTGCGGAGGATGTCCCGCTCGGTGGCGAGCTTGCGCTCACTTGCCTCGAGTTCTGCCACCCGGGCTTCCAGCTGTCGCACCCGCTCATCCGGATCAGCGGACGGAACGGCCTCCCGAGGCCGGACGGCCGGCTTCGCAGTCGCGGCGGTGACCCCACGGCGTTCGCGGTCCCGCAGCACCCACTCACGCAGCGTGGCCCGGTTGACGCCCAGGTCAGCGGCGATGCTCTTGTAGGTCGCCCCGGGTGTGGACTCGTACAGGGCCACGGCATCGGCCTTGAACTCGTCCGAGTAGTCCTTCATCGCCATCGGCGGTCTTCTCGCTTCCTCCGGATCAAACAGATCCAGTATCAGCGTGTCCACCACTCAGGGGGAGGCCCCGCCCACCTGATCACATGCGAGCAGCTCAAGGTCTGACACGAAAATAGTGTGGACGATGCAAGTCAGCCAGCCGTGATGGGTTCGAAGCGGACGGTCAGTCCGAGGCTGTTGGCTTCTTTGGTCATGCGGCGCATGGCGCGTTCGGGGTCGCGTTTG
>NZ_JBVJPM010000085.1:0-3760 GCF_055582645.1 Streptomyces sp. NPDC107517 | reverse complement strand
CGCTATCTGCGGCGGCAGTACCCCGATGAGCCGCAGATGCACGCCTGCGCCGAGACGATCTATCGCGGACTCTTCGCCGGACTCCTGGGCCGCCGTCAGGGCCGGCTGCGGACCGGGCGAACGCGACGCAAGAGGCAGCGACGGGGCGTTCCGTCGCCCAACAAGATCAAGAACATGACCTTGATCCGCGACCGTCCTGCCATAGTCAACGAGCGCTCCAGGCCAGGAGATTGGGAGGGCGACCTCATCATCGGACGAGGTCAGCGCTCAGCGATCGGGACGATGGTCGACCGCGCCACCCGCTTCGTGCGTCTGATCCATCTCCCTGATGGATGGAAGGCCGGCCCGATGCGTGACGCCCTTACCGCACAGACCGCAGATCTTCCGGTGAAGGTGCGCAGGACTCTTACCTGGGACCAGGGCCGCGAGCTCGTACTGCACGAAGAGATAGAGCAGCTGACGGGCTTCCGAATCTACTTCTGTGACCCGCATTCACCCTGGCAGCGCGGAACCAACGAGAACACCAACGGCCTGCTGCGGCAATACTTTCCCAAGGGTTCCGACCTCACTGTCCACGACATCCGCAACCTGGGGAACGTAACCCGGCAACTGAACGACCGACCCCGAATGGCCCTTGGCGACCGCACCCCTAAAGAGGCAATGCGAGAATGGGGCGTAGCATTGCAATAACGTCATTTCGCAATCATCACTCGAAACCGCCCCGCGTCCAGGGGACGGTTCTGCCACTCGACCATGCCGGCGAGCACGCTGTCGGTGATTGTGGAGATCGTCGACTTGGATACCGCGGTGCCGTAGACCTCGGCCAGGTGCGCGGAGATCTCGCCGTGGGTGAGGCCCTTCGCCGAGAGTGAGAGCACCATTTCGTCGACCCCACCAAGCCGCTTCTGCCGCTTCTTGACCAACTGCGGCTCGAAGCTGCCCGCTCGGTCCCGGGGCACCTCGATGTCCACCGGCCCGACCTCCGTCGTCACCGTCTTCGCGCGGCGGCCGTTGCGGTAGTTCTCCCGGCCGCCTTCCGCCCGCTCGCCCGCTTCATGTCCCAGATGGGCGGTGAGCTCGCCTTCCAGTGCCGACTCCAGCACCCGCTTGGTCAGCTGCTGGAGCAGCCCGCCCTCGCCGGTCAGGCTTACCCCGCCGGCCCGGGCCCGCTCCATCAGCTCAGTCAACAGGGCCTCGTCGACGGCCTCGGAAGGCTCCGTGGTGGCCTTGCCGGTCTCGGTGTCACTCGTCACGTCAGTCATCAACTGTCGCTCTCTACACGGGAGTTACACCACTCACCGTACAGACCCACCAAGGGAGCTCTGTCGACTACTACAGTGTCTGGATGTCGATGGGCGGGCAGTCTTCGTCTCCGCTGGTGATCTTGCTTTCCGGTGCTTCGTCGTCGGGTAAGACGAGCCTTGCCAGGGCACTACAACGTCGACTCGCCGATCCAGCGGTCTTGGTCGAGGCAGATCGAGTGTTTCCTGCGATCCCATCCGGACACCCGGCATGGATGTCGACGGGACGGTCACACGCCGAGGTAGTGCTGGCGTTTCATCGCTCGGTCGCAGTCTGGGCAGAGTGCGGGTTCAATGTGATCGTCGACGGCTCGCTCCCCTATGGGGATTGTCAGCTTCGCGACCAATGCGTTCGGGTCTTTGAGCCGTTCGACCTTCGGATCGTTGGTGTCCGATGCTCTGACGCGGTGTTGGTCGATCGCGAGACGTCCAGGTCTGATGAGCGTCCCAAAGGTTGGGCGGTGCGGCAGGCGAAGGACATCCACGATGGCATGCGGTACGCGGCAGAGGTGGACACGACGGCGAGGCTGCCCGAGGAATCCGCCGACGATGTGGTGGTTCAGCTCGGTCCATCGCTGGTTCGACAGCACTACGTAAGGGCTGTCCGGTAAGTGGGATCCGTGGTGGGAGGGTTCAGAGAAAGGTCAGCGGGACCTCGGGTCAGCGGGACCTCGTTCTCGATGCAGAGTCGCAGGACGCCCGCGAGCTGGCAGGCCTCCGCGATGTGCTCCCGCCGTCGGTGCTTGAAGTTACTGGCGGCGGGTCAAGGGCGAACCGACCCATGCGACCCGCGAGCGCTACCGCGCGGACCGCGAACGCCTGGTCCGGCAGCCGATGATCGCCCTGCTCAACGAGGTCGCGGACACCGACCCCCGGTACGAGGACTTCTCGGTCTGGCACTACCGCACCAACTCCTGGTGGTGGCAGCACCAGGGCGCGGTGATCCGACTCGGCCGCAAGATCGAGATCAGTCTCCGGTTCGCCCTGGACGGTCTGCGGATCCAGGGCGCCTGGTGGTACCCCGATCCCGGCCAGGTGGACATGTTCCGCAAAGCCGTGGCCTCCGAGGGGAGCGGCCGCGAACTGTCCGCCATCGTCGAGGACGTGCGGAAGAAGGGCTACGACATCTCCGGGGACGTGATGAAACGCCCCCCGCGCGGCTACCCGGCAGACCACTCCCGTGCGAACTTGCTGCGCCATCGTTCGCTGATCGCCGCCCGGCACCTCGGCTGCGAGGAGTGGCTGCACACCCCCGAGGCAGTCGACCGGGTCCTCTCTGGCGCCGCCGACCTGGATGCCCTGCTGATGTGGCTGGTCCGCCATGTGAAGCGCGCCGCCTGACATCACCGGGGCGCCGCGCGGCACGGGAGGAACCACACCCGCACCGCCGGCTCCCCCCCGCCCCCCGCACTCAGGAGGTAATGCGCACCTTCAGCGCCGACCGGTCGTCCGTCGCCCGAAACCGTCCGGCACCTCGGCCAGGGGGACGGCACGGTCGAAGACGGGCCCGGATCGAGGGTCCCGGAGTGCGGAGAGCACATCCGGCAGGAGTTTGGGAATGCAGGCGGTCACAGCCTCGGCGTATGCAGCGAAGCGCGAGAGGCTGCAGCCTCGATGGTCTCTGCGTCGTGTGCCCGCAGGCGCCCTGGTCGGTCCTGTCCGCCGGCGCGGCGAGCGCTGACTGCGAGTTCGCCTCGATGCTCGCTCTGTGCGCGAGGACCGGCACCGTGGCTACGAACCCCTCGGACAGGGCAGCCATGACGGCGTGGCTCAGGCGGAAGCCGGGCGGGCGGTTCCCCGCCGCATAGTCCAGGCCCGTGCTCAGGCGGAACAGGAAACCGGTGTGGCGGTCAGAAGAAGACGGCGACGGCCGCGAGAGGATGTGCGGTGTGCGGCCTGGCCGTTTCAGACGAGGGCCATGGCGAGTACGGCCTGGTCGTCTCGCTCGGAGGTGGCCGACCAGCTCCTGGTGTCGGTCTCCAGGAACGCCACGACCGCCTCCGGATCCGTCCTTTGTGTGCCGCGGAAGTGTTCGGTGAGCCGTTCCAGGACGGGGTAGAAGGTGCCGTCGGAGTTGCGGGCCTCGCTGATGCCGTCCGTGTAAAGGACGAGGACTTCGCCGGGCGGCAGCCTGTGCATGGTCGTCACCCCCGGGACGGGAGAGAGTTCTTTGAGTCCGAGGGGGAGTGCGGGGGCTGTCGCCAGGATGCGGGCGCCGTGGGGGCCGACGGCGATCGGGGGTGGGTGGCCGTGGTCCATGATGCGTACGGTGTCCTGGTCGAGTTCGAGGACCAGTGCGGTCACGAACAGCTCGGCGTCGCCGGGCGTTGTGCGTGCCACGTTGCGGTCGATGCTCAGTTCCAGCCGGTCCGCCAGGAGGGGGAGATCTTTCCATTCGTGCGCGGACACCCGGAAACCCGCCAGGACCGCGGCCACCGCCTGCACCGCGTCCAGTCCCT
>NZ_JBVJPM010000084.1:0-4354 GCF_055582645.1 Streptomyces sp. NPDC107517 | reverse complement strand
TGTCCCTCCCCTCGTAGCGTGAAGACCATGGCTGCAGGGGAAGTTGGGAGTCATGGCGGAGAAGCGACGGAAGTTCGATCCGGAGTTCCGTGAGGGGCTGTACGGATCGTGGCGGAGACCGGGAAGTCAATCGCCGAGGTTGCGAATGACCTGGGGATCAACGAGACGACCCTGGCCACCTGGGTGTCCCGGGCTCGGCAGGCCGGGACGAGGCCGGCTGGCGGGAGCGAGGAGTTGGAGCGGCTGAGGCGGGAGAATGCCCAGCTCAAGCGGGACAACAAGGAACTGGGCATGGAGCGTGATGTGCTCAAACGCTGCATGGTCCTGTGGGTGAAGTAGCCGTGGCGGACCCGGCCCAAGTGGTCGGGGTGATCAGCGACTTCAGGACCGAGCACGGCATTTCGCACCGCGTCTCGTGCCGGGCGTTGGGCGTCAGCGAGTCGTGGTTCTACAAGCACCGCACCCGCAAGCCCACCCGGCGGGAAGTACGCCGCCAGCAGCTGGCCGAGGCGGTGACCGAAGAGTTCACCGATTCCGGCGGCACCTATGGCTCACCGAAGATCTGGATCCAGCTGGTGCGGCAGGGCTGGCGTGTCTCGGTGAACACCATTGCCAAACTCATGGCCGAGCTCGGTCTGGTGGCCCGCAAGGTGCGTCGCCGGCGAGGGCTGACCCGGCCCGGCAAACGACTGGCCGCCCCTGACTTCGTGCACCGCGACTTCACCGCCGAGGACCCTGACCTCGTCTGGTGCGGCGACATGACCGAGATCGAAACCGGCGACGGGAAGTTGTATCTGGCCACGGTCATCGACCTGTTCTCCCGTCGCCTGCTCGGTTACGCGATGGGCCCGCGGCACGACGCCGACCTGGTGGTCGCCGCGTTGCACATGGCCGCGGCCACCCGCGGCGGCGACGTCCGTGGAGTGATCTTTCACAGCGACCGCGGAAGCGAATACGGCTCACGGAGATTCCGCCGGGCCTGCCGCAAGTTGGGTGCCTTCCAGTCCATGGGGCGCGTCGGCTCGTGCTTCGACTGTGAGGATGATCGGGTGCCGCTTCGGGCGGTGGCCTGACCCGTGCTTCGACTGGCGTTGCTGCCTTGGCGTTGATCTGTCGGCCACTGCCTGGAGCGGTACTCGCTGCCGCCGGGCAGAGGACGTGTCCCGATAGACATCTCAGCGAGCTAAGAAGTCAACTGGCAGCCGTGATTGATGACGTGAGGGACGTGGTGAAGGCACGTTGTTCGTCGAAGTGGAGCCGGTGCTGAAGGCAGTGGTGGAGTTGGCCGAGCATGCGGTTCAGGAGGTTTCGTTGAGCGCTGGCGTGCCAGTCTCCGTGTTCACGTCGGCGGCGGTAGTGGGCGTCTGCTCCGGGCGATGCCTGGAGTGAGGAGAAGGCCCAGAGGAAGCCGGCGTGCATGAGCCGGTTGTTCTTCACCATGCGCCTGCCGACGTAGTGCTTCTTGCCGGAGGCGCGGGTGATGGGTGCGGAGCCGGCGTAGGCCTTGAGGCCGCGGGCGTCAGCGAAGCGGTCGGGGTCGTCGCCTATCTCCGCCAGGACGCGGGCGCCGAGCTGGGGGCCGAGGCCGGGGAAGCTGAGGAGTATCTCGGCGTCCGGGTGCTCGCGGAAGGCTGTCTCCGTAGCCTGGGCGAGGTCGTCGCTGGCCTGGCAGGCCGCGTCGAACTGCTTCAGCAGGGCGAGGAGTTGGTGGCCGAAGGCGTCCTCGATGGCCTGCGGCTGATGAGCGTGGTCGTCCCGCAGGACGTCGCGCAGTCGCTCGGCCTCGGCGTCGATGCCCCGCTGGCGGCCTCCGCGCTTCAGTGCGGCCCGCAGCTGGGCGAGCGACAGCCGGGCCGCCCTGGCCGGAGTGGGGGCGGTGGCGAGCACGGCGCGGGCGTCCGGCCGGGCCAGGCCGCCGGGCTTGCTCTGGAAGGCGGCCAGCGCGGCGGGGTAGTACTCGCGCAGGAGCGAGCGGATTTGGTTGCCGAGCTGCTGGCGGTTCCAGACGGCGTCCTGCTGGGCGCGGGCCAGGACGGTGACGGCCCGGCCCTGGTCGGAGTCGGCCGGCAGGGGGCGGTGCACGGCCATGTCGGTCCGGAGGATGTTCGCCAGGACCAGGGCGTCGCCCGGGTCGGACTTCTTGCGCGAGACGCCGTGGCGGTCGCGATAGCGGGACGCGGCGAGCGGGTTGATCGCGAACACCTTCCGGACGCCCGTACGCAGGGTGGCCACGAGCAGGCCACGACTGGTCTCGATGGCGACCGGGATGGGCTCCTCGGGACTATCGTCGTGCTCGGCGAGCAGGTCCAGCAGCAGCCGGTAGCCAGCCGCGTCGTCGCTGATCCGGCGCTTGGCCAGCAGCTCGCCGGCGTCGTCGATCAGGGCGACGTCATGATGCGATTCTGCCCAGTCTATGCCGCAGAAGATCCTCAAACCCAGTCTCCCAACTTTGCCTGTTTCCGCAGGTCACGAGCACATGCGGGTCACGCGGCGCCCTAATCCCAGGACTCTGATGGTCCGCCATCTCAGTAGCCATTCGCGACACCAGCGCACCCCAGGGGCCCCCGTCTGTGCCAGAGCTCACGGCTCGCGGAGATCAAGAAGAGGTCACCCTGGAGCGGGCTCGTACCACGACGGCAAAAAACGACGATCACCGGTGGGTTTCGTGGCGGCCCGAAGACGCCGGGCGGCCTGCTCTATCGGGAGGCCTCGACGGGCCAGGGGCCTTTCAAGGATCGGCCCGGCGCCCACGCGACCACCACGAAACCCACCACGTGGCAGCACCGCTCTTTGAGAAGGCCTAACAGGCCCGGGGGGATCCAGGTGTCTGTCACGTCAGGCCCCCCGGAAACTCAATCGGAGTGTTTCGGGAGCGCCTTCACACAGGATTAGGGGCCTTCGCGACAGGCACCATCACAGTCTTGACCGCCCCGGCCCGGCGACGGCCACCAGCACCCGAGGCGATCAGGAGACAGGCGACCTTGACCAGCATCACGCAGCCCACGGCCCCATGTCACGTCCCGTCCAACTCCGAGGAGGACATCCTGCTCGGCGTTGACACCCACAAGGACATCCACGCCGCGGCCGTCATCACCACGCTCGGCGCCGCTCTGGACGGCCGCAGCTTCCCGGCCACCGCAGAGGGGTATCGTCAACTCCTCTCCTGGGCACGCTCCTTCGGCGTGCTGCGGCGAGCCGGAGTCGAGTGCACCGGATCCTACGGGGCAGCTCTGACGCGGCACCTGCAGGCCGAGGGCATCGAGGTGACCGAGGTCAACCAGCCCGACAAGGCCGCCCGACGGCGCCACGGCAAGACCGACGCCATCGATGCCGAAGCAGCTGCTCGTGCTGTGTTGTCCGGTCGTGCCACCGCCGCGGCGAAGACCAGCGACGGCCCGGTGGAGATGCTGCGGCTGTTCAAGCTGGCGAAGGGGTCCGCGATCAAGTCCAGGACCCAGGCCATCAACCAGCTCAAAAGCGTCCTGGTCTGCGCTGACGCCGGACTTCGCGAGTCCCTGGCAGGGCTGAGCAACCCGAAGCTGTTCCAGCAGTGCGCCGCACTCGCGAAGCCGGAGATTTCCGGGCCGGCAGACGCCGCGCGTCACACCTTGGGACTGCTGGCCCGCCGCATCCAGAACCTGACCGAGGAGATCAACGACCTCAACAAGCGGATAACAGAAGCGATCCAGGCGAGCACTCCGGGCCTGCTCAACGTCCACGGTGTCGGCCCGGACACCGCAGCAGCCCTGCTCATCTCGGCCGGAGACAACCCCGAACGCCTCGACAGCGAAGCCTCCTTCGCCGCCCTGTGCGGCACCAGTCCGGTCGAGGCATCCTTCGGCAAGACCCAGCGACGCAGACTCAACCGGGGCGGCGACCGCCAGGCCAATGCCGCTCTCTACCGGATCGTCCTCAGCCGCCTGCGCTGGGCGGGACCTTCCCAGGACTACCTGCGGCGACGCCTCGCGGAGGGCAAGACTAAACGCGAGATCATCCGCTGCCTCAAAAGGTACGTCGCACGAGAGATCTACCGGTTCATCGTCCCCGCAAACACCGCCACACACCCCACGGAAGCAACCCGAGACGCCACTTGACATCCATAGGGGCATCAATGCCGTCAGCGAGGCGTTCAACAGCGTCCTCAAGGTCGAGTACGTCCACCGGCACGCCTTCGCCACCCGCACCGAGGCACGGATCCGGATCGCGACCTGGATTACCGACTTCTACAACACACGACGGCTACACAGCGTGTGCGGTTTCGCGAGCCCGATCGACTACGAACGCGACTACTGGGCCAGCCTCAACGAGGAGCTGGCTGCATGAGAAGGTCTCCACGATTCGGGGGGATTGACAC
>NZ_JBVJPM010000083.1:0-5157 GCF_055582645.1 Streptomyces sp. NPDC107517 | reverse complement strand
GGCCTCGTCGTCGGGGTGGGCATGCACTGCCATCAGCGTCAAAGGCCGGTCAGTCATGAAACAGTCCTCCTGAAGAAATACATCTCGGTCCGAGTGCGCGGCGGGCGTACCGCGATCCCGGGGGCCCGGATCCTGCCGGGGCGGACAACCTAGTGGTCTCCGAGTTCCCCCCTGCGGCGCCGCTCCCTCTGCGATACAACCGTGCCGGCAGGACCGGCTGTTCCCGGAGCGGGTCTCGGCCTTTCAGACGGCGGCGTTTCAACGCGAACGAGGAGCAGGCGCGACCTGCGCGTCTCAGCGTCACGTCGGGTCGGGCCGACCACGTGTCCGACCCGATCGCGTCAGGGCTGACATGGCGTACGCCTCCCGCAGAAACCGTACCTACCTGCGCCGATGCGGCAACCGTTGCACCATCCCGGACAAGGCGGCCCAGGCACGTGACCGCAAGAAGCTGGGCTCTCGCGGCGGCCGGCCGCCCAGATTCGACGCCGAGGACCACAAGGCTCGGCATGCGGTCGAGTGCGGCATCAACCGGCCTAAATAAGGCACAAAACAGTGACCCCGAGGTACCACAGGCTCTCCGTCCGCTACGCGGCGACGGTGCTGGTCGCCGCCGTGAACGAGTGGCTGTGACCAGCACCGTCGCAACGGCCCTCAGACGACGTCGAATTCGTTGCCCTCGGGGTCCTGCATGGCAGCGGCGTAGAACCCCATGTCCGGCTCATCCTTGATCCGCAGCACGGTGGCACCAGCCTTGACCAGCCGTTCCACCGCAGCCTTGACCCGCTGTGTGCGGACGTCCAGTGGAACGTCACGACCCCCGCCGACCTTCAGGTCGAAGTGCCACCGGTTCTTGGCGGCCTTCGACTCCGGAACCTGCTGGAACCACACCCTCGGTCCGCGTCCCGCGGGATCGATGATCGACTCCGGAACGTCTCCGGCACCGGGCGGCAACTCTGCCTCGGGCACCCCCACCGCCGCCCAGTAAGCACGCCACGTGGCGTGCCCGCCCGGCGCAGGCTCAGGCACGTAGCCCAGGGCCTCGGCCCAGAAAGTCACCATTCCCTGCGGATCGGAGCAGTCGATCGTCAGCTGCACTGTCATCTCCATGTTCAGAGCATCCCAGGCGGGTCTGACACGCGATCCACTCTCGCAACAGGCCCCAGGCGGGGTGCTGTCGTACCGTTCCGCGGTGGCGAGGGAAGTGAGCCAGAGCCCCGCGTTCTCCTCGCCGTGCCGCTGGGGCACGGCGATGCACCGGATCCGCAGGGCAGGGGCTGTGCTGTGAGCCGGCGGAAGGCTCACCAATCGTGGACGGTTCCGTCCTGCAGGCGGTTGACGGGCAGATAGGCCGCCTCGTAGGGGTGGGCAGCGGCCATGTCCTCGTCCAGTTCCACGCCGATACCGGGGGCCTCGCCCGGGTGCAGGTGTCCGTCGGTGAACGTGTAGGCGTGACGGAACACCTCCTCGGTGAGTGCGTTGTGGCCCGAGTACTCCTGGATGCCGAAGTTGTGGACCGCCAGGTCGAGGTGGACGGCCGCCGCCATCCCGACGGGTGAGATGTCCTCCGGCCCGTGGATGGCGCTCTTGATCTGGTACTGGGCCGCGAAGTCGAACAGCTTGCGCAGCGGCGTGACACCGCCGAAGTGAGTGACCGCAGAGCGCACGTAGTCGATGAGCTGCGCGGTGATCAGCGACTGGTAGTCGTACACGGTGTTGAACACCTCGCCGATGGCCAGCGGCGTGGTGGTGCCGGCCCGCACCAGGCGCAGGGCCTCCTGGTTCTCGGCGGGGGTGCAGTCCTCCAGCCAGAACGGCCGGTACGGCTCCAGGTCCTTGCCCAGCCGGGCCGCCTGGACGGGGGTGAGCCGGTGGTGCGCGTCGTGCAGCAGAGGCAGTTCGGCGCCGAACTCACTGCGTATGGCGTCGAACACGGCCGGAATGTGGCGCAGGTAGGCATCGGTGTCCCAGTCCTCGACCAGGGGGCGGGCCTGCTGGTGCAGGACGGCCGAGCCGTCGCCGTCGCTGGTGTCCACGCCGTACACGGCTTTGAGGCCGGGGATACCCGACTGGATTCGGACGGCCTGGTAGCCCTCGGCGAGCCGGGCCCGCACCGAGTCGATGAGCTCGGGGATGTCACGTCCGTTCGCATGCCCATAGGTACGTATGCGCTCCCGGCAGGCTCCGCCCAGCAGTTGGTAGAGCGGCAGGCCGGCGGCCTTGGCCTTGATGTCCCACAGGGCGACATCGACCGCGGCGATCGCAGCCATCGTGACCGGGCCGCGCCGCCAGTACGCCCCGCGGTACAGGAACTGCCAGGTGTCCTCGATCCGGTGCGGATCGAGACCGAGGAGGAGGGGCGTGACATGGTCGGTCAAATAGCTGACGACAGCGAGTTCGCGGCCGTTGAGCGTCGCGTCGCCCAGGCCCGTCAGGCCGTCGTCGGTCGTCACCTTCAGCGTGACGAAATTGCGTCCGGGACTCGTGACGACGACCTTCACGTCGACGATCTTCATCGCATACCTCCGTGTGTACCCCGCCGTTCACGGCGGACAGGAAACAGACTCCTGCGCGAAAGGGCAACGGGCTGCGCTCCGCCACCAGGGCGGATCGCCGTGCCTCAGCCCGCAGGGCTGACGGTTACGTGATCAGCGCTAGTCTGCGGGCACGACCACGAACCTGGTGAAGCGGGGCGCCTGGTCGGGACACCTTGGGCAGGCTGAGAACGGCACGGTCTGGTACCAGGTCACACCTCTCGGGCTACCCGACCTGGCGACCATGGGCTCAGACGGACGGCGTGACCGGGGATCGCAGGCCGAGCCACTGTTCGGCGTCCCAGGCCTGGAACCGTTCTACCTCGGTGAAGCCCAGCTTTGCCGCGAGGCGCATCGAGGCGGCATTGGCGGTCTGGGTGGTGAGCACCACCGGCTCGCCGGGAAGGGCGCTGTCGAACCAGTCGAGTGCCGCCGCGCACGCCTCGGCGGCGTACCCGAACCCCCACGCTCGCGGCAGGAAGAGGTAGCCGAGTTCGGCCTTCCCGGCGGCGGCCGGGCGACGGTGCTCTGTTGCTCGCCTGAGCAGGATCTGGCCGATCATCGCCCCGTCGAGATCAACGACGAAACTCCCGGGCCACCGCTCCGGCGCCCGGGGCATCTCGCGCTCGAGCTCGTCACGCGGGCGGGGGCCGCCGAGGTAGGTGTGCACCTCTGGCGACGCCAGCAGCTCGATGAACGCAGCACGGTCCCGGGCCTCGGGCTCACGGAGCACGAGTCTCTCGGTCTTGATCGGCTCTGGCGGCCAGGCGACGGGTCCGAGCTCAGTCATACCGGCCAGCCAATCAGCAGGATCGGCAGCGATCAAGACTCGCGGACCGTTCAACCCGTCGGCCCGGACCACCCTCGCCAACGGGTCCGGGCCTACAAGCGATGTCTGCCTTCCGTTCGCGGGGCGGCAGCTCCTCGTCATCGCCCAGCAGGTCATCAATACAGACGAGCGGCTGGAACCTGGCTGTCAGCGTCCCGGCAGCGTCTCCTGCAGCCAGTCGAAGACGACGTCGCAGTGCTGCTGCGGGGCCATCGGTGAACAGTGCAGTTGCGCGCCGGTGGCCGCGGTGAGCTTCACGTATTCCTTGGGTGACGTCAGCTTGTCGAAGATCTTCCGCGGCTGTCCGGGATAGAACTGCTCGTCCTCGTAGTCGAGGACCAGGGTGGGCATCGTGATGCGGCCCACCACGCCCGTGATGGTCAGTGACTCGATGCTTCTGGCGGGGGTGTAGAAGTCCGTGAAGACCTTGCCCTTGCGGGCGGCGAGCATCGCCGGGACGGAGAAGGGCTCGAAGCGCTTCTCCAGCGTCGCGACAGCGTCCGCAGGCAGCTCGGGGACGACCTCTTTGTTCCAGATGTTGTTGGTCTGCGCCTTGTTCGGGGTGAGGATCCTCCGAATCTCCGGCGGGAAGCCCAGCCAGGGTTCCAGGCATCCGGGCATCGCCACCAGGGCGGCGATGCGCTTCTCGAAGGCCGCGGCCCGGGGGGCCAGATTGCCCGCCATGCTCAGCCCCGTCAGGGCGATCCTGTCGGCGTCCACGTCGGAACGGGCGACCAGCCAGTCGACGAGCGGCGTGACCACCGTCTCCCAACGCGGTGTGAAAACGACCCGGTCCACAAAGAGCAACTGCCCCTGGCCCGGCCCGTCGTACACGAGGGCGTTCCAGTCACGCTCCAGGGCGGCCGCAACGCCGTAGGCCCACATGTCGACGTTCTGTCCGTCGCTGCCGTTCGTGAGGATCACGGTGGGGCGCTGTTTGCCGGAGTCGTCAGGGCGGAAGAACCACACCGGCAACGGGGTCTTCCCGTAGGGGATGTCCGCCGTCACCGGCGCCGGGTCGCACAGGCCACAGAACTTGTCCCAGGCCCCGCGCCCGGACCTGTACAGCTGTTCCTCGCTCTCGGGGGTGTCGGAGCCGAGGACGAAGAACAGAGCCTGGGCGTAGTACTGCGCCGCCCGCAGAGCGCGCAGGCGCCTGGTCTGCCGGTCGGGCTTGCTGCCCTCGGGCGCTCCCATCAGCTGGTCGCCGAGCTTCTTGAAGGTCTCGACGTACGTCTGCGCGGAGAGGCCGGCCTTGTTGATCGTGTTCACGGCGGTGAGCACCTCGCCCACCTCGCTGCCGCCGAACCCGGCCCCGCCGAGGGCCCAGAGGCCACTGAAATTGAACGCCGGGTCCCGGAAGAGCGTCATCACCCCGGGCGTGGCACCCGCCGACGAGCCGGTGGCCGACGCCGTGGGCCTGGGTGCGACCCCTTGCGCGGAGGTTTTGTTCGAGGAGGTGCAACCGGCAGCCAGCGCGACTCCGGCCCCACCGACGAGCCCGGCGAGCGCGGTGCGCCGGCTCGGGTGGGATGCGTCCTGCGATTCCTGCGTCATGCCAGCTCACCGTATGGCCCGCACCGCCTCCGCCTCCCGGCGCGACACAGTTCGTTCCCCCGACTGGAACATCCGCTCAGCGACCCTGTGCCGCGATCCGGGCGGCCACCATGGAGAGAGGCACGGCGGCGGCCCAGCTGTAGATTGAACCGTTCCGGGTTCGATCGAGACTCTAGATCTTGACTGTGACCTGGGGTTTTGTGGTCTCGCTGTAGTAGTTGGTCTCGTATTCGACGG
>NZ_JBVJPM010000082.1:0-5347 GCF_055582645.1 Streptomyces sp. NPDC107517 | reverse complement strand
GTGAGACCGCCCCCGCACGATCGAAGTCCCGCTACACTCCCGCCACCCGGCGAAAAGACCAGGTCAGACAGCGAAATCCTGCTGGAGTACTAGTCGGCCCCGCTGGGCGACATAGGTGGCCCGCAGGGTGTGAGGAGCGTCCTGAGCGCACGCTCCAACCGGCCTGCCGATCTTCTTGAGCACTTGCTCAAACTGGGCTAGCTTGCAATTTGAGCGAACGCTCAAACCGTGAGGAGGGGGAGGTGGCGGCCATGCGGTTGTACGTGGAGACAGTGATCGACGCCGACATGGACGTCCTCTGGGAGCGGACCCAGGACCCGGCGCGGCACCAGTCCTGGGACCTGAGGTTCACCTCGATCTCCTACCTGCCCCACGCCGAAGGGGCGCCACAGCGCTTCCGCTACGCGATCCGGCTGCTGCCCCTCCTGTGGATCGCCGGCACCGGAGTCAGCGCGGGCGAGCGGCAGCGGTCCGACGGCACGCGCGTCTCGACGCTGCGCTTCGCCTCGGGCCACCCGCTCTCGCTGCTCGCCGAGGGCAGCGGCTACTGGCGATACGTCCCCGGCCCCACCGGAATCCGCTTCCTGACCGGCTACGACTACCGCCCGCGCTGGGGCCGCTGCGGAGCCCTCGCCGACCGGCTGGTCTTCCGTCCGCTCATGGGCTGGGCCACCGCCTGGTCCTTCGACCGGCTGCGGCTGTGGTGCGAACGCGGCACCCACCCGCGCGCCGCACTCGCCCGCGCCCTCGGCGAGTGCGCCCTGCGTCTGGTCCTGGTCCTCGCCGCCCTGCTCGCCTCTCCCGTCGCCCCGCTCGCCCTCGCTGCAGGCACGGCCTCCCTCGCCGCCCTGCTGCCCCCGCTGCCCGGCACCCCCGCCGCACGCCGCTGCCGACGCACCCCGGCCGGGCGCGTCCGCGTCCCGCGCCTGCTCTCCACCCTGGAGCCCTCGTGACCTCGATCTTCCACACCCACATGGGCGCCGACTTCGGCCGCCTGCACCCCGAGATCCGGCGGCGCTTCTCCGTCGGGCTCGACAGCGGCGAAGCCTGCGTCGGACGCGGGACGATGAAGCGGATCCGCCACGGGGTCCCTTTCGTCAAGCCGTTCCTCCGGCTCGGCGGGACGCGCAACATCCTCGTCCCACGCGAGGGGCACGACGTGCCCTTCGTCATCGAGAACTTCCCCTATACAGACTCCTTCGGTCGCGAGACCGTCACCTTCGTGCGGACCTTCCAACTGCCTGACGGCCCCCACCGCTTCGACGCCACGATGGTCTTCAGCCCCGAGCGCGACTGCGTCCTCGACTACCTCGGCACCCACCAGCACCTCGCCAGCGACCTCCACATGAGCGCCGAACCCGACGGCTCGCTCCTCATCCGCTCCGGCGACCACCGCTTCCGCGAAGGCCCCATCGACGTCCGCGTCCCGTCCCTGATCGGAGGCGAAGCCGAGGTCCGCGAGTCGTTCGACGAGAGCACCGGCCGCTTCCGGATCCGGGTGCGCGTGACCAACCGGCACTTCGGCTTCCTCTTCGGCTACCACGGCTCCTTCACCGCCGAGTATGTCGACGCAGGCGGCCGCGGACTCCGCGCCGACATGCGGCCCGTCCGCGAGGAGGCCCGCGCATGAGCGCGTCCGGCGGGGCCACCCGCCTCAAACTCCTCGAAGGGACCCTGCGCACCCTGGTCGAGCAGGGCATCGCCAAGACCTCGGCCCGCTCGATCGCGACCACCGCCGGGGTCAACCAGGCACTGATCTTCTACCACTTCGGTTCCGTCGACGAGCTCCTCGCCGCCGCCTGCGTGCACGGCGCCGAGCAGCGCGTCGCCCGCTACCGCGAGCGGCTCGCCGCTCTGGACTCCCTCACGGAACTCCTGACCTTCGCCCGCGCGATGCACGCCGAGGAGCGGGCCGCCGGACAGGTGGCTGTCCTCGGCCAGTTGCTTGCCGCCGGCCAGACCGCGCCCGCCCTCGCGGCCGCGACCTCCGCCGGGCTCGCGCTGTGGATCGAAGAGCTGGAGACCGTCCTGACCCGGCTGCTCGCCGCGACCCCCCTGGCCGCCTTCGCCGACCCCGCCGGGCTGGCCCGTGCTGCGGCCGCCTCCTTCGTCGGCATCGAACTGTACGAGGGCGTCGACCCCGAGGGTGCCTCCCGCGCCCTGGACTCGCTCGAACAGCTCGCCGTCCTCGCCCAGGCCCTGGAAGGATTCGGCCCCCTGTCCCAACGGGCCGTAACTCACCGGCTGCGCCGCCGCACCCGAGACTGACCCAGGGCCTCGCCCGGCCAACGCACAGCAGCCCAGCCCCAGTGGAGGGCTTCCGCGCGCTCCTGGCCGGTGAAGAGGCGTACTGGGCCCACTCGGCCCCGCGCCCCTGCGCCACGACCAGTCCCGGTATCGGGTCGCCGAGCCCTGTGGTGGAGAGGGCAGCCTGCGTGCGGATACGTCGCTGCTACGAGGGAGGCGTGGTATCCCCGGTACTGCACCAGGGTTCCGATCGGCCCCGTCGTACCGGGCGGCGCCGGAAGGGTGCTTCCCTCCGTGATACCGAGCCCACCAGACGTTCCGGTGGGGCTCCGTCATCCTGCAACCGTGACCAAGATTCACCGTGCTCTAGCGAGGAACTCCGGGCGTTCAAGCCCGGGAGGGTATCGCTTCTCTGGACTGCTTTGACCCGGGCTGGGGCACGGGTCCGCGCTGTTGGCGTCAGCCGGGACGTTTCCGGTTCTTGATGTATGTGATGCCGAGCGGGGCGCCGCCGCATGACGCGGCGAAGTGGGACGGCGACCAGAGGCGCAGGCCCCACAGGTACGTACGGATGTAGGCGGGCAACTCCTGGCGCAGGCTCCGGGCCCAGACGCCTTTGAGGGAACTGGCGAGACGGAGCAGGGCCACTTTTGGTGGGTGGTGCACCAGCAGATGGACGTGGTCCTTCTCGCCGTTGACCTCGACCAGTTCGGTTTCGAAGCTGATGCCAGCGGGGTGACATTGGTCAACGATACGATCGCGCTCGTGAAGATTGTGGTGCAGGTGAAGCTGATGCCGCAGGCCAACCAGGCTTCCGCGCTGTCGGCGACCCTGCGCACGGTGAACGAGGCCGCGTGCTGGGTCTCGGAAGTCGCCTTCGAGCACGGTGTACCGCGTGAGTACGAACTGCGCAGGCACACCTACGCCGAGCTGCGGGCCCGCGGGATCGGGTCGCAGGCCGCCCAGCACACCATCAAGAAGGTGCGCGACGCCTACACCACGCTGAAGGCGAACATCCGGGCTGGGAACCTGGGAAAGCCGGGTTCCCAGCGCCAGCGCAAGGCACAGACGAAGCCGGTCACTTTCCGGCCCCAGGCCGCACATCCCTTTGATGACCGGTGCCTGTCATGGCAGTACGACGCGAAGACGGTCAGCATCTGGACCACATCCGGACGGCTGAAAAACATCCGCTTCACCTGCTCTGCCGACGCGCTCAAGACGTTGCGTGAGCACCGGCAGGGCGAGTCGGACCTCCTCGAACGGGATGGCTCCTTCTACCTGGTCGCCGTGTGCGACATCCCTGAGCCCGATCTCTATGAACCTGGCGCGTTCATCGGCGTGGACCTGGGCATAGCCAACATCGCCACCACTTCCACCGGTTACAAAGCCGCCGGACGCAACATGAACCGCCACCGCAGACAACAGCGCGAACTGCGCCGGAAGTTACAGGCCAAAGGCACCAAGTCCGCCAAACGGCGGCTGAGGATGCGGCGCCGCAAGGAACAGCGGCACGCCAAGAACATCAACCACATCATCGCGAAGAAGATTGTGACCGAGGCTGAACGCACCTCGTCCGGCATCGCCCTGGAAGACCTGGGCGGCATCCGGCAGAGGGTACGGCTCCGCAAGCCCCAACGGGTCACGCTCCACTCCTGGGCGTTCCACCAGCTCGGATCCTTCCTCGCATACAAGGCCCGCCGCGCGGGCGTCCCGCTGGTGTATGTCGACCCTGCATACACCAGCCAGACATGCGCCGACTGCGACCATGTCGACAAGAAGAACCGCGTCGACCAAGCCACCTTCATCTGCCGGAACTGCGGGGTCGTTGCCCACGCTGACCGGAATGCTTCCCGCAACATCGCCACTCGTGGCGAGACCGCGTGGACAGCGGGGCGTGAGTCACGCGTCCCTGCCACCCCATAACGGGTGTCTGGACGGAGGAGCCAACCCAGCAGCCAGCCGGGCACTACCTCCAAGCCCGGCCCTTCAGGGCCGGTCAAGTTGACCGCCTGACGAAGCCCTACGGCGAGAAGACAGCCGTCGACGGCCTCGACTTCACCGTGAGGCCGGCGTCGTCATCGGTTTCCTCGGCCCACCCGATGCAGCGAGGGGGACCTGCGCGGCGGTCCGGTTTCCGACGCCGAGGACCCGCTGGGTATCGCCCTGCACGGCCTGCCGTTCGCGCAGCCGGCGGTCGGCGTGCCGGTGTCGTCCGGCGAGTGCACCACAGGCATGATCCGCCTCCGGCTCCGTACGGCTGTCACACTGCCGGCGCAGCTTCGTCGGCGAGGGTACGGCGCTCGCTCCAGCAGGGGTTGCTCCGGACAAGAGGGTGAGGAGGTCGATGCCGGTCACTTCACGGTGAGTTGGGCACAGGTCACTTCAGTTTGAGTTGAACTCCGAGGTCCTCGGGGGTGAAGCGTTGCGCCAGGCCCGTGTCGATCCCGTTGCGTGAGCCCGGGAGGACCAGGAAGGCGCCGTGGCGTTCGTAGTCGAACTCCGAGTAGGTGATCAGGTCCTGCAGGCCGTCGCCGTTCACGTCGAGCAGGTCGGAGACGCCGAAGTCCGCCGTTCGTGGGATCTTGTTCCGGATGCTCGGATCGTCACCGGAGAGAACCTGCTCCTTGTCCTGCTGGGGTCCTTGCGGTCCGCCGGGCAGCAGTAGGATCCGATCGGTGTCGTTGAGGCTGAAGCCCGACCGGTGGGTCACCAGGTCGGGTATCTTGTCGCCGTTCACATCACCGGCCTGTGAGCCCGTGCCCCAGTATGTGCCGCTGTCGGTCAGCTCCAGCGCGGGCTTTCCCTTGCCGAGGCCGGACCGGGCGCCGTACAGAACGGTGATCTTGCCGGTGTTCAGGGCCGCTCCGGAGCCGGAGGCGAGCACGTCGTCGATGCCGTCGCCGTCCACGTCATCGACGGCTGCCGCGCGGGGCCCGTCCTGGGTGCCGAGTGCCTCGCCGAGGTCAGGGGTGGTGGGGCCGCCGTCGACCAGGCCCCCGGTCGAGTGACGGCGGTCATGCCAAGCTCCCCATGGGCGGCCATTTAGCGCCCCACTGACGGCCTCGGGATTCCCCACGTACGGCTGGTTAGAACTCCCCAC
>NZ_JBVJPM010000081.1:0-5969 GCF_055582645.1 Streptomyces sp. NPDC107517 | reverse complement strand
GAAGAGCCTCGGTTGGAAGACACCCGCCGAAGCCCTCAACGACCATCTACTATCGATGAAATAAGCCGGTGTTGCATCCACTGGTTGAACCTGGTAACTACATGTCAGCCGAGTTCGGGAGGGCGCTAGAACGCTTCGGGCTCCGCAGATCTGCCGGCCGCACCGGGATCTGTTTCGACAACGCCATGGCCGAATCATTCTTCGGCGCCCTGAAGAACGAGCGCGTATCAAGGGTGACTTACCTGACCCGTGAGGCCGCCCGGCAGGACATCACTCGCTACATCGAATTCTGGTACAATCGCAAACGCCTCCACTCGGCGGTGGGTTACCGCCCTCCGCGCGAAGTCCATGCCGAGTACGAAGAGTTGCGAATCGCCGCGTGAAATAAACGGTCAGAAGCCCGTCCGGAAAACGCGAGGCCCCTCAACCGGAATGGCAGACCGATACGACGTGGCGGCCGTTCCTACGCACCCAGGCCTCGACCATGCCCGCCGTCGACTTCTTCCATGTGGACTGTGTGGTCTCCCTGCGCCGACTGTATGTATTCTTCGCGCTCGAGGTCGAAACCCGCTACGTGCACATCCTCGGAGTGACCAGCCACTCGGACGGGTAGTGGACCACACACCAGGCCCGGAGTCTTCTGATGGACCTCGGCCACCGAGCATCCGAGTTCACCTTCCTCGGACGCGACCGGGCCAGCCAGTTCAGCGAGTCGTTCGACATGGTCCTCGCCAGCGAGGACATCAAGGTCGTGAAGATCCCTCCGCGGTGCCCTCAAACGAATGCGTATGCGGAGAGGTTCGTGCCCACCATCCGCTCCGAGGTCACCGACCGGATGTTCCTCTCCAGCCAGCGCCACCTACGCACCGCGCTGAACGAATACGCCCAGCACTACAACCGGCGAAGCCCTCACCACGGACGCCAACTTCAACCACCCCGGCCCGACCACCCCATCACCGACCTCTCTCACGAGCGGATCAAGCGCCGGCCGATTCTCTGAGGCCCTATCAACAAGTACGAAGGAGTGGCGTAGAGAAGCAGGTCATCGCTCATGGCCGAGTTCTGGAACCCACAGGAGCGTGGTGCACTTGTGGAGGCCGCCCACTCGGCGCTCAACACCCGTCAGGACGTGTCGCCCCAAACCGCCTCCAGGTCCTGGCAGCGGCCCGTAACATTCGCGTCGGTCGGTGCGATTTCGTGCACGCAGCCACCGTCCTCGCCCGGGAGGATCTCGTCGAGAAGCACGGTGTCGACCGGCATTTCCAGTCGATGGATAAGTGGGTCACATCTACGGGTGATTCGCAGGACTGCCTTGTCCGTGGTTCCGGCATCTTTTCCCTCCGCCACCGACGTCGTGGTTACTGTGCCGCGCGGCGCGGGCACCGGCGGTCCGGTTGCAGGGTATTCCTCGCAGAGTAGCCTGAAATTACCCGACGATACCCGACCAGGAGGTAAGCCATGTTTGCCCGACTGCTGCGGCGTCGTATGCCGCGTGGGCTTGTCTTTATCGGCAACGGCCGTCTGATCCGGGGCTTCAGCGGCAGCCACTACGACGGTCACGGATATCTTGGCTGAAACACCGTCCACGAGTCGAACCGAGTCCGACTCAGAGTCGCCGCGGCAGGCGACATTGGAGGATGTGCGGTGGCAGGCGACACCGATGCCTTGGTGGCTATGGAGCGGATCCTGTCACCACATTGCCGGGTCACACGCACGTCCGGCGGAGCGCTGATCGCGGACTGGAAGCGGACGCGTTTTCTTGGAATGGCGACGACGGACATCCAGAAGTTCGCCGATGAAAGCTCCACGGAACGCGCCGAGCTCGTCACCGATCTTATTCGTGCCCGTTGCGCAGCTGACCGCCAAAAAGAGCATTCCAACGTCGAGGTCGGGCTTTGGCTGCGCGGAGTACATCTGCTGATCCGGACCGTCGGATTCGGGCGCGTCCTCCGGCTCCTGTCGCTGGTGGCCCCGGAATATACCAGAGCAGATCCCGCTTCCGCGGAAGACGTCGCCTCGCTGAAGCGGGCGGTGCACTGGCACGGCCGCAGAAGCTGGTTCGTCAACGACGACTGCAAGGCCGAGGCCGTGACAGCTTTTGTCCTGCTGCGTCGGCGCGGTCTGAAGGCCGTCCTCCACGTAGGCGCGCGCGAGCACCCGTTCGCCTTGCACGCCTGGACGGCTTCGGCCGACGTGTGCATCCCCGACGCCGATCCGCGCGGGCACGCGTTCACTGCAGTTCTCTCGATCAACGGCGGAGGCCAGTGACGTGCAAGCACTCCGCCTCGACTGGGCCGGTAGCACACCGAAGCTCTCGGCAGCTGGGGCCATGGCCGACCAAGGGCTCGTGACGACGGTCTCCTCGCAGCACGGAACCGCGGTGGTCGCCGGCTGGGTCGGCTCGATGCGGGACCGCATGGCGGGTGCGCGTCGGCTGCTCGACGATTTCAGCCGGCCGGGAGTCGCGTCGCGTCTGCCGACCGGCGACTACGCGGCTGTCCTGGTGTACCGCGACCGCATCGTGCTCATGCGGGACGAGCAAGCACGTATCCCCCTGTTCTTCAGGGAGTCCGGCGGCCGTGTGACCGCGGTGAGTACCTCAGCGCGCAGCCTGGGCAGCGGAGCGGAACTGGAACGTCGCTACTTCTGCCGTTACCTGACCGGGAACACGGCGCAACCCCACTCGGAACTCACCCCTTTCGCCGGGGTGCACCGGATACTCGGCGGCGAGGTGGTGGAACTTTCGGTAACGGGGCAGATGCGCGGTCGGGTGCCGCAACACGTCCGTGAGGCGGACGACCTGTCGGTGCCCGGGGCAGACGGGCCCCGCTTCAGCGGCGCCGCGAAGGATCTACGCCTCGCGTTGGAGAACGCTGTCGGGCGCCGTATGGGCAGGACGACGGCGTGCCATGTCTCCGGCGGCACCGACTCCACCAGCGTCGCGTTGCTCGCAGCACATCTGCTGGCCGCGGGCCAGGACCGCCCTGGAGACCTGGTCCTCCTTGCCGGACGCTTCGGCAGAGGAGAACTGGCCGAGGAACAGCCTTACCTCGACGAGGCGATGGAAGCGATCCGTCGTCATGTGCCCGCGGCCCACCCGATGATGATCGATGTCGATGACATGGCCGACTTCGACGACTTTCGGCACCACGCGGGGGACGCGGACGAGCCTCATGCGCACGCCTTCCGCGCCCCGTTCTGGAGCAGGCTCCATGCCGCCGCGGCGGAACTGGACTGTGACACCCTCCTGACCGGCTGCGGGGCCGATCCGATTGCCGACGCCAACCCACTTCACTTGCACAGGCTGGCCCGCACAGGACAGCTCCGGCAGATGACGAAGCAGGCACGTGCCTGGGCCACGGGCGGCGAGCGGGGCTTGCGGGACGTCGTCTCCGCCTGCGTGGTGCAGCCGACTCTGCCGCTGGCCGCCGAACGGCTCACCGCGCTCGTCCGCCGCCGCGGAACGGTGCTCGGCGGTCTCGGCAACTTCGCCCGCCCCCGATGGCTGCGATCCGGATTCGCGCGGGCTCACGGCTACCGTGAGGCCAGTGTCGCGGAGAGCCGCTTCGTGTTCGGACGCCAGCCGGAACAGTCCCTTTACGACGCGGCCAACTACATCGCCGCTCCGGACCCGCTCTCCTGGCGCCGCGCACGGCAGGACGGGTTCTTCCTCTCGCATCCTTTCCTCGACCCGGAGGTCGTCGCCACGATGCGCCGTCTCCCGGCCGAAGCCACGTTCCGTCCGGGCCGCCCGAAGGCGGTCCTGCGCGAGGCCATGGCGGATCTGCTCCCGCCCCGGATACTCGGCCGAACGGTCAAGGTCCCCTTCGACGAGCTCTACGCCCGCGGCTTGCGGACACACGGCGACGAACTCGTCGACCTCTGCCGCTCTGCACGGCATCCGCTGATCGCGGAGATGTTCGACATCGAGACGCTGTGCCGGGCGGTGCGGGAGGCGCAGCTCGGCATCGGGGACTCGTACTCCTGGGATCGTATGAACAGCTCTCTCGCCCTGGTGGTGTGGCTAGAGCGATCGGACCAGCGCTCCCGCACGCTCATGCCCGTCACTGCCGGCCCTTGACATCCCACAGGGTCCGTTCGATCGGGCCCTGCCTGGAGTCGACGATGCCGTACCGGCTCTCCAACTCACGGTCTTCCGATTCGCTGTTGATGCGGTTTTCCTCGCCGTTTCGCCTGATGGTTTGCAGCAGGTTTGCGCCATGCACACCAAATTGCCAATAGACGGTGACATAGCGGATGTCCCTGGTATGCGCGGCGATCGAATTGTTCTCGTACACCCGGCCGCGGTAGACGACGTTGTCGACGCCCTTCGTCGCCTTCACCCAGCCGGGCACCTGGCCGTCGCTCCAGGAGTACCCGGTCAGTTGCATCTGCGACAGGCCAAGTCTGTCCTTGCGTGCGAAGCTTCCGTTGGCGTAGAACGCCAACTGGTCGTACGGCGTGTCCATGGGCAGTTGCACGACCGTCTGGCTGACGAACGTGTCACCCGGCTCGATCCAGTGCCCGGCGGGCGCCCATGGCTGCGCTGCCACCAGCTCGCCGGGCTGCTGGATCTCCCGGCGGGAGAGCGGGTGCATCTCCTGGAACGTCTGCCACTTCTCGGCATCGTCGCGCCACTGCTCGCGCTTCCGGTCTGTCGGGCTCATCCACACTCGTTCCCCCATGGCGTGGAACTCGGTGCCGAGCACGTAGAAGCCCACATCGCTGCGGTTCTCGGCCTTGATGTCGACCGGCAACGCGAACGCCTTGTGGTCCTGCCTCAGCACAGGCTTTCCCACGGTGATCGTGATGAGGGGTCTGGCGCCGTGCTGGGACGGCTGGTAGAGACGCTCGTAGCCGAAGTTCGCCAGTGCGATGAGCCCGGTGGCGATCACCGCCGCGGCCACCCGCTTCGGAGCGGGGATCTCGACGGATGTCCGCCACACCACGAAGACAGCCCAGGCGCAACCCACCGTGATCAGGCACCACAGCACCCGGTAGGCCGTGGAATCGACGTCCTTGAACGTCATGAGCAAAAGCGCGGCGTTGGTCAAGAATGCCGCGACCGCGCCGATCAGCGCGACCGTGCCCGAGTAGGGAATACGGTTTCGGAACCAGTGGTCCCAGGCCGCGACGGCACCCACCAGTGTGGTGAACGAGACCAGGATGAGGATGGCACCGGTGATGCGACCCGCGTAGGTCAGGGCACCGACGAGGTCTTCGAAGCCGAGCCAGCCCAGCGGCAGCCCCGTCAGAAGCAGAACCACCAGGATCAATACCACGGTTGCCGGTGACCGCCTGTTGCTCGTCGGTACCAGCAACTCCCGCAGACGGCTGCCGACGCCGGACCAGAGGGGAAGCCTCACGTGGTCAGCTCCCGAGGCCGCAGGCCGATGCGGGAGTGCCGGCCGCGCCGATGGTAACCGCGACGGAATCGCACCCGAGCCCGTCGGTGCACGGTCCCGCCGGTCGGCACCGCAGTACGCCAACTGAACCCAAGAGGTGTCTCCTTCGAACGTCACTGGGGCACTGCACGGGTGGAGCGCCGTCCGGCGAGCCCCTGCCGGCTTGCTTCCTGCAACACACCTCGCGGTGGCGTCGCGGAGCATCCGATTTCCCACAGCGGACCAGGAGACTGGTGCTGCGCCGGGACTCGAGCACCATCGTCCGTGGTGATCATTCGGATCACCATCCGAATGCCTCCGGACGGCCTACACGACCGAGTCCCCTCCGGACTTCGGACAGGAGGTTCGCTGTCGTCGATGCTGCGGCGAACGAGGAACTCGTGCTGGCCCTCGTCGGCGGTGATGAGTGCACAGCCGTAGGTGCACAAGCCCTTCGTGCCGATCACGCAGGCGCTCAGTTCTACTGGGACTGAAGTTCCCCCCTGGGCATGGACAGCGGGTGGTTATGCCGCGGGGGTGAGAGCTTGTGCCGTCAGGGCCCGGGTTTCGATCGGGGTGACGTAT
>NZ_JBVJPM010000080.1:0-6081 GCF_055582645.1 Streptomyces sp. NPDC107517 | reverse complement strand
GCCACACTGACGCCCGCGACAACTCCACCCCCGTTGCCCGGGTGACGACCACACCGACTCGTTCCAGAGTCCACAGGTCGGCCTCGAAACCATGAGCCTGGGCGCCTTGCTCCAACGCGGCCCGGACCGTCTCGACCTGGGTGTCGTCCAGCTTGGGTGGGCGTCCGGTGACAGCCCGTCGCCGCAGAGCCGAAGCACCGCCCTGCTCCCACACCCGCCGCCAACGCCGCACACTCTCGGCACACACGCCCACGGCCTTCGCGATCTCCGCATTCGAGACGCCGTCCTCGAACAACGCGACTGCCCGAACACGACGCGCCTCGGCCAACTGAGGCCGCGACAAAGGAGGTAGGGAGGAATCAGCAACCGAAGGGGAAGGTTGATGAGCCACCCCGACAGCCTCCCACCCACACGGCCACCACACCCACTGAACTTACGAAAAGATCAGTAGTAGACGCCGTTTCCTTCGGTGCTGATGGTGCCCGCCAGGCGGCGGAGCTGGTATCGCAGGGCGCCGGCTGCGATCACATGGGGCACAAGCAGCGGTTGAGGGCCGCACTCCGCGCTAGGGGTGCGGCCCTCGGTGCATGTGGTTACGAGGTCCAGCCGCCGTACGGCACGGTGATGAGTTCCATGGCGTGGCCCGCCGGGTCCATGAAGTACACGCCGCGGCCACCGTCGTTGTGGTTGATCGTGCCGGGCTGCTTCCGGTGGGGGTCGGCATAGTGCTCGATGCCGCGCTGTCTGATCTGCGCGTACGCCGTGTCGAACTCCTCCTCGGAGATCAAGAACGCGTAGTGCTGGGGAGTGATCTCGTCTGCGGGGACAGTGGCGAAGTCCAGCGTGACGCCGTTGCTCAGGCCGACCGCGATGAACGGACCCCACTCGGCGGTGATCTCAAGGCTGAGCAGGTTCGCGAAGAATTCTGCGGACTCCCGGTTGTCCCGGGCGTGGACGATCGTGTGGTTCAACTCGACTGACAAGGAATGCCTCCGAAGGCATGTCCCGACACCTCCATGTCTCACCCAGCCGGTGACCGACACGCGATGTTGCCGTAGATCATAGTCCTGTCTACGTAGTAAGTCGACTAGTTGATGAGGGCTGCAGCTATACCGACGAAGGCAAGGAAGTGCTCGGCCTTGCGTTCGTAGCGGCAGTGCAAGCGACGGCACCCGGCCAGCCAGGACGTTGGGTCGGCCGCGCGGTGAGGTGCCTGCCGTGGCAGGTCCTGTTCCGCGCGGCCTCCCGCCGAACCGGACATGACGGTTTCCCTGTCATCCGGCTCTCCAGTGACTACTGCGTGTGTGGTCTGGCCGGCCTTTCCGAATGGATGCGGTCGTGGCAGGTGTCGCAGGCCACGACCGTCTTGCGGCGCCGGTGGAGCATGACGCGCGCCCAGTCGGAAGGCTGCCATCCGGCATGTGCGAGGTCGGCGAGAGCGCGGACGTGGTGCACTTGCACGTTGCCCTTGCTTCCGCAGATCTCGCAGGTATCCGCCAGGAGTCTCGCGATGAGTTCCTTCTGCGGATAGTCCACCCGGATCGGCTCCCGATCGGCGAGTTCCACCGCTCGTTGCCGTTGGAGGGGAATTCCGCCGAACCGTGCCACCAGTGGCTTTCTGTTCTTCCGCTCGATTCGGGCCTCGAAGCAGACGCGAGGCCCGTTGGGGGTATCGACTCTGACCTTGTGCTTGGCAGCCATCTTCGATACTGACGAACGGTGCTTGGCAGCAAGGGTCTTGAGCATTGCTGTCTCCATGACCCATTGCAGCCGGTGCAGCCGGAAGACATCTCCGGCGAGCAGGTAGTACTGGACAACGCCCCGGTAGACGGTCCCGAACGTCGCCACGATCGCATGATCGCTGCTGTTGATCAGGGCCGTTCTCTTCCCGGGGTTTCCGCGGGCGAGATAGGGGGCGCACTTTGCTTTGATCACGTCCCGTGGGACACGGAGAGCGATCTGACCGTTGACTCGACGGTAACGGCCGGTCTTCTTCGTATCGTTGTGCTGGGTCGTGATCTCGTAACCGAGAAACCTCGCTGCCCCGGTGCGGGCATGAGTGATCAGCGTCTTCTCCTGGGACAGTTCCAGGATGAGTTCGCCACGCAGGAACTGGGCCAGACGCTGTTTGATCTGCTCGGCCTCGGCTTTCGGTCCGGTGAAACCAAGGAGATGATCGTCCGCATAGCGTATGTAGCGCAGCCTGCGGTAAGCGGGATCGCCTGGATCCGCACTTGGCAGACTGACCATCCGCTGACGCATAGTACGGGCCGAAACCCGATCGCCGCGTCGACGTGCTTTCGCCAGCTGATTCTGCAACTCCAGATAGGCCGGGTTCCGGGCCCGGCGCTTCCCTCGGGTGTACTCCGGAATTAGAACTGTCTCGACGAACTCGTCCAGCTTGTGCAGGTAGATGTTGGACAGGACTGGGGATGCCACTCCGCCTTGCGGTGCTCCGGAGAGCGTGGCCCCCCACTTCCAGTCCTCCAGGTATCCGGCTGTCAGCATGTTGCGCACCAGCCGCAGAAACCGCTGGTCATGGATCTTCTCGCCGAGGATCGACAGCAGGACCCGATGGTCCAGACTGCCGAAGCAGTCGGCGATGTCCCCTTCGATGAACCAGGATGTCCCGGTCCAGGTGTGGTCCACCTCCCGCAATGCGGTGTGGCAGCCCCGACGGGGACGGAAGCCATGCGAGTGGTCGGAGAACGTCGGCTCATAATACGCCTCCAATAATAGGCGGATGACTTCACCGACGAGCTTGTCCGACCAGGTCGGCAGCCCCAGCGGACGCATCTTCCCGTTCTTCTTCGGGATATGGATACGTCGGACCGGTTTGAAGCGGTAACGCTCGTGACGTATCGCCTCGATGATCCGGTCGATCTTCCGCTGTGACATGCCGTCCACGGTTTCTGACGTGACCCCCGGCGTCATCGCGCCATGGTTGGCATAGATGCGACCGTAGGCCAGCAGATACAACTGCGGGTTGAACAGTTGCCGGTACAGTTCCTCGCACGGCAGGTCACGCCTGCCGCGTTCACGCAGGACACCCAGCACCGTTTTGGCGCTCTGCATTACGCATACCTCCCGGATTCGAGTGTCCGAATCACCTGGCCCCCTTCGCCCGATGCGGACGGCTTTCCCGTCCTCCCTGGCCGGTCGTGACTCCGGCGACTACTACGGGGCCTCCGTCGCCATAGGACTCGCGTCCCGTAGGCGATCCCACGTTCGTCTCTGTCTGTACGTTCTAGCGCGACTTAGGCGTCCCACTCATCTCCTTGAATGTCCTCGCTGGACATCGCTCCGCACCCCGGAGGTGCACCGGGCAACAATGAATCCCCGTGCAGAGTGCGGCGCCGGTTTCAGCTGTCATTTCCGGCGGATGGGAACTTGCATCTTCTGGAGATTGGGCTTCAGACAATCCAGTCTTCGCCATATCGCGCGGGCCGCCCAGCACACCGTCTCTGACAACTGAGCCCGGTCACTGGTTTTCTGACATGCTGTTGTCCCCTTCACCTTTCGGATCCAGGTAAGTCATTCGGCCCAGAAACCTCCTTCCGAGTTCCTCCCGGCTGAGCCGGGGATACAAGCAGAGCGCCTCGTGGCGCACACTGTCCTTGCGACGACCCAGCGATGGCGGCCCAGCCGGGCGGACGACTCGATGCCCTTGCGGGCGATGCGGTGGCGGATGCCCCTCTTGCGGAGCCATCTGCGCAGGTGGTCGTAGTCGTAGCCCTTGTCGGCATGGAGCTTGGCCGGGCGCCGGCGACGGGGCCCGCGCCGGGAGCGGACGGGCGGAATCCCGTGCACCGGTGGCTTCAGCCCGAGACTGTCGTGCATGTTGGCGCCGGAGATGCTCAGTGACAGGGGCAGTCCCTTCCGGTCGGTGAGCAGGTGGATTTTCGATCCTGTTTTGCCGCGGTCGGTCGGATTCGGTCCGGTCAGTGGCCCCCTTTTGCCGCCCGGACGCTGACGGAGTCGAGCGCGCACCGCGACCAGTCCAGCTCTCCTCTGGCGCCGAGTTCGTCGAGGATGACCCGATGGAGCCGGGCCCAGCCCCTCTCCCGGCTCCACTGGGCGAAGCGTCGGTAGACCGTGGGCCAGGCCGGCCCGAACACCGGCGGCAATTGCCGCCAGGTGCAGCCCGAGGTGGCCACGAAGATGATGGCGCGGTCGGTCGTGTTACCCGGCTTCGGCACGCGCGAGCCGCCCGGCTGAAGATCATGGTGACCGCCCGGCTCTGCGGGTGTGGTCGGCCGGGCAGTGGCGGTACGCGCTGGTCTTGGCGCGGCAGGTCTGGGGGGGTGCCTCTATGTCTTTCGTCAAGCGAGGCGTGGGGTTCGGGGTTCGTAGAAGGTGCCGTCGCGGAGCATCGCGAAGAGCACGTTGATGCGTTGTCGGGCCAGGCGGAGGAGGGCCTGGGTGTGGGTCTTTCCTCTGGCCCGGCATTTGTCGTAGTAGGTGCGGGAGGCGGGGTCGTGCAGGGCGGCGAACGCGGACAGGAACATCGCGCGTTTGAGCTGCCGGTTGCCGCCTCTGGGTGCGTGTTCGCCGTGGATTGAGGTTCCCGACGACTTCGTCGTTGGGGCGAGACCGGCGTAGGAGGCCAGGTGGGCGGCGGTGGGGAAGCTGGTGCCGTCGCCGACGGTGACCAGCAAGGTGGCGGCGGTCCTGATCGCGACCCCCGGCATCGAGGTCAGGACTTTGGAAAGAGGGTGGGTCTCCAGCAGGGCGCTGATCTGGGTTTCTGTGGCCCGGCGTTGTTCGTGGACGGCGCTGAGCGAGCTGGCCAGGGAAGGGACCACGATGTCGAGGGTGCCGGTGCCCGGGACCACGACGGTCTGCTCGTCGAGGGCGTCGAAGACGTCGTCGATCAGCCGTGTCGCCATGCGTGGGGCCTTGGGGCGGATCACCTCAACCAGCCTGCGGCGTCCGGCCTTTCGCAGGCCGGCGGGGGATCCGTAGCGTTCCAGCAGCCAGGTGATGGCCGGGTGGTCCAGGCGCGGGCCGAGGACCCGCTCGAGGCTGGGGTGGAACTGGGTGAGCAGACCGCGGATCCGGTTGGAGGTGCGGGTGGCCTCGGCCGCCAGGTCCTGGTCGAAGCCGATGAGCACAGTCAGCTCGGCGGTGATCTCGTCGGTGAGTTCCAGGGTGCGCAGGGTGTGCGGCATAGTGCGGGCCGCGTCCGCGATCACTGCGGCGTCCTTCGCGTCGGTCTTGGCCTCGCCGGGGTAGAGGTCGGCGATCCGCCGCATGGCCAGGCCGGGCAGGTACGCGACCTTGCATCCGGTGTCCCGGGCGACCGTGAGCGGGAGGGCGCCGATGGAAGCGGGCTGATCCACCACGACGAGGACCGTGCCGAACTTGGTCTTCAGCTTGTCGAAGACTTCCCTCAGCTTCGGTTCGGTGTTGGGAAGTTGCTTGTCGAAGACCTTCTTGCCGGCCGGGGTGAGTCCGTGCCCGTGGTGGGCGCTCTTGCCGACGTCGAGGCCGAGAAAGACGCCTATGTCGTCGATGTTGTTCAAGCCGTCCTCCCGAACGGATGCCGTGTGTGCTGGCCTGGGCGTTGGCGTCGTGCGCGCATCCACGTTATGCAGACCTGCCGCCCGCAAGAGGCCGGGCGTTGCACCAGGCCAGGCGGTAGTCGGACCTCTCATCAGCGTCTCCAACGGCGCCTCTCGGGCCCGGTGGCACCACCCCCCAGGTCATCCCTTCGACAGGGGGGAACAGCCATGCCGGGCCCGGAGGCCAGCGGTCCCGTTGCGGAACCGCGAAAAACATAACGGGGGCTCGGTGCGCTACCAGGTCGAGGTCGATCTTCGCGGGGACACGAGGGTCGTCGTGCGCACGTACCTGTGGCCACACGACGGTTTGCGGGTAGTCACCGGGAGCAGCGTGGAGCTGTCCCGGAGCGTCGACGAGAACCGGCAGGGCCACATGCCAGGACGCGGCGGCCTCGACGGGCGGAGGCGGCCCGGTGCCGTCGGGGGGATGTGCGTAGCCGCCGTGGCGGCCTGCTCGTCGTGCTCACGCATCGTCGGCAAGTGCGGCCAGGGTCCCGCACCGGCGGGTGCCGGGCAG
>NZ_JBVJPM010000079.1:919-6847 GCF_055582645.1 Streptomyces sp. NPDC107517 | reverse complement strand
ACCCGATCCGACAGTCGCTCACCAGATGACTTCAGTTGACCCGCTCTTGGCACATCAACAACAACGACCAGAGTGCCCCTAAGTTACCGGTATTGAGGCTAATAGGGGCTGTTCCGTTCGACCAGCAGCAGTCCGTCAGGGCCCATCGTGTAGAACTGGGGCGGCCTCATCGTGTCCAGGGCCGCGCGCAGCTCTGCTTTCTTCTCGACGGGATGAGAATCGTTCGGGTCTCTCACGCGGAAACCATGGAGCTCGATGTTCTCCGGGTCGACGTCCCCCGGCTCGGGCATGCCCTCCTGGATGAAGCCGCATAGTGCACGCAGCGCGTCTTCGCCGAGCTCCAGAGGGTGAAAGGGCAGGGCATAAGGCTCCTCTTCCTCACCCGGCCACGGAGTGCCGTCCGCCGGACGGTCCCCAGCCCAGTAGGGAAGTTCGAAGGGGAGCGGTTCGCCGATGTTCTCGATGATCCCGTCGTCCGGTGACAGGCTCAGAGAACGGATGAGACGTCCGTCTTCCCATACAGCGAACGCCGACCAGTTGACCACGCTGTGCATGGCGTGGAGGACCAACCGTCGGCCGGCACTGGCCGCGACGAGATGCCCGGGGAGCTGTGACGGGGAATCGATCATCACGCGTCGATCGCAGACGATCTCGACGCCGGGCCAACTCGCCGCATAGGCCGTTCCCTCCGGGGGATACACGCCCTCATATAGGTCCGAGCCACGACCTTCCTCGATCTCGCAGCTCGGATTAAGACGCCGCATCATGACGGACGTCTGTTCCAAGTCCGCCGCTCCCACCTGCCGTAGTAGACCAGGCACATCGCCGTCGGCGTACACGAGCAGACCGGTCTTGGCTCCCAAGGCCCCTCCCCAATCACCATGCATTTCGTCGCTGCACCGTATCCCCCCGCTCTGACACAGGAGCAGCGTCATCAGCGCGGCCACTCTGGGCCGTCTCCTCAGGCGAACGGCGACATGCCGCAGCCTTCCAAGTGGGCGAGTGTGGCCTCAAGGCATGCGTCGACGGATGCCAAGTCACTCCTAAGGAAAGACTCTCCCAAGACTCCGCCGGAGACGATCACCATCCATCGATGTCCGCGCGTGCGCTCACCGTCGGCCTTGAAGACCACCGAGCACCCTTGCTCGGCCAGCCATTCCATCAGTTCTACGACGTCCATATCCGTCCCTCCGGTGAAGATCATGCCCGCCGACCGGTGGGCATCGCTGGCCCACCCCATGCCGTACGAGGGCTACTGATCGCCCAACTGACCTTAGGTGCCGGATCTCATGGAGTTATGGATCAGAAGCTGTCTGTGCCTCAACCGCGCCAGGTCGGGTGGGGACTTACGGGGAACTGCGGCGGCGGGCGGGGGCAGGGCCACAGACAGCAGACATCGAAGTCGGCATGCCGTGGGCCAGACCCCAAATGGCCCCACCTCGCTCCTAACGCGGGTGTCAGGAGGTTCACGAGGCGGTGGAGCCGCTTGCCGTAGATGCGGCACCCAGCCATCGGCCAGCCCTCCCTCGGAGGCCACTGAACACGCGAGCCCTGCCGCAACATTTGCCGCTTGCGGTGCTCACCGTGCCCTAATGCGGGCGGACGTTGCCACAAGATTCATTACCGTTTGACGCGACCACGAGCGGCCAGGACAGCGAGGGCGAGGAGAGCAGGTTCGACGAGGCGGGACAGCATCTCGATGTACGTTCCCGCTGTGGTCAAGTCCTGGCTCGATGACCGGAACACTACTGAGTTGATCACTACGCGCAAGGACTTCTCGAATTGCTGGGAGGTCAGGCGCTGGCTGAGCGGTCCGCTGGGATTCACGGGATCGGTAGTGCCACTCGTCATCGAGATGGTCTTGCCGGTCAGCCTGCCGGTGCTATCGGGCTTTGCGGCCACCTTCGGTATGCCCCACAGCGTCATCACGAGCACGGTTGTCGCCATAGCCCCCAGTAGCCACCCCAAAGCGCGTGAGGCGCGCATCCCGTAGCCCGATACGGCCCAGTAGAGGGTGAGCAGCGTGCGCTCTGCCCGGGGCCGTTTTGGGTCGTGGCGACGCATCTCCATCTCGCCGTAGTAGAAGTCTGCGGCATCGGGCTCATTCTTGCCGTCCTCAAAGGACTTGCGAAGCTGCCGATACACCGAGGCCAACTCCGTCGGCTCCACGACCTTCACTCCGGTCGGTGCCGCCGCCCATGCGTCCTGGCCTTGGGCAGCACGCCAGTGCTGCTCCTCGGCCAGCGTTCGCCGGTTAGTCCATCGCACCGGTAATAGCCCGCGTCGGCGTATGCCCACAGGCGGAGGGGCCAGGAGGTACTCGCCCTCTAGGCGCAATTGGTCGAGATGTACCGCGCCGGACAGCCGGCAGAGGGTCAGGTCTGCGTTGTGGAGAACCACGTGAGCTGCGTCCACACCTCGTAGGGAGGCCACTCGCACTCTCGCATCGCTGCCAGCAAGAGCGCCCTCTTCAAGACCTTCTTCGGTCCGCCCAGTTCCGGTCCGATCGGTGAACGGGTTCGTCTGGGCAATGATGCTGAATGGATGGGCGAGGACTGCATCGGTGAGGTCCACGGTGGCGTACCGCAGACGCAAGGTCGCTTTTGCCGCCCATTCTGTCTGTGTGCACCACATCCTCCTCGTCGCTGCCTCGATCACGACCGGAGCTGCGAAGATCACCCCGGACAGATCGACGGCCTCTTCGCACACCAGGGGCCCTAGCCGCGAGGCACTTTCGAACCTCGCCCCGTCGAACCAGGCACAGCCGAGGACGTGGGCTCCCTGAAACCCGACGCTTCCCAAGAACTGAGCGCCGTCGAACGCGGCGTTGCCAGAGAAGGTGGTAAGCCCAAACCTAGCGTGCCCGGAAAACCGCGCTCTGTCGAAACGAACGTCGTCGGTGAACTGCGCCTGCCCGAACCACACGTTGCTGTCGAACGCCGCATCGCGGAACTGGGCACCTCGGAATTGTGCCCGCTCAAACCTCGCGTCCTCATCGAACACTGTTGCCACGAAGCGGGCGGTGCCCAGGAACGTTGCCTGTTCGAAGCTGGCCGCACCCTTGAAATGTACGCCGCCGAAATCGGCGTCGCCAAGAAGCCGCGCCCCGTCGAAACGGACGGTGCCGAGGGTGATCTGCCAGGTGTCGGGATCCCGGACGGCATCGAGGAGCAGAGCGAGGAGATTCTCGGTGATGGAAGTGCAGCGGTGATCCAGATCGCTTCCAGGCCTCAGCTGTGCGAGGTAGGCGGCACGATGGTCGTCGTCGAGGTGGTCCAGACATCTACGGTACGGATCGACGCGGCGTCCAAGGCAGCGTTCATGACCTTCGGCCGAAGGGGAGACGTGTCCGCAGTACGGCCAGGACGGCATGGCATCGGAGAGCTGAGGCGTCACATCAAAAGGAGACGGCCGGGCGCGGACACAAGTTCCACACTGCTCATAGCCGACCCCGTCCGGGCTCGGGTCCAACGCGCTGCCAGTCCCTCGGCCGCGGCCGTGATGCCCACGGTGGCGGCGATGAGCCCACTTCATAGCCGCCGCGTGCCACAGCCGTGCCAGATGCTGAAGCCAGTGACGGCCAACAAGGGTCTACAGCCGTCGAGTTGCCAGCCGCCTCACCAGGTACCGAAGCGCCAGGTCACCAGCATGAATTTCCACCCTCGCTCCTGGAGTGGTTGTCCAGCGCGCTCACCGAGTCCAGATCCGCTGGAACTCTTCCGCTGGGAGGGCCTCCGGCTGGTCCTCTTCAGGATCGATCGCTTGATCTGTGCCGAGTAGTCGCCGGAAGATCCAGTACAGCAGTCTCATACGCCATCAGAAGGGATCACGGCTCACCTGAGGCGCGCGAGAGCCAGCAGGTCAAGACGATGCGCGAATAATGGCACGCAGGCTCGACGCTGCTGCCTGGTGTATCTGGCTCGTCTCATCCGGCCATGTCCCCAGGGCCGCCCACGCCTGGGCCGCGCGCGTGCCGGCCCACCGGGCGGCCGCTCCTGCGGCAGGTCACGCCTCCGCCGCCGACGCCAATGCGCGTGGTGGTTGGGTAGGAGCCCGATGGCCCTCTTGCGCGAGCTCGTATCGACCCGCTATTCCGGTTCGGGGGGTGGGTTCTGATGAGTCCGGGTGGGTGGCGCGAGAGTCGGCTGTTGCTGATTGTGGCTGGGTTGGCGCTGTTGGCGACCGGCCCGGCCGTGTTGGCGACGTTTGAGATCACCAACCGGTGGGCGGTAGGCGCCGCGGTCGGGGGCGCGGCCGTGCTGGTGGCGGTGGCCGGGGTGTGGCAGGAGCGCTACAAACGCGCCGCGCAGCAGTGGGACGAGCAGGCTCTCAAGGTCGAGAGCGGTTGTCTGGTGCTGCCGAGCGGCCGACTGCCAACGGTGGCGCAGACGACCGACCCGCTCCGGCTGGGCGTGCATCCTGCCCCGATCAGCGCCGTCGAGCCGACACAGCAGCCTGCTGCCGCGGCGGCAGAGCGGGTGCCGGTTTACGTGCCGCGCGACATCGATGCGGTTCTGCGTGAGCGATTGGCGCGTGGCGGCTTCGTGCTGCTGGTGGGGGATTCCACCGCGGGTAAGTCCCGCGCGGCCTATGAGGCAATGCGCACGACCTTGCCTCATCATCTGTTGATCGCGCCGCAGAATCGCGTGGCCCTGCCGGCGGCGCTGGCCCAAGCGGTTAGCACTCGGCGGTGCGTGCTGTGGCTGAGCGACCTGGAACACTATCTGGGCGCCGACGGGTTGACCCGAACCGGCATCGCGCGGGTGCTGAGTGGAAACGGCCACCACCGCATCATCCTGGCGACTCTGCGCGCAGCTGAGCAGGCCCGCCTCACTGGCGGCCCGACCACTCAGGATGAAGCCGGTCGTACGGCCCACCACGAGGCCCGCGAGGCCCTGGAACAAGCCCACCTACTGCGCATGCAGCGGGTGTTCAGCGCCGCCGAGCAGCAGCGGGCCCGAGCCCGTGAGTGGGATCCGAGGATCGCGGACGCCCTCGCCCATGCTGACGTCTATGGCCTCGCTGAATACCTGGCCGCCGGGCCCGAGCTGCTGCGTGACTGGCACGATGCCTGGAGCCCGAACACCGATCCTGCCGCGCCAACGCATCCACGCGCCGCCGCCCTGATCGCGGCCGCCACCGACATCCGCCGGGCCGGCCACACTGCGCCCCTGTCGCGTCACCTGCTGGAGGCCACCCACGAGCATTACCTCAACCAGCGCGGTGGCCGCCGACTGCAGCCAGAACCGTTGCCGACTGCGTGGGAATGGGTCACCAAGCCGCGGCGGGCCACCACCGCGCTGCTTCAGCCGGAAGACGACGAGCACGTCCAAGTCTTCGATTACCTGACCGACACCGTCCAACGGCACAGCGCCCCCGGCGAGCATGTCCCCGCGGGCGTCATTGAAACCGTGCTGGCCGACTGTGCTCCGCACGATGCCACCAATATCGCCGCGACCGCGTACGCCCAAGGCCGATACCAACTCGCGGAGAGCGGTTGGCGCGCGGCTTATGGGGCCAGAGATACGACCCTGGGCCCGGAGCACCCAGACACCCTGATCAGCCGCCACAACCTCGCCGTCGCACTCCGGGATCTGGGGCGGCTGGAGGAGGCGGAGGTGGAGCACTGTGCAGTGTTGGATGCCCGCATCCGGGTGCTAGGCCCCGAACACCCGAAGACCCTGACAAGCCGCAGCAACCTCTCCGTCGTGTTCCGGGATCTGGGGCGGCTGGAGGAGGCGGAGGTGGAGCATCGTGCAGTGTGGGATGCCCGCATCCGGGTGCTGGGCCCCGAGCACCCGCACACCTTGATCAGCCGCAGCAGCCTTGCCAGCGTGTTCCGGGATCTGGGGCGGCTGGAGGAGGCGGAGGTGGAGCATCGTGCAGTGTGGGATGCCCGCATCCGGGTGCTGGGCCCCGAGCACCCGC
>NZ_JBVJPM010000079.1:0-820 GCF_055582645.1 Streptomyces sp. NPDC107517 | reverse complement strand
CACACCCTGACCAGCCGCAGCAGCCTTGCCAGCCTGCTGGCTGGCCTGGAACGCTCAAACGATCTCTAGTCGACGCCGAACACCGCAATGTCAGGTCATGCATCAAGTGAAGCCACTGCGTCAAGCATTAACCGAGTCGGGACACCGATCAAAACCCGGTGTCGCAGACAGGGTTTCCCCACTCGATCAAGGTCCGCGCACGGTGCGGGCACGCGCCGCCTCTGCGGCGCGGCCTGCCTCCTGTCTTCGCCCCGGCTGGCCGCGCCCGGCGGCGCGCTGCGTGCATGCGGGCAGAAGCAAGTGCGTCATCCGCGGGCCAAACACATGCCTCCGGCGGCGGCACTCAGACTCTGGGATGGAGGGGGCGCCATGCGCGAGGGCCACAGTCGTGCCACATCGTGCGGTCAACCACGATCAATGACGGCTCGGCGCAGTCGAGATGCACGGTTCACCTGGGCTGCCGCTACAGCCGGCGTGACCTGGGGCGCTTCCGCTTCGGATCACGTCCGCCCTTACAACGCAGTCCCCCATTGAGCGATTGTGGGGCCCTCCGCCGGCACTGTAAGTTCCCGCGTACGGATCGGTTCGGCTCAGAGGGGGCGGGATGCCTGGATACGGCCGCGCAGACAGTGAGTGGGACTTGCTGGTAGGCGCGGGGCGAGACTTCCTTATTGAGCGAGCGAAGCTTGGCAAGGTCACCTCGTACACCGAGCTCAACGTCACATTGAACCGTTCCGGATTCGGTAGAGACTCGATCGTTTGAGAGGATCGAGTCATGGCACGTCCTTCCCAGTACCCGCTTGAGCTGCGCCGTCGTGCG
>NZ_JBVJPM010000078.1:0-7425 GCF_055582645.1 Streptomyces sp. NPDC107517 | reverse complement strand
AGAGCCTCGGTTGGAAGACACCCGCCGAAGCCCTCAACGACCATCTACTATCGATGAAATAAGCCGGTGTTGCATCCACTGGTTGAACCTGGTCAATATACGTCCATCAAGCTGACAACTCGGATGATGCGAGCGGGAGTTGAGGCATCCATGGGTTCAGTCGGGGACTCGTACGATAACGCCCTCGCGGAGAACCTCTGGATGCTCATCAAAACCGAGGGCCTGCGTGGTCGCGCCTTCACCACCCGGGCCGAGGCGAACCTCGCCCTCTTCGAGTACATCGACGGCTTCTATAACTCCCGCCGCATCCAGGAACGTCTCGGATTCCTCAGCCCGATCGAGTTCGAGGAGAAGCACTACGCCGACCAGGCGACGACCGAACCAACAGCTGGCGCTTGCACCTGATTGAGAACCTCCTGCCCCAGGCGAGCCGCCATCGGCCGGCCCACCTGCCCGGGCTGGCCGACCGCTATCTGACCGAGAACGAGATGTGGCAGGACCCGGCGAGTGCCGCTGCATCCCTACCGGTGCTGGAGGAACAGCTTGCGACCATTCAGCGCGAGCTGGGGCCCAGCCACCAGAACACCTTTGCCGCCCGGGTCACCGTCGTCATGGTGCGGTTCGCGGCCGGTGGCGACGCCCCTGCGGCCATGGCCGAACTGCGCGTCGTGATCGCCGACATGACGCGGGCCCTGGGGCCCGGGCACCCCTCCACCTTCGCCGCCCGCCACAACCTGGCGCAGGTGCGGCGAAAGTCGGGGGACCGGGCGGCAGCCACTGCCGCCTTCGTCACGCTGTTCCTCGAAGAATTACGTGTGCTGGGCCCCGACCACGAGGAGGTCCTGGACACCCGCTACGAACTTGCCCATCTGCGGGGGGAAGAGGGCGATGTGGCGGGAGCCGTCGCCGCCTTCACCTCACTGCTCGCGGACCAGGAGCGTCTGCTGGGCCATGACCACGTCCTGACCGAACTGACCCGCCGCAGCCTCGCCCAGTGGCGGCGGGAGACCGCGAACCCGCCGCAAGAGGCCACGGCCGTCCCCGGCGGGCCGCTGATCGCCCACGCCCCCGTGCTCAGCCCCGACCATCCCAACACGCTTCCCGCCTATGAGGCCAGGCTCGCTCACCTGGAGCGCAGCCTCGGCCATGGCCACCCTGACACCCTCACCACCTGGTGGTTCCTCGCCACACTTCGGGCAAAGGCCGGGGACGCGTCCGGGACCGCTGCCGCCTACGCCGGCCTGCTGGAGCATGACCTGCACGCCGTGGGCTTCGACGACACCGACATCGGCGTCCTCCGCACCAACCTCGAATACTGGCGGAGCCTTGAGCAGCGCTGAGGCCGGGGCACGACGGCGTGAGACCGCGCGAAACCCGGACTTGTCAACTAAGCTTCAAGTCATGAGCGTGCTGGAGTTGACTCTCTCGGAGTTGCTGAACAAGCCCAAGGCCACGCTGGCGAACCTGCGGGGCACGCGGCGGATAGTGCTGCGCCGCCGTGATGACGAGGACCTGGTGCTGACCACCGCCGCGCGGGCCGGCCAGGACCTGGAGGTGATGGGCGCGACGAGCCGGATGTTCGTGGAGATGATGCGCACTGCGCAGGGCCGCGCCCTGGTCCTGGATGTGCTGCCTGCGACGTTCCCGTGGGTGCGCTATCTCCCCGCGCACGACGTGCGCGCCTTCTCCGTCGAGCTGGTCGACGCGCTCGGCGCCGCAACCTCCCTGGACAACACCGCCGGCGTCGCCCAGCTGCTCACCGAGTGGCGGCATACCGCCGAGGTGCACGCGGATCCCGAACTTTACGCTGCGCTGACCACCGACTCGGGTGAGGATTACGGGCCGGTGCCCGAGCCCGGAACCGCGGCGTGAGCCCCAAGCGCGGAGAGCACGCCGCTCCGCCGCCGGGCCCCGATGAGTGGGACGTCCGCTTCGCCCACGGCGAGGCCGCCAAGGGATGGGAGCAGTTGGGTGCCCAGGCCGCGGGCAACACCCGCGCCGCCTGGCACCTGATGCGGACCGATCCGGCCCCGGCCGCCCGCACCGAGCGCCATCACCAGCTCAAGGGTGAACTGTCCCGCGGCCGGCACCGCGGCGAGACGATGGACCGCTGGCAGATCGAGGTCGTGCGCCGTGAGGCGCTGATGGATTGTGAGGAGGTGCAAGACCTTCTCCGGTGCCCTGTCGCAGCAGGGTGCTGAAGCTGAGGGCAGCCCGATCCGGGAGACGCCGGGGAGGGCGGGAAGCAGCCCTGACAAAGCCGGGGCGTGACCAGCACCGCCAGATGGTTCGGGTCCGGCAAGCGAGTGGTGGAGGTATACGCGAGAAACCGGTGTGTGACGCCCCCTAAGTTGCCCGTCAGCTCGAACCTGGTGGATATGGGCTGGCTGCGATGCATCTCCGCTCAGCGATTACGGGCGGAGAACTTCGGTGGCCCTGACTTCACGGCTGCTGGAGGCCACGGCGAATGTCTGCGGCGTAACCGTGGCGAGGTCGCGGGGGTATAGCCGGATGCCTACCACTACGAACGATCCATCAGTGAACACGGGAACCGTTCCGGTCCCGCCCAGGGCCGCGCATCCAGCGTGGATGACCGGGCTGAGCGCGTCGTCTGCCGACCGGTCCGGAACGGGGCGGAGCCGCCGTAGCACTCCGAGTCCGGGAAAGCCGGTCACATGGGGAAGGGCGGCAGCAAGAGTCGCAAGGAGGGGTTGCAATGCCTGAAGATGCCAGGGTGAATGGCCTGGCTCCGGTTTCCACGGCGGGTTCGTGGCATCGGGTACGGGAGATGCAGACCAAGCTTCACCGTTGGGCGACGGCTGAACCCGGCCGTTCTTTCGATGATCTGTACAACCTGATCCACGATCCGTGTTTCCTCGCTGAGGCGTGGGAACGGGTCGCGGGCAACGTCGGTGCCAACACCCCTGGAGTGGATCGCCGCACGGTGCGGCGGATCACGGAGAAGGAGGGCGGCGCGGAGGCGTTTCTGGCCGATTTGCGGGCGCAGTTGAAGGCCCGTGAGTTCTGTCCGCTGCCGGTTCGGGAGAAGGAGATTCCCAAGCCGGGCGGATCGGGAAAGTGACACTTTGGCTGCCGGACGTGTCAGCGGACGCGGCGGTAGGACTGAGTAGCCCCACCCACAATGCGAGTAGGGCCAGGACAATCTGGATGGATCTTCGGTGCACCGGACCCCCCCACAGGTAAGTGTTGTCGGAACGCGGTCACACTATCTGCACAAAGCGTCACGAGAACCTCACTCGACGCCCGGGTTACGCGTGCACTCCGCGACATCCGCCAGGGCAGCGGCATGGATCACCACGTCGCTGCCCGCGACCAGGTCGTCCATCAGCGCGGCATCGGTGATGTCGCCGACCTCGCACACTGCGCCGCCTGGCTGCGCTTCGATGCCGACCGCCATGCCGACGCCCAACGCCACTGGCAGGCCGCCGTCCACGCCGCCCACCAGGCCGGAGACCGCAACCTGGCCGCCGTCGCCCTCTCCGACCTCGCCTACCAGGCCACCTGGCTCTCCAGGCCCGCAGACGCAGTCCGCATCCTGGAACATGCCCGCTCCCGCACCCGCACACCGGCTGTCCGTTCGCTCCTCGACGTACGTCAGGCACGGGCCTGCGCAGTACTCCACGACCGTCCAGGTACCAGGCGCGCACTGGCGTCCGCCGAGAGGGAACTGGAACGGATGCGCCCCCAGGAAACACCCCCTGTCGTCTCCTGGATGTCGATCGCGGACGTCAACGCCGACGCCGGACGCTGCTGGCTCGACCTCGGCGACGCAGACCACGCCGTTGCTGGCTTCGGCACCTGCAACGGACGGCACGCCAGTGAGCGCACAGACACCACGCTGAGGCAGGGGACGGCCTGCTAGCCTCCGCGCTGTTCCTCGTCTTGGCGGGTTGAGGCCCGCACGGCAAGATTGTGAGCTTCTGCGTGGACCACGACGGCAACCGATCTCCGCATACCCTTGGCGCAGCACCACGGGCTCTGCGGCTGATCGTCACGGGCGGAGGTACGGGCGGGCACACGTATCCGGCCCTCACTGCGGTACGTACCCTGCGCGGTCGGCTTGCCGAACTTGGCCGGACGCTCGAAGTCTTGTGGGTGGGTGCGGCAGACAGCCTGGAATCACGCGTTGCCGCACAAGAGGGGATCGCTTTCGCCTCGGTCGCCGTCGGCAAGATCAGGCGCTCCAGCAATCCCCTGAAGCTCGCCTCGCCCGCAAACGTGAAAGATATGGGGCGCGTCCCGCTCGGCGTGTTCCAGGCCCGGAAGGTCATTTCACGGTTCGCGCCGGACGTGGTCCTTGCCACGGGCGGATACGTCGCCGTGCCGGTGGGTGTGGCTGCGACCCGGCTGTGCCACCGCCCCTTGGTGGTGCACGAGCAGACCGTGCGGCTGGGGCTGGCGAACAAGACGCTCGCCGGCGCCGCGACGGCGGTGGCTGTGTCCTCGGCGTCCACGCTGGAGTTGCTGCCCGAAGCCGTACGCGCGAGGGCCGTGGTCACCGGCAACCCGGTGCGCCCAGAGGTCTTCACCGGGCAGGCGGACAAGGTCATCGGGACCCTGGGGCTGAGCGGGTTCGACCGTCGCCTGCCCACGGTCTACGTCACCGGCGGGGCTCAGGGTTCCTTGCAGATCAACACCCTCGTCAAGGAACTCCTGCCGTGGCTCCTCAGTCACGCAAATGTCATCCACCAGTGCGGCCCCGACCATGTCGAAGGGCTGCGCCGGGATACGGGCGGCCTCCCGCCGCAGCTGGCGGGACGCCACCATCTCACCGCCTACGTGGGCCCGGAGCTGCCCGATGTGCTCGCACTGGCCGACGTCGTCATCTCACGCAGCGGTGCCGGCACCATCGCCGAGCTGACCGCGCTGGGCAAGGCGTCTGTGCTGGTCCCGCTACCTCGGCCGGCAATGAGCAGGCGTACAACGCAGCCCATCTGGAACAGGCGGGAGCCGCGGTCGCCCTGATCGGTGACGTGACACCTGAGCGGTTGCGCGAAGCCGTGGCTCCGCTGCTCGCGCAAGAGGCCAAGCGCACCGAAATGGCCGGGCGCGCTCGTGCGCACGGCCGTCCCGATGCGGCTGAACAGCTGACGGACCTGGTGCTGTCCGTCGCCGGGGGCCAGGGCAGGTAGTGAGTGGCCCCTCCTCGATGATCACGCGGAACGCGTCAGAAGGTGCGTCCCACGACGGCCGACGCGGCGGCCGTTGGCGGTGTCCGCGTACGCGTCGGCCTGCGTCGCGAGGTATGGAAAGGTCACCCGCCCTTCTTTGACTTTGTACATGGCGGTGTCCGCGCCGCGCAGGATCCGACTGCATGCAACGGTCATCACCGCCCCCGTACGGTGACCACGGCCGCCGGCCGGATCGAGGTCCGTGCCCCGCGGGTGGACGACCGCCGTGTCGAGGAGGCTACCGGTGAACGGCAGCGGTTCTCCTCGAAGATCCTGCCGCCGTGGTGCCGCAAGTCCCCGAAGATCAGCGAGGTTCTGCCTCTCCTCTACCTGCACGGCTTGTCCGGCGGTGACTTCGTGCCCGCGCTCGAGCGGTTCCTCGGCTCCGCCGCCGGACTGTCGGCCGCGACTCAACCGGCTGGCCAAGCAGTGGCAGGACGACCATGCAGCCTTTCAGCACCGTGCCCTGTCCGACAGCGACTACGTCTACGTGTGGGCCGACGGTGTCCATCCCAAGGTCCGCCTCGGTCAGGCCCACTCCTGCGTCCTGGTTCTGATGGGCGTGCGCCTGGACGGCAGCAAGGAACTGATCGCGCTGGCCGAAGGGCTGCGGGAGTCCACGGAGTCGTGGGCCGACTTGCTGCGGGACTGCCGCAGACGCGGCATGAAGGATCCGGCGCTGGTCGTCGGGGGCGGCGCGATGGGTCTGTGGCGGGCTCTGGCGGAGGTGTTTCCGCAGGCCAGGCACCAGAGGTGCTGGGTTCACAAGCTCCGAAACGTGTCGAACGCCCTGCCGAAGTCGGCGCAGCCCGGTGCGAAGAAGGCCCTGCAGGAGATCTACAACGCCCAGGACCGCGACCATGCCGAGCAGGCGGTCCGCGCTTTCGAGAAGACCTACGGCGCGAAATGGCCCAAGGCCGTCGGAAAGATCACCGACGACCTGGACGAGCTGTTGGCGTTCTACGACTTCCCCGCCGAGCACTGGATCCATCTGCGGACCACGAATCCCATCGAGTCGACCTTCAGCACGGTGAAACTCCGGACGAAGGTGACCCGCGGTGCCGGCAGCTCGGCAGCTGCTCTTGCGATGGTGTTCAAGCTCGCCGAGGCCGCCCAGGCCCGCTGGCGGGCAGTCACCGCACCCCACCTGGTTGCCCTCGTCCGATCCGGCGCCCGCTTCGAAAACGGTCAACTGGTCGAACGCCCCGACGAACAGGCAGCGGCCGCCTAGTGATCCGAGGCCGAGTCACGCGGTTCACTGCGAGATGATCCTCCCATGGCGGATGTGGTTTTCTTCGATCTGGACGGCACCCTGGTCGATCACCGAAGCGCGGTCTTGGAAACGATCGGCCAGATCGTCCAGGCCGCGCCGAACGCGACGGCTCCACCAGAGGAGCTGGTGACGTTGTGGTGGACGCTGGAGGCGCGGCACATGCGGGAGTACCTGGCCGGTCAGTGCTCCTTCGCTGAGCACCACCGACGCAGGCTCCGTTCCTTCCTGCCGATGCTCGGCGAGCCGGTTCCTGATAGTCCCGGCCTTCTGGACGCCTGGATCGCCGAGCGCTACCTCACCGTGTTCGAGAAGTCCTGGCGGTGCTATCCCGATGTCCAGCCCTGCCTGGAGACCCTGAAACGGCTTCCCCGAGGACCGCGTCTGGCGGTTCTCACCAACGGAGACCCCGAGCAGCAGCGCGCCAAGCTCGCCCGCTTCGGCCTCCTCGAATACTTCGAAGCCATTCTGACCCCGACCGAGCTCGGTGCGGCCAAGCCCGTCGCCTACGCCGCCGCCTGCCGGCGGATGCAGACGGACCCCGCGCAGGCCGTCAACGTGGGCGACATGCTGAGCAGCGACGTGAACGCAGCCGCCCTGGCCGGGCTGACTGGCATCTGGCTGGACCGCGGCATCGACTTCGTCACCGGTGGACCATCGCCGACGGCAGACGAGACGGTCCTCCGCATCGAACGGCTCACCGACCTTCCCGACCACCTATCACCCACGAATGCCTGACAAGCCCTTAAGGACTTGATCCACAGGTCTTGACTATTACTCCTCATCCGCCTGTTCCTGGGGCTGCGGCGCGCGCCGCAGCCTCGTCCGGCCGTGACGGTCGCGTCCCGGTCGCCGGCCTGCGAGGACGTTGCCGGGCCAGTGGCGATCACGGGCTCCGGAACATCCTCGATTCCCCCGTGCGCGTGCGCCGGGACGGCTGCGGTGACCGGGGTTTCGGAGTTG
>NZ_JBVJPM010000077.1:0-7768 GCF_055582645.1 Streptomyces sp. NPDC107517 | reverse complement strand
CCCGCGGCGACGCCAACTTCAGCCGCGGCGTCATCCTCCGCTACACCCCGGGCAAGACGCACTGACCGCCCGGCGCCCTCCGGGACAACACCCGCCCAAGGGCCGGACACGACACGAACCGAACCTCCCGGCCCTCACAACCAGCCTGCCCAATGCCGGGCCGGTACACATCCCGACAGTTCAAGCCGTCTCGAGACGGTTGATGTCAGGGTTGCGCAGGACGGTGAGACCCGTCCCGTCGTCACGGGCGACGATCAGCATGGCGCGGCCCACCTGCGCGGTGGTGGTGATGTGGCGGGGGAAGACGCGCCGCAGGAGCGGATACAACCCAGCGGTGACGCGGTACAGGGCACGGTAGAGGGGCGTGCGGGACGTGGCTCCGTCCACGGGCTGGATGTAGCCGGGGCGGAACATGCGGGCCTTCATGGGCAGAGCGAGCAGATCGGTCTCCGTGCGCCCCTTGACCCGCGCCCACATCTGGCGGCTCTTGCCGGTGGGATCGGTACCCTCTCCGGAGACGTAGACGAAGCTGAAGCCGGGCGACGGGTTGGCTACGTGCAGGGCGCGGGCCGCAGCGAGTGCGTAGTCGTAGGTGACGCGCGTGTACTCGACCTCCTTGCGGCCGACCGCCGAGACGCCGAGACAGTAGAAGCAGGCGTCCAGGTCCTTCAACTCGTCCTGGATCGCGGTGTAGTCGGAGAAGTCTGCGTGCACGAGCTGCCGGAGCTTCGGGTGGGTGACGGGCAGCGGACGGCGGACGACGGCGAGGACTTCGCTGACCTCGTGATCGAGGAGACAGGCGCGCAGCGCGCCGTGTCCGACCATTCCGGACGCTCCGAAGACGATGACGCGCACAGCTACTCCTGAGATCTGAGAGAGGGCATGAGCTGAGGGGAAGGGGCGATGCGGGGGTCAGGAAGCGGTGCGCGCGAGGGCGCCTGCCGTGAGGGTGGCCAGCATCTCCTGGAGGGAGGTGGCGAAGTCCATCTTCAGGACGGCCAGGGCTGGGTCTGCCTCGTAAGCGGTGAGCATGGCTTGTGAGGGTCGTGCATGGGTCCAGACCGCGCCGATCACCATGACCGCGGCGGCGGCCAGCTGGCGGGCACGCTCCCCCAGCTCGGGAAGGTGCGCGCGGACGAGGGCCGCGAAGACGTCGACGTTCTCGATGGCTGCCCTCTTGTAGCGGGCTGCCACGTCCGGGGACACGTTGTGTTCCAGCACGCCGGCCTGCGCGCTGAGCAGGTCGCACAGCATCTGGCGCCCGGCGAGGGATGCGGTGATCACGGAGGCGAACCCCTCGATGCGCTCAGCCGGAGCCGCTTCCGCCTCGATACCCGCGGCCAGCCGGTCGGGCAGGTCGGCCGTCCACTTCTTCCACTCGTGGTCCAGCAGTTCCAGCAGGACCGCCTCGCGGGACTCGAAGTAGCGCAGCACGTTGGACTTGGCCAGCCCCACGCGGCGGCTCAGCTCATTGAGGCTGACCGCGGACACCGGCATCTCGTCGAGCATGGTGGCGGCGGTGTCCAGGATTGCCTGCCGCCGGACCTCCCGCTGCTCCTCGCTGCGCGCACGCTGAAAAGTGTTCACGCCCTCATATTACAGACTCCCGGTCTTTTGACATCAGACCGGCGGTACCTTACGTTGGAGACATTCTAACGGACCGGCGGTCTGACATGTCGGGTCTGCCTCGGAGCAGCCCCGGCACCGCCGTCGGCACCCCCTACCACCACGACAGAAGCGAGCATCCCCATGTCCAAGGTCTGGTTCGTCACCGGAAGCTCCCGCGGTCTGGGCCGCGCGATCGTCACTGCGGCCCTCGACGCGGGCGACCAGGTGGTCGCCACCGCGCGCAAGCCTTCCCAACTGGACGATCTCGTTGACCACTACGGCGAGCGCATCCACCCCGTCGCCCTCGATGTCACCGACAACGAGGCCGTACAGCGCGCCGTCCAGGACGGCCTGAAGGCGTTCGGCCGCTATGACGTGGTCGTCAACAACGCCGGCTACGGCGACATCGCCTCCGTCGAGGACGTCACGATCGACGACTTCGCCGCCCAGATCGACACCAACTTCTACGGCGTCGTCCACGTCACCAAGGCGGTCCTGCCGATCCTGCGCGAGCAGGGCGCCGGGCACATCTTCCAGGTGTCGTCCCTCGGCGGACGGCTCGGCTCGCCCGGCCTCGCCGCGTACCAGAGCGCCAAGTGGGCCGTCGGCGGCTTCTCCACCGTCCTCGCACAGGAGGTCGCCCCGCTCGGCATCAAGGTCACCGTGCTGGAGCCGGGCGGCATGCGCACCGACTGGGCCGGTTCCTCCATGACCATCCCGCCCGTCAGCGAGCCCTACCAGCAGACCGTCGGCGCCTTCGCCGACATGATCCGCAACCCTGACATCACCCCCGCGGCCGCCGCTGCCCACTCCGCCGACCCCGCCAAGGTCGCCCGGACCGTCGTGGAGCTCGCGGAACGCGATGACGCCCCGGTTCGACTCCTGCTCGGCAACGACGCCGTCCAGTACGCCGGCGCCGCGGCCCAGGCCCTCGCCGACTCCGACGAGAACTGGCGCTCGGTCTCCGAGTCCGTCTGGGACTGACCACACCCTCAACGCCCTGGAACGCCGCGAGCGGGCCGGTGCGCCGCACCGGATGGACGCGGGCCGCAACAAGCCCGTCTTGACGACAGCCGTCGGGCATCGGCTCACCGAATCCGACATCCGACGCACGCCCAGGTGTCCGCGCACGGACCAACTCCCCAGCCGGGGTGGGCATGTGGGGCTGATGCCCTCAACTGCCAGGCCCTGTCCGGGCGTACCTCACCCGTGAAGAAACTCGCAGGACATGGCGCCACGGCTCTGGAACCCTGCGGTCTGACCGTACGAGCTCTGCTGAGACCGGAGTGATGACCTATGAGTTTCACGCTGGAGGCACCTCTTCTACAGGGGACGCTCGTGCGCCTCGAGCCGCTGAATCACCGCCATGCGGCGGACTTGGCCGCGGCGGCGGAGGAGGACCGCAGTGCGTACGGGTACACGTGGGTGCCGACGGCGCGTGAGGCCGAGGGCTACATCGATGCTCAGCTCGCGCGCTCCACTGCCGGGAAGTTGGCCCCGTACGCGCAGGTGGAGCGTGCATCGGGGCGAGCGGTCGGAGTCACGGCCTACTGGGATCCGCGGGTGTGGCCGGCAGGAGACGGTCTGTGCGCGATCGAGGTCGGATTCACCTGGCTGGCGGCGTCGGCTCAGGGCACGGGGGTGAACACCGAGGCCAAGTACCTGCTGTTCCGGCACGCGTTCGAGACCTGGAAGGTGGCGCGCCTCGACTTGAAGACGGACGCGCGCAACAGCCGCTGCCGGGCGGCCCTCGCAGGGGTGGGCGCACACTTCGAGGGTGTGCTGCGCAACTGGTCCCGCTCGTGGGCACCGGGCGAGGAGGGTCTGCTCCGTGATTCCGCGATCTTCTCGATCACCGCGGCCGAGTGGCCGGACTGCCGGGCCAAGCTCGAACAGCGGATGGCGTGCCCTCGAACGCAGGCAGGCAGGGGGAGATCCGACCACCCCTAGAGATCTTCAACGCCAGCCGGCACTCTCGATCACGCTGGCTGCGACATCGCCGACCGAGCGCGTGGTGGCGTCGACGGTGAAGTCGTCGACTGCCGCCCGGTCGAGGATCTCAGCCAGTTCGCCGGCTCTGTCCAGGTGCCATCGCAATGCTTCGGGCTCGTTCTCGTGGCGCCGCATCAAGCGCGCGTGATTGACGGGCAATTCGACGGTGAGCCTGCACACCGAAAGCTCGATGCCGACGGCGTCGGCACACAGTTGTCGTTGCTCCAAGTCCTCGATCACACCGGCGAGGACCAGCCGAGCCGCACCGGCGGCGAGGTAGTTGTCGGCCACACTGCGCAGGTTCCGCAGCATCATGCCGAAGTTGAAGCGGTCCCCCGAAGGCGCCGGCCAGGCCTGACGCAGCCGGTCGAGGTCGATGACGGCATTGGGTGTTCCGGCATCGGCGAGAAGGCCACCCACGCTCTCAGCCACCGACGTCTTTCCGACGCCTACGGTGCCGTTGATCAGGAGAGCACGGGATCCTCGAGAGCTTTCTGCTTCCATGATCGAAATCCTACTGTCCAGCGGGGAAGGACATCGAGGCCCATCGGCCTCCCATGCCGCCGACTCCGCGATGTCGGCGTTCTCGTGCACATCGGCGGTGATCGGGACCGTCCGGACCGGGACGCGGCCCTCCAAGGGGGGTCCGCTCGGGCGCCCTTGTCTCTCCAGCGACCGGGATCACCTCTGTCCCATGTCTTGTGCCGACGGCACGCAGCGATCAAGATGACGCCTGCATGTGACCGCCGGTAACCGTCGCCCATCAGGGCTGGGACACGAAGAAGGTCCTGCTGTGCCCGTACTTCGCCACACGACGAACGCCCTCGGCGCCCTGTCGACAAGCATCCGTCTCACCGCCTTCGGCGCGGTGGTGGCGGCAGCCGCCGCGCTGCTCCCCGCCACCTCGGCCTCCGCCGCAGAGCCCGGCGTCGGTGGCTACACCGACCCCTCGTACGCGTCCGCGTGCACCTTCCACCGCTACGGCGAGGGCGAGACGCCGCCGCTCTCCCTGTTCAGCACCGACCCGCTGTGCGTGGAGTACGCCAAGCGGGACATCACCGTGACCAACGGCGGCGCGGCGCGCTTTCTGCTGGCTGAGCCGGCGCGCTTCGCGATCGCCGTACCCGCCTGCCGATACTGGCAGTTGGACCACTGGAGTGTGCAGGCCACTCCGGGCGGAACCGAACTGGTCGGCTGGGACGGCAGCTACTGGTTCGACAAGACGGAGGGCAGTGCCGCGGCGCGGGTGCGCAACATCACCGTCGCCGGGCAGCCCGCCCGGGCCGAGGAGGCCGCGAAAGCAGTCCGGCCGTACGACGCCCGGCTCGCCGACGCGCTCGTGAGCGACGCCGCGGGTGTGCAAGTGAAGCTGCCGGTGAGCGGGCTGTGTTGAGCGAACCGCCCGCACGGCCCACCCGGCGCCGGCTGCTTGTCGGGCTGACCGCCGCAGTCGCCGCCCTGCGGGCCGGGGAGCTGACCGCCGACGCCGCGCCGTCCGCGCGCTCTGTCCCCGACCGGATGCCGGTGGCTCGGACGGGGCCACAGCCCGCTTCCCTCTCGCTGCCCGACCCGACGACGGCCACGCTGGAGGCGTTCGCGGACACCATGGTCCCGGGCGAGAAGCGGCACAGCGCAGACGTGGCCATCGCGGGGGCAGCTCCCGGTCCCGGCGCCGTGCAGGCGGGGGCCATCGAACTGCTCAACCTTCCCGATCTCGGAATAGGTCTGCTGCTGCCTGAACTGGCGCTGCTCGTCAACACCCGCGCCCTCGCTCATGCGGCCACCCACGGCCGGGTCCTGCTGCCCACTCAGCCTCCCTTCGTCGCCCTCCGCTTCACCGACCGGACGGCGCTCGCCGGTGAGTTGCTCACGCCCGGCGCCCCGGACCGGCAGCTGTACGTGGTGCTCGCGCTCTTCGCCGCCGCGGCCTTCGACACCGCGGCCCACCTGCACACCACCGAAGCCATCCGGCAACGCCACCCGGGCCTGGCCTGGATCGGCTTCCCATCCCCCGACGCCGACGGACTGTGGCGCTTCCCCGACTACTCGTACGGCAGAAGGCTCGCCTCCGAACACCCGCTCACCACCCCCGGAGGACACCCCGCATGAGCGTCACCGAACGCACCGACGTGCTGGTCATCGGCAGCGGCTTCGGGGGTGCCATTCCCGCCTACCATCTGGCCGCGGGGGGCGCCAAGGTGGTGATCCTGGAACGCGGACCGCACCTCACCGCCCCCGATTTCACCCATGACCTGCGCCTGGGCAGCTACACCCGGATCGTCGACCTCGTGCAGGGCGACGGCATCACCGTCGTCGCAGGGAACTGCGTCGGCGGGTCCAGCGTGGTCTACTTCGCCGCGTCGCTCCGGGCTCCGGGCTTCGTCTTCGATCGCCGCGGCAGTCTGGGCCACCGTCTGTGGCCTTCGGCCCTGACACGCGCGGCGCTCGACCCATGGTACGACCGGGTCGAGGAGGCTCTGCCCGTCGCCGAGCAGAGCTGGGACCAAGTCCCCTACCCCGGCGGGCTGTTCGCCGCGGCGTGCGCTCGTGCGGGCCGCACCTGCAACCCTGTGCCCGTCGCCGTCGATCTGGCCCGCTGCACCAACTGCAACTGGATGCTGAACGGCTGTCACTTCGACGCCAAGCGCTCCATGCTCCTGAACTACCTCCCCGCCGCGACCGCGCACGGCGCCGAGATCCGCCCGCTGCACGAGGCGCAGACGATCGCTCCTGCCACCACACCCGGTTACCGCTACCGCGTTGCGTACACGCAGCTCGACGCCGGTGACTACCGGCTGCCGGTCGGTGTCGGGGCGATCGAGGCCAAGACCGTGGTCCTTGCCGCGGGCGCACTGGCCACCCCTGTCCTGCTGCAGCGCTCGGCTCCCGTGCTCGGTGGAGTCCCCCGAGCCGTCGGGCGCTACTTCTCTGGCAACGGCGACCGTGTGTCCATCGCCGACGTCGACGAAGGCAAGGTGCGCGACCTGCTCGGCCTCGAGCGCACTCCGGGCATCCCGTACCAGGGCTTCCCCATCGGGAAGCCCATCGGATCCATGTCGTACGACGGGCTCGACGCGTCAAAGGCGGAGTTCACCCGTTTCTCGCTCCAGCAGATCTACTTCCCCGGCATCACCGATCTGCTGGCCCAGGCCACCGACACGCCGGCGACGAGCTGGTTCGGCGTCCGCAAGAAGGAGATGCGGGCACGCTGGCCGTCGTGGCTGTCCGTGCTCGCCATGACCGAGGACGACAACGAGGGCGTCTTCGGTGCGCCGCCGCCCACCGGAAGCTCGACGCGCGTGGCCACCTCGCTCTGCCTGTCCACGCTCTCGTACCGGCCGACAGCGAACACCCTGCGCGGCTGGGCCGGCGCGGATGCCGAGGCCCGCGCGGTGCTGGAGCGCGACGGTCTTGCCCGGGTCCGGCCCTGGAGCGAGAACGCCGCCGGGTCCGTGAGCGCGCACCCCCTCGCCTCCTGCCGGATGGGTGACGATCCCGCCACCTCCGCGCTCGACGAACGCGGCGAACTGCGAGGTCATCCCGGCCTGTTCGTCACCGACGGCTCCGCGGTGCCCACCTCGCTCTGTGTCAACCCCTCACTGACGATCGCGGCGCTGGCCGAACGGGCCTGTCCCGGCATCGTGGAGAGCACCGCCGAGGCAGGCGTGCGCGCACGGTACGGGGCTCCCACGCCCCGGTGAAAGGAACCCTCTTGAAACCTCCCCCAGCTGAAGCAGAGGGGATTCCTAGCTCACGTGGCCTGCTCCCCGGCAGGGATACAGGTCTTACACGGTCAGCACTAGCCGGGACAGAGACCAGCCCGGACGAGCATCACACGGGCTGAGTTTTTGTCCCGAGGCCGGGACACCCCGCACATGGTGCACGTATACGTTCGTTCTGAGAGAGGCAGCGCGTGCTTGGTTCTCGCTCCGCAGTCTGCGCAGTCCATCGTGGTGTGCGCCGGATGCACCAGATGCACCCACCGGCCGTGCTTACGGCCCATCTCGACCAGGGCAGTCCTGGTCGCGCCGATCGCCGCGTCAGCGGCCTTCTTCGCCATGGTGGACTTCGCAAGGAACTTCGGCCGGAAGTCCTCCACGGCCAGGGCGTCATGGTCACGGACGACCTTCTTGGCCCACTTGCGGGCGGTGTCCTGACGCTGCCGGGC
>NZ_JBVJPM010000076.1:0-8334 GCF_055582645.1 Streptomyces sp. NPDC107517 | reverse complement strand
GGCTCCAGCCGAGCCCACTGTGCATCCGTCATGTCTCCACGTGCCACAGAACAAGATCATCTCACCTCAAGATCCACATCTGAAACACGCCCTAGTCGGCGGTGCCGGCCCGGCCCAGTGGCGTCATCGCCAGGTACTGGTCCATGCGGGCCGGCCGTACGTCGCACAGCATGTCCGTCTCGACGAGCCCCGGGGCGACGACGTTGACGGTGATGCCACGGCTGCCGACCTCCCAGGCGAGGGAGCGGGCGAGACCGACGAGGCCGGCCTTGGCGGCGGTGTAGTTCGTCTGGCCGGGCGACCCGGTGAACGCGACGGCCGAGGAGATCAGCCCCAGCCGGCCCCAGCGCCCGCCGAGCATGCCCCGGGCCGCGTGCTTGGCGACCCGGATGACCGAGCGCAGGTTGGTGTCGAGGACGGTGTCGACGGCGTCGTCGTCGAGGGTGAACAGCAGCCCGTCCCGGGTGATGCCGGCGTTGGCGACCAGCACCTCCACGTCGCCGTGGGCGGCCGCGACGTTCCACCTGCGCCTCGTCGGTGACGTCGCAGCGCACCCCGAGCAGCCCCTCGGGGGGTTCGCCGGTGCGGTACGTGACGGCCACCCGGTCACCGCGTGCGGCGAGCGACCGGGCGACGGCCAGGCCGATGCCGCGGTTGCCACCGGTGACGAGGACGGAGCGGCCCGAGGAGCCGGGAGTCGCTGTCATGCCGGCGTCACCACGATCACGGCGTTCTGACCACCGAAGCCGAACGAGTCGTTCACCGCCGCGCCGATCTCCATCGGCCGGGCCTCCTTGGCCACCACGTCCACCCCGATGCCCGGGTCCAGGCTGCTCAGGTTGGCCGTCGGCGGGACGAGGCGACGCTCCACGGCGAGCACCGTGTACACCGCCTCGGCGGCTCCGGCGGCGCCCAGCAGATGGCCGACGACTCCCTTGGTGGAGGTGACGGCGGGCTTGTCGCCGAAGACCCGGCGGAGCATCCCGGCCTCGGTGATGTCGTTGAGCGGGGTCGACGTGCCGTGCGCGTTGACGTGGTCGACCTCGGAGGTGTCGACCAGGGCGTCGGCGAGCGCTGCCCGGATGGCCTGCTCTGCGCCGCCGCCGGTCGGGTCGGGTGCCGACACGTGGCGGCCGTCGGCCGAGGCGCCGAAGCCGGAGACTCGTGCCCTGACGCGGGCGCCGCGCGCCCGCGCGTCCTCGACCCGCTCCAGGACCAGCATGGCCGCGCCCTCGCCGGCGACGAACCCGTTGCGGTCGGCGTCGAAGGGGCGGGAGGCGGACGCCGGGTCGTCGCGCCGGGTGGACAGCGCGCCGGCCCGGGCGAGGCTGGCCATGGCGGTCGGGGACATCGCGGCCTCGGCACCGCCGGCCAGGACGATGTCGCAGACCCCGGACTCCAGGAGCGCGCGGGCGTACCCGATCGCCGTGTTGCCGGAGGCGCAGGCGGTCGACCCGGTACGTGGTCGGGTGCGACGGCGTGCGAAGCCCGGTGCGGCGGACGGTCGGGATCGGCTTCCCCGGCCGGTCGGTGGTGCGCTCGGTGATGCTGGCCGACATCCGGCTCACCGAGATCCCCGTCGACGCCGTGACCACCAACTCCAACGCGTACGGCTTCGCCTCCCTGGTGCCGTTCGGCGACGGCTGGTATCGGGCGATCGGCTGGGTCGCGGGAGACGAACGGCCCGACGACGCGCCGGTGGTGGCGGAGGAGCTCTCCGCACTGCTGCGCCGGGTCCTCGGCTCCGACTACGGCATGCACGCCCCACGCTGGATCTCGCGCTTCCACAGCGACGAGCGGCAGGCCGTGCGCTACCGCGAGGGCCGGGTGCTGCTGGCGGGCGACGCCGCACACGTGCATTCGCCCGCCGGCGGCATGGGGATGAACACCAGGCTCCAGGACGCCGCCAACCTGGGCTGGAAGCTGGCCGCCGTGGTCCAGGACCGCGCCGGGCAGCTGCTTCTCGACTCGTACGAGCGGGAGCGCCACCCCGTCGGACGGCAGGCACTGCGGGTCTCCGGGGCAATCACCCGGGGCGTGCTGCGTTCTCCCCGCAACGGTCTGGTGCGCGGCTTTCGCGAGGTCGGCCTGCCCGTCGCGAACCGGCTGAACTCGCTCACGGCGACAGGCGAACGTCTGCTCTCCGGCGTCGGCATCGCCTACCCGGCGCCGCGCGGAAGCCATCCGCTCACCGGCCGCCGGGCCCCCGACCTCCGGCTCTCCGGCGGGCAGCGGCTGTACGAGGTGCTGCGTGACGGCCGATTCGTGCTGGTCGCCCAGGGGCGACCGGTGCCGGAGACAAAGTGGCTGTGTCTCTCCGCCCCTGCCGGGAATCTGACCGGGCCTCTGCTGATCCGCCCCGACGGCCATATCGCCTGGGCGGCCGATGCTCAGGACCCCGAGGGCCTGCGCGCGGCGCTGAGACACTGGCCGGTGACGGCGGCCTGACTCCGCGGGCCGCCCCCATGGGTCACAAGACAAGACACAAGCCCCGCAGATCTCAGATCTGCGGGGCTTGTGCGTTTTCTGGATGCGAGCGGTCCTGTGGTGAGGACAATCACACTGATTGTTGATGGGTCCCCCGTCGTCGTACGGGACGGGCGGTACGGGACGGGGACCCTCGCTGCCTCGATGTCTTGGCGACTCGCTGCCCTGGTGCCTTGGCGTCCTATTGACGATGCGGAGCGTCAGGCGGCGTCGGCCGAGAAGCGCGCGGCGAGCTCCTTGGCCCGGGCGTCGGCGTCCTCCATCGCCATGGCGCGGGACGCCTCGGCGAGCGGGATGAGCTCGCTCATCGCCGCAGTCGTGTGCCCCAGGGTCAGCTCGGGAACAGAGATGCTGAGCGCTCAACAGGGCGATCCGTGAGGCTGCCAGGCGCAGTCCTTCGCTGGCGGCGTCGATGCGGCCGGGATGGCGTAGCGCCCCTCTGAGGTCGTCCTCGGTGACTTCGACGGCGACGATCTCGTAGTCGGCCAGGAGGCCTTCGGCGATCGATTCGGCCGACCAGCTCCTGGCCCAGGACATAGGAGAGCCGGCAGATCGATCTCCTCGGGGCCGGCCATAGGCCGGTAGCTCACCGATGCCCGATTCAACTGAACCCCTGTGAAAGGGTGCAGTGCGCCGCACCCGGTGTGGCGTGCCGATCAGGCACGCCCGAGATCAAGACACGGGCGTGCGAGGGCCACGTACGGCTCAGGCCGATTCGAGGATCGGGCGGATTTCGAGCGCCTCCGGGGTGGGGAAGCCTCGGGCCACCTCGATGGCCTCGGCATGGTCGGCCACCTCCAGCACGAACCAGCCGCCGAGAGTCTCCTCGCCACTGTGGACAGGTCCTTCGGTGACCGCCGCGGATCCGTCCGCCGTCTTGCGCACGGTGACGGGGCCCTGGTGCTCGGTTTCGAGGGCGTCACCGCCCACCAGCTTGCCCGCCGCCGCGAGCTCGCCGATCCAGGTCTCGTACGCCTTCCGGTAGGCGTCGCGGTCATCCTGGATCCGCGCGCGTGACGCGTGCGTCTCGAAGATCACGAGGGCGTACTTCATGAGGTGTTCCTCTGTTCGGTGTTCCTGGTGGTGGTGTTGGTTCTGGTGGTGAGTGGTGAGATGCGGGCCAGTGAGCCGCTCTCCAGGGCCGTCCACAGGGCGCCGTCCGGGCCCTGTGTGATCCCGTGGGGTTCGGAAGCCGGGGTGGGCAGGTCGTGGACGGTGACCGCGCCGTCCGAGGTGACCGCGCCGACGCGGTTGCCGCCCCACTCGGTGAACCACGCGGTGCCATCGGCGTCGGTGGTGACGGCGTGCGGCCGGGCCGAGCGGTCGGGCAGCGGATACTCGGTGATCCGGCCGTCGGTTCCTCGCCGACCGATCTGGCCGGCCGCGATCTCGGTGAACCAGACGCCGCCGTCCCCGGCCACGGCGATACCCACCGGCGCGGCCGCCGCGGTGGGCAGCTCGTGGACCGTGATGCGGCCGTCCATGCTGATACGGCCGATGGCATTGGCCTGATTCATCGTGAACCACATCGCGTCCTCCGCCGCGGCGATCGCGGAGGGGAACGCGCCGGTGCTCGGCAGCGGGTACTCCGTGACCGTTCCATCGGTGGTGAGGCGGCCGATGCGGTCGGCGGCGGTCTCGGTGAACCACAGCGCGCCGTCCGGCCCCGCGGCGATACCGAAGGGACCGCACTGAGCGGTCGGGAGTGCGAACTCCGTCACGTGGCCGGCCGTCGTGATCCGGCCGATCCGGTGCGCCCCGTACTCGGTGAACCACAGTGCGCCGTCCGGCCCGTTACTGATGACCGTCGGACCGCTACCGGGGGCAAGCTGGTAACTGGTCGGCTCCTGTCCCGGGACAAGCCGACCGATCCTGGCGCTGTGCACCATGGTGAACCACAGCGCGCCGTCCGGGCCGGTCGTGATCGCGTACGGGCCGCTGTCGCGACCGGACACCGCGTACTCCTCGACGGTCTGGATTGTCACTGCTGCTGCTCCAGTCCTTCCGCAGCGGCAATGCGCTCGATGTCCTGCGGGGAACCGGCCACGATGGTGCGCGCGTGCGCGGTCACCAGTTCGACGGGCCAGTCCCACCATGCGGCGCGCATGAGTCGTTCGATGTCGCTGTCGTCGAAGCGCTGTCTGATTGTCTTGGCCGGGTTTCCGCCCACGATGGTGTACGGCAGCACGTCGGTGGTGACCACCGCTCCGGCCGCGATCACTGCGCCGTCGCCGATCCGTACTCCCGGCATCACGGTGGCCCCGTATCCGAACCACACGTCGTTGCCAACCACCGTGTCCCCGCGGCTGGGCATGCCGGTGACGAGGTCGAGCGTCTGCTCGGTCCACTTCCCGCCGAACATGGTGAAGGGGAAGGTGGACACCCCCATCGACGGGTGGTCAGCGCCCGCCATCAGAAACCGGGTGCCCGTGGCGATCGCGCAGTACTTGCCGATGATCAACCGTTCCGGACCGTAGGCATACAGCACATTGCGCTGCACGAAGTCGGTCGCACCGTCGGGGTCGTCATAGTAGGTGAAGTCACCTGCCACGACGTTGGTCCCGGCGACCAGCGGCTTGAGGAAAACGACCCGCTCGTGGGCAGGCAGGGGATGGAGGGTGGCCGGGTCAGGTGCCTGGCCAGTACTCGGGTCAGATCTCACGCAGGAGCTCTCCGTGGGGCTTCGTGCTCGACGGGCGAAGCCCGGCACGACGAGGCCCCCTGATCGATGACGTACGCGCTTTCTGCACAGTCCCCCTTATTTCGAGCCGCTGGCTGAATTGAGCAGGCCGGTCCTGCTTTCTCGTACCGGCACATGTCACTACCTGCAGGAGACCTACTCACAGCCGCTGCCCAGTATGCAGATCGGGCAGCCCGGGAACAACAGCCGATCTTGACAAGGTCGTTGAGTCCATTGACTCAGAGGTTCACGAATCCGGAGGACAGGATGCTGCGGAGGGCAGAATGGAACTGCGGGCCACAGAAGGCTTCCTGACGCTCGTACAGGGGCTCCGTCGTGGCCGAAGTGCCGAATGCCAGCAGGTCTCCCTTGCCCGCGTCCGCCAGGGCGGTCAAGAAGCAGGAACGCGTCATCGACGCCCAGCTCGTCGAACGAACCGACCGCCAAGCGCGGTTGCCCCCGGTCGGAAAGGCGCTGCTCCAGCAGCTGTGTCGATATACACGGGCATCCAGGATGCTGTAGCGGAGGTGTGACCACCATCGCCCGCCACCCGGCCGGCACGCTGACGCTGGGTGCATGGGCGCAAAATTGCGCGACATGACTCCGGTCCTGAACCACGTCCGGGCCCGACGCCCGGCCGCCGAACTCCGCCTCCCGGGCGTGTCTCCAGCGATCCGTTCGAGGCTTTGTGACCTGGTGAGGTCGACGCGGCGACCAGCCTCCTGCGGGTCCGCGAGCCGGACTTGAGCGTCGCTGTGGTGCTGCGCGAGGAACCTTCAACCTGATGGTTCCCGCGGATCACCTGCTCGCCAGGCAGGAGTCGGTGGGTATGGAGGTGCTCGGGCGACCGCATCGTGCCGTGGCGGAACGGCCCCTTCGTGCGTACAAGGAGAACACCGTCCTGCCGGCCCGCACAGCGTCCGGGGCGCGCCGTCCGCTGTGGCCCGGGTCCCCGACGAGGGACGACGCTACAGCGGCAGCGTGATCCCCAGCGCCCGCCTGGCCGAGGACGGCGGTCCGCCCTCGGAGCGCTCGGTCTTGCGGCCCTTGTCACCGGGCCCGAGCGTGCGCGGGTCCACCGCCTCGGCCGGGGCACCCTTGGCGTACAGGCCCTCGGGCTCGCTGTCCCGGTCGTGCGGCAGCGGCCAGAAGACACGGCGGCGGAACGTACCCGAGGACCGCGACGGCTTGACCTGCGTGCCCAGGACCGCGTAGCCGACCATGCGGCCGTCCCGGTGGTAGGCGGGCCTGCCACGGCGGGTGGGCAGCCGGTCCAGGCTCTGGCGGACGTAGTCCAACGTGTCGATGTCCTCGAGCCAGACCAGATCGGTTTCGTGCGCGATCTCGTACTCGGTGATGAGGGCGCTCATGCTCTCTCCTCGTCGGCCGCCAGTCCGATGCCCGGGTAGTACTTCCGCTGGTTGGAGAGGATCATCGCCTTGGGCGATGCCAGTCCCAGCACTTCGCGGACCCGGGCCGCGAAGGCGCATGACGAGATGGGCGGGGCTCCCTCATTCTGGCACCACGTCTTATAGGCCGTGTACAGCCACGCTTGTTCGGCCCTCAGTTCGGTGTCCAGACGGCAGGACTCGCTCAGGAATCGCCCGGTGTGATCCTCGGTCTCCGCGTACGCGGTGGTGGCGATCCGGACGCGCTCGGGCCCGGTGAGGTCCCGCTCGCCGCCGAGATAGCGACGGGCGCCCCCGATCAGCCAGTTGAGGATGCCGGGGCCCTCCTCCGTGACGAGGAGGTCGGCGAGGTTGTCGATCTTCCGGTGGTCGGGCACGACGCGCTCGAACAGGATGCGACGCATGCGCCGCCAGAACGCGAAGCCGCCCGAGCCGACTTCGGGCCGGTGATTGGCCAGCAGCCATAGTTTGTGGGTCGGTTGGAAGCTGAAGAAGTCCTGGCGCATGCGGCGCGCCATGATCCGGTCCCCGCCCGTGAGGAACTTGACCCGCGCCTTCCGCCGATAGGGCCCCGGCGCCCGTCACCGCAGCGAGCAGACAGATCACCGTCCAGACCTCGGTCCAGGAGAAGGTGTCTCCCGCCCAGCTGGCGGCGTGCATCAAGAGTGGGGCTTCGGCAGCCGCTCCCGACGCGCCCTCCAACGCTGCGCGCGTGCCGCCCGCTCCGCGCCTCCCGGACGGGCCCGCCCGTGTCCTGCCCGATCCGGCCGATCTCGACCTCACCGACGCAACTCCGGTCCTGCACAGCCCTCTCGACCAGCCGCCCGCTCCCCTGCCCTCTCTGGACGCGCTCCGTGCCCTCGCCGCCGATGCCGCCCACCGCGCCGCCCAGGTCCTCAGCGGCGCCGCGCCGGGCACGGGTTCGGACTCCGGCACCGACATCGCCCGCTTCATCGCACTCGAGCACGGTGCCCCATTCCGCGAGACGGCCATGGGCCACCTCGGCCTCGACATCATCTCCATGGGCCACCTCGCTCTCGCCTACACGCACGGCGGCACTCACGGCGCCGCGACCTACCTCGAGCCCTTTCAGGCAGACCTCGACGTCCTCACCCGAGCCCAGGTCGACATCCAGCCGCTGCGCCCGTCCGCCACCGCGCCCGTCGAGTGCGAGAACAACCACCTCACCGACACGGCGGCCCGCATCCAGCTCCGGCTCGGGCATGACGGCCGCTGGTATCCCTACCGCGCGCCCTACGGCCTCTGGCAGCCCATCGCCGGTGCCTCCCGTGACGCCGCACAGGCCTACCGCGCGGCGCGCACCGCTCGCCGTGCGAATCGCCGAGTCGGATGATGCAGGCCCGCGTGAGCTGCCACGGCTACGATTCGGTTGCGGCCTGCGTCAGCGGCCCGCAACCGCCGTTCCCGCTGCCAAGGGAGCGGACGGCGAGCGCCGCTACGGCAAATGGCGGCGCCCTGCCGTACCTCTAGGAAGGGTGCGGCTCTGCGCCGCTACTGGTGATAGCGGCGCACTCCTGACTCGTGGCAGCGGCCAGGGGCGGGCCTCGGCTACCAACCGAGGCCCATCAGCACAGCCGCTTCCTCAACGGCCGGGCCGCTCAACCGCCGTCACAGTCGGACTGGCTGGCGTGCGTGCGCGCCGTGCGTGACCGGTATCCGGCCAGCCCCTCACTGTGGGCCGGGTATGTCCACGTCGGTCACTGAAGGAGTATCCGTATCCGCAGCTTCACTGCCGAC
>NZ_JBVJPM010000075.1:0-9286 GCF_055582645.1 Streptomyces sp. NPDC107517 | reverse complement strand
GCGGTTCAACACTCCGCTCCGCGATCGCCAGTTCGTGCCGCTCGGCCTGCCTCCTGGAGTTGCTTGCCCAACTCCTCGGCGAGAGCTTCCAGTTCGCTCCGGCGGGCGGTGATCCGCTGTGCCAGGCACCCCCAGCTGTGGTGGCCAGGGCGATCGATGCTGTGTGGCGGTCAGTTCTTGATCAGGACGGCTGTGTAGCCGGACAGCGCGGTGTTGACCTCTGTCAGGTCGAAGGCGGCGGGGTCGAACTGGTCGGCGGAGTCGAGGCCGAGCCATTCCAGCCGGTCGTCGTGTTCTTCGTGTCCGGGGTCGGCGAGGATCTCGATGAGGTACTCGTATCCCCAGACGCCGCCGCAGTCTTCAGGCGGGCAGGCTCGGCGGCCGGTGAGGCAGCGCGGATAGGCCGTGCCGGGCTCTGCGTCCTCGACGGCCTCGACGAGGATGTCGTGCTCCCAGTTGTCGCCGAAGTCGTAGGTGTAGCCGAACCGGTCGCCGGTGTGCGGAGCGACCTGGTCGAGCCGTTTCGCAGCGGCGCTGCGGATCCCCAACTCCCGGTCTGCGGTGCCGTACCGGGCCTGCGGGGTCTCGAAGGCCCACATGTGGTAGTCCTCCCAGCCGAACGCGACCTGGATGAGGTGGTGTAGCTGCTGCAGGGTGGTGCCGGACGTCACTTCCAGGCGGCGCCAGATCGGGGGCCGGGAGCCACGCAGCGTGACCTTGATCGTGTGGACGGTCGTCCCCGGTGCTGTCCGGGAGCGGGAGATCGGCTTCGCGCGCCTGGTGTTCGCCATAGTGGCCATCCTTGCCTCGTCCCCGGCCCTCACGCGGCCGCCTGCCGACGGCTCCACTCATCCGCGCGACAATGATCACTGCTGCGCCTCGCCCGTACGACGTACGCGAGGCCTCCTGGTCCGGCGTTCTTCCCGGTCCGGGCGCGTCATGCCGGCCTCTTCGTATCCGCGCGGCTGCTGCTCGCCACCGTGACGGTCAGGCGGCGCGGGCGTCGGTCTTGGGCGGTGGCAGTACCGGGACGCGGGCGCTCGTCAACGCCGGGGGAGGGCTGGGCCGTTGCTGGTGGGCCTTGGTCTGGTAGAGGACCGTGTCGCCGTCGGCGGTATGCGCGATGAGGTCGATGCCGTGGTCGTTGTCGGTGGGGGTGGTGCGGACGGCGGTGTCGGGCCGGGCCGGGCCGATGCCGTGGGTGAGGAGGTGGGTGGCGGTGATCCAGTCGGGTGGGGTGGTGCCGTTGCGGTGTGCTTCCCGGCTGGCTGACCGGTACATGACGGCGAAGGCGTCCGCGAGCACTTGGACCCCCGCGGCCAGGGCGGTGGGAGCGTTGCGGATGCCGGGGTCTGCGGCGAGGGCTTCGATGACCGGTCTGATGCCTGCGGCCAGCCGGTCGACGTCGTAGCGAGCGCGGTGTGCGGCGAGGGCTTCGATGACCGGTCTGATGCCTGCGGCCAGCCGGTCGACGTCGTAGTGGGCGCCGATGTCTGGTCCGTCGTACGCCAGGGGGACCGGGTGGCTGCGGCGGATCAGCTGCGTGAGCTGCCTGCGCGGGGGCGCGGGGCGGGTGCCGCGCTGGGCGGTGACGTGCTGGTAGGCGTCGAGGTACGGGCGATGTGCGGCCGGAGGGATGGCGCACACGGTGAGGAACGTGATCAGCTGCTCGCGGCTGGCGGGCAGCGCCTTGCGGTTGACGATCCGCGACGCGGTGGCGAGCGGCACCCGTGCCTGGCCCGGCCGGTCGAAGTCGCGCAGGGGCGGGGCGCCAGCCCGTTCGTAGGTCTCGGCCAGGACGAGGCTGAAGTCGCGCGCGTCGCGGGCGAAGGCGGGGGCGGGCGCCTTGAGCGTGCGGGGCTTGCCGCGCTGGGCGGTGCGGCCGAGGGTACGCAGGCGGCGGGCCTTGTCCTGGTCGGCAGGGCCGGCGCCGCAGGCGTGGAGGTAGGCGTCGAGGACGGCCGGGGAGGGCGGGGCGGTGCCGGCCTCGGCGCGCTGGACGGCGCCGCGGGAGATGTTGGCAGCGTCGGCCAGGGCGCGCTGGGTCAGGCGGGCGGTGTCGCGCAGGGCTCTCAGGTGCTCGGCGAGGTGGGCGAAGTGGCGGTCCGAGCCGGCGGCGGGGGAACGGGCCATGTCCGGCGCTTACTTGCCCGTGCCGGAGCGTACGGCGGCCTCGACGAAGAGGCTCATAGGGCGGCGGTGAGGGTGGCCGCGCCGATCGCGCCGCAGCCGCCCAGGAGGGCGAAGACGGTGTCCAGCTCGGTGCCGGCGAGGAGCAGGCCGGTGCCGAGCCCAAGAACGGCGATCAGCAGGATCAGCGCGTGGGTGGGCCCGAACCGCCCGGCGGCGCCGTCCGGTTCACCGCCGCCCGCCGCCCGCCGCCCGCCGCCCGCCGCCCGCCGGCGCCGGTGCCGTGGCGGTGGGTGCGGGTGCGGGTGCGCAGGTGCAGGCTGGGGCGGGCTGGGGCGGGCCCGGCTGGGTGGGGGATAGGGGGAAGGCTCATGGTGCGCAGGACTCCATCCTGACGGGGCCGCCGACGGCATGCCGGGGCCCGGGGCTACTGGTCGCAAAGTGGCGTAGTCCTTAAGGCAGTTGGCCCTGCCGATGGTCGGGCTGCGCAGCACACAGCCTTCCACGCTCCGGTATCCCGCCGCCCCGCCCCGGTGCGGCTTTTGTCCGGTGTGCGGCTTGCTGGCCCCGCCGGTGTTCCCCGTCCCGCCGTGAAATCCGCTGCCCGGCCGGCCCGCGAACACCGGCTTGACGACGACGGGTTGCGTGTCTACCGCCCTTGTGGCGGCCCATCGTTTGTTCCAGCCGACTTGCGGCCCAGGCCGTATCAGCAAGACGGTGGTCCCAGCTCGACACCGGCGGCACGTCCGCCGGTGTCCTCCTGACGGCTACTGGTCGCAAACCCGAACCCGTTCCAGGACCTCCGGAAGGCGCGTTGGCCCGCGCCCTCCGACACCTCAGGCCGGCACCGCTCTCGGTGCCGGCCTCAGGTGCGTCCAGTGTGACGGCGGTGGCGGTCACACTGCTGGGGCGGTAGACGGACGACCTCCCCGCGCGCCCTGGGCCTGCGGGGAGACCGTCGCGTAGCTGCTCGACCGGTCGGCGCGGGCGGGTGTCGACGAGGAGGGCGTTGCCGCGGGGGCGTCGTTGTGGCCAACTCCCTAGCTGGTGACGACGACCAGCTGGTCGGTGGTGTTCGGCAGCGTTCGCCAACGTTCGGGGCAGTCCGGCGCCACCGGGAAATCCCGTACATCGTTCGGATACGTGCCCCGTGGCCCGGCGGGCCGGCCCGCGTCGCAATCTCTCTCCCCCCGGGGATTGGGGATGGGGGAGACGGGCTCGGCGAATGTTGGGTGCCTTCCAGTCTGGGGCGCGTCGGCTCGTGCTTCGACAATGCCGTCAGCGAGGCGTTCAACAGCGTCCTCAAGGTCGAATACGTGCACCGGCACGCCTTCACCACCCGCACCGAGGCACGGATCCGGATCGCGACCTGGATTACCGACTTCTACAACACACGACGGCTACACAGCGTGTGCGGTTTTACGAGCCCGATCGACTACGAACGCGACTACTGGGCCAGCCTCAACGAGGAGCTGGCTGCATGAGAAGGTCTCCACGATTCGGGGGGATTGACAGATCAGCCACGCTGCTTACGCGACCACACGAAGAGGAGCAGAGGTCGGACTGAGATACAAAACCACGCGGTCGATGCGCTCAGCGAGGTCAGGGGCAGTTTTCGTTGCCGCTCCTCACGGCAGGCACCGCCGTTATGCCGAGAGGGCACTGTCACATGTGATTGAGGGTCTGCAACTCCTCGCGTTCGGCGTTCTTGCCTGACTCCTTGTCGGCCGAGCAACTGTCCCTTGGTGCAAGCGTGTGCGTATGCCACGAGGCCGCCAGCCCGTGATGCATCACAGGCCGCTCTCGGCTATGTCCCGCCAGTGGGTGAGACTGCTACGGATGGTCAGGGTGTGGCTGTGGTCACGGCCCTGCATTCGCACCAGGTCACACAGAAGCTCCTCCAACGCGGCCTCAGCGCCGGCCGCATCCCCCGCCTCACCCCGCCAGCGGGCGAGATCATTCCGGGCAACCAGGACGTGACGGTGGTCGGGGCCCTGCACTCGCACCAGGTCGGGCAGCAGCTCCTCCAACGCGGCCACGGCGCCGGCCGCGTCTGCGGCCTCACCCCGCCAATGGGCAAGGTTACGATGGGCAGTCAGGGTGTGACGGTGGTCGGGGCCGTGCACTCGCACCAGGTCGGGCAGCAGCTCCTCCAACGCGGCCACAGCGCCAGCCGCATCCCCCGACTCACCCCGCCAATGGGCAAGATCATTACGCACGGCCAGGACGTGGAGGTGGTTGGCACCCTGGGCGCGCACCAGGTCGGGCAGCAGCTCCTCGAACTCGGCCAAGGTGCCTGCCGCATCTCCGGCCTCGACCTGCGAGTTACGGCGGACGGTCAGGGTTGCGGAGCGGTGGGGGCCCTGCGCCTGCAGTCGGTCGTCCGGCAGCTGGAGGTACTCGGCCGCAGCGCCCGCCGCATCCCCCGCCCCAGCCCGCCAATGGGCAAGGTTGCGATGGGCAGTCAGGGTGTGACGGTGGTCGCGGCCCTGCACTCGCACCAGGTCACACAGCAGCTCCTCCAACGCGGCCACAGCGCCAGCCGCATCCCCCGCCTCACCCCGCCAATGGGCAAGATCATTACGAACGGCCAGGACGTCAGGATGGTCAGCGCCCCGCATCCGCACCAGGCCGTCCAGCAGCTGGGAGTACTCGGCCGCAGCACCCGCCGCATCCCCCGCCCCAGCCCGCCAATAGGCGAGGCGGTGGCGGGTGGTCAGGGTGTGGAGGTGACCGGGGCCCAAAACCCGTAGGTGGCTGGCCAGCAGCTCCTCGAACGCGGCCACGGCGCCGGCCGCATCCCCCTTATCAGCCCGCCAGCGAGCGAGATCATTAAGGGCGGTCAGGGTGTCGGGATGGGCAGCGCCTAGCACCCGTAACCGCTCAGCCACCAACTTCTGCAACCTGGAACCGTCATTGGCCGGAACCCACGGGGGAGGGCGCATTGCCAGTTGCTCTGCAGTGACGTAGAAGTGGCGGGGGTCCTGGATCCGGACCCGGTTGGCGGGCGGTTCTTCGACCGCAAACGCATTGGCCGCCTCATTCCGCCAATAGGCGAGGTTGTGGCGCGTGGTCAGAGCATCGGGGTGGTCGTAGCCCAGGATACGAACCCGGTCGGTCAACAGTGTCTCGAATTCGGCTACGGCGCCCGCCACGTCTCCGGTCTTACCCCGCCAGCGGGCAAGGTTGCCGCGGACGGCCAGGGTGTGGCGATGGTAGGGGCCCAAGACCCGTACCCGGTCGGCCAGCAGCTCCTCGAACGCACCCACGGCGCCGGCCGCGTCCCCCGCCTCGCCTCGCCAATAAGCGAGGTTGCCACGAACGGCCAGAGTGTCAGGATGGTCCGGACCCAGAACCCGGACCAGGTCGGGCAGCAGCTCCCCAAACGCAGCCGCGGCGCCAGCCGCATCCCTCACCTCGCCTCGCCAATAAGCGAGGTTGCCACGAACGGCCAGAGTGTCAGCATGGTCCGGGCCCAGAACCCGCACTACGAGGGCCAGCAGCTCCCCAAACGCGGCCACGGCCCCGGCCGCGTCCCCGGCTGCACCCTGCCAGCCAGCAAGCTGGCGACGGGTGGTCAGGGTCTGCAAGTCGTTGGGGCCCAACACCCGTACTCGGTCGGCCAGCAGTTCCTCGAGGGCAGCTGCGGCACCGGCCGCGTCCCCGGCTGCACCCTGCCAGCCAGCAAGGTCGTTACGGGAGGTCAGGGTATCGGGGTGGTCAGGGCCCAGGTGGTGACAAGTCGTCTCAGCCAGGCGACGGTAATGGATTGCCGCCGCGGTGAACTGACCAACTTCCCCGAGACTTTCGCCGGTACGGAAGAGCACTGGGTGGGCGTCAGGTCGGTGGAGGGCATCTTCGGCGGTGCGGGTGAGTGCGGTGGCGTTGACGCGCAACGCCCGGGCAAGGTCGGTGTCTTGTTCGATGGCGGGCCAGGCGGCGGTGAGGGTGTTGGCAGCGGTGCGGGCAAGCCGGTCGTACTGCTCGGGAGTGAGGGCGTCGCGGGTGGCACGCTGAATGAGTTGGTGGACACGCACAGCCTGGTGGGGAGTGTCGGGTGTGTGGTCGATCAGACTCAGTCGGCGCAAAACCCTCAACGCGAGCATGGCATCCTCAGTCGAGGCACTTGCCGTCTGGTGGGTGCCGCCTGCATCGGTGGGGGTGCGGTGCTCGGCGGCGTGCGCGAGGGCGGGCTGACTGGTGAGCACTGTGGTGGGGATGCCGTTGGGGGCGAGGAAAGCAGCCAGTTGGAGCATCGGGCGAGCCATGCCCACCGGGCGAAGCTGGTTGGCGCGTTCGACGGACAGGGACCAGGTGGCGGCCACGGTGGCGGCCTGGCCATCAGGTAGTACGCCGGGCTCCGGAAGCAGGTCGGCCAGCTTCCTGACTCGGTCGGCCAGCAGTTGCCGGTAGGAGGCGCAGGTCAGATCCGCGTCGATGATGTAGGCCGTGGCCTGGGCGAGGGCGAGCGGCAGATATCCCAGATCAGCGGTGAGGCTGTTGATGTGGTCGGTGGGCTCGTGACGGTTGTGCGCGGCGAGTACGGCCTTGACGTAGGCGGCGGATTCCTGGGAGGTGAACAGGCCCACGGTGACCAGGCGTCGGCCTGCTCCGGTCAGAGCGGCCTCGCGGCGGCGCGTGGTGACCAGGACACGGCCGCGTGGACTGGTGGGCGGCCACCAGCCGCGCATATCGGCAGGATCCGCGACGTCGTCAAGGACGATCAACCACCGGCATGGCTTCTGGTCAGCTTTGGGTTCCAGCCAGGCCAGAAACGCCCGCGCGGCCTGATCGGGGTCACGGGGGTCGGCACCGAGGATCTCCACACCAGCTTGCGCGTAGCCGGCCGTGATCGCTGAGCGGCTGCTCGCGCTGATCCACACCAGTACGTCAACTCCGCCCCTGAGCAAGGCGGTGCGGGCGTAGTCGGCAGCCAGCTGGGTCTTGCCCACCCCACCGATCCCGGTGAGTACCTGCGTGAGCACTGCGGTGCCCCCGCCGTCGGCAGCGGCCCGCAACTGGTCGACCGCTGACCGGTGCTGAAAAGATAAGGCGCGCGGCGGGAGTACGCCGACCTGGTGCGGCCAGACGGCCGGTGTGCGCGGGGCCGCCTGCTGCACGAGGGTGAAACCGTCGATCGCCAGGTACCCGGTGTTGGCCAGCCCGCCCTCGCTGGCCGTAGCGGCGCCCGTATGACTCACATGCACCGGGCCAGCGGTCTGCAGGACAGCCCCTGCGTAGCCGGATACTGCCGTGGCGCCGTCGCGAGCGCTGGCATCTCCGGTGTCCGCAGCACTCACTGACGGCTCCGGCGTTGCACCTGCGGCCCCGGGCCCGGTGCCGGGGGCACCCTCTAGGTCAGGGCGGCGGATGGGCCATCTCACCATCGCAAGCAGATCCTCCCGCGGGCTGTGGCCGTCCCGGCCCGGTCAGCTGAAGTCGACACCCGTACTCGCACTGCTCCCGGAACCATCCGCGGTGGCGTCCCCGGTTCGCTCTGCCCTAACAGGCCCACTCCCACTCGCCTGCGGGCGTCGCACGCCGGTGGACGCCCGGCCTCCACCGGTGGCCTTGGCCTTGCCGGTGTCGACCGCTGCGACCCCCGGCTGCGGGGCGACCGGGGACTGCATCAGCGCCCATACCAGAGCGGCGATCCCTGTGGCGCCCTGGATGGAAGCGGCAACCAGCTGGCCTGTATCCGGGTTGTCGAGCAACCAGAAGAACGGTGTCGAGACAGTCAGCACAACCGCGACCACCACGACGACGGCTTTCCTACGCCACGACACGCCCAACCGCCCCCTCCCGCACCCTGCAAACGCCACCCGCAGCAGCATCGGACAAACCTGACTACCAGGTTAGGACGTCACTACGCAACCACGGGCCCCCGCGCCCAGTTGAGGACGCCGTCCCGCCGCCGACGCAAGCGCGGCCCCGCCCGCAGCGCGCGCCCACAATACGGCTTGACGCTGCGCGCTTGACACACTCCCGCATTGCATGGCGAAGCGCCTCAAGCGCCGCCCATATCGCGGATCAGGGAGCCGAGGGTTCGGGATTTGGCCGGACTGAGCTGCCTCGGCTACCTCACCTAACGCCCGGCCTGTCCATCGATGCTGAGAGTTCGCGCAATCCGCTAGCGTCTCCGCGACCCACTCCACTTCCGAAGAGTGGTGAGGCCGTGATGCAGGGTGCTCAGGTCGGCGGCGCCAGTGAGAATCCGGCCTCGTCCTCAAAGCAGGCCCCGCCCCTTCCTCCGGGAATGCCTCGGCCACGGCGATGTATCGATTGGTGAGAGAGCACTCGACTGGATCTCTAGGATCCTCTCCGTGGACGAGTACCGGCACCGGCTGGAACAGCTTGAGATGGCATGGGCGGAGTTGGGTCGCGCCGACACGCGACAGCAAGAGGTCTGGGCTGACGGCCTGGGCGATCTCTTGGAGTCGGGCTACTTGATTCAGGCTGACGCCGAGCGAGTCGTCGGTTGGCTCGTCCAGAGAGCGGTGTCCGATGTGGACTACGCAGTACGCGAGTCTGCCCTGCACGCGATCTCGGAGGCTGGAGTTCAGTACGAGCTCCCCTACGGGGCCCTTGAGCCGCTGGCTGCCAATGTCGACGCCTTCGAGCCACTGTTGTTGGAGTATGTGTTGTTCAGCCTGTCGGCAACTTACGACGAGCGAGCACGACGAACTATCGAGCCGTTCCTTGTCCACCCCGATGCCACCGTGCGTGAGGAGGCAGAACTTGCGATGACTGAACTCCGAGATGACGGTGGCAAGTCAGCCTGAACTCGTAGCCGTTGGGGCGGTTGGTACAACTCCGGTAGCAGGAGGCCCGCCCGGCCCATCCGCGCTCTTTGCCGGGCGGGCTCATTGCTCGCTGACGAGGTAACGGCCAGGTCTGGCTCGACTACGAGCTGACCGGAACCGGGCCGAGGCGGACGTCGGCCGGCCCTCCCTCAGCGCGCCAGCCCTCGGCATCATCTGAATCTGGTCATTGCGGACGACATCGAGAGGCGATCGCTGGTCGAGTTGCCGGTGACCTCCTCTCAGGCCGGTGCGGCCAGCGTGTCAATCCCCCCGAATCGTGGAGACCTTCTCATGCAGCCAGCTCCTCGTTGAGGCTGGCCCAGTAGTCGCGTTCGTAGTCGATCGGGCTCGCG
>NZ_JBVJPM010000074.1:0-9744 GCF_055582645.1 Streptomyces sp. NPDC107517 | reverse complement strand
GCGGCAGGAACGCGGTGGACCAGAACGCCCAGGACCGCTCGGGGCGTTCGGCTGAGCATGGGCTCTGGCAACAGGACTCACTCCCGCTCAGTCTTCAGGAACGGTTCCGGTGGTACCGGGCCCTCTGGTTCCTCCCGGACGATCGCGAGTCGCATGGGCTTGCCGTGTGCTCAAGGCAGCCTCGCCATGGACGACGGCCGGAGTCTGCTGTTGAGGCCGCCGTGCGACTTCGCGCTCTCGTCGCGGTGGCCTGCCGCGGTGACGGCAGATGGCCGGGGCCGTGCCGGCAGATGGCCGGGGCCGGCCCTGGTCACGCGGGTATGTCTTGCCCTGTTGGTCTGCGGCGGCGGTCAGGGGGTGCGCAGAACCCACTTCTGTGAGGTCGAACCGTTGCAGTTCTCAGTGACTACCTGCGACGACTCTGCTGTCAGGCAGACGGGGGGCAGGCCCAGCCCGACAGTGGAGAATGTGACATTGCCGTCCGAGTTGCTGCTAGCTCCCCACATCTGCAGGAAGTTGTACGGCTGGCAGCCCTGGAGCACGGGATCGCTCTGGGGGAAGCGGATGAGGCAGTCGCCGCTGTTCTGGTTGACGATGTCGACGCTGCCGGCATAGTCGGGGACCAGGTTCCAGACCGTGTTGGGCTCGCCGGGCGGGGTCAGCGTAGGGGTCTGGCCGGACTGGGTGAGCGCGAGCGCCGGGTTGTCGGCGCTCACGATGATCAGGTAGCCGACGGGCGCGGGCACGGGCGCGGCCGCCGCAGCGGGCATGGTGGCGCCGAGGGCAATGCCGGCGGCGGCGACCACCGGCGCGAGGATGCGTGTCAGGGGCTTCACGACTGGTGTTCTATCGCCCGGCCAACACCCGGACACCGGCCCCACACTGGACAAGTCGCGCGAACAGCCCTGCGAATAGTGTTCGAGGGCCGCAGGAGGAAGCCGCAGACGGTCTTCCTCCTGCCGCCCGTTCGGGCCACAACTTCAGGTCACGTACCGGGGCAGCCCTCAACATCGTCAAGACCGCATGAATGTGATCTGTACTCACCGGGTGCTCGCTGCTGATGCTCACGTCCCCGATTCACCGTGCGGACCCCGAGTGCCCACAACCCCACTCCGCCGGACGCACCGGGATCGGACGCAGGCACTCAGGCCCGGAGCATCAGGACCAGCCCGGAGGTCAATGCGAAGACCAGCACGAACAGGCGCATCTTGCGTGCGTCGAGGCGGTGGTGCACCAGGCGGCTGAGCCACGCGCCGGCGGCGATCGCGGGCAGCAGCGCGGCTGCTTGGCCGAGGCCGGTGACCTGCGCTTTTCCTGTCGCGAACAGCAGTGCCAGGGAGGCGACCTCTCCGATGAGGAAGCACGTGGCGACCGTCGAGCGTAGTTCGGCGGGCGGCCGGTGCTGGTAGACGAGCGCGAGCGGAGGCCCGCCGACGCCGGTCGCGGTCTCGGTCAGTCCGGTCACCGCGCCCGCACCGACGTATGCGGCCCGCCCGGGTGTGAACGCGGGCACGGTCAGGCTCGCGACGGCCGCGAGCACAGTGGCGCCGCCCACGAAAAGGCCGAGGCTGTGCTCCGGGATCAGCCAGAGCACCGCGAGACCGGCCGGGGTGGCCGCGAGCCGCGCCCCGGTGATCCAACCCGCGCCGCGCAGGTCGAGCGAGGATCGCTCGCGCCAGGCGACGTACAGGTTGAGCGGAATCATCGAGGCGAGGACGAAGACCGGGACCAGACCGGGATCGAGGATCTGGGCCACGGGCGCGACGATCAGTGCGAAGCCCAGTCCGCTGCTGCCCTGGACGAACGCGGCGATGGCCACCGTCACGGCGAGGACCGCCAGTGTCTGCGTACTCACAGTTCCGTGCTCCGCTCCTGTGACCGCATCAGCGCCCGTGATGCCGTGGAAGTGGGGTGTACCCGGGTGATGTTCGCCCTGGTGACGGCGGCGCGGGCCAGTTCGGCCGCCCGTCTCACCAGTTCGGTCCCGTCCCAGCCGACCGGTCGGCCGTGCCACATACGCAGGCGCCCGTCGACGAAGACGGCGGCGATCTGGTCCCGGTTGCCGCGCCGTACGAGTTCCCACGGCAGGTCCCAGGAGAGCGCGAGCTCCGGGGTGTCGACGTTGACGAGCAGGAAGTCGGCCGCCATGCCCTGGGCGACGGTGCCGGTGCGGGCGCCAAGCCCGACGGCATCCGCACCGCCCCGGTTGGCGCGCTCCAGCCACGTCCAGCCCGCGCCGCACGACGAGTCACCGGTCGCCAGACCGTACGCGAGGCGCTGCGCGAACTCGGCGGCCTCCGCGAGCCGGAAGCCGTCGCCGCGGGTGCCGTCGGTACCGAGCCCGAAGCGGATGCCCCGCTCGGCCATGGTGGTCGCGGGCGCGACCGCGTTGCCCTTCCACGCGCTGGCGACGGGGTTGTAGCTGACGGCGGTTCCTGTGTCGGCGAGCAGGGTCAGCTCGCGCGGCGTGAGCATCGTGGCGTGCGCGGCGAGCAGTTGGGGGCCGAGCGCGCCGACGCTGTGCAGGTGTTCGAGGGGCCGCAGCCCGTGTCGTACGAGGGAACGTTCCACGCCGGCGAGGTGTTCGTTGACATGGATCTGCACGACGGCCCCGGCCTCGGCGGCGAGGCGGGCGGTGGCGTGCAGGGTACGTTCGGTTGCCGCCTCGGGGATGGAGACGGCCAGGGACGGATGGACGAGCGGATCACCGTCGTAGCGGGCGAGGTGCTTTTCGGCGTCCTCGACAACGGCCGGAGGGTCCGTCGCGCCCTCATGGTCCGCGTCGTTGCAGACGAGTCCGAGGACGCAGCGGATTCCGGCGTCACGTGCGGCGGACGCGACCACGTCGACGTCGACACCGGCGCGCGTGCCGGCGTCGGTGACGGTGGTGAATCCGCCGCGCAGCGCTTCGAGGGCGGCCAGTTTGGCCGCGGTGTAGGCCGATTCCTCGTCCAGCGCGCCTTCCAGCGGTACCCAGACCCGGCGGAAGATCTCGGAGGGCTCCCCGAAGGCGAGTGCGGAGCCGAAGCTCTGGGTGAGGTGGTGGTGGGCGTCGACGAATCCGGGCATCAGCAGATGTCCTGGCAGCCGTACGGCCGGCAACTGCGGGTGCGCGCACTCCAGTTCGTCCGCCGGTCCGACGGCTTCGAAGCGGCCTTCGTCGATCGTGACGGCCCAGCCGTCGGCGGGGCCTTCCGGCAGCAGGACCGCGTCCGGTACGAGAAGGAGCGGGCCGGGGCCGGTGAGGGCATCGCGGTCGGATCGGTTCATCGGTCGCTTTCTGTGCGCGTGGTGGTCAGCCGGGCGGCGACGCACGGCCTGACATGGTGGAAGAGGATGTTGAGCACGGCGGCGGTGAACGTGCCGACGGCGACGCCGCTTTCGAGGAGGATGCGGACGTTCGGCGGGAACCCTCCGTACACGCCGGGGACGAGGATGGGCAGGAGCCCGAGCGCGAGAGCGACGGCGCAGATGAAGGTGCTGGTGTGTTTGTCGAGGTCGGAGCGGCCGAGCATCTGGATGCCGAGCACGGTGATGACGGCGAAGACGACCATGGCGGTGCCGCCGACGACGGCGGTCGGGATCACGCTGATCGCACGGGTGACGGGTGCAAGGAATCCGATGATGACGAGTACGACTCCGGCCGCTGCGGTGACGAACCTGCTGCGGACGCCGGTGACGCGGACGATGCCGATGTTCTCCCCGCTGGTGACCATGAGCGGCAGGCCGAAGAATCCGCCGAAGAGCGAGGTGAGCGCGTCGCCGCGGACGGTCTTCGGCACGTCGGTCCGCTTGTCGATCTTCTTGCCGACGGCCTCGGCGTTGATGACGGTCTGGCCGGTGGCCTCGGCCATGGAGGCCAGGCTGTACAGCATCAGCGGCAGGGCGGCGACGAGGTTGAACTCGGGTGAGCCGAAAGGCATCAGGTGCGGCAGGTTCACCAGTGCGCCGCCTGTGGCACTTGCGCCGTCGATCGCGCCGACCGCGGCGGCGAGCGTGGTACCGGCGAACAGGCCGAGCATGACGGCCAGTTGGCGCAGGATGCCCGTGAAGAGCAGATAGATGACGATGGTGAATCCGATCGTCGCCATGCCGAGACCGAGACGGGTGGGATTCGCGAAGCCGGGCGAGCCCGGCGCTCCCGTGACGAGGACCGCGCCGACCTTCACCAGGTTGACGCCGACGATGACGATCATCGTGCCGATGACCAGGGCGGGAAAGTACGCGAGCAGCCGGGAGAAGACCGGCAGCACGACGAAGCAGAACACTGCCGTCAGGATCACCGCACCGGTGGCGATGCGCAGGCCGTGCTGCTGGGCGATCGCGAGGAACAGGATGAGCGGAGCCCCGCCCGGCAGCATCACGAAGGGCAGTCGCGGCCCGAACTTCCAGGGCCCGAGCGACTGGATCAGCGATCCCACGCCGGAGAGCACGAAGGCCGCCGAGAGCAGGTCGACGGTGAGACCGGCGCTGAGCCCGAGGGTGGCGCTCATCAGGAAGATCGCCGAGATGGGGGTGGCGGCCATCACGAGGACGTGCTGGATCCCGAAGAGCAGGATCCGCCCCACGGGCCGCGACTCGTCCACGGGATGCACGCCGCGTGGGGCACTTTTGTCGGCCGGGGACCCGGTGGTGTCGGGACGGGCAGGCTCGGGATGGGGGCGCTCATCGGGGGCGGCTGTCTGCGTGAGCTGGGAGTTGATGGTCTCGGAGGTCTCGGAAGCGCCGGAAGCCCCGGAAGTGTCGAAGGACCCGGAGGCGTCGGAGGTGTCGAAGGACCCGGAGGCCTCGGAGATCTCGGAGATCTCGGAAGCGTCGGAGGTCTTGGAGGGGTGGGCTGTGGGCTCGCCTGCCGGGTGCGTGGCCGCGGGACCGGAGGCCGGCGGTTGGCCGGCCGGTGGCCTGCTCTGGCGGGGACTGGACATGTTCGGGCTCCGTTCGGGCGTACGGCACGCTCGGTTATCAGCCGCGATCCGGCCCTGGACGGAGAGCCAAATCGATTTGGCCAAATCGATTTGGCCGCCAGTATGGGAGCCCTCGGATCCACCGTCAAGGGTGGCTGCACACCAAGGGGTTGTGGGATGGTCGGGGCAGCCGACAGCATGCGGCCCGTGACCTTGGAGGGCGTTTCTTGAGCCTTCGTCACCTCGGATGCGCACTCGTCCGTAAGCCTTCGCCACCCTCGTATGCGCACTCACGGCCCGCTGACCGGCGCGGAGATAGGACGCCGCGTCGGACTGTTGCAGCCCGCGGCCGGCGCACGCATCCAACGGCTGGAGAAGAACGGCGTGTTCACCGGCTACCGAGCCGTGGTCGACCCAGCAGCCCTCGGACTGAACATTCACGCGGTCATCCGGCCGCGCACCACGCACGCCCAGCTCTCACGTGCCCTGGACTTCGCCTCCCGGACTCCCGGGATCGCCTCCACCCTCAGAATCACCGGGGGAAGACTGCGTGCGATGCTCCGTATCGCCACCACAGGATGCGATTCTCCCGGGGCTGAAGCCCCGGGGTTCTTCACAAGAGTCCGCTGACGAGCCACCAGAAGCTTTGCCACTTCCCGGACTTGGCCGAGGTTCCGCAATCCTCACCACGGTGGTGCTCAGCCTAGCGACGGCGTGCTGGTTGCCGCTGGCGTTGTTCTTCGCGGCGCGGGGTGCTGTCGGCCCGTCTCTTGCCCGCTGGGGCACGCGAACCCGGCCGCAGCCGGGCGGGTACCGAGTACGTCCAGGCCCAGCCATCCGTACCGCCTGCTAGCTGATTCCCTTACGGTTGGCCCGGGGAAGGGAGGACAGCGTGAGCGGAGGCCGACGCGTGTTGCGCCTGCTCGAAGGACTGTGCGCGATCATCGCGGTCCTCTACACGACGCTCTTCGTGTTGTTCACCAACTATGACGCCCTGCTGGTCACTTACAGGAACGGCGATCTCACCTCGACGATCGCGGTGTTCGCAGGAGCCTGCGTCGGCTGGCTGGGCCTGCGCCTCGTACGCTCACCGGGACGCCCCATTGCGGGGCTGCTCGTCGGTGGCGCGTGCGCCGTTAGTCTGGTGGCCGTGATGTGGTGGACGACCCGCCCCACGGTGGAAGAGCAGCACGTCACGCCCACACCGGGCACCGAGCGCTCCTGGGAGTCGCAGCCGTCCGACAGTACTCCGGGCACAGCGCCCCCTCCAGCACCGCCAACCGCCGGGCCGTAACGCGCGAGCGGCCTCTCGGCTGCGCACCGCGCGGCAGCCGAGAGCCCGCTCGCGATGCCTGGGGCCGCCGTCCGGAGCGAGTGCTCTCCTGCGACAGCGGTCGGTGCGAGTACGGGGAGCACCGGGCCAGGAGAGGGCGCGGACGCCCCCTCGAGCGCTGTCCGGTCCCGTTGCGGCTCGTGAACCAGTTGGGCTGTGGGTTCGGGAAGTTCCCGGACGGAACGGGGTGTCAGGGGATCAGGACAGATGTGCTGGTGCGTCGCGAGGGTGCCGGATCATGGTGTGGCGCCGACGTGCGTGTTGGTGGTGCGGGATGCGGCGTGTGGCGTCCTGGCGGCGTAGGTGCGTTCAAAGGCGTGGAAGGCGTCTTCCTGTTTCCACTGGACTGTGGCCTTGGCGCTGGAGGCGAGGAAGTGGGCGCACCGCTTGCTGGGGGTCGGGTCGCCGAGGTGGTCTCCGGCGCACTGGGGGACGGCGCGGTGGCCGTTGCGGTCGCGCCACAGGCTGCGGCCCTTCAGGAAGCCGTATTCCAGGGAGTTGCGGGCGAGGTCTTTGAGTACCGGGTAGTTCAGCTGGTAGGTCAGTGCGGCTCGTTGGTACTCGCGGCTGATGTCGGTTCGCTCGACGCCTTGGTCGTCGGTGGCCAGGGCGACCGGAACGTGGTTCGCCCGGTACAGCGGGAAGGGGTGAGCCGGGCCCGTGACGCCCAGGACCTGCGCGTTACTGGTGAGCGGGACCTCCACCAGCACATGCCGCCGGGCCATCAGGCGCAGCAGTTCCCGGTAGTCGTCCTCGCGGCGGATGTCGACGCCGTGGCCGATGCGGTCGGAGCGGGCGGTGAGCACGGCGTCGCGGACGTGGAAGCGCAGGTCCTGGGGCTTGACCAGGCCGGGTACGAGCTCTCCCGCGTGCAGGGTGAGGGGGACGTCGGGGTACACGCCGCGCAGGTAGTTCAGCATGCGCATGTGCAGGCGGTAGTCGGCGACCGCGACCGGATTCTCCTCGGGGCCCACGAGGTTCAGTGAGACGAAGCGGGGGTCGCGCCGGGCCAGTTCCATGCCGAGCAGCATCTGGGCGAAGACCAGCTCGGGCTGTCCGCCCCGGTCGACCTGGGCGATGAACCGTACCGGCAGCGCGCACCCGGCGTCGGGGTGGTCGGTGTCGCAGTGGGCGGCGACGCGGAACTCCTCGATCAGCGAGTCCGTCTCGCTCTGCGCCTCTTGGACGACGGCGTCCATGCCGCCGTCGGCGAGCATCTTGTCGCGCATCAGGGCCAGGTCGCTGTGGTAGCCGACCTTGGTGGCGAGGGCGTCGGCGGCGTACCAGGCAGGTGTCCACATGGTCTCGAGGTAGAACTGGTGCTGCTTGGCGGCCGAGGTGGCCACCTGGGCCAGCAGCCGTCCGGGATGGAGTCCGCTGACCGCGCCGAACTTTCCGAACGTGGCGAAGAAGTGGTCGTGGCTGCTCTCGCCCTGGTTGGGCGTGAAGTCCTGCATGGACCAGGCGCGGATGACCTGCCGCCGGAAGGCGGGGTCCTTGAGGGTGTCGGCTGCGGGGCGGGTGTTTCCTGTGCAGCGCGGCGCGCTCGCGGTGATGGTGGTCGTGTCGATGCAGTAGTCGGCCTCGACGGCGATGCGCAGCAGCAGTTCGGTGGTCGCCGCGCCGGAAAGGTGGTTGTGGAGGTCTGCGCCCTTGGGTAGGGCCCTGAAGAAGGCGGCCAGCTGTTCGGGGCGGTCGCGTACGCCTCGCAGGTATGCCGAGACGCGCGCCTCGGCGCGTGTGGGTCCGCTGGTGTCTTTCTCCGCTGCGGCATGGGCCGGCTGGGTGGATGTCAGGGCGAGTACCAGTGCGGCGCTGAGGACCGGCGCGAGCCGGGCGCTGCGGCGCGGCAGGAAGGACGGGACGGGGGGAACCATGCGGTGCATCTTCTGGCAACCGGAGCGAGGGGCAATTGCCCGACATGCCGCATGTCACCCGGGCGCCGCAAGTGATGTCGTCGACCGGCCTCGCGCCGGGAGCCTCGGGCCGTGAAGTCGAGGCCGACCGGGTCGGGCACGGCGCCGGCCGCGCCCGAATCAACGCCCACCGTTCAGGCTTCGGCCGGGCGGGCACCACGCCCAAGGGGCTTTGGCCGGCAGGGGACCAGGCTCAAGGGGCTTTGGCCGGCAGGGGTTCGGCCGGCAGGGCACCGGGCCCCGGGCACGCATGAGCTGACGTACCAGCTCCAGGCCAGCGCGGTCACTCCTCCCGCGGGCCGGCTGGGCGTGCACGGGCCGACAGCCCTACGGGCTGTCAGGTGGACGTCAGGTCCGCTTCAGGCAGCAAGCAGGGCAGGCACCCTGGGCAGGCCCCGTCCCCACCTGCGAGTGATCTCGTCACCCGTCCGGTCGGCACGGTGCCGCACATGACGGTATCCGAGTGCGGAGATACCGGACCGCACTCACGCTGGGACCGTCGGAGTCGTAACCAACGGTGAGGGCCATGATCGTAACGATGGTGTCAATGCCAGAGGCGACCGTCACCCGTACGGACATGGCTGAGGCGCGTGAGCGGCTCGCCGCGGCCCGTTTTCTGCTCGTCGACGTCGAGCTGCCGGAAGAAGCGCCGGCGGACGGCGAGTCTGTGGCCCGTCAGCTCGGTCTGGGGGCTGACGACCTGGCCTGGCTCGGCAGGAAGGACGAGCCCGCGCGGGCCGATTTCCTGGGAGACCGGGCCGGCTTTGTCGTACCCGTGGTCCACGACGACCGGGTCAAATACATCCACGCGCTGGTGACCGAGCAGTTCCTGGTCACCGTTCACCGCGGCCACGCTGGTCTGGCGTCGAACATCTCTGCGCAACTGCGGCACGAGAGACCCCCCGACGTCGTGGCCGCGCTCTTCCTGCTGCTCCAGGAGGCGCTGGCGACATTCCGCCGGGCCGCCGTGCAGGACCTGCTGCTGGTGGAGGAACTCGAGGACGACATGTTCGTGGAACGGCGCCCCGAGCAGGTCTACCGCCTGTCGAAGCTGCGACGGCGCTCCGCCCTCCTGCACCACTCGCTGCTCCCCTACCTCCAGGTGGTGGACGAGGTCTTCACCCGCCGGATGCTGAACCCCAGCTTCCCGGAGGAGCGGCAAAGACTCGCCCAGGAGTTCCAGCACGCGGCGAGGCTGGTCCTGTCGAACATCGAGTCCCTCCAGGACGCCTCCCGTCGTGCTTTCGCCAGCTACTCCTCCCTCGCCGCGGGCGAGCAGAACGGCGTGATCAACCGGCTGGCCATCGTGTCGACGATCTTTCTGCCGCTGTCGTTCCTGACCGGCTTCTTCGGCATGAACTTCACCTACCTGACCGACGAACTGGAGAGCAAGGTCATCTTCTGGCTGCTCGCCGTGGGACTTGAGGTGGCCGTCCTGTTCGTCGCCTTCTACGTACTGCACCGCACCCGCATCTGGCGGCGGCTGCGGGACGAGGACTAGTACTCCAGCAGGATTTCGCTGTCTGACCTGGTCTTTTCGCCGGGTGGCGGGAGTGTAGCGGGACTTCGATCGTGCGGGGGCGGTCTCACG
>NZ_JBVJPM010000073.1:0-12264 GCF_055582645.1 Streptomyces sp. NPDC107517 | reverse complement strand
GGCCGCCGGACTGGCGGTATCGGCCTGCGGAGCGCCGGTAAGACCAGAATCCGTTCTGGCACAGCGCGAAGAAGCAGGAAGCCACGGATTCCCGATCGAACCTTGTGCCGCGTAGCGGCACAGCAACGATCGAGAAGGCCAGAATCCTCGGGCTTCAGCCCGAGGAGCAAGTCAACGCAAGAACGCCACCGAAGACCCCACCTCCGCGGCACGCCCCCAGGCCCGCTTCGACATGAGCACCCCCGCCAACCAGCGCAAGCTCGACGCCGTCGAACAGCTCGCGCTCCTGGCGGAGAAGGCGGATCTCACCCTGATCGAGCTGGCCGTCGCCTTCGTCATCAACCACCCCGGCGTCACCTCAGCGATCATCGGCCCGCGCACCATGGACCAGCTGGAGGCATTCCTGCCCGCCGCCGCGGTCACGCTGTCGTCCGACGTGCTCGACGCCATCGACGAGATCGTCGCGCCCGGCGTCACGGTCAACCCGGTCGACAACAGTTACAGCGACTTCGAACTGCGCGCCGACCAGCGACGCCGCTGACGCGCCCCGACTGGCCGGTCACGCCGGGCCGGCACCGGCGTCACGCGACCACGGGAGGCGCCATTCGGCGTCCTGACGCACACGTGCCGCGGTATGACCCGCGGTAGGTGGCCTCACTCGGCCGGGTCCGCGGTGGCCTGGTACTGGTCTGCCGCCCAGGAGGCGAGGATGCGCAGGCCGTCGTGGGTGGATCGCCGAATTCGGCGGTTCACCCAACGAGCTGTTGGGCGGGATCGTTGCTGGCGGTGAGGGTGTCCCAGAGCGACCGATAGAAGTTCGACACGACGTGCTGTCCCACAGCCTTGTCCTGCGGGGCCGCCGCCGTGCCGGTCAGGAGCAGTCGAGGCCGTGCGAGCCGGGGAGCAAAGTGGAGGCCTCGGGAGCGCGCGTCGGCTGGGGACGAGCTCACCACCCCTCTCGTGCATCGTGCTGGCAGGGCGGCGTCAGAGACGGCGGGCCAACAGGTCCAGCAGGGCCGTCCAGTGACGCTCGGCGGCCTCCTGGTTGTAGCTGAAGGTGTCGGCCTGGGTGTAGCCGTGCTGGGCGTTGGTGTAGACCTCGTTCCGGTGGCGGACTCCGGCGTCGGTGAGGGCTGCACCCAGGCAGTTGATCTGTTCGGCCGGGTTGGCCTCGTCGTGGTCGGCGTGCCCGAGGTACAGCTCGGCGGTGATGCGGTCGGCAAGGAGGTGCGGGCTGTCCGGCGCGTCGGTCGCCAGGTACGCGCCGTGGAATCCGGCTGCGGCTGCGACGCGGTCCGGATATGTCCCGGCAGTGCGCAGGGCAAGCCCGGCGCCCATGCAGTAGCCGGTGAGCCCGATGGGGCCCTCGGTGGTTGATGGGGATGCGGCCAGCCAGTCGAGATAGGCGGCCGCGTCCCGTATCGCCCGCTCGGGTGTGAGCGTCTGTGCGGCCGGCGTGATGCCCTGGATGACGTCCGCCCGCTTGTCGTGGCTGATGAACTCGGGCAACTCCGTGATGGGGGCCTTGCCGTGGCGGTAGAAGACGTTGGGCACCAGCACGGTGTATCCGGCCGCGGCGAGCCGGTCGGCCATGGATTTCAGGTGCGGCCGCAGTCCGAACGCGTCCATGTAGAAGAGGACGGCGGGGTGCGAATGGCCGTCCGCGGGCTGGACCAGGTAGGCGTCGGCGGTTCCGTCGGGGGTGGGGATGTCAACGGATGATCCCTGCACGGGAAGGCTCACGAAAGGTCCTTGGTAAAGGAGGGAAGGTGTCGGCGGGGCGTCGTCGGCCTGAGCTGACGGTTCCTGGCCCCGGCAGTGGTTTGCGGGCATGCGCGTACTCACCACACCGGCACGCTGTAGCGGTTCTCAGCGAGAACGTGCACCTGGCAGGCCCACTCGAACTGCTATCGGGCGGCGGCGTAGCTGTCGATCGCTGCGGCGAGGCGCCTGGCGTCGCGCTCGTCGTCGGGGCCCTGATTGACGGAGACCGTCTTGGAGCCCCGGTGGGCGTTGCGTCCGCCGGGCGGATCGGCGATCAGGGCGATGATCGACGGAATGGCCTTGTCGGGCTCTTCTCCGATGACGGGAGTGAGCAGGGCCATGGTCCACTTCATCATCGGCTTCATGTCGCCGGCGTGGCTGGTCTTGACGAGGAACTTCGGTCCCCAGGTGACGTAACTGACCTTCGGGTTGCGCGTGGCGAGGATGCCGAGGAGTTCGTTCGCGCGGCGCTGCTGGGCGTTGGATTTGTTGAGGGTGAAGCCGCCCTTCTCCGATTCGAGGTCGTCGAAGTCGATCGCGTCGAGCTTGGTGCCGGGCACCGCCGTATTGAGGACGATGGGCCGGGCGGCCGCCGCGAGAAGGGGGGCGAGGCCGGTGACCATGAGGTACTTGGAGACGAAGAACAGCACCCAGGACGCCTCGTGGCCCTCGGCGGTGACGTGGCGGTGCTGGCGTACGAACGATGCCGCGAGGATGAGCGCGTCGATCTTCTTGTAGCGGTCCTTGAGCTGTTCCACCACGTCGGTGCTGTCGGCGATCAGGGACAGGTCGGCGCGGATGAAGTCCGCGTGGTCGACGGCCATCGACACGCCTTGGGCGGTGAGTTCGGCCACCAGCACGTCGAACTTGGGCTTGCTGCGGCCGACGACGACCACCTGGTCGCCTTGGCGCAGGTAGCGGCGTGCCAGCGCCGCCCCGATGCCGTCGGTTCCGCCGGTGATGACCACCGTCTTCATGTTTGCCTCCTTAGGCAGTCCGTTTCGTTCACGGTCTGGGTTTGCTTCTGGTGCGCCGCAGCCATGACGCGAGCGCACGCGCATTCGGAAGGAGGGGCACCGACGGCCTGGTCTCAGGATCTTGACTCTCGGCCTCGATGACATGTGCAGGCGGCAGGCGCCCCCAGCCGCACCGATAGCGGCGGGCCCGCGTCCTGAGTGATCAGGCGGCGGCGCGGCCGGTGGCCTTGGCGGCTGCCGCCTTGCCCTTGACGAGGGCCTCCTCGTGAGTCCTGGCCTTGGACGCCTCGGCAAGCGGGATCAGCTCGGCCATGGCCGGGTTCTGGGGAGCCATGGTCAGCTCGGGGACGATGAATTCCACCTCGAGGCCGACCATGCCGCCGAGGACCGCCTGAAGGTAGTTCTGCACGTACTCGAAGCCCTCGCGCGGGGTTCCCGGTGCATACGAGCCGCCGCGGCTGGCTACCACGTACGCGGGGACGCCCTTGAGCGGGGACGCTTCGTTGGAGAAGGTGCGCCCGAGGAGGACCACGTTGTCTACCCAGGTCTTGAGCGTGGCGGGAACCGTGAGGTTGTACATCGGGGCGCCCATGAGCACGGTGTCCGCGCTCTCCAGCTCCTCGATCAGGGCCAGCCTCGGCGCGAAAGCCGCCGTCTGCTCGGGGGTGCGCTCAGCGGGATCGGTGAATGCGGCCGTCGCGGCGTGCGTGCTCAGGTACGGCAGCGGCTCGGCGGCGAGGTCGCGGTAGATGACCGTGCCGTCGGGGTGCTGCGCCTGCCAGGCCTTGCGGAAGGCGGCCGTGACCGAGCGGGAGGCCGAAGCGGACTCGGGAAGTACGGCGGAGTCGATGTGCAGCAGGGTTGCCATGGGATAACTCCGAAAACAGGTGAAGACAAGGAAACGGGGATGGGACGAGCGGCGGTCATGGTGGAGCCGCTCCGGGGGCGTGGGGGCAGGTCCAGCGAAGGGGGACTGCCCCCCACGCAGCGCCGCCGGTTACGCGGTGCCGCCGTCCAGCGGGCTCCACGCGGTCGCAGGGGCCGGGGTCAGTTCCACCGGGTGGGCCTGCTCGATGCGGTCGCGCTTGGTGTACATGTCCCAGTAGTGCTCGGCGAGCTGGTCCGGGTGCACGGTGGGGAAGTCCGCGAGGTCGCCGTCCGGCACCGCGGCCTCCTGGCCGGCTGCCGCCTGCTCGGCCGTCTCGCTGTTCAGGATCAACGCGGCCACGGTGAGGGTGCCCGCGTAGACGCCCGCGCCGGCCACCTCCCCGTTCAGGGAGTACAGCCAGTTCCGGGCAGCGGCCATGACCGGGCCCGGGCCGCTGAGCTGGGGGACCGGCTGGACGGCCGAGTAACCGGTGGTCATCAGGAAGGCGCCATCGCCGCGCTCGGTCATCTCCGGCAGCACGGCTTGGGCCACCTCCACCGGGGTGAGCAGCAGGAGGGGCACGAAGCTCTCCAGGGTGGCCGCGTCCAGCTGGGTGGCCGGAGTGAAGGACGTGCTGCCGCCGATCGGGGCGTACTCGACGACGTCGATACGGCCGAAACGGGCGCGGATGGCGTCGATCAGGGCGGGAACCGAGGCGGGGTCGGACAGGTCGGCGGGGAAGGCAGCAGCCTCAATGCCCTCATCCGCGAGCTGGGCGACCAGGGCGTCCAGGCGGTCCTTGCGGCGGGCCACCAGCGCGACACGGAAGCCTTCCCGGCCGAACCGGCGGGCGACGGACGCGCCCAGGCCGGTACCGGCACCGAAGACGGCGATCACCTTCGACATGAGGTGCTCCTTCTTGCTCCAGAGTTATATTGACCAAGCGGTCAACTTTCGCTTCGACCCTAACACCTAACTTGACCCTGCGGTCAAATTAGGTGGCTGGGCGAGATGCGACCATGGACGGCGAACACACGACCAGGAGGAATAGCGGATGCGGGCCGACGCACAGCGCAACGCGGACAAACTGCGGACAGCGGCGGCCGAGCTGTTCAGCGAACGCGGACTGAACGCCCCGCTCAAAGAGATCGCCCGCCGGGCGGGCGTGAGCCACGGCACCCTGTACAACCTCTTCGGCAGCCGCGAGGCACTCATCGACGAAGTGGTCGCCGACCTGGCCTCCGAGCGGCTCGGACAGGTCGCCCAGCAGGCGCTGACCGTAGAAGACGCCTGGGACGGATTCGCGTACTACATCGAGAAACTCTGCGAGCTGCAGGCCACCGACCCCGCGATCAGCGACGTGGTCGCCGGCCGCTACCCCGACGCCGAACGCCTGATGGCCGTCTGTGCACGCTCCCACGACGCCGCCGAGCGCATCATCGAACGCGCCCAGCAAGCCGGCACCCTGCGCCCCGACTTCACCGGCGAGGACCTGCTGTTCATCCTCGGCACCAACGCCCTGCTGGCCCGCGCCGCCAAGGACACCGCCCCCGACGCCTGGCGCCGCGGCGTCGCCTTCATGCTCGACGGCCTGCGCACCGAGGCCGCCCACCCGCTCCCCACCGCCCCGCTCACCCCCGAGCAGCTCTACGCGATCATGGGCAACCTCACCGGCACACCGTGACGGATCCGCGCCGGCCTCAGCAGGACGACCTAGTTTTCGCGCAGCACCCGAGGGCTGGCCGTGCAGATCGCCACAGCGATGCGATCGAGCGTGGTCAGCTCTGAAGCGAGCGGAGCAGCACGCGCCTCGCGAGGCTTACGCACATCAGGCCGATGCAGGCTGAATCGGGGTGATCGGCGGCGTTGCCACCTGCCTGGCTCGCAAGCCAGAGCGCAGTTGCGACCCCGCACGTCGTCAATCGACGCAGTACGGGGGCGGGAGGAGTGGCTTGTCGACGGTTCGCCCCACCATTGGCACGGAGCGAAGGCCGCCGTCCTCAGCCGCAGGTGCTCGACGCGATGGAGCTCGACATCGCGGCAGCGCCACGTGCGACGACGGCGAGCAGGCCGTTGTCCGTCGCAGTGGGCATGCGGCGGTATCCGAGTTCGGCCAGTGCAAATGGGCTGTGTCCGAACAGGCTGATTCCCTGACGAGCCCCGGCAGGGTACGCGATGATCGCCACTTCGGACGGTGAGGGAGGGGTCATGGACAAAGGCAAGCGGATCACCGGTGCGGCGCGCGACAAGCTCGCCGCCGAGCTGAAGGCTGCATACGAAAGCGGCGCTTCCATCCGGAGCATCGCGGACAGCGCCGGCCGGTCGTACGGCTTCGTGCACCTCATCCTCACCGAGGCAGGCGTCACCCTGCGCCAACGCGGCGGCGGCATTTGCAACAAGTCCACGTCCTGACGGTCCGCCCCCGCCTGCGCCGGCGCGCTCGACCGGGCTGGCGGTAATTGCACAATGCGCCACGGCCGGGTCGGCCTTGATCCGTGCCGAGTGCCGCACCGCGGCGGCGCTGGCGGCGCACCGTGGTGGGTATGGCGCGCCCCTTCGCGTTACCCCGGCACGGCTGCTGCGTCCTGTGAGCATGCGAGCACGGAGGACCCCGCCTCACATTTGCCGGCGCCCGGGCCTTGTCTGCTGGGCGCGGCCTCCGCGACCGGCTTGAGGGCCTCATTCGAGGAGGCTCGGTTGCGAGGCATTCGGACCCGCCTGGGGCTGTGGCTGGCCTATAGTGGCTCTATGGCTACGACGACGATTCAGGTGCCGCGTGAAGTCCGTGATCATCTGGCGGAGCTGGCCCGGGAGCGGGGGCTGAGCCTGGGGCAGCTGGTCGAGGCGCTCGCCGCTGAGCAGCCGACTGCGGCGCAGCGCGCGGAGCGGCTGGCCGCGGACCGGGAGGTCGTGCGGCGCCTGATCGGGATCGACCTGAGTGACGAGGAGTTCGACCAGGCCCCTGATGTTCTCGGCAACATCTACAAGATCGCCGCCGAGAAGGCCCGCACCGCCCGGGACACCGCCGCGTGATCGTCCTCGACACCGGCGCCGTCAAGGCCCTCGCCACCGGGCACAAGGCGCTGAACCTGCTCGCCGGAAACATGGCCACCACTCCCGGCGACCAGCTCCGCATCCCCGCCCTGAGCCTGATGCAGGCCGAAGCCGACGAGGAACACCTGCACCGCCGCGTCCTGGCGTTCTCTTCCGTTGTCGTCGACCCGCTCGACACCGTGGCCGCCGCCACCGTCGGCACGATGATCCGTGACGGCTACGGCAGTCCCGACACCTGCCACGCTCTGTACTGCGCCCTGCCCCGCGCGGAGTTCACCGGCATGTCGATCCTGCTCACCGAGGACGAGCAGCGATATCCGCCCGGCGTCGTCACCGTCGACATCAACGCGCCCGGCATGCTCGGCTTCCACTGACCGTAGAACCCCAGGGTGACGTCCTGGCGCGTCTCGTCGGTGACGGATTATCCCGGTCCGGTGGTCCCCGAGTCGGATTTCGGGCCGACCGAACTTCCCGCCGTCGACAGCCGTCATTCGTCCCATACCTCGAGCGGCTCTGAAACCACCCTCGCGCGATGCGCCGTTGTCTGCCCTTCGGGTGGTTCGCAACGCTCGATGTATCCGTCAAGCGTTGGTATGCGTTGAAGCGAACATGGATGCAAACGAGCACACCGCTGTCGCGGACCTGATCCCGACTCAGGGTGATGCAGCGCGGCGTCTGGCGATTCTTACCCTCGACGAAGCCCGTGACCTGCTGCGCCTGCTCCAACTCATCGAGAGCGAAGGGGCGGACGAGTTGTCGCAGGAGGCGGACTGGTTCGCCCGCGGGATCGCCGCACGCATTCCGTCGGGCAACTAGCGCGCAGACGGTGGTTCACGCTCGGGGGGGGGAACTTCGGCCGTGCCACAAGCGCGGGCACCAACTGACAACGACACACCGGACCGGGCCACCGCATCCCACTGCGGCGGCCCGGTCGAGCAGAGGCGGTTGTATGAAGCTCTTGAGCGGCGCCGCAGGCCCACGCAGGACCGGATCGGGTAACCACCCACGGACAGCCGCGGCGGCGCTGTTGTGCGCGGCGCTGCTCCCCGGCGCTGTCGCGGCGTGCGACGCCGGCAGCAGCTCGGACAGCGCGGCGCGAACAGGCGCGTCGACCAGCGGCCAAGTTCCCCTCAGGTCCCGAGCCCACCAGGTCCGATTTCTGCATGTCGCAGTGCGAGAGGTCCTTCACCACGATCCAGGAGCCTTCACGCAAGGGCTGGAGTTCCGCGGCGCCACCCTCTACGAAAGTACGGGCCTTACCGGCCGGTCCTCGCTGCGCGCCGGACCACCCGGTAAGCCACCCACTGTCTACGCCAAGCTGTCGGCGCCACTGTTCGGCGAGGGCATTACGGTGTCCGGTGCCCGACTCTGGCAACTCACCTGGCACGACGGCATCGCCATCGAGCGTGACCCCATCACCCTCACAGAACGCCGCCGCGTCACCTACCAAGGCGAGGGATGGGGTCTGTGTCATCAACGCGTCGTCGGACGTGAAACGCTGGTGATGAGCGACGGCACCGACCGGCTCACCTTCCGCGACCCCGACACCTTCAAGGTGACAGGCGGCATCAGCGTGCGCCAGGGCGGCCAACCGGTAACCGGGCTCAACGAACTGGAATGTGCATCTGACGGCTTGGTATACGCGAACGTCTACCCAACGGACACGATCCTGCGGATCGACCCGCACACCGGCACCGTCACCGCTCGCATCGACGCCAGCGGGCTGCTGACACCGTCCGAACGCCGCAGGGCCCAGGCACTCAACGGTATCGCCGCCGTGCCGGGCACCAACCAATTCCTGATCACCGGCAAGCTCTGGCCCCACATGTTCAAGGTCACCTTCGTCCCTTGAGCGACCCGGGCCTGCCGGAGACCATGCCCGGCTGGAAGGCCGAACCACGTGCCGAGAGGCGGTCCCGACTCCCGGCGATCGGGACCGCCTCCCGGACGCCCATGCGCCCAACTCGACACATCTGTCGTCCCGTTGGCAGGAAATCCATGAACGGGGAACACCCGGGCCTGTTCCATCGGCTGGGGCTCCCCGTGGTCAGGAGAGCCGGTCTCAGCTGGTCTCTCCGGTTGAGCTGCCGGGCCGGGGCGGCGTCTTCGGCAGGTCAAGGTCTGCCGAAGACGCCACAAGCCAGGCGTTGTTGCTTGCGCCGCAGCTCGGTGCGGCCGGTCACCCTCGGCGTCGCAGCGAATCGCTGTTTCTCGGGCGGCCGGTCCAGGTGATGTTCATGCCAGGGCTGCTCCACCCTCAGCAATACCCCTGTCCGTGAACACGTCGAGGTTCACGGACGGTTGATCCGTCAGCGGGCCGGGCCGGGCCGGGCCGAGGCGGCAGGTTCAGGCCTTCGGCGTGGCGTTCACCACGACCTTCGCGGAGTTGTTCTTCGTCTCCGGGTCGAAGGCGAACTCCCCGAAGACGGGGCGCACCACGACCGGTCCAGTGGCGTCCTGCACCACGGTGTCCACACGCAGCTGGAAGGCGAAGGCACGCTCGGTGTTCTCCGACACCCAGTACGGCAGGTTGCAGTCGTAGCGCGGGGCTCCCACCCGGTTCGGGTAGTAGCCGCCGGTCAGCGTGCGCGGGCGGCACTCCGTGGGGGCGTCGGAGACGGTCGTTCCCTGCGGTACCCGGAATTCGACGACTGCGGCCGGGTCGCCGGAGCCCAGGTTGCCGAACCAGGCGGGGCCCTTGTTCTGGAACCGAACCTCGGCAGTGACCGTCTCGCCGGCGCTGCCCGTGACGTCGGTGCCGCGCACCGCGAAGTCGGCCGTGTTGTCGGCAACTACCTCCTGCGCCACGTAGTTGTCGTCGCTGTCGATGTCGGTGACGCCGCCCGCCGGGTCCACGCTGAGGTCGAGCCGTTCGTACAGCGCCTTGTCGTTGACGGCGACCACCAGTTGCTCGGGCAGCTCGACGTGGGCTCCCGGGGCGATCTCGTCGTCGAAGGTGCACGTGGCGTGCGTCATCGGCGCGTACTCGCCATCGCCCTCGTCCTTGCGGTACGTGCACTGCGGGTACGAGGTGACGAAGTCCAGGCCGTAGGAGGCGCTCATCTTCAGGGTGTAGCCGTGCGCCGTCTCGTTGCCCTCGTTGGTCACGCTGACCGGCCGCGGAAGGTTGGAGCCCGGCTGCACGCCCTCCGCCTTGCCGGGGTCGTTGAGCGCGAGGTCCGGGCCCGACGCCACCGTCACCGTGGTGCTGAAGCCCTGCGGCGACTTCATCGTGCCGGACGGCGTGGTGGCCGTCGCCGTGTACGTGACAGTGCCCTGCGCGCCCTTCAGCGCGCCGGTGGCGGCCCGGATCCCCAGGTGCACGGCGTCGACGTTGGTCACCGGGATCTCGCCGTCGACCGTGCACACCGCGACGGTGCCCTCGGGCGTGCAGTTCGCCGGCCAGATGATGTCAGCCACTCCGGCGAGTCCGGAGACGTCGATCGTCAACCGCCCGTCGGTGACCGAGACGTTGCTGTTGTCGTGGTAGAGCCCGAGGTCGAGTGAGCGGGCCGGGGCCTCGCCGCCGTCGACGCCGAGCGGCACGTTCAGCTCGTACGGCGACTGGATCCACAGCGTGTCGGAGGCCGCTGCGGTCCCAGCTCCCAGGCCGATCACGAACAGGCCCGCGGCCGCGGTACCGCACGCTCCCAGCCGCAGGGCGCGGCCGACGGAGGCTCTGTGCATTGCATCCCCCAAGGGGTGTCGGGGAGCCGGACGCTCCAACTCCTCGACAAGTAGACGATCTTGAAGGGGAAAGGTTGTACCGCTGTTGATCACGGCCGCGTCGACCGGCGACGAGCGCGGTGGCCACCCCTCAATCCGCAGGACTGGAACGGGCAGGGACTGTCCGTCGTCTGGCTCGGGTTCGTCGGGTGAGAAGACGCTGGAGGAGCAATACGACGGCTGCCGGCCAAACCGCGGTACGGGCCGAGGACGTTGATGCCGAACCCGAATTCTGGCTCTGCTCGGAGTTCGTGACGTGATGCGACTCGGTGCCGGCTGGGGCGGCCACGATCGAATGTCATACGGACCGGCTCAGGAACCGTTCCTCCAGATCTCGCGTGTCCTTCGTTGTGCCGACTGTTGCTGAGGGGGACTGGATGCGAGTTCGGACGCTGGTGAGCGTGGCGGTATTGACTTGCGTGGCGCTGGCCGCGTGCGCGTGCGGTCCGGAGAAATCGGAAGACGACACGTCCACGGCCGCGAAGCCTTCGCAGTCGTCCGAATCGGCGCGGCCCGAAGAACCGTCGGCCACGCCGTCCGCGTCCCCTCGGACCGAGAAGCCGTCGGCCGAGCCGACCGGGGACCAGCCCGTGCCCAGGACGAAGGCGGGCGCGATCAAGCGGTACGAGCAGTACCTCCATGCTGTGGGCCGTGAGGACATCGACACGGTCTGCGAAGTGGCCGGGCCCGCCGCGAAGCAGGCAGAGGACCAGGGGTTCGGCCCGTGCACGTCGACGTTCGTCGTCACGTTCCAGATGATCTCGCCTGCGCAGAAGAAGGCCCTGCGAACCGCGACGGTCGACCCGCAGCGCGTCGCTGTGCTGGCCCCCGACAAGGTCGAGATCCCGACCGAAGCGATCAGGGCCTCCGTCACCTTCTCCGAGAGTGAACTCGGCAGCAGCACCCTGGAGTACCTCAAGAGCAATTGGTACATCACCGACTGAAAGTCGATCGACCGCAGGCCGCGCCAGGTTCTACCGAGCACAGGGCCAGCACGTCAGGTGGCGAGTCGTACGTGACGGCGTCGCATGGTCCGGTGGTGGCAGGTACGACCCGTCATGCCGCGGTGCCGGGGCGGTCGACTTCGGTATGCCGAGCGCGCCAGTTGCTTGGTTCGGCTCGGCCTCGGTGTCATGGACGCCGAGGCCGGTCCGAGCGGCTAGGCCGTGTTTTAGAAGTCGCTGGTGTGCTGGGTGGGCCGTCCGGGAATATTGCGGGCGGCCATCCAGATGGTGAGGTCGCGGGCGATGGGGTCGATGCTGGTCTCGGTGACGACGGCGTGTTCGCGGCGGGTGGTGTCGCGGCGGACGACTTCGTAGCCGCCTTCGTCCAGGACCGCGACGGAGGCGAACCAGGCCGGGTCGTCTTCATCGGGCTGGATCACGACGAAGGTGTTGTCTGAGTCGTTGAGGTCGTCGATCAGCATGAACAGCGCGTCCTCGGACGGGTCATCGATGTGGTCGCCGCATTCACTCTCGGCCCGGTAGTACGCAGCCCTCATCAGCTCTGTCTCCCCTCAACCCGCTGACCTGATCGCGGCCAGGATGACACGGGGGACCGTCACTCCTGACAGGTCACAGCCATTCGTTGATCGCGGCGATGAGGGCAGCGGCTTCGAAACGGACCGCGAGCTTGTCGAACCGACAGGCCACTGCCCGGTTGCGCTTCAGCCTGTTGATGCCGCACTCGACCGCGTGCCTGGCCTTGTAGTCCTCGCGGTCAAAGGCCGGAGGTCGCCCGCCAGATATCCCCCGCCGCCTGCGGTGGCCCGCTTGGTCGGCGGTTACGTCCAAGGAAGTGGTGTACCGGTTCCCACCTGATCCGGGTGTTTGTTCCGGCGTCGGGGTGAGGGTCCGGATATGAGAACGGCCACCG
>NZ_JBVJPM010000072.1:0-12969 GCF_055582645.1 Streptomyces sp. NPDC107517 | reverse complement strand
GAGATGCTGGACTATGCCGACTCCGGGATGATGGGCTGGCCGAGCAACGACGCCCCCGGATCCTTCTGGCAGACCCCCGTTGAGGAAGGCGCCGCCCGACTTGCCGACCTCATGCGGCGCTACCGGCCCGATGTGGTCGTCACCTATGACGAGAACGGTTTCTACGGCCACCCCGACCACATCCAGGCCCACCGCATCACGATGGCAGCGCTGGAGATGACCGAGCTGACACCGAAGGTGTACTGGACGACGATGCCCCGCTCGGGGATGCAGCGGTTCGGCGAGATCATGCGCGAGTTTCATCCGGACATGCCGGAGCCGGATCCTGCCGAGGCCGCCGCGATGGCCGAGATCGGCCTCCCCGACGATGAGATCACCACGTGGGTGGACACCACCGCGTTCAGCGGTCAGAAGTTCGATGCGCTGGCCGCGCACGCCAGCCAGGGCGAGAACATCTTCTTCCTCAAAATGGGCAAGGAGAGGTTCGGCGAGTTGATGGGCATGGAGACCTTCGTACGAGTCCAGGACGCCACCGGCGCGGCCGTACCCGAGAACGATCTCTTCGCCGGATTGCGCTGATCCGCCCGGCCTACCCGATCCCGGAGATGGTCATCGGCCGCATGGCGCGATCGAGCGGGTCACACACCCGGAGACTTGTTCGCGTGATTCCGCCCTGGCAGTTCCGCGTCCAGGCCCTCGCCGGCGTCGTCAGCGCGTGCCCGTCGCACCGCCGACCCGACACCACACTGGTACCCAAACCACCTGGAAACCGCGCAGGCAGGAGACCTGCGGGCTGCTGAACGAGGGCGGTCTCCGACACCAACCGCGAGGCCCTGCCTCCAAATGCCAGGCGCCCGGTACGCGTCATGCGTACCGGGCCCTGACAACTTCCTGGGCCAGATGCCCTACTCGGCACCGGGATCGAAACCCTGGGCCCGCACGAGCACCCGCAACAGCCGCTGCGCGTCGCCCATCTCGCTCTCGATCGAGTCGAGCCGCCGCACGCTAGGCACTCGATCCCTACCCTGCTCAACCTCGATGCCACGCGCACAACGTTCGCCGCCACAGGACAACCAAGACAACCGGCCCGTGAGCTCACCCGTAGGGGGCATCGTGATTTCCGGCGTCTGTGGCAGGTCACGCGCGGCGGGGGCGGAGGCTCGAACTGTGACTGAATCTGGCCCCCGAGAGCAACACATCCTGACGTGTTGTCAGTGGCGACTGCTTTCCTGCAGGGTCCCGTGCGCGCAGCGGTGCACCGGGCCTGGAAGCGGAGCGGCCATTGGTGCACGTGAAGGAGTACATACGCGCGGACGGCATGAAGATCCGGGCGCACTCGCGATGGGCGTCCGGCGCGAGGCGGGAGATGAGTGTCCTGGCCACCATCGCCCTGATGGCTTCGCCTTCGCGGACACCACAGGCAGCGGCCGCGCAGACGGCTCCGGAAGGAAGGTGTCCCAGCCGGTTGCGTCCAGGGAAGTGGTGTACGGGTTCGACCTGATCCGGGGGTTTGCTCCGGCATCGGGATGGTGCCCGCATAGATGAACGGCCACCGGCTGATCTTCGAAGTGACGAAGCCTCGAAGGAGATCAGCACGATGACCGCACCAGACAGTCTGCCCCTGCACGCCCTCGCCGAAGACAACCTCGCCGCGGCGAGTCCCGACCTGCTGCGCGCAATGGTCAAGACGTTCGCCGACGCACTCATGTCTGCCGAGGCCGATGCCCTCTGCAACGCCGAATACGGGCAGGTCAGCGACGAACGCGTCAACCACCGCAACGGCTACCGCCCACGCGAGTGGGACACCCGCGCCGGCACCGTCGAACTCGCCATCCCCAAGCTGAGGCAGGGCAGTTACTTCCCGCACTGGCTCCTCGAACGCCGCCGGCGGGCCGAACAGGCCCTCATCTCGGTCGTCGCTACCGCCTACCTGCTCGGCGTGAGTACGCGCAGAGTCGAGAAACTCGCCGAGTCCCTCGGCGTCACCCAGCTGTCGAAGTCCCAGGTCAGCACGATGGCCAAGCACCTGGACGAACAGGTCGCAGCCTACCGCAACCGGCCGCTCGACGCCGGGCCCTACGCGTTCGTCTGGGTCGACGCACTGACTCAGAAGGTCCGCGAGGGTGGCCGCATCATCAACGTCCACGCACTGATCGCGGTCGGCGTGAACGCCGACGGGCACCGCGAGATCCTCGGCATCGACGTCGCCACGTGCGAGGACGGGGCCGGCTGGCTCGCCTTCCTGCGGTCCTTGATCGCTCGCGGCCTGTCCGGCGTCCAGCTGGTCATCTCCGACGCCCACACCGGCCTGGTCACCGCGATCGGTGCAGTGCTGCCCGGAGCATCGTGGCAGCGATGTCGCACCCATTGAACCCGTCGAGAAACAAGGTGTCGCTTCCGTCTGCTGATGTCGTTGGCCTGGGTATGGCGATTTCGGAGGGGGTGCACGGCCAACTTGCCGTGCGATTCGAGGTGTTGCTGCCGCACCTGAACGAACGGCAGCGCCGGTTAATGCTGGCGGCCGAGGCCAGGCTGCTGGGCCATGGCGGTGTCCGAGCGGTCGCCCGTGCTGCCGGGGCGAGCGAGACGACGGTCCGCCGGGGCGTCCTCGAGCTGGGCATCAACGAGATGCCGTTTCCCGAAGGACGGGTACGCAGACCGGGCGGCGGACGCAAACGTGTCGAGGAGGCCGATGCCGGGGTGCTGCCGGCGCTGATGGCTCTGGTCGAGCCGGATGAGCGAGGTGACCCGATGTCACCGCTGCGCTGGACGACGAAGTCGCTGCGCACCCTGGCCCAGGAACTGACCCAGCAGGGACATCCCGTCTCGGCAATGACGGTGGGCCGGCTACTCAAGGAGAACGGGTTCAGCCTGCAGGCCCAGGCCAAGACGCTGGAGGGTAAGCAGCATCCGGACCGGGACGCCCAGTTCCGCTACATCAACGAGCAGGTCAAGCGGCACCAGGCCGACGGCGAACCGGTGATCAGCGTGGACACGAAGAAGAAGGAGATGCTCGGCCTGCTGCCGAACGTGGGCCGTCAGTGGCGGCCGAAGGGCGAGCCGGTCCAGGTGGAGGACCACAGCTTCTTCACCGGCCCGAAGGGCGATACGGCGATCCCGTACGGCATCTACGACCTGACCGCCGATGCCGGTTGGGTCAACGTCGGCGTCGACCATGACACCTCCACCTTCGCGGTCGCCTCCATCCGCCGCTGGTGGCAGGCCCGCGGCCACCACGACTACCCCCACGCCAGCCGCCTGATGATCACCGCGGACGCGGGCGGCTCGAACAGCTACCGCTACCGCGTCTGGAAGTCGGAACTGGCCGCCCTCGCTGCCGAGACGGGCCTGTCGATCACCGTGTGTCACTTCCCGCCGGGCACATCGAAATGGAACAAGGTCGAGCACAGGCTGTTCTCCCACATCGCCATGAACTGGCGCGGCCGCCCACTGACCAGCCACGAAGTGGTCGTCAACACCATCGCCGCGACACGGACCCGCGCCGGACTGCGGGTCGAGGCCGAGCTGGACACCGGTGCCTACCCCACAGGGGTCGGAGTCAGCAGAGCACATCTGGACTCACTTCCCATCGAGCATCACGAGGTACGCGGCACTTGGAACTACACCATCCAATCCGCCAGTGAGACCGTCGCCGCGGCGCCAGGCGAGGACCGGGGTGCTGGCGCCGCCGCCAGGCGTGAGGCGGTCCTGGTGCTGCTGGCCGACCCTCGGCTGACCGGCATGGACCGCGAGGAACTCGCCGCACTGGCCGAGGAGTTGACTCCGGCCCAGGCTGCCTATCGCGAACAACGCTGCTACCGGCAGCGGGGCGGCCGACGCCGCCAGGCCCCGGGCGCCCACGGCCGCCCCGCGCTCACCGGCCACAACCGTCTCCTGGTCGCCGTCCTCTATCTGCGGCAGCTGTTCTCCCAGAACGTCCTGTGTGATCTGCTGGGCCTGACCCAGCCCGTGATCGGCCAAGCCATCAACGAGGCTCGGCTGCTGCTGGACGAGATCGGCTACCCCCTCTCCCCGACCACGCTCCGCTTCCCTCGGGCCCAGGACGTCCTGACGTTCCTCGAGGACCGACCCTCCGACCGTCCACGCGCCTCCGCGATCCTTTCCGATCCGTCACTGACCGGCATCAACCGCGACTCCCTGGAAGAGCTGATCGACCGTGTGTCCGTGAGGCAGGCGGCGCTGGCCGAGCGGCGCCGTTACCGGCAGCGCGGTGGCCAGCGCCAGCCCGGGTCCCGCGGCGGGGTCTTCCCACAGAAGATCACTGACGCCGACCGGGTTCTGGCCACCCTCCTCAACCAGCGCAAAGTCTGCAACCGCTGGGTCCTGGCCGACCTCTTCCAAGTCAGCCCTCGCACCATCGGCAACGCCTTCCTCGACGTCCGCCCGATCCTCGAAGAAGACGGGTACCATCCGGCACCAGGCTCGTTCCGCTTTCGCAATGCCGACGAACTGCTCACATCGCTCGAGCCCAAGTCGAACACACCGAACGAGCCACCAAGTTGATTTCGTACGGTTTCATTACGCCCGAAATCTGCTGAGCCATGTCCCCAAGTCGGCTCAGCCATGGGTGGCCACCCTGCTGCGGACGGTGTTCGAGCAGCCCGACACCGAGGCGGTCCAGGCTCAGATGCGACACGTCCTGGACGCGCTGGAGGCCAAGTTCCCCAAGGCAGCAGCCCACTTGGACACAGCTCAGCACGATCTCCTGGCGTTCACCGCGTTTCCCCGTGAGATCTGGCGGCAGATCTGGTCGAACAATCCGCAGGAGAGGCTGAACAAGGAGATCCGCCGTCGCACCGACGTGGTCGGGATCTTTCCCGACCGCACCGCCCTGATCCGGCTGGTCGGTGCGGTGCTGGCCGAGCAGAACGACGAGTGGACCGAAGCCCGCCGCTACATGGGACTCGACCTGCTGGCCAAGGCCCGCCTACACCCGATCGAGTCAGAAACCGACGACACCGACCTGCCCACCGAACTCACCGCATAGCCTCAAATCGAGATCACCGAGTGGCCGTCAATACACCACTCCCGCGGACGTGACCTCCCAGCCCCGGTCGAGGGCCGGGTTTCCGGTGAAGTTCCCGGACTGGGACAGGCCGCGGCCCCGGCCGACCCCGACCGCCTCGTACCCGACCCCGTGGGACCGGGGCCACTGAGCCAGAGCACCCCACGACCTGAGCAGGGTCCGGCAGGAAAGTCGCTTCGTGAGGGCCTTTCCAGCTGCGTAGATAACAGGGGGTGACCGCTCGACATGCAGGGGGTGGTGGGGCCTGTTTTTCTGATGTGGCCCGCTCTTCCCCATCACCCAAGGAGTGATCATGAGCGCTGCAGGCGAGTCCGGTCGTATCCAGCAGATGCGTGCCAAGGCCCAGGACCTGGAACAGGCCGCGGAGCGCGCCACTGACCCGCAGGAGCGCCAGCGTCTGAAGGACAAGGCCCGCCAGCTCAAGGAGCAGAGCGAGCACGTAGGCGGCACGGGCAAGTCGGACATCGACCCGACGCTGTAGCCCGGTAGTTCCGAGCACAGACACCGGCCGGTGGCCGGCCTCCGTGGCTTTCTGCCACGCGAGAGGCCGCCGGCCGGTCACTGCTGTCTGCGCTCAGTCGCCCGCGGCCCCGGCAGGCACGCCGGCCTGGCACCTCTGGCACATCATGCAGTTCGGCGCCGGAGGCCGGGCCCTGTGCGACCCGCACGCGCTCTCATCGAGCCGCGCTGACCTGGTCGGCTTCCGTCGAGTGTTCGGCGCGGGACGAGGTGACCACCTCCGAGCGTCGGGTGTCCCGGTCCATGAGGCCTCCCGTGAAGGCGAGGCCGAGGCCGGCCAGGGCGAGAGCGGCCCCGACCAGGTTCGGCGAGGTCCAGCCCCAGCCCGCCGAGATGGCCAGTCCGCCGAGCCAGGCACCGCCCGCGTTGGCGAGGTTGAATGCGGAGTGGTTGGAGGCGGCCGCCATCGTCGGAGCGTTCTGGGCCTTGGCCATGAGCAACATCTGGACGGGCGTGGTGATGAGAGAACCCATCGCACCGATGAAGGCGATGGTCACCAGCGCGGGCACGGTGCTGTGGACGGTGAAATAGAACGTCACCAGCGCCGCGGCGAGCAGGGCGAGCCCCGCGTACAGCGTCGGCCTCAGGGCGCGGTCCGTGAGCGGGCCTGCGATCACTGTCCCGAGCGTCATGCCGACACCGTAGAGCGCGAGGACCAGTGTGGTGGAGGAGTCGGAGATGCCCGTCACGTTCGTGAGCATGGGCACCAGGTAGCTGTAGACGGCGAAGAACCCGCCGAACCCGACGACGGCGGTGGCCAGGCCGATCGCGACCTGCTTGTTGCCCATCGCCCGCAGTTCGTGCCGGATGCCGGACTGCCGGCCGCGTGGCTGGTGGGGAACGAAGAGGGCCAGCGAGGCGAGGGCGATGATGCCGATGACGGCGACCGCCCAGTAGGCGGACCGCCAGCCCAGGTGCTGCCCGAGGGCCGTACTCGCCGGCACGCCGATGATGTTCGCAATGGTGAGCCCGAGGAACATCTTGGAGACGGCACGTGCGGCCCGTTCGGGGGCGACCAGGCGGGAAGCGACGACGGCTCCCACACCGAACAACGCTCCGTGCGGCAGGCCGGCCAGAAAGCGCGCGGCGAAGAGCAGTCCGAAGTTGGGAGCGAGCGCGGAGGCGATGTTGCCGACCACGAACAGCCCGGACAGGAGCAGTAGCAGCCGCTTGTGGGGAACGCGCGCGCCGATGCCCGTCAGTACGGGGGCGCCGACGACGACACCGAGCGCGTAGGCCGATACAAGGTTGCCGGCATGCGGCACGGATACGTCGATGCCGTCAGCGATCTGGGGCAGCAGCCCCATCGTGGCGAACTCGGTCGTACCGATGCCGAACGCGACAACAGCAAGGGCCAGCAGAGCCAGCGGCATGGTGCGGGAGACCTTTCGAAGACAGTGGTTCATGAGCGGATGGGTGTGGATGGGACTAGGAGTGTCTCCCACCCAGTGGTCAGCGTGGTGAGCACGATGGCCCGGCGCCGCCTTGGAACAGGGATGGGCAGAGGCGAGCCCACAAGGCTCAGCAGTGCGAGGGACCCGCGCATTCCAAGATCGACCAGAACGTGTCAGTGACCTACCTCACCCGAAATCGCCCGTCCTGTTGCGTACTGCTGCTGGCCGTTGCCCTTCGGTCGGCACTCGCTCCCACAAGGAGCGCGTGTGCAGGCGGCTGCCGTTCGGAGCCGGGTTCGCCTGGTCCTCCTCGGGGGTCCAGCTCTCACTGGCTCACTGCTGGAGCGCCACTTCGAGGCTGCGATGGTGAGGAGCGAGGCCGCCTCGGTGCCGCATTCGGGGCAGGGGCGAGGGATGGGGTCGGTGAGGCCCCAGCGGGTCCAGCCGCCGGTCTTCCAGCTGGGCTTGGGACAGCATGTCCGGGTAGAACTCCTGCGGGGCAATCTCATGCGTACCGTTCCACGCCGCTCTGGCTGTTTCCCACTGGCCCGCGTCGCTCAGCTGATCCTGAAGCTCCTCGCTCAGCTCCAAGGGTTTGGGGTATTCGGTGACCTGCTTCGGTGCGCGTAGGCACGGAGATTCGGCAGATACCGGTCGAACTGGATCATGGGTGGCCCGGGCGGTGTGTCGAGCACGTCGGTGACAGCGGCCGAGGAGCGCCACAACAGTCCGGTCCTGTGGTGGGCCGGATGCTCGCAGGGGCACCACAGGACCTGGAGGAGAGCGGCCCGGGCGGCCCGGGGCGGTCAGAAGGGGGGCGTCGGGGGCGTACAGCTGGGCCACGGGCAGCATGGGAATCGGGCAGTTGTACCACGGGCGGCCCTCTCTCATCCGCTTCGCGGCCTCCAGTTCCTCGGGCGTGGCCGCGGGTGCTTGGGGTCGCGGCGCTGCCGCCCGGCCGCTGCCGCACGTCGGCAAACCGCTGCCGGTCGTCTCCGATCTCTGCGAGCAGCCGGGCGCCGAGCTGGATGCCGAGGCCGGGGGAGGCGAGGATGATCTCAGCGCTCGGGTGCTGAGGGAAAACAGAAGCCAGCCTGTGGTGCTTTCAGCAAGCCCGTCCCGCACTCTCACACGACCCGATCGGATGTGACGCCCCGTCCTCGGGATGTCAAAAGCGGCCGCCTCCCGCCGTCATGGCGCTGTCCATGCGCGAATTCACGGGTGTCGAGATCGGCCGGCTCCGGGACGACTTCGGTCACGCGCTTGAGCAGCTGGTCGAGGCGAAGGTGGCCGGCGGCGAGCTGGCCGCGCCGCCCGAGCCCGGGCCGGCGGTGGACTTGATGGCCATGCTGGAGGAGTCGGTGCGAGCCGCACGCGCGCGCCGCGGCGGCTGAGCTGCGGGCGTCTGCCGATGCTGTTGGCGGCGGAGGCGTTGTTCTTGAGCGGAGACAGCAGTGACCGGCCGGGGGCCTCTCACGTGCCAAAAGGAGGCCACGCAGGCCGGCCACCGGCCGGTGTCTGATGCGGGGAACTACCGGCGGGACGACACCGTCGGGTCGACGTCCGGCGCACCGGTACCGCCTGCGTGCGCGCTCTGCTCCCTGAACTGGCGGGCCTGGTCCTTCAGACGCTGACGCTCCTGCGGGTCCGTGGCACGCTCCGCGGCCTGTTCCAGTTCCTGAGCCCGGGCACGGATCTGCTGGGCACGCTCGCCTGTAGCGCTCATGATCACTCCTTGGGTGACGGGGGAAGAGCGGGCCACATCAGCGAAACAGGCCCTGCCGCCCTCTGCATCTCGATCAATCACCCACTGTTATCTGCGCAGTTGGAAAGCCCTCGCGGAGTGGCTTGCATGCCGGAACCTCGGGAGGCCGCCAAGCAGCGCCACACACCCCCAGGCCCGCCGACTCCACCCCGAGGCACGCTCGACTTCGGCTGACCGCACAGCCGTGGGGCCGGACAGGACCCACCCCGACCGATCCGGCCACCACGGCCGCCGCGTGCACGGAGTCCGCCCCGCGCCGCAGGGGTTGTCTGTACGCGGACAGCCGGATAGGACTGTCCGCGTGACTGATCAACGCAACTTCGCCCGTAGGGTCATCGCGTTCTCCCTTGCCGTGATCGCCTGTTGTGCGCTCACCGTCACCATCATGCTGTTGGCCGGGAGCCCCGCCGTGCAGCCGCAACGAGTCTTGGATCAGGATGCGTTGGCGCGGGCCGTACTCAACGGCGTCGATTCCGACGACGCCTTCGCGAAGCCCCCGACCATCGACGATGTGGCCTGCCCCGCTTCCATCCCCGTCGAGGCGGGCCGGGAGTTCGAGTGCAATGTCAGCGGCGTCGGTGACGGCAACAGCAGCGGCCATGCCTGGGTCAAGGTGAAGATCAAGGATGATCAGGGCACCCTGTCACTGGACGCGACGACGTAGCTCAGTCCCGGGCCGACATCGGCAGCCGAGGGCTGGGTTGTGGTGCGCCGTCTCTGTCCCCGCAGGAATGAGTCCGGGCTGGGGGTGCCCAGGTCCGGCGGTACGGGGTGCGGTCAGTTCAGTTGCCGTTGCATCAGCGTCAGATCGAGCCAGCGGCCGAACTTCGTGCCCACCTCGCGCACCGTGCCGGCGTGCTCGAAGCCGTGGCGCTCGTGGAGGCGGACGGACGGAGTGTTCCCCGCCTCGATACCCGCGATCATCACGTGCAGGCCCGCCGTCGTGGCGGAGGTGACCAGTGTGCCGAGGAGCGTGGAGCCGATACCGTGGCCATGGTGGCCATCGGCGACGTACACCGAGTTCTCGACGGTGTGCCGGAAGCCGGAGTAGCCCTTCCAGGGGCCGTAGACGCCGAATCCCACGACTGCTCCGCCCTGCTCGGCCACGTACGCCGAACCGCGCTCCAGGTGCGCGCCGAGCCAGGCCGCTCCTTCGTCGCGGGACTGCGGTGTGTCTGTCCACAGTGCCGTGCCGTGCTCGATGGCGTGGTTGCGGATGGCCAGGACGGTGTCCAGGTCGCTGGGCAGTGCGGGGCGGACCGTCACCGCCCGCACGCCATTCTCGTATAGTGGATGCATGTCTAATATCGTAGACCCTCTGGTGGAGCGCATCGGCGCACGCATCCGCGCGGAGCGGGACCGGCGCCGCTGGACGCTCGCCGAGCTGGCGCAGGAATCGGGGGTCTCGCGGGCGATGATCAACCGGATCGAGCGTGGCGAGAGCAACCCGACCGCCGTGGTCCTGGGCAAGCTGTCGGCGGCGTTCCAGCTGAGCGTCGCCACCCTGCTCGACCCGGAGGCGGGAGCGGGGAGGGTGCGGCGCGCCGACGAGGCGCCCCAATGGCTCGACCCGGGCACCGGCTACACGCGACGGCAGATCTCGGGGACCGGATTCCCGGCCGAGATGGCGGAGATCCTGCTGCCCGCCGGGGCCGAAGTCCCCTACCCTGCGGCTGCGTTCGCGTTCCACCGGCAGCTCATCTGGGTGCTCGAGGGTCATCTCACCTTCCGTGAGGGCGAGTCGACTCACGAGCTGGACGCAGGCGACACCGTCGAGCTGGGCCCGCCCGCACCCTGCGTCTTCATCAACTCCACCAGCGATCAATGCCGTTACGCAGTGGTCCTGGTGCGTGGGGACGCGCCGTGAGTCGCCCGCCCCGTGGCTCCGTCGGCCTGCTCGCCGGCACGGCCGGCATCGCTCTGGCCAACAACTACGCGATCCAGCCCGCGCTCGGTGACGTCGCCCGTGACACCGGCACGTCGGTGCCCGCCATCGGCCTCGTCACGACGGCCGCGCTCGTGGGATGCATCGCGGGCTTCGCGTTCCTGCTTCCGCTCGCCGACCGCGCGGCGCCGCGCCGCCTCGTCACGGGCCAGCTCGCGATGCTCGCGAGCGGCCTGTTCCTGGCCGCGGCCGCTCGCGGCCTGTGGCTGCTGCTCGCCGCGTACGTGATCATCGGAGCGGGCGCGAGCGTCAGCGCACAGTCCTCGACGATCGCCGGGCGAACGGTGCCCGGGGAGCGGCGCGGGACAGCCGTCGCGCTGGTCGCCGCGGGGATGTCCGCCGGGATCCTGCTGAGCCGGCTCGTCGGCGGGGTACTCGCGCATGCGCTCGGCTGGCGCGGAATGCTGCTCGCGTTCGCCGGGCTCGTGCTCGTGTGCGCCGCCGGCGCCTGGCTGCGCCTGCCGGACGACCGGCCCGCGCCCACGCACAGCTATCTCGCCACTCTCACCGCGCTGCCCGGCCTCCTGCGCCGTCACCGTGTCCTGCGCCACGCCGTGGCGGCCGGCAGCCTGTGGTACTTCGCCTTCAGCCTCGTCTGGGTCGCGCTCACCGTGCGGCTCGCCCAGCCGCCATACGGTCTCGACGCCGCCGCCATCGGGCTCTACAGCCTGGCCGGCGCCCTCGGCTTCGCCGCGCTGCCCGTCGCCGGACGCCTCGGCGACCGCTTCGGGCCACGTGCCGTGATCTGCACCAGCATGAGCACGGCCGCCGTCGGCGCCGCCCTGCTCTGCACCGGCCTTGACCACCCTGCCGTCACCGCGGCGGGCCTGGCCCTCGTCGACGCAGGCTCCTTCACCGCACAGGCCGCCAACCAGGCCCGCGTCCTCGCCATCGACCCCTACCGCGGCGGCAGCCTCACCGGCGTCTACCTGCTCCTCTACTTCCTTGCAGGTGTGGCCGGCTCCGCGCTCGCCGCACCCCTGATCACGGTGGGCGGCTGGCCCGCCGCGTCCGGCGCGGTGCTCGGGGCATTGCTGCTCTGCGGACTTCTCGCCCTGCGCCGCGACATGGATGAGACACGCGGGCGGGAAGAGGCACCGTACAAAACGGGCCGGGATACACACGTCCCTGCCCCTTCTGTGCCGCTGCGCACCCGTTCACGGTAGGCGCGCAGGCCGGGCCGGCCAGGCCCGCGTGGCGCACCCGATGTGCAGTCTTGTGGCCCGCTTGATCTCGCAGTCACCGACCGCGCAACGGGGGATCGTGTTGGTCGTCACCGGCGTTCTGTGGTGTATGCGGCGGCGGTGTTGAGCAAGGCACCGACAGTCAGAGCTACCCTGCCCCGAAGTGTGCGGTGGCGAGCACCGTGCCGTCGGCGGAGGTCAGGCGGGCGCCGGAGAGCGTGGTCGGGTTCACGGAGGCCGGGGCTCCCCAGTAGCCGTAGCCGCGGTGCAGGGTGAACGTACCGACGCGTACGGTGCTGCCGTCCTTGTGTACCAGCACGCAGGAGATCTTCCCGCCGTACATGTTGCCGGCGTCCGCGAGGTCAACGGACATGTAGACCCAGGTCGGCGGCCCGCGATGGAGGTAGATCTCGCCGACCGGCTGCCGGCCGTGCCCTACCGTGGTCAGCTGCGCATGCACCATTCCGGCGCCGACCCCGGCGGGACGGGAAGGCCAAGTCAGCACCCGCATCGCTGCCGCCCCTCTGTCCGGTTCGCATGAGCATCCTGGACCATGACGGACGTTGGCTATCCGGTGAGGGGTGGCAGCCCTGTCCTGAAAGGCGGCCGTACTCAGGGGCGCGACATCGTCAACAGAGACCAGCTCGTTGACGCCAAGCTCCTCGTCGCTGCCTCGAACACCGAGCAGAGGAAGTATCCGGGGTGCACGCACAAGCTGCGCCGCGACCTGTGGCGCGCCTTCGATCCGACCCGCAGACGGTGATCATGATCCGACACGAGGGCATAGGTCTCTTCCGCGCTCCAGTCGATCGTCTGGCAGGGGTGATCGACTCCTGCCCTTTCTCCTACTGCGGCGGCCAGCCGCTGTAGGGCGCCTGCTGCCCGTACTGCGGCGCCTGCTGCCCGTACTGCGGAGGTTGCTGCTGCCCGTGCTGCGGGGGCTGCTGCCCGTACTGCTGGTGCTGCGGTGCGCCGTGCGGGGGCTGGGCCTGGCCGCCGTACCTGGGCGCCTGCTGTGCGTACTGCTGCTGCGACTGGCCGTGCTGCGGCTGGGAGCCCGGCGGCAGGTGGAAGACCTGGCCGGGGGCGGGCTCGTGGCGTACGAAGCCCGCCGC
>NZ_JBVJPM010000071.1:0-12979 GCF_055582645.1 Streptomyces sp. NPDC107517 | reverse complement strand
TTCGGCCGGGCCGGGCTCGATCTCCTTCGCAAACGCGTCTTGCTCGCACGATGAGTCCGGACCGTCCGCATCACAAGATCGTCGACAGAACCAAGGTCAGGGACGGGCAGGTCGCCAACCGGCCGGTCTACATGGCCGTGGCCGTCACCGCCGACGGGCACCGAGACATCCTGGGCCTGTGGCTCGGCGACGGCGGCGAGGGCGCGAAGTACTGGCTGCAGGTCCTCACCGAGATCAAGAACCGCGGCACGTCGGACGTGCTGATGCTCGTCTGCGACGGGCTGACCGGTCTGCCGGACGCGGTGAACACGGTCTGGCCGCAGACGATCGTGCAGACCTGCGTGGTTCACCTGCTGCGGGCTTCGTTCCGTTACGCGGGCCGGCAGGACTGGGAGAAGATCGCCAAGGCTCTGCGGCCCGTCTACACCGCACCGACCGAGGACGCCGCCCTGGAGCGGTTCCTCGAGTTCACCGAAGCCTGGGGACACAAGTACCCGGCCATCGTGCGGCTCTGGGAGTCCTCCTGGGCCGAGTTCGTACCGTTCCTGCAGTTCGACGTGGAGATCCGCAAAATCGTGTGCACGACCAACGCGATCGAGTCGATCAACGCCCGCATCCGCAAGGCCGTCCGGGCCCGTGGACACTTCCCCACCGAGCAGGCCGCCCTGAAGTGCATCTACCTGGCCGTGATGAGCCTGGATCCCACCGGCACCGGACGCAAACGCTGGACCATGCGCTGGAAGGCCGCACTCCAAGCCTTCGACATCACCTTCGACGGCCGACTCACCGCCGGCCGCAGCTAAAGCAATCCGACCGAGTTCCACCGATCGCTACACAGACCCCCCTTGGTCGCCATCGCCGCCGGCCAGCTTGTCGAAACGGCGTGCTCCTGCCCGTGCAGTGCTTGGCAAGGAAGAAGGCACAACCGGGAGCGGGACGGTGGCATCACCACGAAGGCGCGCCGGAGAGGGCGATGCGGACGGCAGCAAGCAGTTGGTCATCGCTCGCCCCTACGCGGCGGCCATTCGCAATGTAGGTAGCGGCGGCGACAGCCAGTTGTGCCTCGCGGGAGCGTGCGGGGCGTGGGGCGACGCGTGTTCCTGCTCCGGTTCGGCTGATGACCAGGTTGGCAGATTCGAGTTCCCGGTAGGCGCGGGCGATGGTTCCTGCCGCCAGTCCCAGGTCGGCTGCTAGCTGTCGCACGGCCGGGAGCCGGTCGTTCTCCTCCAGATGTCCGCCGAGGATGAGGTCGGCCAGTTGCAGCCGCACCTGTTCGTACGGGGGGACGGGGCTGGCGGTGTCCACACGCACTGTCAGCGGTTTCACGCGGCGGCCTTCCGTGCTGTGGACAGGCGCGCCAAGTGGACCAGGAGATGGATGAGCGCGGCCGCGGATCCGGCGATCAGGAGGTAGGAGGTGACTTGGAAGGGCATCAGTCCCGGGGCATTGCATGGGGCGGTTGCCAATGCGTCGGTGTAGGCGCTGGCCAGCAGGGAGGAAGCGAGCAGTGATGAGGCCACCAGGCATCCCCATGCCAGGGTCACCGCTTCGGTCGAGGCCGTGCGCAGGGCGTTGTCCATCGTGCGTGATGCCGAGCTCGCGGGGAGTGTGGGCCGGGCCGTGATCTTCCGTACGGCGAGTAGGCACACGCCCCCTCCGCCGACGACCGAGACGAGCACGCCCAGAGCCGGGGACAGGACTGCTCGTGGAAACTCCATGACGGAGTCGTCCGGGCAGGTGTAGCTCAGGAGGCTGTCAGAGCTGGCCATCCGGTTGGTCACTGTGACGAGGGCAGCGGCCACTGCAGCCTGGGTCAGTACGAGCAGCCCGAGCAGAGGGCCGTGGTGTCGGGGAAGGTAGTCCCGCATCCGGCGGGGCGTCAGTTCTGCTGTGCGGAGCGCCCCCTTGGGGCGTGCGATGAGGAGTTCACCGACCAGAACGGCGGCTACGACGCAGGCGCCGAAGGCCGGGCCGGCCAGCCAGGGGTCTGGGCCGAGGCCGCCGTACATGAGTACAACAGCGGTGATCAGGCCCACAATCAGGCCCCCTCGTCGCCATTTCTCCGCACGCCGGTGATGTTGCCCGAGCACGCCCGCGAGTTGAGGCTCTCCGCGGCGCCCGGTGCACAAGACCACCAGCGTCCCGAGGGCGAACGGAGCCGCCAGGGTTGCGTTGAAAGGCAGAGACACCGAACCTCCAGCACTTGTATCAATTCCTTGACACAAGCTGCCTCACGGAGGCCAATGTGTCAAACACTCGGTACAAGTGCGCCGGTCCTCGCAAGCACCAGCGCGACACAACCGTCACTGGCGAACTGCCCCGGCTCGCGGCGGCGCGGCCGACCGGGGGGACGGTCCGCTGGGGCAGTTGCCCACGCCCTGACGGCCCGGACAGCCGCGCGCCGACCAGGCGCCTACGGAAGCCGAGGAAGGCGACAGCGACGCCTCGGGGCCGTCTTGGCACCCAACCACTGGTTCTCTGGTGCACGACCTCTGAGTAGCCAGGGGTTTTGGCATCGCAGACCCTCTGGCGGTAAACCAGGAACTGACTACGGCACCAACTCGATACAGTCCGCTCCGGGCTGGTCACAGGGAACGGGCTCGGTACTCGGCTCGGGCGTAGCCGGGTGCTTCGACAGGGAGCGGAACGCCTTGTCGAGACTCTTCAGTTCCTTGGATGCCGTCACGTTCGGGGTGCGGAGGATCTTCGCTACCGTCGCGGCGTTGCGCTTCGTACAGCCGTTGGTGTCCTCTGTCGGTTCGATATGCCAGGTATCGCCGTCGGCATAGAAGGCTGGATTACCCCCCGTGTCGATCACAGCGATGGGGCCGAAGGTCAGCTTCTTCCCGTGGTCGTGCTCCAGCTCCACATCGAATACGCCGATCCACGGCATCTGACCTTCCACAGTGGTTTCGTTTCCAGTGGTCAGCGTGAACTGATCGAAGTCATTGGCCAGCACAGAAAAGGCCATCTCAGCCTCCTTGGCGAAGGGCACCTTGTGCGACCGGCTGCCCTTCACCATGGGCTGGTCGTCCGGGATCGTGAGCTGGTACTTCACCTTGCTCACGACCGGGCCGCCGACGCCCCAGCACGGTTCCAGATAGAACGACTTACGGAAGGTGGCCTTGACCTTTGTGATGAGGTCAGGTGCGGTCGCGATGTTCTGCACCGTCACCTTCACGTGAGGCCCCCACGCACTGATCTTTTGGGCTTCAGTGGGTTTGTGCGGGTTGTAGCCGGTCTCCTCGCCTTTGAGCCCCTTACCGATCAACGCATCGACCTTCGCTAGCTTCAGGTCCGACTTGAGCTTGGGCCCGTTGACCGCGGCTTCAACGGAGTCCTTCGCGGTCTGATGATCTTCATACCAAGTCCATGCCCCCCACACGGCGGTTCCCAGGAACGCGATGGGCGCCAGATAGTAGCCAAGAAGTTCGAGCCAGCCGAGAAGGTGGTCGCGATTCTCTCGCCGATGGGCGTCGCGTACGCGACGGGCTAACCGGTGCGGAAGGTTGGGCTGGGGTGCAGTGGGTGCGGCCCCCTGGCCACCGTTGGAAGGCGCAGAGCCGGATGACCCGTTGGGATCGGACGAACCGGAGGGCGGCGTGGGCATGTCAGTCATCTCCAGGTAGATGGACGCTGCGAAGTGGTCGCGGCCGGGGCCCCGCGAGTCAAGGTCAGCACTGTATGAGTGTTGCCCACAGCAGGCCAATCCGTGCAGTCCGATCATTCAACTCACGTCCCATACAGGCGACTTCAGTGGATAGGTTCCTGCAGCGGGCCGCCGACGAGCTCGACGCCCGCGACCTGGCCGCGCTGCTCGACCGCGTCCGCCACGGCGGGCGTATCGTCGAGGATCTGACCCCGTTCTCTGACCGCGAGCTGGCGAAGGCGTTCGCGCACCTCGACGACGAGCAGACGCTACAGGTACTCGCCGAAATGGACCGCCGCGACCTTGCGGCACGTCTGCCCGGGGCGCGGGCCGAGCTCGTCGCCCTGTCCGACGAGCAGCTCGCCCACCGCTCCCGCGGTACGGAGGCCGCCGAACTCGGCGCGATTGCTGCGGAGGCAGACCGCCGGCAACTGCTCGCCGAACTGTTCCCCGGCGGGCGGCTGCTCGCCGACCTGTCGGCCGTCGACGAGCGGCTCGGATGGGCGACGCTTCACGTCGCCCGGCGTGCCATCATCCGGCCAACGGAGCCGGGTGCGGTTCGCTTCGAGTGACGGTCGCGATCAAGTCGCTGGCCGGAGAGCGCAGACGATCAGAGCTGACCATGCGGACAGCTCAGTCGGCGGAAGTCGCCCCGCGGTACTGGACCACCTCAGCGAAGATGCTTCAGCCGTCGATGCCGTTTCCCGCGCCGGATGGCAGCCCTGGCCAGCCGCGTAGCGGGTTGTCCGGTCGTTCAGGCCGACGCTTGCATTGCGGGGCCGTGTTGCGAGCGTTGGGTCTTGGAGCCGGGCTTGGCGGGTTCGACGGTGCGTGGGTCGACTGCTTCGCCGGGGGCGCCGTTTTGGTAAAGGCCGTCGGGGAGGCTGTCGCGGTCGTGCGGGAGGAGGAAGAAGATGCGGCGTTTGTACAGGCCGCTGTCCGGGTCGGGTTCGGCGTCCTGGGTGAGCCGGGCGTAGCCGACCATACGGCCGTCGCGTAGGTAGGGCGGTTTGGTGTTGCGGCGCCGGGTCTTGTCGAGGGTCTGTCGGACGTAGTCGAGGGTGTCCGGGTCTTCCAGCCACACCACGTCGTCCTCGTGGGCGAGGTCGCTCTCAGTCAGTAGCGAGCTCATGGTGTAAGCCCCTCCTTGGTCGGCCGGTGCCGGCGGGTGCGGGTGGTGCGGTGCGGGGTGGGGGCCCGATTGCCCGGTTTGGTGTTCATCGTAGAGCGGGCTGCGTCGGCGGGGCGGCTGTGCCCGGAGCGGGGGCGTTCATTCGGCGGCGGCCAGGGCGTTGTGGGGGTAGTACTTGCGGCCGTTGGATTTGATCATGTCGCTGGGCAAGGCGAGGCCGAGTTCCTGGCGGACGCGGTTGGCGAAGGCGCGGGTGCCGTCGGGGCGGATGCCTTCGCTGGCGTGGCACCAGGAGCTGTACTCGGTGCAGAAGAGGCCTTGCTCGACGCGGAGTTCGGCTTCGTCGGTTCCGGGGGTTCGGGTGCAGCGCTCGGCGAGGAAGCGGCCGATGTGGTCTTCGGTGGCGGCGTATGCGGTGGTGGCGAGGCGTACGCGGTCGGGGCCGTGGAGGGGGTCGCGGGTGGTGAGGTAGCCGCGGGCGCCGTCGACGAGCCAGTGGAGGATGCCTGGGCCTTCGTCGCGGACGAGTTCGAAGGCCAGGTTGTCGATCTTGCGTTCGTCGGGGACGACGCGTTCGAAGGGCAGTAGCCGGATGCGGCGCCAGAACGCGAATCCGCCGGTGGAGACCTCCGGGCGGTGGTTGCCCAGCAGCCACAGGTGGTGAGTGGGGTTGAAGGAGAAGTAGCCCTGCTGCATGCGGCGGGCCTTGATCTTGTCGCCGCCGGTGAGGAGGCGGACGCGGGCTTCGTCGAACCGGTCGTTCGGCTTGAGCTCGCTGCACACGACCAGGCGGCGGCCGTGAAGTTCGGTGAGTTCGGTGGAGTGTTCGCTGAACGAGCCGCGGTCCATCAGGAAGCCGGGCGGGGCCGCGTCGGCGTAGTCGCCCAGGATCTGGATCATGATGTCGAGGAGGACGGACTTGCCGTTCTTGCCCTGTCCGTGGAGGAAGGGCAGGACCTGGGCGCCGACGTCTCCGGTGATGGAGTAGCCGAGCAGCAGGTGCGTGGAGCTCGTCGGTGCCCATCGCGCTCACCACGGTCAAGCCCTCCTCGTGGGCCTTGTATGCCTTCGTCCAGAGGTTGGCGAAGGCCTGGGGGTGAGGGCGATGCGGAACTTCTCCAGGAGGTTCTCGGTGGCGCCGGAGGTGTACGACTGGTGGATCTGAGGCGGGTCGCACAGGCCGTACTTCGGGCCGGACAGGCGCAGCAGGAGGCGCGGGGTGGGCTCGGTGACCCACAGGGGGCCGGGTTCGTCCCGGTTTCCGATCGGGTTCGGCCGGACCGCTTCGTGTTCCCAGTGCGGTGGAGTGATCCGGTGGACGCCTGCGCGGCGCCGATCGTGGTCGAAGCCGGTGGAGTGTTCCAGCTGATCGCGGGCGTCTCCCCCGCCGGGTCATGCCCCGATTCCCATCCGTTGATCGTGGACGGGCTCACACCAAGTGACTGGGCAATCTGAGTTTTCGACAGTCCGGCCTGCTCGCGCAGACTCCGGCGCACCTCGGTGTCGGGAAGCTTCGGCGCGGTCGTGGCGACGATGGCGCCATCCGCCCGGCCGGCGGTCGGCTGCATCGCGTACTGGGCGTGAGCGACGACGGCCACGTCTCCTGCCGATCCACCGCAAGGCACGTACCAGGTCACGCCCATTGACCCATCCGCCCTTCCTACCCATAGCCCGATTTACTGATCAATCGGCCTATCCCGGCTCGGCGGCCTGATCGTTCGGCTGCCGCGGGTCAGGCTCGCCCTCGGGCCCAAAGAGGTCCTCAAAGCTGTTGAAACGAGGAGCAAGCGAAATGATTCCTGAGTGCAGGACGGCGTCCCGGTTGGGACCGCTGCCCCGTCGAGATATCTGGGCGAAGACAGGGGTCCTCGCCTCGCTCGTGCTGGCCCTGACCACCGGTTTGGCCACCTCGACGCCGGCCGCAGCGCAGACCGCGACCGGCCGCCCGATCATGACCGACAGTCATGGCGGGGGCGACAAGGACAAGTGCGAGGACGAAAACAAGAAGCAGCAACCCCGCTCGGGAGACCACGACAAGGACGAGTGCCGAGGCCCCGCGGGCCCACCCGGACCTCCGGGACCTCCGGGACCCAAGGGCGACACCGGCCCTGCGGGTCCCAAGGGCGACAAGGGCGACACGGGTGCGACCGGCTCTCAAGGCCCCAAGGGCGACAAGGGCGACACGGGTGCGACCGGCTCTCAAGGCCCCAAGGGCGACAAGGGCGACACGGGACCTGCAGGTCCGCAAATCCCGCACCACATCCAGGAGTTCAATAGCGACGGGACGTTCACGCCGCCCGCGGACGTCACCTCGGTGTTCGTCCAGGCATGGGGCGCCGGTGGCGGAGGAGGAGGCGGCCGCGGTGGCAACTTCGGCGACGGCTCCAGGTCCGCCAGCGGTGGTAGAGGCGGCAGTGGCGGCTTCACGTGGTGTGCCATCCCGGTCACACCCGGGCAAAACTATGCCGTGGACACCGGAACAGGCGGCGGTGGCGGTCCTGGCGGTCCCGGCGGGACCGAGACAGAACCCCCAGGTGACGGCACTCCCGGTACTGCCGGCACCACGACGAGCATGACCGCCCCGGACGCCACCGTGCTGCTCAGCGCAACCGGCGGTACCGGTGGCGGCGGCGCCACAGACGAACCCGGCGCACCGGGCGCAGGCGGCGCTGGAACGTGCAGCACGGGTGGCGTGAACCGGACCGGCGATGCCAACGGCGACGCCGTCGACGGCATCGTCGGCCTATCCGGCGCCGCGGCCGGCGGCAATGGAGGCCTTGGCGGCGACGCCCAAACACCCGTTGGCGAACCTGGCGCTGACGGCCAGGACGGCGGCAACGGGTACGCCGTCATCTACTGGTAGTGCCGACCCGCCCCCGGCCGCCAGGGCCAGGGGGCGGGTCACGCCCGGGCCTCTGACTTTGGAGGCGAAGTGCGCCTCAGGGAGTCAGGTCCAAGGTCCGCACTGGCTGGCCTTCCCATCGCTTCGGCGCGGTCGTCGCGATGATGGCGCCGTCTGGCCTGTCGGCGTCCGGCTGCGCCGCGTACTGGGCGTGAGCTGCGCCCCAGGTCTCGTGCCGGGCCACCGCAAGCGCGGCGGAAAGGTCAAGGTCGAGGACCGTGATGCCGGGCAGGGCGGCGATGTGTTCGGCTGTGCCCGGCCTGCTCCGGTCGGCTTCGACCAGGACACACGCCGGGGCATACAGGAACCAGTCGGGTTCGGCATGCGCGCGGTGGATGAGACGGGAAGCGAGGACGTTGCCCTGGCCGGCGGCGGCGACCGCGCTCTCGTCCAGGACGATGTGCATGGCCTGGCTCACCGGCCGGTCACCTGCGCCAGGCGCCGGTCCAGCTCACTGTCGAGAGCTTGCTCCTCGGCGGCCTGATCGTGCTGCTGCACGCGAGGGTGGGGCTGCGCCGCGGCCAGGTCGTCGGCCTGCGCCGGAGCGATTGCCACCTGCTGCCCGACTCGCGCGCGCTGGGCTGCGACTACAAGGGTGCACACCTGCACGTGAGGCGCCGCAACAACTCCAACCGGGCTTGGTCGAAGTCGAAGAAGGTACGGATCCTGCCCCTGGACTTCCTGGTGGTCCGGGGCTTCGATCAGTACCTCGACGAGCGCTTCGAGATCCTTGGCACGGGCGGCAGTGACTTCCTGCTGGTGAACCTGTTCCGCCGGCCGCTGGGGGCACCGATGCCGCCGGATGCGATGGGCGAGCTGTTCGAGCGGCTGGCCCGACGGGCGAAGCTGCCCCGGATGGTGTCCCCGCACATGGCCCGCCGTGCCTTCGGCAGCAACATCTCTGACGCCGGTGGGTCGTGGGACGAGGTGCAGGTCCTCCTGGGTCAGGACCACCCCGCCTCGGTGATGCCGTACGTGAAACCGAACCCGGACCGCTTGCGCGAGGCGGTGGAGCGTGTCCCGTCGCCGCGTGAACTGCAGGGGCGAGGTGAGCGGTGATGGTGCTCGCCACCGCCGCGCCCACCTTGGCTCATGACACCCGGGTCCGGGAGATCATCGACGCGTTGGACCCCAGCTTCCTGCGACTCGTGCGGTGGGACTGGCAGATGCGGGTGATCTTCTACCCGAAGACCCACCCGGTACTCGGGATGCCGGACTGCCTCGTGACGGACTGCGTGCGGGGAGCACGGTTTGGAGCCGTGCTCTGCGTGGGATGTGAGGGCCGGTGGAGAAAGTCCGGGCAGAGCCTGGAGGACTTCACCAAGATCGCCAAGGGCTACATGTTCGGTGTCCGCCAGCAGCTGTGCCGGGCGCCGGGATGCCAACGCCCTTGGATGACAGCGAGGTTGGCACTGTGTGAGTCCCACCATCGGCAGCGGAAGGACACCTTCAGGCTGTCCTTGGAGGAGTACCTGCGCCACCCGGCCGTCAAGCCTTTTGCCAGCCACGGCGAGTGCGAGGTCGAGGCGTGTTACCGGCTGCGCCCGTTTTCCACCTCCCGCTACTGCCAGGCCCACCAGCTGCGGCTGAAGGCCGCGCGCCAGCGCGGACAGGCGGCAGACGAGGAAGCGTGGCGGCTGGCCGAGACCGCGATCAACGCGGACCGGGAGGTGAGCCTGCGAGGACTGCCGGACCGGCTGGTCGCGGAGATCCTCTATGGCCTCCAGACGCGCACCGAGGCGGGCGCCAAGACCTGGGACCACTTCCTGAGACCTCTGTGCGACCGGCTGCGCGAGCTGCGGGCCGCGAGCCTGGACGTGCTCGCCGACCCGGCTGTGATGGATAGGGCCAGATTGAGCAATGCAGTCCGCGCGGTCGCGCGCACGATGCTGATGTGGCTCAACCGGCTGGGGGCGACACCCGACTCGGAAAGCCGCAAGGACGTCTGGGACCTGGTGATCATCGCCGGGCAGAGCGGCACCCTAGACTTCACCAAAATCTCGCAGCGACCGCTGCGCGAGGCGGTGAAGATCTGGGCCTATGACGACCTGCCCCGCCGGAGAGGTAGGCGGCCCTCCACCGTCGTCCAGCCCTACGTGACGGCGATGAACCTGTTGTCGGAGAGCCTGCGCCTGCAACGCGAGGACGCCGGGAACAACCCGGTCGCGCTGCACCGCTCGGACATCGTGGCCTTCTGTAACCGGCTGGCCTTCCTTACCGAGAACGGCACCATCAGCGCCCGCACCCGGAGCCAGACGATTCGCAACGTGAAGTTGGTCCTCACCCGCATCCGCACACTCGGCCTGACGCACCCGGGCCAGCCGATGGAGGGGCTGCCCACCGACTTCCGCTTGCAGCGGGAGCACATCCCGGACGAGCCCGAGGACATCGAGGCCGGCAGAGACCTACCGGATGTGGTGATGCGCCAGCTCTGCGAGAACCTCGACGCGTTGGAAGAGATCACTGGCCGCGAAGTCCGCGTCGGCACCGAGCTGCTGATGGACACCGGCCGGCGCCCGGAAGAGATCCGCCAGCTGCCTTACGACTGCCTGAAGCAGGACCCGGACGGCTCTCTCGTCCTGGTCTACGACAACTTCAAGTCCTACCGCATGGGCCGGTGGCTGCCGATCGGCAAGGCCACCGCGGCTCTGATCGTCAATCAGCAGGAACGCGTACGCGGCATGTTCCCCGGCACGCCGATCGGCGAGCTGAAATTGCTGCCGAGGATGCGGGCGAACCCGCACGGCACCAAGGCGGTCTACTCGATCGGAGAGGGGCACCGCACCTGGGTCGATTCCCTGCCCGACATCCTGGTCCCGGTCCCCGTGGAGGACGGCGGTCAGCCTGTCACCCGGATGCTCCCGTTCGACAAGACCAAGATCTTCCCGTACGCCTACCGGCACACCTATGCGCAGCGGCACGCCGATGTCGGCGTGGCTCCGGACGTCCTCAAGGAACTGATGGACCACACCAGCCTGAAGGTCACTCAAAATTATTACCGAGTTAGCGAGGAGCGGCGGCGAGAGGCCGTCGACCGGGTGGTCGCCATGCAGTTCGACCGCAAAGGCAACCGCGTCTGGCGCAAGGCTCAGTCGCTCCTGGACTTCGAGCACGTCCGGCGCGCGATCGGCGAGGTCAGCGTCCCCTACGGCGTCTGCCAGGAACCGTCGAACGTCGCGGCCGGGGGCCAGAGCTGTTCCCTCCGCTTCCGCTGCGTCGGTTGCGACCACTTCCGCACCGACGTCTCCTACCTGCCCGACCTTCAGGCATACCTCGCCGACCTGCTGCGCAGCCGCGAACGGCTGATGTCCGCCTTCGAGGCGGACGACTGGGCACGCAGCGAGGCCATGCCCTCCGAGGACGAGATCCGGCGGGTCCGCCGTCTGATCGAGCGCGTCAAAGCCGACCTCGACGACCTCACCCCCGAGGAGCAGGCGCAGATCGAGGAAGCCGTCGAGGTTGTTCGCCGCAGCCGGACTGTCATGCTCGGCATGCCCCGGATCAGCCAGCCCCTTCCCGACATCCGTCCGGGGAGGTCCGCGTGAGCACCCCCATGCGTGAGGGCCGCACGGCCGACACCAACCGCCGACGACAACGGGTGATCAACGCGCTCAAGACGGCTGTCCGGAACGGCTCGCCGATCAGCGTTTCCGGCATCGCCCGCCAGGCTGGTGTGGACCGGACGTTTCTCTACCGCCACCGCGATCTACTCGCCCTGGTCCACGCCGCCGAACTCGAACCAGCCGACCGGGGTGGTCTTGCTGAGGCTTCCCCAGTGAGCCGGACCTCGTTGCAGGCCGACCTCGCTAACGCACAGGCCCGCAACGCGCGTCTGGTCGGACGTGTTCAGCAACTGGAACGTAGGCTGTCGGAGGCACTGGGCGAACAGGTGTGGCGCGAATCGGGCTTGGGCGCCCCAGCCGACATCGACGAACTCCACCGCAGGATCACCAGACTGGAACAACACAACGTCGAACTCGCCGCCCGTCTGGAAGAACGCGAGGCCGAACTCGCCGCCGCGCGAGCGGCCAACCGCGAGCTGACCAAAACCCTGAACCAGCGTTCGTGAAGGTGAGATCGAGGTGAAGCACAGCCCGGGGCCGGGTTTCCCGGCCCCCGGTGACTCCGCTCGACGATCTTCTCAACGCACCGGAGATCATGGAATGATCAATGACGAGCAGTGGATTCGAGCGCGCCAACTACTCGTGTTTCGCCCGGTGCCGTATTTTCCAGACCAGACCATTCCTCGGGTTCTTCCCGGCTCGCCTTCGGGGTACCGCGCTTGAGGGCTGCCCGCAGTTCGTTGAGTGCGTGCACCACGGGGATGCAGGCCCGGATGAGTTCAGCCATCGCCTTCGGGATGCGGGTGGCAGCGCCGATGATGATCACAATTCCGCCGAGCACAGCCAGGATGGTCGTCAGTGTCATGGGTCCCCCTCGGAGATCGCTGTTAGTCCCAGGTCGGGTGTGCCTGGCAGGAGGAAGTGCCGCACGCCGGGTACTGGCCTAGCGATTCCGGATCAGCTCGAATAGGTCGATCCGCGCTGGTGGGCGGGCTACGGTGAGCTTTTCGGGTCCGGATCCGGACCGGAGGAACGGTGCGGGGGAGAACACGTGGCTGGAACGTGGGGTGCTGAGGGAGCACGGGAGTTCTTCGCGGCCAGGCTGTCTGAGTTGCGGGTGACGTCGGGGCTGACGCAGGCCAGCGCCGCAGAGAAGGCGAAGGCCAAAGTGAAGGCGAAGCAGTCCGTCTCCCTCGGGACTCCGGTGAAGCCGCTGAAGATCTCCGACAAGTTGATCAGCTCTTGGGAACATGGCGAGCATGTGCCGTCGAAGGCAGCGGCGGACGCGCTGGTCCGGGTGCTGATCGAGCATGCACGGACTCGGGGCGTTCGTCCGGATGCTGTGACCGCGGGGCTGCTGGAGGAAAAGGAATTGGAGAAATGGTGGCGAGCAGCCCATAACCAGCGACGGCCAGCTGCCGGTGTCGACTGTGGGCCAGCGTCAACGCCAGTCCGCGGCGGCGCGGAGGACGGTACCTCTCATGCTGAACGGCTCGGACGCCCCATCACCGGCATTGATCCCTACGACCTGGAAATCCATCACGCGATCACCATGCAGGGCGCGGTTGGTCTGCCTCCCTATCAGAATCGGGCGCACGACATCGAGCTTTGCCGCCGGGTCGCCGAAGCCGCGGCAGGCTGTCAACGGTCGTGTGGAACTCCCCGTAGGCGGCCAGGAGTTCTCCCTGCTGGCGGCCGTCGAGCTCTCCCCGCTGGCGGCCAGATAGCTCCCC
>NZ_JBVJPM010000070.1:0-14139 GCF_055582645.1 Streptomyces sp. NPDC107517 | reverse complement strand
GCGGTTCAACACTCCGCTCCGCGATCGCCAGTTCGTGCCGCTCGGCCTGCCTCCTGGAGTTGCTTGCCCAACTCCTCGGCGAGAGCTTCCAGTTCACTCCGGCGGGCGGTGATCCGCTGCCGCTCCTGCATCCCCGCGCCCACCCGCGTTCTCACGGTGTGCCGACCTGCTGACGGATCGTAGGCGGGGGCCGGTCGTGGGCGCAGCCGAACCCGGCATCCTGCCAGAACCGGACCTGCCCGATGATCTACACTATGGCCATCGGCCGCCGACCGCCACGAGTACCCAACTCGCCATTCACACCAGACCCGTGACCTGCGACTTCACGACGCACACCACTCAAGAGCGAATCGGGCAAGCCGTCCGCAGCGACGCGTACACACGCGATCAGTTCTTCTCGCTGGCTGAGAACGCATCAGCCCTGGTCCCAGACCGGGTCAGACCGCGGCCCCGAACGGGATGGCTCCATCCTCACCCAGCCCAACCGGTAGCCGACCTCGGGGAACAGGCACATCGCGAGGAGAAAGTAGACCCCGACCCGCGAGGGCAGATCACGCAGCCGCCGCTGCACGGTCCGCGTCTCCGACAAGACCGCGTCGACGAGCTCGAACGGCACAATCGCCGTCAGCTCTCCCAGATGGCCGGGAGCGAACCGGCCCGCCGCCACCATGACCGTTCGGGTGATGGCCGTCAGAAGCCGTATCTCAACCGAACTTGATCGTTTGATTCCTGCTGGTCAGGCATGGTTTCGCTCGGGGTGAGGGAGGCATGCGTCGTCTTGTGTCCGCTTCGTGGTCGAGGGGTGCGCGATGGCGTCGGTGCTGGGAATGCTGGAGGAGCGGGAGGTGGCTGCGCGGGTGCGGGTGGAGGGCTTGCGGGAGGAAGTCGCCCGGCTGGGCGAGGTGTTGGAGGCCGCGGAGATCGAGCTGGACCGGCGGGTGATCGCGAGGGAGGAACTGCTGGAGGCCCTGGCAGTCTCCGCGGCTGGGACCACTGCCGTGACCGAGGCGGAGAAGGAAGGGGCGCCCTCGTTCGCGCCGGTGCCGGGATCGATGGTGCCGCCCTGGCGGGACGGGCTGCCGGTGACGGTTCTGGCGCCGGACTACCAGCGGATTCTGGGCGTGCTGGAACAGCAGCGATCAGCCGGTCACGGACCGCTTCGAGCGAAGGAGATCTCGGTGGAGCTGGGCCTTGGGGCGACGCCGGCGAAGGTCGAGGGGGTGCGGTCGAAGGCCAGACGTCTGGCGGAGCGCGGGTGGCTCCTGCTGGGGACCTCGGGGGCATTCAGTGCCGGCCGGCGGCCTGTGGCCGTGCCAGACGTCGGCTCATCCGGGTGACCATCGACCACCGGATCATCGCCTCGCTGTTCTCCGGTTTCGTCTCGTAGTCCCGGGCCAGACGGCGGGAGTTCATCAGCCACGCGAACGTGCGCTCCACCACCCACCTGCGCGGAAGCACCACGAACCCCGCCGTGTCATCCGTGCGTTTGACGATCTGCAGGGTCAGCGCGAGTTTCTGGCGGCACCAGTCGACGAGGCCGCCGGTGTAGCCGCCGTCGGCCCAGACGAAGGTGATGTCGCGGTGCAGCCGGCTCAGTAGGCCCGCGGCGGCGTCCCGGTCGCCGACGTTCGCGGCAGTGACCGGGACGACCAGGAGCAGGCCGAGCGTGTCGGTCACGATGTGCCGTTTGCGGCCCGGCACTTTCTTTCCGCCGTCGTAGCCGCGTGAGGCGGCCGGCACCGTCGCGGCGGCCCGCACCGACTGGGCGTCGATGATCCCGGCGCTCGGCTCGGCCTCACGGCCCTCGCGTTCACGGACCTTTCCACGCAGCCGGTCGTGGAACTCGGCGATCAGCCCGTGCTCGCGCCAGCGGCGGAAGAAGGCATAGACCCGGCCCCAGGCGGGGAAGTCCGCGGGCATCGCCCGCCAGGAGATCCCGCCCGCGACCAGATAGCGGATCGCGTCCAACATCTGGCGGTGGCAGTAGCCCTCGGGCTGCCCGCCCCGCCCTTGGAGCCAGGCCGGCACCGGCAACAGCGGCCGGATGGCCGCCCACTCCGCATCCGTCATGTCCGACGGATACCGGCGCACCCGGTCCGGATGATCGACCGCGTTGCCGTACACGTGCGCGAGGCAATCACACGATAGGGCTTCCGAGTTGAGCTCAGCGGGCATGAGCGCGTACAACTGCGACAACAGGGCCTCCGGGTACTGCTCGGTTCGGTTCGCACCTCCGAGCTACCAAGGGGCCCTGCCTTCATGTGCCTACCGCCAGAAGATCACCCCAGCGGGAAACCTGTTCGACTTGCACGTTCCATGACCGGTTGAGATACGGTTTCTCAGTGCAGGCGGCAGGACACAACGAGAAGGCCACGGAACTCCTTGCGGGACAAGCTGTCTTGGACGACTGCCTGTACCAACGAACTCCGTTGCTCCATATCGGAAACTCGTCAACACCCCTTGCATGACCTGCGAGTTCGCTAACTACCCGACCTTGGGGGAACTTCACCACACGGGACACGGTCTCAGTCAGCAAAAGCGATCCTCTGCTGCGGAATATCCGCGGTCGTACCCAGCGGCGAAGCCGCGGATGTAATCACGGTTGCTGCTGCCGTTGCTTTGGTTGTTTTGGTTTCCGCTGCCGTTGCTTTGGTTGTTTTGGTTTCTACTGCTGTTGCTTTGATTGTTTTGGTTGCTCTGGTTGTTTTGGTTGATACCGCCACCTTGCCGGCAGTCATCCCGAGCATCCCGGTATCCAGCCGAGTATCCGGCGCGCACGCCCCGTTCATAGTCGCGATGATTGTCGACCGCTGTGTGAGTCTGGCTCGGAGTGGCCGCTGCTGCCGCCATCGGCTGGATGCCGAACGGGGCGAGAGCGAGGATCAACGTCGAACCAGCAACCGCGGATCGCTTCCAGAGCCTTGCATTCATGACTGCGCCCCTCTGATAGGTCACATCGGCTTACTTCAAGCCTAGCCTCGATCTGAAGCGTTCCGGGTTCGGTAGGGACTCGATCTGAAGCTCCCCCTGCGACCTGGAGAGCCTGATACTGGGACGGTAGGTCCCGGAGGAATCGGTCACAGGTAGTGAGCAAGAAGAGCAATACGAGTAAGCGGTACACGGCGGAGTTCAAGCGGGACGCGGTCGCGCTGGCGCTGTCGTCCGACAAGACCGTGACCGAGGTCGCCCGGGAACTGCGTGTGAGCCCAGAGGGCCTGCGGCACTGGATGAAGCAGGCGAAGATCGACCGGGGCGAGGGGCCGGCCGGGGCGCTGACCACGGACGAGCGCGAGGAACTGGCCCCAAATCCGACGCGAACACGCCGAAAGCCCAGATCGGATGACCTCCGACATGGGCTTTCTCTGTAGACCCTGTGGGACTCGAACCCACAACCAATGGATCAAAAGTCCCCGTGATCTTGTGATGGGTGGTCGCGAGGGCTGATGCGTGGGCCCATAAGCACCAGGGCAGGGAGCTAGTCCTGGAGGCGAGGCTACAGCGTGACGGACTGCGGGGCTACATCCGCTCACGCAAGACAGAACGCTGACAAGTGCCATCAACGCTCTCCGCGCTTGACGTGGCCATGTCCTCCGTCGAGGCGGAGGCTGTATCCAGAGGTTTCCCAGGTGTGAACCGCCGAGAGCTCTGGTAGTCGTCACACGCCGAAACCCGCGCCAGGCGCAATGTCCAGCAGGGGCTCCAGCTACGCATCGTGGCGGCGGATCGAACTCGGCGTCGGAGCCCAGATGTCGATCCTCATGCGCTTCAAGGAGGGGTGGAGAATCCTACTCGGTCAAATCCTCGAAGTACTGCACGACGTTGAAGTTTCCGATCAGCTTCGCCAGCGAGAGAGGGGTCTGCCCGTTGACGTTCTCCTGTACGGGGTTCGCTCCATGCTCGCGCAAGACCTGAATCACCTCGGCCCTGCCTCGCGAGTTATATACCGCATCAAATAGCGGCGTGTTGCCGTGAACGCTTTGAACATCCACCTGCGCCCCTCCCTCAAGAAGGGCCAGTGCAATTTCTGGCCGCCACTCTTGCGCCGCAAAGTGCAGCGGTGTCATTCCAGATGAATCTTGCAGGTTGGGATTGAACCCCTCATCCAGAAGTTCACCCAGCCGAGACAAGTTCCCATCGATCGCGGCTTGATGCAGTGCTGAGCGCCCGTACGAATCTACCGCGTCAGCATCCTGGCGCTTCATAACGATGACTCCTGTTCTTCGCCCGCGAGATTCTCGACCTGGTCGGCGACAAGTGGAGCGTGCTGATCATCGGCACGCTCGCCGACGGCCCGGTGCGCTACTCCCAGCTCGCGTACGCAATCCCGGGTATCTCACAGCGCATGCTCACGCTCACCCTCAAACACCTTCAGCGCAGCGGGCTCGTGATCCGCACTGCCTACGCGGAGGTCCCGCCCCGCGTCGAGTACTCCCTGGCCGACCTGGGAACCTCGCTACTGTCCACGGTGCTGGACCTGGCCCGCTGGTCTGTCGACCATCACCGCGAGATCCGCGAACACCAGCTCACATTCGACGCCGAGGCGACATCAACGAAGCAGTGAAGGGTGACCCGAGCGAGGCACGCCAGGGAGCCCGTCCAGTTCCTGCAATGCAGCGCCGGCTTGCCTCAAGGGCGGTCCCTGAGGTCATGGTTCGACGCCCCACCTCACCCAAAGACTCGCGCATCACTCGCCCTGTCCTGTCTCAGGAATCTGTAGGCAGGACGAGGTCCTGACCTGCGGTGCCTACCGTTGAGTGGGACACGAGAGCGGCCAATGTCCCACTCGGCCGTAGGCAGGACGATGAAACGCTCACAGCGCCGAGCGGTGGCCCAGTCACCACCTGGCGCGCAGCACGCCGTCGCTGTCAGGCAGGGCGGCATGAAACAGCGGGTGTCGCTCGTCAGTACTTGGCGGTGCCGGTGTGCTGATCTGCTGGCGGCCGACCTGTCGGGAGGCAGGGCGCCGCGATCAGGCGGCGCCCGGCGGATCACGGGGTGGATCGGGCGGCGGATCCTTGCGCAGGGTGGTGGTGATGGCGTCGCCGACCTCCCTGGTGAGGGCGGGCCGTTCGCCGGTCAAGCCGAGTTCCTGGGCCAGGGTGATGGCGTGCAGGTCGACGGTGGCCTCGACGAGATCGGCGAACACCGCCGTCGCCGAGCGGCCCCGGATCCATGCCGTGGCCGCGACGACCGCGGCGGCGGGCAGCGCCGGCCACCACCAGGCGCCAAGCAGCAGGTACAACGCAGCCCATCCGGCGAGCCCGAAAGCGGCGCCGTAGGCCTCGCGAGCGGAGAGGAGTTCGGCCCGAACCGCATCGGGCACCGTCAGCCAGAGCCGGGGCCAGGCGGCGCCGAGCTCCAAGTCGTAGGCGTCGTACACTCGCTGGTCGGCCGCGTGGAGGCGGTCGCCGATCCAGGTGGGCCGCCGAGGGCGGACGAGGGCGATGGCGTCGCGCCGTTCGATGGCCCTGGCGAGTTCGGCGCGGGTCCCAGCCGCCTCGCACGCCGCGTCGGCCCGCCGCCAGCGGTGGACGCGGCGCCGTACGAGAAGGCGCGCGGGCCACCGGTCGCCCCGGCTGGTCCACAGGCGCTCCACGACAACGGCCGACGCTCTGGCGCACAGTCCGGCCAGGGTGGCCGCCGCCAGCACACCGGCGGCCACGAGGAGAATCGCACCGGCGTTGGAGGCTCCTGGGTGGGCGGCCAACCGGTCGATGGCCGACTGGAGTTCAGCCAGGTCCAGGGCATGAGTGTGTCCCAATACGACGGCGGCGGCCACACAGGCGAGGTAGACCACCCCGGGCAGGACGAGCAGGGCGAGCCACTTCTCGGCGGCCTTGCCGGCGAGGGCGGACAGAAAGGTGGTCACAGCCGGGCCCGGCCATAGACGAAGGGACGGCCCGTCATCGCGCACACGGGGGCCTCCGGGTACAGCTCCGCGCTCGACAACCGCTCGCAGGGGTGGGCGGCGGGGCAGGTCCACCGGTGTACCACCGGACGGCCGGCGCTGTTCCCCGGCAGAGTCGGCAAGCCCTTCGCCGCTTTGGTCACGATGCCGAAGCCGGCCGCGGCCATCCGGTCGTCCAGGGTGTCCAGCCGACGCTCCAGCACAGAGCGTGCCACCGGTTCGTCTCCGCGCAGCGCCGTAAGGACAGTCGCGACGAGTTCCGCCGCGCCCGCCTCACGCGCCGCCTCCTCCAGCTCGCCCGCACCCATGAGTGTGCACACGCGACTGAGCCGTTCCGCGAGTTCGTCCACCGAGGGCTCCCTGCCTTCGCGATCGCCATGTCAGTTGCATGATCCCGGAGTTGGTGACTCTACGGGGCCCCAGGATCGGGCGCATCCCGCTACGGTGGTCGGCGGTGTGGTGTCAGTGTGGTGCCGGGACGCCGCGGGGGACCAGAAGGAAGCAATGAGTAAGTGGAAGCGCCGCAGACTGCTCTTCATGGCCGAAGTGCATGAGGGGCGGGGCACCGACCCGTCCGACGTGCTGGCCGGGCTGCACGAACTGGCGGCCGAAGATCCGTACGATCTCGAAGTGCTGCTCACTGCCGCGGAACTGCTCGCCGACCGCGCCGGCCGCCGAACCGGCACGGCGCGGGAAGCGGACCTCGCGGCCTCGATCGCCCTGCTGCATCGCTGCGTTCCGCTGGTGCCGCCGGGCCACTACGACCGCGGCCGGGTCTTCAACAGCCTGGGGCAGCGGCTGTTCATGGTCGCACAGGGCACGGACTCCCCCGAGCCCGTGGCCGAGTCGGTGCTCGCCTTCCGCGAGGCCGTGGCGGCGACGCCGCGCGGCAACAGCATGCGCCAGGTCAACCAATTCTATCTGGTGGTCCAGCTCGGTGAGCACTTCGAGCGGAGCGGGGACCGGGACGCACCCGTCGAGGCTGTCCAGGTGGCACGCGAGGGCTACGCCACTGTCCCGCCCAGCGACGAGCTCCGCCCCATGTTCCGGACGGCCCTGATCACCTCGCTGCGGCATCTCGCGGGCGCCACCGCACACGTCGAACCGCTCCAGGAAGCCGTCGGCCTCGCGCGCGAGGCTCTGTCCGAGGCCAGCAGCACCTCCGACTGTGCCGGGGCACAATTCGATCTCGTACGCGCTCTGAGGGCACTGCACGACGCGACGACGGACACGCGACTGCTGGTCGAGGCGGTCGACTTGAGCGAACAGTGCCTTGCGGCCACACCGCGGCGCGATCCCGAGTTCAACACGCGTCGGACACGCCTCGCATCCGCCGTCAGGCTGCTGGCCCAGGACCGCAGGGACCCCGACCTGATGCGCCGGGCCATCGACCTGATGCGGGCGACGATCGAGACCCCGTCGGCCGCCGATGAGCACGCCGACACTCTCATCGACCTCACTCAGTCGCTGGCTTCCCTGCACACCATGACCAACGACCAACTCGCGCTCAGGGACGCGGAACTGACCGCCCGCACGGCCGTGGCCGCCGCCCCCGACCCCGGCCCCTGGCGCACAGAGGCACAATTCGCCCTGGCAACGATCCTGTTGTACCGCTCCAGCGTGGACGCGCGCGGCACGGACGCCGTAGCACTGCATGAGTCGCTGGGGCTGTTCCAGCACGTGACGGCTGCCACACCGCCCGACCACCGGGAACGTGGCGATCGCCTGTGGCATCTGGGCGTCACCCTGCGCGACCTGGCCAGGCACGGCGACGGCGACACCGCCGCGTGGCGGCGCCAGGCGCGGCAGGTCTTCGCCGAGGCCGCGTCCACCGCCGGACCGCCCAACGTACGGATCAGCAGCTTCCAGCACCTGGGCGCCATGGAGGCCGCCCTCGGCGACCCGCACGCCGCACTCGCCGCCTACGAAGCCGCAGTTGCCCTGCTGCCGCAGCTCACCCCGGACTGGCTGTCCTACATGGGCAACATCATCGGACTCAGACAGATCGAGGGACTGCCGGACGGTGCCGCTGCCGCCGCACTGGAGCTCGGCAGACCGGAACGGGCCCTGGAACTTCTGGAGTTGTCACGCGGAATCCTGCACGGCCGGGCGCTGGAGGCCCGTGACCTCAGGCTGCTGCGGCACCGGTCACCCCAGCTCCATGCCGAGTTCCTGCGGCTGCGCACCGCCCTCAACGCCGCTGCCCGCGACGGGAACGACGGGAACTGGGACGACCTGATGGGCCGGATCCGGAGCCTCGACGGCATGGCAGGCTTCCTGCGGGCGCCCTCCCTCGATGCGCTGCGCCGCTACGCCGATCAGGGCCCCGTAGTGATCGTGAACATCACCGAGCGCCGCTGCGACGCACTCATCCTGCGAGCGGACGCCGAACAGCCCGTCCTGCCGGTCCCTTTGACCGGACTGACCCAGGCCGACGTCATCGCTCACCTCCTGCGCCTGACTCGTGCCGTCTTCGCCGCCCCGAACGACCCGTCGCTGCTCACCCGTCGGGACGCCCAGCGGGACCTGGACAAGATCCTGCGCTGGCTGTGGAACCGCGTCACCGCACCCGTGCTCGACGCGCTGGGCCTCACCGCCCCGTCCTCCGATACGCAGCCCGCGCCCCGCATCTGGTGGTGCCCCGTCGGCCTGATGGTGTACTTCCCGCTCCATGCCGCCGGCCATCACGACAGCGGCGGGAAGGCGACGGTGATGGACCGGGCCGTCTCCTCCTACACCACCACCGTGCGCGCCCTGGCCGGCCGATTCAGTCCCCCGGCGGCCGGTACGACCCTGCACACGCTGGTCGTGGCGGTGCCCGACGCCGAGAACGCCCCCTCGCTGCCGGGCGCGGCGGCAGAGGCCGCAGCCCTCACGGAACTCCTGCCGAACGCCCTGGTCCTGTCCGGCGCGCAGGCCACGTACGAGAACGTCGTCCGCGCGCTGCCCGCCTACCCCGTCGCCCATTTCTCCTGCCACGGCCTCACCTTCTGGGAGAACCCCGCCGCCGGCAGGCTGCTGCTCCACGACCACCTCACCCGCCCGCTGACCGTGGAACAGCTTTCCGCCATGGAACTGCCCTACGCGGACCTCGCCTACCTGTCCGCCTGCAGCACCTCCAACACGCATCCGGACAACGCCGACGAGGCACTGCACATCACCGGGGCCTTCCAACTCACTGGATACCGACGCGTCATCGGCACCCTCTGGCCGGTCAACGACACCACCTCGGTGGAGATCACCCGCGCGACCTACGCCGACCTCACCCACGGCGGCAGCACCCCACCCCGCACCGAACTGTCGGCCCAGGCCCTGCACCGGGCCGTACTCGCCCTGCGTGACCGGTATCCGGCCAGCCCCTCACTGTGGGCCGGGTATGTCCACGTCGGTCACTGAAGGAGTATCCGTATCCGCAGCTTCACTGCCGACCGCCCGCAGGACGGTCAGGGCCAGGTTTCCGTGGGCTCCGGTACAGGCACCACCAGCCAGAAGAGCGGTCCCATGTCGAGGAGTTCCTCGACATGGGCGACGACGGTCTCGGCCGCCAGGACCACGGTCGGCACGGTGAGATTCCCCCACAGCAGAGCGACCTGCCTGCCGGCCGAGACCGCCTCGGCCGGCAGTTCCGCCGCGATCCTGAACTGTCTCGCTCATCGTCCCACCAGACACAGCTCGCAAACATCGCGGCGTCCCAGTCGATCCCGGAACTGACAGTCGCCGGGAAGCGGTCCGCGCTTCTCCGCTCCAGCGCCCGGCTCTCGACGTAGGCGAGGGGCACGCCTTGCGCCTTGCCCAGGGCAATCCCGGTAGTGCGTCGAGCGGGTTCCATACAGGTGCTCCGCGGTCATGTGTTCCGCCCCGGCCGTCAGCAGCATCCGTAGGATGCCGACGGCACCGTGAACCGATGCCGTGTACAGGGGAGTTGTGCCGTCGGAGTCGGCCGATCGAGGGTCGGCGCCGACGCGGGAAGTAGCGGAGTGATCATGCGTTCGCCGCCGTGGCGGCCATTGCCGACGCCATCGACCAAGCCCTCCGCAGCAGGTCGCGTTCCTCGATGGCGGATGTCCGTGACGCAGCCCCGTCACTGCTTCTCCTCCAGACGGATGGCACGCCGCAGCTCGTCGGCCGCTGTGTGACTCGCGCCCTCGCGCTGCTCCAGCATCGCCGCCGCGATGGCGTCCAGCTTGCGCTGAACCGCGTGCGCGTCACGCCGTTCGGTGTTCGTCAGCAGAGCGAGCAAGAGCAGGTTGACGGCCGCCAGGACCTCCCCCGCGAAGACCAGCCAGGGCAGCGGCAGGTGCGCAAGGTGTATGGCGACCACGCCGAGGACCAGGAGCACGCACAGGACAAAGAACAGCGGCGAACTGGTGACGTTGGATGCCCGCTCGGAGAAGGCGGCGAACACGTCGCGCCCGGTGCCGCCCCGCTCGGCGGGATGCTCAGTGGTCATGCAGGCCATGCTCCCTGCCCGGCACCCGCCGGTGCGGGACCCTGGCCGCACTTGCCGACGATGCGTGAGCACGACGAGCAGGCCGCCACGGCGGCTACGCACATCCCCCGACGGCACCGGGCCGCCTCCGCCCGTGGAGGCCGCCGCGTCCTGGCATGTGGCCCTGCCGGTTCTCGTCGACGCTCCGGGACCGCTCCACGCTGCTCCCGTGGGCCACCCGCAACCCGTCCTGTGGTTATTGGTACGTGCGCACGGCGACCGTCGTGTCCCCGCGAAGATCGACCTCGACCTGGTAGCGCACCGAGCCGTCTCCCCCAAACCTGCCGCGCCAAGACCAACGCGTACCGCCACTGTCCGGCCGACCACACCCGCAAAGTTGGGCAGCCACCGTGCTCTTCAGCCGGGCGGCTCGCGCGTGCCGAAGCCGCGTAACACGACCAACCGCGCCCCGCCCGCCCGGCGCAAGCCGCAGCCACGCTGCCCGCCGCGGCATCCCTGGCCGTGTCTTTTGGACCACTGTGCCGCTGTGCACCTCGGCGACCGGAACGGGGTTGAAGGGCCGGGCGGGCTGGGCCGGGGGCCGCTGTCGGTCCGTGCCGGTCTTCCTGCACAAGCTGCTTCGTTCCGTTTCCGTCATGTGGAACAGTGACGAAGAGGCCGACGCCAGCCGCCGCTGAGAACACAGCCCGGGCAGCCACTCATGGCAACGGCATCTGTCACGCGACCGTGGACCTCCAGGCATCGGTGACGCACCCCTCTTCCCAGTGCCACCATCCCTTGGCCGCACCGTGCTCCAAGAGCCGGCGGATCCGCCGAAGATCGGCATGCGGCGGAACATCCAGAGCAACCATCCGGAACTGCTCGATGCCCTCGCCAGTCGTACCGAGGCGATGAAAGACATCCAGTACGCTCTGCCGGGCCGCGGCAGAGCCGCCATCCCTGAGAACGATCAGCCGGATCGTGCAGTTCTGCGAGGCCCGAACCGTCTCCCCGGCCCAGCGGACGCCGGCCTCGTCGAGCTCCACGCGAATAATGTCGTCGCTGGCGACTCCGCGTACGAACCATGGGGTGTTGCCCAACCGGACCGTTCCGTCACCGAGATCGATCGCCCACAGGCTCTCCACGCTCGCCGGCGGCCAGCCGTCCTCGTCCGCGTCCATCCGGAAGTGGACCTTCACATGGTCATCAGTCAAGCTCGTCACGGCATCATCATCCTCATTGTCAGTGCCTCGAACTAATCTCCGCTCGTGACCCCTGAACTGCTTACCTCTCTCGCTGGCCCGCTCCCTGCGGGCCGGATGATCACATCCGATGAAGGGGACGGCGCCGTGCAGCCACTGTGGCTGAGCGACTCCCCGGCTTCTGCCGAACTGTGGGTGCGGCTGCTCGCCGAGCACAGCATCTCCGGCCTGTGGCCGCTCCTTCTTGATGCCCATGACCCACACGACGCAGGGTTTCGGCCTTGGGCTTCCGGCGAGCTGTTCCCTGAACGCATGACCGCATCCCACGCGCACAACCCGGCCGAACTCCTGGCGCAGTGGTGGAGCGCGTACGCGAAGATCGACGAGGACGATGATCCGCTGGCGCCGGACGAACGGCTCGCCGTCACCGCGCCGTTCGGGCAGACCTGGCCGGGTTCGGTCGTCAGCAATCAGCTCGTGACGAGTGCTGACGAGATGGCCGCGGAGTACGCGCAGGTCTTCGCCGACCAGCACCCCCAGGCTCGTCTGGGGCTCGTCGCCGCTGCCTGCGGCGCGGACGCGCTGACGGCCGTCGGCTGGGATGGTCCGGCCAACTACGACAACGACACGGCCAAGTTCTCCGCCGTCGTGCGCGACTGGGAACGCCGATTCGGCGCATGCGTCGTAGCCGTCGGCTTCGACGCCCTCCACCTCAGCGTCGCGGCACCCCCGACGAACACGCAGGACGCCCTCAAGGTCGCCGCCGAACACTTCGCCTTCTGCCCGGACAACATCTGGCAGGGCTCCCACCCCTACACCCTCGCTGCCTATGCGGAACGCCTCGTCGGCATGAATAGCTGGCACTTCTGGTGGGACTGACCTCTAGCGCAATGGCCGTTATGAGGCGTCGGCGTAGGCGAGGTGGGTGCCGCAGACAGTGCAGCGGAAGAGCATCGCGGTGGCGCCTTCGCCGATGTGGGTGAGGAACTGCTCGAGTTGGGCCGCGTCGTGCCATCCGCCGATGCGCAGGTCCTGCGTGAGTTGGTCGAGGGCCTCGGGGCGGGCTACCAGTTCGCTGTAGTCGACCTCGCCGATGAAGGCGGCCGCGTCGTGGCAGTGGACGAGCCAGTGCGGGTCCTGCCAGGCATGGAAGCCGGGGGTGCGGCGGGTGACCTCGTGCAGGGTCTCCTCGCTGACGCCGTCGAGTCCGTAGGAGTCCATGAACTCGCCGGCGAACCGTTCGGCCGCTCTGCCGTCCGCGATGCACCAGGGGCAGAAGCCTCCGCTGACCTCTTGGGTGGTGTAGAAGGTCGCGGTGTAGATCCACCCCGTGGCACGGTCGCAGCACGCGCACGTTTCGACGCCCTCACGGATGGACCCGCTGGCGACTGGATCCGGGTGATAGCGGAATGCAGGCAGGTCGGAGCTCACTGGTGCAGTGTGTTCGTAAGACAGCCCAGTGATCAAGCGGTCAGCGCGTATCCCGGCTTCGCGGCGGATGACGGGCATTCCGCGGGGAACGATCACTCAGCCCGCGGGAAGCGACCTTCACGGCGTCGAGTCCTGCCTGATCAGGTGCTCTCGTGAACGCCCCAGTTGTCGTGGCACATCCACCGGGACGACACGGACGTGTTCGCCGGGCTGCGGGTGTCGGCCGTGGAGGATTACCCCTGGGACGGTCACAGCACTGAGGAGAAATACGCGCGGATCGCCGAACTCAACCTGCTCACCCCGAAGATGACGTACGCCGGCTTGACGTTCGGCAGCCCTTGAGCGGGGACCCCAGCTGAGGCCCGTGACCCGTGTTTCCCCGAGCCGGGCCGCGGGCCTCTGTCGCGATTACCGCGACCAATTTCGCGCCGGTCACCGTGGAGGGGTCCCGTCCGAGATGAAGTGACCGTCATGTCGCTCGTGCACCGCCCCAATCCCAGCCGGCAGGCGGTCCAGGAGGTGCTCTCGGGTACCACCGGGGCCCGCGCAGCGCGCGATCGGGAACTGTTCCGCCCGGCACGGATCCCTGCCCTCATGGCACCGTCCACCTGGAACAACCTGCGGCGTGATCAGCCTGGAGCGCCCTCTTGGAAGGCGCGAGGCTGTCAGGGCTTCACTGGGCGGGCTGCCATTGATCGCATGCCCAGCCTGGGTACGACGAGTTGAGGTAGGGCACGTGTGCGTCCCAGATCACAGCTGTCAGTGCTTGAACCGGCTGCAACGTGATGCGACCGGCCGAGTCGATGTCGAACCCCCAGGAGAAGCCGGCCAGCGGCAGAACGCGGCGTTCCGTGTCAGACACCGGTGTCCATGCCAGGTAGCTGTGGGCCGTCCAGGTCATTGGAGACCGCCTTGCCCGTGACGGCGCATCAAACAAGGTTGGGTTGATACCGAAGAACGCATACGGCGACGGCGCATCCTCAAACAGGTAGAACGGATCCATGTCGAAGGTGGCCCCAGCGGAGGAATTGTCCGTCGAACGCACCAGCTGAACCCAGCCGAACAGGGCCCGATTGAACCGTTCCGGGTTCGATCGAGACTCTAGATCTTGACTGTGACCTGGGGTTTTGTGGTCTCGCTGTAGTAGTTGGTCTCGTATTCGACGGGTG
>NZ_JBVJPM010000069.1:0-15362 GCF_055582645.1 Streptomyces sp. NPDC107517 | reverse complement strand
ACAACCTGAAGGCGTACCGGAGCTGCATGACGATCACACTAGGCAAGTCGAACCCACGTCGTCACCGGGAACATACGAGCGATCCATCACCGTCAAGAAGCAGAGTCCGGCTCCGCCGGAACGCCACCCCGACGCTCCGCGTTGCAACCATAGGATTCGCTTCACCCCCGGCCGAAGGCCGCAGCACTGCGAATGAATACCGGTAGCCGGGCGGCTCGGCTCGCCCGCGTCGGGTGCGATGGGAAGATGACCAGGTGAGACTCGGAATCGATGTGGGGCGCGCGACGACCGCGGCTGTTCTCGCCGGCCCGGGCCACGCCGACCGGGTGGAGGCCGAGGCAGTAGTGGCGAGCGCGCCCACGACGGCGGTGAGCCTGAGCCGCGTCCTGGCACGGCTCGGTCCCCTGCCCGGCCGAGTGCGGGCCGTCGCCGTGGTCACCGACCTGGCCCGCAGGCCGCCCATGCCGCGTCGCGTCGCGGTGCTGCGGATCTCACCGAACTCCCATGTCGCGCTCGGCCCGCTCGTCGGCTGGCCGCAGTCGGTACGCGCGGAGGTGGCCGGGCCGTACGAGGTCGTGGCCGGCGGCAGTTCCGTGACGGGGCGGCCGCTGGCCGCGCTCGACCGGCGGGCCGTCGCCGCCTTCGCGCACCGTGCCCGCGCGGCCGGGGTCACCGTCTTCGCCCTGAGTGCGGCGGGCGCTCCGACCGTGCCCGGGCCGGAACTGGAGGCGGCCGAGATCATTGCCGAAGCCGTCCCGGACGCGGCCCTCAGCCTCTCGTACGAGATCGGCTCGCCTGGCCTTCGGGAACGCGAGAACGCAACGATCCTCAACGCGGCGCTCGGCGGCTGGGCCGAGGACCTCGTACGGGACTGCCGACGCGCCCTGCGCTCCGCCGGAATCGACGCCCCGCTGCTGTTCGCCCGGGACAGCGGGGGGCTGGTGTCCGCTGACTACTTCCGTCGGCATCCCGTCATCGCGACCTCACCCGCCACCTCGTGCGCCGCCCGCGGCGCGGTGACGCGCGCGGGCAGCGGACAGGCCATCGTGGTGGATGCGGGTGCCCGCTCCGTCCGCTGCCTCACCGTGGTCGAGGGGGAGCCCGTGCGGCACGAGCGGCCTTACCCGGGGGCCCTGGGCGTCCGCGTACATCTGGGCGCCCCGGATGTGACCGAGTGGGTCGAAGGGGCAGGCGCCGGCGAGATCGATGCCGTCGTCGCACGGCTGGCAGAACGGGTGCCAGGAGCGTCGGTGGTACACACCGGCGGTGGCGCTGGCGCCGAGGGGCGGTTCGACGCGGCCCGCCATGGCACCCACGCCGACTGTCGCGCCGAGATCGAGCACATCGTACTGGCCGCAGGCAGGGCGGAGCTGGAACACCTGATGGATTCCACGCGGGACCAGGCACTGTCTCGGGCCATCGCGGCGGGCGCCGCCCCCGCCACCGTACGGGTGCGGTCGCTCACCCATGCTCCGGTCGCCTACCTGCCGGCCGGAGTGCACCGCGTGACCGTGCAGGCCGCGGGTGAACCCCTCATGGACGCTGTCGCATGACGTGTGCCGAGAACCGACTCATCGGACCGGACGAACTGGCCCACCTGGCCGTCGGCGCGCGAGTGCTCGCCGCGGGCACGGAGGAGTCCGCCTACCAGGTGGCCCTCGACTGGGCCGCCGCCGAACTCGCCGCCCACGGCCCCGTGCGGCTGATACCGGCCCACCGGGTCGCGCCCGATGGGCTCTGTCTCGCCGTCACCCTGGCGGGGGCGTCCGCCGCGCTCGCCGAAGCACTGCCCAACGGTGACGAACCGGTGCGGGCCGTGCGGGCCGTCGAGCGGACGACCGGACGCCGCGCCCGCGCCATTGTGCCGCTCAACACCGCCGCGGAGAACGCCCTGATCGCCCTCGCCACGGCCGCCCGCTGTGGTCTGCCACTCGTCGACGGCGACGGATGCGGACGTGTGCTCCCAATGCTCGAACAGACCCTACTCACCCTGGCCGGCGCGCACGCGGCGCCCCTGGCCCTGGCCACACCCGGCGGCGACGTCATCACCCTGGAGTGCGCGCGCAGCAGCGTGGAGGAACTGGTACGTCCCCTGGTCCTGGCCGCGGGCGGCTGGGCGGTCGCCGCCGGGTATCCGGTGGACGGGGCAGTGCTGGCGGGAGCCCTCGTGCACGGAACGGTCAGCCGGGCGATCGAGGTCGGCTCCCTGGAGGGGGCGGCCCGCTTCGCCGCCTGGCGGCCCCGCCGCCTGTGCCGGGGCAGGATCGTCGCCCTGGAGCCGTCGCCCGGACCGTACGGACCAGACAGCGCCGCCGCGTCCGTCACTCTGCCGTCGCGGCCCACCAGCGTCCTGGTCGACGAGGAAGAGGGACTGCGGCGCCGGTTCCGTCTGGAAGCCCACAACGAAGTGCTGCTCGCCCTGGCCGACGGCGCGGTCGTCGCGGCCGCACCCGATCACATCCTGCTGGTCACCGGCGCCGACGGGCGGGTGCTCGACGTCGAACGCGCTCTCCCGGGCCTGACCGTCGACGTGGTCGTGATCGAGGCGGCGCCCGCCTGGCACACTCCTGAAGGGCGCGCTCTGGCTGGAGCGGTCGGAGCGCTGCCATGACCCGCCCGCTGACTCTGGTCGAGCTGTTGCGACATGGCCCGCTGCCCGAGACGACCGTGTACGGCCCTGCCGATTCGCCCACCGAGATCCTGTCTGTTCGGATCGTGGACCGTGTCGAGTCGCTCGACGTACTGCAGCCCGGGACAGCTGTGGTGCTGGTTGGGCACGTCGCATCGGCGGCGTGGACCGTCGAGATGGCACTGCGCAAGGCGTGGGAGCACGCGGCGGCGTGCGTCGTGGCGGCACCGACGGCAGTGCGTGCCGGCTCGGTGGGCGAACTGGCCGACCGCCTCGGTGTTTCTCTCCTCCTCGTCGAGGGCGAACCGCTGGACACCGCCGTACTGCTGGCTTCCGCGGTGGCCCAGCCGGAGGCGGGCCGGGCGGCGCTGACGGCCCGGGCCGCCCACCGGATCGCGGGGGCCGGGCACCGGCCGGCCGAGGTACTGGCGGCCCTGCAGGACGTGCTGCCCCGCACCTCGGTGGCGCTCACCGGCCCGTCCGGCGCCCTCCTCGCCGGGCGTGCGTCGGCCCTGCACACCGCACCCGCTTCCGTGAGCGTGCGGGTATCCGTGCGTGATCCCGACGGCGGGCAGCTGGCCACCTTGACGGCGCGGTCGCAGTCCCGCGCTCCGGACTGGGCCACGACGATGGCGGAAGTCCTGGACTTGGCCGTGGCTCCGCTGACCGCCTGGGCCGCCGGCGAACGGCTCGGCGTGGAGCGGTCCGAGCGAGCGGCCTCAGCCCTGTTGCGGACGCTGCTCGATCGAGACGTGCCCGACACGGGCATTGTTGCGGCGGACAGCGAACCCGACCCGGTTCTGAGCTCGGCGGTCGCGCTCGGCTGGGCGACCGACGGGCCGCTCCTCGCCTACGCGCTGCGCCGGGGAGTCGCCCCGTCGACGGAGACCGGACCGCTGCTCACGGCGTGGTGGAACCGTGCCGGGATCGGTGGCCCGCTCGTCGCGTACCGGGACGTCTGGGTCTGCTGGCGCACCCTGGAAGGGGACGAACCACCGGCTGAAGCCCTCGTACGCGCGGAACGGCGCCTGGCCGCGGCGGTCGCCGAGGCCGCGTTGCCCTGGCCGGTGGCCGGGGCTGTCGCGGGCCCGCTCGAGAGCCTCGCTGCGCTGGGGCCCGCGCTCGACGACGCCGTCGCCGCTGTCGGGGTCGCCCGGCCGGGCACGGTCGTACGCGCGGACCGGGCGGGATCCGCCCAACTGCTCGCGGCGCTGCCCCGCGACGCGCTGCGCCGGCCGGCTGCCGCACTGCTGGCCCCGCTGCTCGCCGCCGACCGCGACGGCACGCTGCTGCGGACGCTGGCCGTCCTGCTCGACGTCGGTGGTGCCCCCTCGGCCGCGGCCGCCCGCCTTGGGGTGCACCGCAACACGGTGACGGCACGACTGGAGAGGCTGCGCACCCTGGGCTGCGATCTGGAGGACCCGGAGCTGCGGCTTCCGCTGCATGTCGCGTGCCAGGTGCTGCTCGATGAGGGCCGGTGAGCGACGGTGACACCAGGCAGGGAAGAGTCATCTTCTCTGCCCGGCACCGTCGTTGGCCGCCGGCCCGTACCCGGTGTCAGCTGGTGTAGCGCTCCCGGGCGTGCTCCGCGGTGAGCACTCCCTGCCGGATGTCCTGCGCCACCGCATCGGCGGCGCGCTCGGACACCGGACCGTAGCCGCCGCCTCCGCCGCTCTCACAGCGCAGCACGTCGCCCTGGCGCACCGGGAGCGCGTTCGCCTTCAGCAGTGAACGGGATTCACGGCGGCCCGGGTTGAGGGTCACCCGGGGCGCGGCCCCGTCCGCACCACCGAACAGTCCCCAGGCCGGCGTGACCGACCGCTCCCACCACAGGGACAGGTTCTGGTCGGCGGTGAAGACGTACTCGCGTACGACCCCATGGCCACCCCGGGTCCGCCCGGGGCCTGCGGAGTCGGGACGTACGGCGTACTGCTCGACCCTCACCGGGAACAGCGTCTCCAGGACCTCGACAGGCATGTCCCGCAGTGAGCCGTTGACGTTGTTGATCAGGCAGGTCTCGCCGTCACCGGCCTCCCAGGCACCCCAGCCGCCGACCGTCGCCTCCTGCGACACGAACAGCTTGCCGCTGCGCGGGTCGAGGCCGGTGAACTGCACGATCATGGAGTCCCCGTACGAGGCCGCCGCGGCACGCTCCGGCATCGCGGGCGCCAGAGCCTTGACGACCAAGTCGATGACGAGGCCGAGGTGGGAGTAGTAGTACTGGCAGGCCGCCGGTTCGATCGCGGCCAGCATGGACCCGGGCCGCGTCACGACCTCCAAAGGGGCGAACGAACCGCCGTTGAGCGGGACTTCACCGCTGACCAGAAGCTTGTAACCGACCCGGCAGGCCGCGACGGTCTGCGCCGCACCGCAGTTGACCGGCCCGGTCGCCTGGTCCGCGCAGTCGGTGACGTCGATGACCATGCGATCGCCGTCTATCGTGACGCACACGGTGACGTGCAGCGGGGTGTCAAGGTCGATGCCGTCATTGTCCAGGCGGCCAGTGGCCTCGTACACCCCGTCCGGTATGCCGGCGATCTGCGCGCGCTCCAGTTGGCGGGTCTGCTCGAAGATGGCGTCCCGGGCGGCTGCGAGCGTGTCGGTGCCCCAGCGCTCGACAATCTCCGCGAGCCGCCGCGCGCCGGTGAGTGCGCAGGCCACCTGTGCGCGCATGTCACCGAGCGTGGGCTGCGGGAACCGCACCTGGCGGGCGATCAGATCCTGCGTCAGCACGCATGGCTCACCGCTTTCATAGATCTTCAACGGGCCCATGCGCAGACCCTCTTGATAGATCGTTGTGGAGTCCATGGAGCCGCCGGGGTCCTTGGAACCCATGTCGATCCAGTGCGCCCGGGACGCGGCGAAGCCGACGAGTTCGCCGCTGACGTGGATGGGCGCGTAGACCGTCACGTCGTTGAGGTGCGTACCGCCGATGTACGAGTCGTTGAGTACCCAGACGTCGCCCTCGCGCCACACGTCGCGGCCGTACATGCGCTCGGTGGCGCGGGTGCACTCCTCCAGGTTGCCGAGGAAGATCGGCAGACCCGACGACTGGCCGAGGACGTGGTGGTCCCGGTCGAGCAACGCGACGGCGCAGTCCTTCGCCTCGTAGATCGTCGGCGTGTACGCCGAGCGGATCAGCGTGGTGTTCATGTCCTCCGCGGCCTGGAGCAGCGCGCAGCGGATGATCTCCGTGGTGATGGGGTCGATGGTGCGGGCCGGGTCGGTGACGGCCTCTGCAGGGGAGCTCATGCGGCGCCTCCGAGCTTGATCACGAGGAAGCCGTTCGCGTCGACGGTGACGAGCGCGTCCGGCGGGACGACGGTGGTGGAGGTGGCCTCGACGACGACCGCCGGACCGTTGAACTGCGCACCGACGGCGAGGTGTTCACGCCGGAGCACAAGGGTGTCGTGCGTCTTGCCGCCGAAGACGACGGGCTTGGTACGGCCGGCCCACGGGCTGTCGCCCGCCTCCGATGTGTACGGCCGGGTCTCCTGGGAGGGCGGGGCGCCGAGCGCTGTGGTGCGCAGCGTCACGAACTCGACCGGCGCCTCGGGCGTGGCATGCCCGTAACGCTGCTCGTGCTGCGCGGCGAACCGGGCGGAGACCGTGGCGAGGAAGCCGTCCGAGAGCGGCTCGTCGGCACCGGTCAGCGGCACGGTCAACGTGTAGTCCTGGCCCTCGTAGCGCATGTCCACGGCGTGCTCGACGGAGCGGCGCTCGGCGGAGACGCCCTGCTCATCGAGCGCGGAAAGACCCTGGGTGCCCAGATCGCCGAGGGCGTCGGCCAGCGCGGTGCAGTCGAGCGCGTCGCCGGGGGTGAAGAACTGCCGGGTCAGGTCGCGCCGCACGGCGGTGCCCAGCATGCCCCAAGCGGAGAACGCCCCGGGGAACAGCGGAACCACAACCTCCTCGACGCCAAGCTCCCGGGCGATCTCCACAGCGTGCATGGGGCCCGCGCCGCCGAACGCGAGAAGGGTGAACTCTCTTGGCTCGCGGCCGTGTTCGACGGTCAGCGTGCGGATAGCCTGCGCCATCTTCGCGTTGGCGACGTCACAGATGCCGCCGGCCAGAGCGAGCGGGTCCAGGTCGAGTTCGTCGGCCAGGGACCCCACAGCGGCCCGTGCGGCCGCGACATCCAGTGTCATGTGGCCGCCCGCGAACCAGTCGGGGTCGACACGGCCGAGTACCGCATTGGCGTCGGTCACCGTGGGCCGGGTCCCGCCGCGTCCGTAGCAGGCGGGCCCGGGCACGGCGCCTGCCGACTCGGGGCCCACCCGCAGACCGCCCCCCTCCGCATATGCGAGAGATCCGCCGCCCGCACCGATCGTGTGCAGGTTCACCAGAGGGATCAGCACCGGGAAGCCGTCAGCCGTGCCCTCGTTGGAGATGTCGGGCCGGCCGTCGAGGACCAAAGACACGTCGAAGGAAGTGCCTCCCATGTCGACGCAGATCGCGTTCGCGCAGCCCAGCAGGCCCGCCGCCGCGACACCGCCCATGGTGCCGCCGACCGGCCCGGACAGCAGCGTCTGCAAGGGGTGCGAGCGAGCGAAAGAGGCGTTGACGACCCCTCCCGAGGACTGCATGACCTGCACCGGGACGCCGAGACCATGCTCGGAGAACCGTTCTTCGATGTGGCCCAGGTAGCGGCGCACGACCGGTCCTGTGTACGCATCGAGAACCGCGGACGAAGTCCGCTCGTACTCACGCCACTCACCCGCGACAGCGTGCGAGAGCACCACCATCACCTCGTCGCCCAGCTCCTCGCGCAAGATCTCCCCGGCCCGCAGCTCGTGCCGAGGGTCGACATAGCTGAACAGGAACGACACGGACACCGCCGTATACCCCTCGGCGCGTACCCGCCGGGCGGCCGCCCGCACCGCGGCCTCGTCCAGCGGCCGCAGCTCAGCGCCCTGCCAGTCGAGCCGGCCACCGACCTGCACGGTCGAGTACCGGTCCACCAGCGGCACCGGCTTGCGGTAGTGAAGGTCGAACATTCGATCGCGATTGCCGCGGGCGATGTGATAGACGTCCCGCATTCCCTCGGACATCATCAGCAGCACCTTGGCGCCCTTGCGCTCCAGGAGCGCGTTGAGCCCCTGCGTGGTGCCGTGCACGAAGAACGAGATGGCGGTGGGATCCGACACGGCACGACCCAGCGAGGCGAAGACGCCCTCCGCCAAATCGCCCGGTGTCGTCGGAGCCTTCGCCGCGAAGTAGGTGCCGCGCATCTCGTCGTACGCGACGACGTCGGTGAAAGTGCCACCGATGTCCATAGCCACCCGGTATGTCATGCCGCCTCCCAGCTGTCTCGGGGAATGGACGGACGCTAACCAGACGGGGCCGCACACAATGTGTGCGTCGCGCACGATCCAAAAGCATGGACCATGCGTGACGCACACCGCGGGGTTAAGCGCCGCAAGCGGTACCAACCCTCGTGATCAGCGCACCTGGTCGCCCAAGCCGCCGCCCGCCTGCTGCACGTCCTCGTGAAGATGGACGATGCGCCAGTCCTGGCCCATGGAGCGGCGCAGCACGGCGGTGTTGCGCACGACCTCCGGCCGCAGCGGCGCGCCCGACGCATCAGGTGCAAAGTCGACGCGCAGCCAGTACCGCAGCAGCGCGAGGTCGCCGAAGACATCGATCACCGGGTCAAAGGCATCGAGCCCCGTCTCCTCAGGTCCCACACCCGATGCGGGACGTTCGTCACGGACACGGTCCAAATCCGCCTTACCGCACAGCAACCGGGCGGTGGCGGAGTCCCAGATCGTCGCGTCCGGGTCCAGGCACGCGTCGATCGCAGTCCGGTCCTGACGGGCGTAGGCCGCGTACATGCCGGTGATCACTGACCAGACGGCCTGCGCCTGGGACTCTGTGGCACCCGGGCGCGCGGATCCGACGGCATGGGTGGAGAGGGAGTCGGTGGGCGGGTTTGTAGACAACGCTGACACTCCAGGGTGGTCGCGGTGGATCAAGTGGTCGGGCGGACGCTCCCGCCTGAGAGGCGGACTATGGCCGTCGAAACAGTCATGATCCTCCTCGGATAGCGGCACCCTGCGTCACCACCGAAAGCGAGACAGAGCCGATCGCTGCACAGACCCGCGGAACTCATGTGCAGTGCTCCTTTGCTCGACGCGTCAGCCTACTGAAGGAGCGTTTTGTCCAGGCGAGGTTGCTTGCTTCGAGGTTCAGGTGTCGCCAGTTCGGAGTGAATTCGCGAGTGAGTCCGCGGCATATGAGGTCGAACATCCCGACCTGGATTATGGCTTCAAAGCGGTGGGGGTGGGTTTCGCAGTCGTGGGCCAGGCGGCGGTGGTGCATCAGCCGGCCGAAGGTTCTCGAGTCGTTTCTTGCCAGTCCGGCGGAGGGAGGCAGGGGTCTCATAGCCGCAGCTGCTGCCTGAGCCGCAATGGTGTTAGCTGACCCCGACAGCCAGGGCAACGTCGGGGAGGAGTTGGACGAGTTGGAGCAGCTCAGCATCTCGCAACAGCGAAGGCCGGCCGAAGGGACGGCGCCCCTCACCCGCCACCGTCATGCGCATGCTGCGCGAGCACGCGAACAGGCCGGGGAACAGAGAGCACACGATCATCCCGCTGCTTTGCGGCTGGTGTCCGTGCCAGGATCCCGGGGCTTGTGCGTGCGCCGACCAGCAGGCTCGACTCGCATCATGCAGCCGCTCACGTGGGGAATCATCCCTGCAGACAGCACCCCACGACCCCAAGGAGGCACGGCCCCGTGACGACCGTGATACCGGCGCACATACGCGACCGCTGCATTGAGCTGGGCCACGGCGCCCTGTACGCGGTCAAGGTTCTCGGCAGGCAGCTGCAGGACGACCCTCAACTGGGCGAGCCCACGGGCAACCTGGCCCTGTACACCGTGACGATCGACGGCGAAGCCTTCGACGACTGCCCGCCTCTGACCGTGCGCTACGCCTACGGCCCGCCCCTTCTGGACGAGGGACAGCTCCAGATCCAGGACGTCACCGCGACCGGCCCGGCCCCCACGACGGACAACACCGCCTCCACCCCCGCGCCCGTCCCCGACCCGAAGCTGGAACGGCTCGCCGCCCGGCAGGTGACCGAAGCCTGGCAGCGCATCACCGCTTGGCTTGAACAGAACGCGCCTGCGTCCTACGCGGCGCTTCTGCCCGCAGCGACCGAGCGCGACATAGCAGCCCTGGAACACGACATGGGCGTCCGCGCCCCGGTGGAGCTGCGCGCCCTGTGGCTGCTGTGTGCCGGCGGCCAGGACACCACGGCGGCTTGCTTCCTGCCTGAAGGCGGGTGGGCGCTACTGCCGCTGGAGTCCGCGGGCAGGGTCTACCGGTGGCAATCGCAGTGGCAGCAGCAGAGCGGCGATGCCGAGTCCCCGATCTGGAAAGCGACATGGATCCCGTTCTGCTCGTGGTCGGTGACCGACACCAGCTACGGCCGGTTCATCGACGCGGAGACCGGAGAGATCGGACACTGGGACGACACGGGGGTGCGCACGGTCGAGGACGTGTCGTTGACGATGTTCCTCGAGGACATCGCCGACACCCTGGAGAACCCACAGCTGGCCACCGGCTACCGGCCCGGCCTGATAGGCGAGCGGCTGGTGTGGGGACCGCCGGTCGCGCTGGACGAGGCGGACCTGTGGCGGCCGTGGACCGGCTGACGTAGACGACAAGGGGGGCGGACACATTTCTGTCCGCTCCCCTTGTCGTGTTCAAACGCTACTCAGACCTGGCGCCAAGCGCAGGTCGTGGCCACCCCCGAGCAGTGGTTGAAGCCGGGGTTGTCGACGAAGAATCCGTCATCGTCCAGCAGTCGCCACACCGAAGGCTGAAGTTTGCTGAACGCGCCCTGGTTCTGGGACGAGTCGATCGCAGCGCGCCCGCAGCGCTCGGTGCCGGCCGGCCCGTTGGTCGCGGTACGCGTATCGGCGAACAGACCGAAGTCGTCCGACCCGTTGCCCACCCCGTTGAACGCCCAGTCCGTGAACAGCTGCGCGCACTTGTCGCCGCTACTGACCTGGTTGACGCCGCCGGGGAATCCACCGCTTTCGTGCGTGGACGCGGGGGCGTACTCGTCGCAGTCGGTGTTGCCCACGACGTCATCGGCGGGATGCTTGGTCCAGCTGGTGGGGCACACGACGCCCCGGCTGTCACCCGATGACCAGGGCGCCCCGGTATTCGGGTTCTTCTCGGTGGTGTCCGGGCCCAGGTAGTGCAGCAGACTGTCCCACCGCACCGATCCGGCATGGTCGGGCATGGTTTCCTGCATCAGCCAGTAGTAGGCACCGGCTGCCGGGTACAGGTTGGTGTCGACCGTGTACGTCGGCTTGAAGAACGGCAGTACGCAGCCAGGGGTGACCGCGCCACGGGTGATGTCGTCGCAGCGGGGGGCCAGTTCACGGACCTGGCTGATGCCGCTGCTGCCGAAGTCGGCCGTGGCGTCGAGCGAATTGCTGGCATCGACGGACGCGGTGATCGACCAGTCCAGATCGATCTGCTCCTTGCCGGTCCCGGTCCACCGGGTGACGACGGTGCCCCACCGTCCGTAGTAGCCGCCCAGCGGGTCGTAGTCCCAGTGGGCGCCCACGGTCGGGTTGGCCCCGTCATCGACCCACTGGATCGGCGCCACGTCGCACGACGTGCACGACGAGCCGACGTTCCACTTCATCGTGACGCCTTCCAGGGCGGGGTCGATGTAGGTGGGGATGATCACGATCTGCTGGTCGAATTCCGCGAAGTCGCTGCCGCTCTCCGACTTGTTGCGGTACGTCTTCATGCGCTGCTCGAACTTGAACGTGCCGCGTCCGATGGCCGGCTTCTCCGGGTCGGAGTCGAAGAACCACAGCTCGCCTTCGCCCAGGTCCTTCAGGCAGGCTTCGGTGCGGGTCATGTAGTCCAGACCGTCCCCGGCAGGGGTGCACCAGTCGACCAGGTCCACCGCGTCGTTGCCGCCCGGAGTGCCATCGGCAGCAGCCCCGGCGGTGAAAGTCTGCGTGGTCTTCTTCGTCTTGCCGGGCTTGGGCCGCTCGGCCTTACCGTCCTTGGCTGGCTTTCCGTCCTTGCCTGGCTTGCTCAGCGTGAAGCACACGCGCCGGTCCTGCTTGTCCGGCTTGGAGCAGTCCTTCTTGTCGAAGTCCGACAGCGAGGGTGATGCGGCCGCCGTCCGGGCCGCAGCGGTCGCGGATCCGTCCGGGTCGGTTCGGGTGAACTCGTCCGTCGTCTGCTTGAGCGGGTCGATCGTCGAGGACGACTGAGCGACCGGAAATGTCGCGTACGGATCCACGCGGAACGTCGTCCACGGCGACCAGGTCGTTTCGTACAGGCTGCCGTCGAAGGCGTTGGTGTGGAACGTGTACAGCGTCCTGGGATCCAGGACCCCGTAGTCGATCTGGACCTTGGCCAGCGCCCCTGACGCGGTGTACGGGGAGACCAGCACTCCGTACGGGTTGGCGTCGGTCAGCTTGACCTTGGCCTTGGGTGTGCCGTCCGCGTTGGCCGTCCACACCTCGAACGTCAGCGTCGACTTGTCGCCGTCCGCGTCGGTGACCGTGTTGCGCAGGACGGCCTCCGGGGCGATGACCCGCCAGGCGCTGCCGGACTTCTTGAACTGCGGCCCCGCTGACGGGGACTTGCCGGACACCGGCCGCGACCCTGCCGCTGCCAGGCCCGCCTTCTCAGGGCCGTGGACCTGCGGTGGCGGCGCCATCGGATCCGCGTCCCCAGGCGAGCCGGCAGCCGAAGCCGTCCCCGATCCCGCCATAACAGCAAGAACGGCGCCCACTGCCAGGCAGCGAAGCGCCGTCGTTATACGCGTGCGTCTCAACGATCCCCCTTGAAAGGTACGGATGTTCGACACAACCTCACCACACCCAACTTCCGTACGACAGAGCCTTCTTGCGTCACTGTGGCGGGATCCCGTCGTACATCAGCTGCCGCGATAGCCGCGCCTTCGCCCTGGCTCCGCAGATTCTCGTCTCGCACCACTTCACCCGCGACGGCGAAGACGGCCGCTACCGTCGGGGCAACCCTCGGCACCCGCCTCCACCAAGCACTGGGCGCAGATCGCCAGGGAACTCCGCCAGGTCTCCATGGCAGCGACCGAGGACGCCGCCGCAGCCGGGTTCGCCGAGTTCGAGGAGCTGTGGGGCAGGCGTTACCCGGCCCTGATCGCAGTCTGGCGCCGCAGCTGGGAACTCTTCGTGATGTTCCTGCGGTTCCCGCCCGAGATCCGCGTGATCGCCCACACGGCGAACGTGATCGAGAGCCTCAAATCCGGCTTGTCTCAGGCCACTCGTCGGTGCGGACACTTCCCCCTACGAGGAATCAGCCCTGAAGGTGCTCTACCTCCGTGATCCGCGATCGCCAGCCGAACCGGCGCAATCCCACCGGCCGGACGCACAACTGGAAGGAGGCGATCAAGCGATCGGCACCCGAGCTGCTATTACGGCGACCGGTCACCGAGAATCAGTAGACACAGAAGAAGCGTCACCACCGGGGCTCACTCACACAGAGATCAAGACCCTCTCGCTCACGGCACCGTGGTTGCACCCGCCCGAACCACTGCGCGATGTGGCGCATCGAGGACTCGAACGTGTCCGCCGGGGCCACCCGCATCACGCTGCGACCACCTGGCAGCGGTCTCCACCCTCTCCATGCAACTTGGCTCGCCTCACCCCGTTGCGGGCCCCATCCGCCGGGCCCGCGAAGACGAGCTCGAGCACTGCGGACCGGTGGACGGCGAGCTCCCCGCCGTGGATCTACTCGAAGAGCCCCGACGGGGGCTACGACGTCGAAAGGTACGGGCGCCGCGGTGGAAGGGCGGCATCAAACCTAAGGTCGCCCGAAGCGGCGTCATCCACGGCTCTGGGCTCGGCAAGGTCCGCTGGGCAGTCGAGCGCGGCTTCGCCTGGCCGCACCGGTTCAAACGACTCCGCATCCGCTGCGAACGACGCGCCGGCCTCCACCGCACCAGCCGCCTCCGTGTCGTCCTCACCTGGGAGTCAAGGCCTCGCGAAGAGGCACTCGTCGGTCTCTGACGGCCCTTGGACAAACCCGGCCGAGGGGCCGAGGGGAATGGTCATGTGCGCAGAACCTCGCCGGAGCCGAGCGCTGCAGACGCGCCCGGACGTGCCGCTGTCCGATCTTGGCAGGCGGCCAGGAGAGAGGTGCGTCGTGACTCGATGCCCGCCCTGGGCCGCGTCGGCGAAGATGGACCTGTCCACCGTCCAAGCCAGCGAGGAGTCCCAGCGCAGATGGCTACTTCCGCCCCCGGCCCGAGGCCGCCGACGATCGCCGATGTCGCGCGCGTCGCCGGTGTTTCGCGCACGACCGTGTCGCACGCCCTGAACGGGCTCGGCAAGGTCGATCCCCGGACGCGGGAGCGCGTCCAGCAGGTCGCGGCGGAGCTGGGCTACCGCCCCAACCTTCGGGCGCAGCGGCTGCGGCGTGGGCAGGCAAAGGCCATTGCGCTGGCCTCGTCGATGCCGTTCGCGGTGGCGGGCGGGCCGTCCCGGCTCGGCTTCTACATGGAGGTCGCGGCGGCGGCCGCGGAGAGCGCACTCCTCCACGACTACGCACTGGTGCTCGTACCGCCCGTGCAGTCGGGTTCCGCGCTGTACTCCGTCGACATCGACGGGGCCATCGTCGTCGAGCCGGACGTCGATGACGCCGCGGTCGCGCAGCTGCGTGAGCGCGGGCTGCCGTACGTGACGCTCGGCAGGCCGGTGTCGGCCGAGGAGGACGCGCCGTACGTCGACCTGCACGGTGAACTGGTGGTCGAGCTGCTGCTGGCGCACCTGCACGAGCAGGGTGCGGTGAGGCCGGCGCTGATCGTGGGCTCCGGTTCGCGGCATTCGTCCGTCGACGCGCTCACCGCGTACGAGCGCGTGGCCGAGCGGCACAGCTGGGCGCCGATCATGGCGAGGGTTCCGGAGTCGGGCGGTGAGCAGGCGGGGTACGAACGGTGCGCCGAACTGCTCGCCGAGCACCCGGACGTCGACGCAGTCTGCGCGCTGGTCGATGCCTTCGCGGTGGGCGCGGTCCGGGCGATCCGGGACAGCGGACGGACCGTACCGGACGACGTCATGGTCGTCACCCGCTACGACGGCCTGCGCGCCCGCACCTGTGAACCGCCTCTGACGGCGGTCGACCTGCACCTGGACCAGGCCGCGTCCGACGCGGTGGAGCTGTTGCTGGGGCGGCTTCGCGGGGACACGGTCACGCCGTCGGTGGCGGTGTCCCCGAACCCGCGGGTGATCGTCCGGGCTTCGTCGGCAAAGGTCGGCCGCCGGAGCTGAATCCGGCCGGGACTCGTCCAGAGCCTCGGCCGAGCAGGCCGCCGCATGACCGGGTCGCCCTGCTCCAGGACCCGCCGCTCCAGGACCCACCGATCCGGGGCACCCCCCGCCGGCGACAGCAGCAGGGCGGCCTCCTTGCGCGGGGCTGTCGTGCCTGACCAGCCCTGAGCCAGCTGACTCCCCGGGCGCCTCCTGCGCATTGCCCATGGCGATGGGCAGTTCGTGGATGCTCTGTGTGAACCCGGTGACGGACGCTTTCGCCCGGCCCGGGGCTTGCCGGTTGCGTCCAGGGAAGTGGTGTACGGGTTCGACCTGATCCGGGGGTTTGCTCCGGCATCGGGATAGTGCCCGCATAGATGAACGGCCACCGGCTGATCTTCGAAGTGACGAAGCCTCGAAGGAGATCAGCACGATGACCGCACCAGACAGTCTGCCCCTG
>NZ_JBVJPM010000068.1:0-15440 GCF_055582645.1 Streptomyces sp. NPDC107517 | reverse complement strand
ACCAGCGAGACCGACCTGCCCACGGAACTCACCGCATAGCCTCAAAACGAGATCACCGAGTGGCCGTCAATACACCACTCCAGCGGACGTGACCCGCTGTACTGCCGAAAGTCGTATATGCAGGAGAGCCCCGAGAGAGCCGAGCCTCCTGGCGATGCGCGCCGCAGGAGAGGGAGGGCGCGTGGCAACTGTTGCGCTCCGGCTGAACCGCCGAACACACTCGACGCCCACCAGGCTCGACGGTTCAACGCGAGGTCGAGATATCACCCAAGCTGCGTATGAGGGATGACTCGATGAGCGGATCCTCCGGCACTCGAGCGGGCCACAGGAGTTGCGCTTCCCTCATCCCACCGGGGCGTCCAGCTCCGCGTCTTAAGCGGTAATGGCGTCGCGGCATGGCGCACTCAGGGCACTGGGCGTCTGGCTGCGTTCACAAACAGCAGTAACTGTCGACCGGTTCGGGAGGCAGCCGGAAGTGTGGGCGGCTTGGCGATGTTGGTGAGAAATGACGACCCCTGGCGATGGTCCGCGCCCGTGCGGGGCCTCCTTGAAGATCGTCCGTATTGCTCCCTTAGATCAGCTCCGTGGTGACCGCCATGTCTGCCCAGGTAAATCGCTTGCTCGCAAGGATTATCGGTTGATGGACTGAGGCGGTGGCTACCGTGATCACTGAGGACATGAGGACGACGTTCCGCCAGCAGGGCTACCTCGTGGTCCCTGGCGTGCTGACTCCTCGAGAGATCACCTTCGGACGCAAGGTGGTTGCAGCCATGTTGGCGAACCAGCCTCCCGCCGAGGGACATACGGGTCCGCACTTCATCTTTCGGCAGTTCGGAGACCAGGGGCATCCACTGCTCGACTTCTTCTTCCAGACAAGGATTCAGGAGCTGGCGAGGCAGTTGCTCCGTAGTGGGCTCGGAATGCAGAGGCCGGAAGGTGTGCAGGTGGCCACCACGATTCCCCCGTGGCCGCACCGCCCAGGAGGGCCTCATGTCGACGGGCTGACACCGACGGAATCCGACGGCCGACCGGGCACTTTCACTCTGCTCACGGGTGCGTGGCTCACTGATCACTCGTCACCCGGGCGGGGCAACTTGTGGCTGTGGCCTGGTACTCATCTCAGGTTCGGCCGGTATCTCGCCGTGCGGGGAGCGGATGCCCTCAGACGAGTTGAGGACATGGCACCCGGACCGTACCCGAAGATCGAACTCGGCGATCCAGTGCAAGCGGTCGGCCCGGCCGGCAGCGTAATCTTCGCTCACTACTTGCTCGCGCATAACATCGGCGACCACGCAGGCTCAGCCGATGACGGGGGCCGGGAGGCCCTTTATTACCGACTGCGAGCCGACGGCCACCGAGACCGGTGGCAAGAAGCGGTCACGGCGCCGTTGAGTGAGTTCGCCGGAGGAGCTTCGAGGGCCGGCAGGCCACCGAGATGAGGCTGTCATCAGCAACCGGCCCTGGCCGGCTCCCCGGCCCGGCCTCATCGACGGCCTCATCACCAAGACCGGCCGCAACTTCCAACCGCCGCAACCTCAGCCATTGAAGATCTCTAGAGCTGGGTGGCGCCGCCGTCGACGAGCAGTTCCGCACCGGTGGTGAAGGAGCTGTGCTCTCCGGCCAGGTAGAGGGCGGTGGCAGCGACCTCGTCGGGACGACCAGCGCGGCCGAGCGGGGTCGGTGAGGCAGGTTCGGCCACCGCGGACTGATCGCCCTGCGGGAACGTGGCCCGCAGTTCGTCACCTCCGGGGGTCTCGACGGGGCCGGGAGTGAGGGCGTTGACCCGGATCCCACGGCCGGCCAGTTCTGCGGCCCAGGTGCGGGCGAGGCTGCGGATCGCGGCCTTGGTGGCGGCGTAAACACCAAGGCCCGGGGCGGCGCGCAGGGCCGCGCTGGAGGAGAGCAGAATCACCGAGGCGCCGGGCGACAACAGGGGCAGGGCCTTTTGGACGGTGAAGATCGTGCCCTTGAGGTTGATGGAGATGGTCTTTTCGTACTCCTCCTCGGTGATCATGCCGAGCGGACAGTAGTCCCCGACGCCAGCGTTGGCGACCACGATGTCGAGACTGCCGCTGCGCTTAGTGATCTCGGCGAAGAGCCGGTCGAGGTCGTCGAGCTGCGACACATCGCCCTGGATGCCGATCCCGCGGCTGCCGACCTGCGCGACAGACGTGTCCAGTTCGGCCTTGCGGCGGCCGGTCAGGTAGACCGTCGCTCCCTCGATGGCGAACCTGCGCGCGATGGCCAGACCGATACCGGTAGAGGCGCCGGTTACCAGGGCGGTCTTGCCGTCCAGCTGTCCCATGGGGTTCTCCGAAACTTTGAGGTAACCATTATTGTTACATTGACGGGCGCGGAAACGTGCCACCACTGAGACCAGGGGCGGGCTAGGCGGCTTTGAGTACGTCCCTCAGAACGTCCTCCAGCGTGGTTCTCGCCAACTCCCTGCGGAGGGCGGCCTCGATCTCGCCGTAGACGGAGGTCATCGCCGGTCCTATGCCGTGGCCCACGACGCACTCGGGGTCAGGCGCCGAGCGGTGCAGAGCGAAAATCGGTCCAGCGGCGATCGCCTCGTGGACGTCGAGCAGAGTGATCGCCGCCAGGTCCCGGGAAAGCATCCAGCCTGCTCCTGCACCTCGCCGCGAGTCGGCGAGGCCGGCCTTGCGCAACTCGGACAGGAGGCGACGGATCACCACCGGATTGGTGTTGACGCTCGTCGCGATCTGCTCAGAGGTGGCGACCTCGTGACCGCGACGCTGATATAGCCCTATCCACATGAGGGCATGCGCCGCGATGGTCAGCCTGCTGTTGGCGCTCACCTCAGACCTCACCTCCCTCAACCTCGTCGTAACAGTAATTGTTACAACGACATGTGGCAAATCTCTGCAGGGTGAACCCGAGCCGAGCCGCCTGGACGCGCACGTGGATCCGCTCGCAGGCGGAATCGAGAACGGGCGGCCCGGCGTACTGCGAGCCGGCCGGGAACAGGTCGCGCAACTGCGGGCGGTCGCCGCACAAGTCGCACAGCTCCACGACTGTTCCGGACGGCCCGGCAGTTGAGCGGCGGCCTCGGCGTCCTGGCCGTCGGATGGTGAAATGGCCGAGCACCATGCCGTCGGGCCGGACAATACGCCCAGCCTCTCAACCAGATCGTCCGGCTCACCGTCAACGACGTCATGCACGACGGAGAAGCAGTACTCCTCCGGCTCCGGGAACCGGTCTCCCCCATCCCGAGCCGGCCGCTTCCCTGCTGCTGGACTACATCACCGACCGCGACAACATGAACACCGCCACCAACCAGGCATCACCCTGGCTGTTCCTTGGCCGCCGTGCGGGCCAGCCCTGCCGCCCCGACCACCTGTCCGCACTCCTCAATGAGATCGGCGTCCCAGTGGCCGCCGCCCGCGGCGCCGCCATCCGGCAACAACTCCTTGAGACGCCCGCTCCCGTCGTCGCAGACGCTCTCGGCTACCACGACAAGACCACCACTCGCCTGCTCAACGAGACCGGCGGAACGTGGAGCCGATACGCGGCTGGAGACCACACACGGTCACCAGCAGGCTGGACTCCGCAGGAAACTCACGGCAGTTGAACTACGCCGACAAGTGGTAGGCCGGGGCACTCCCCGGCCTACCACTGCCTCACGAAGTTGTGGGCGTCTGCTCGTGGCTGTCATAGGGCCACGTGATGATCTCCATGCCGTGCCCAGCCGGATCCATGAAGTACAGGCCGCGGGGTTCGGCGACTCCTGGCAGCTTGTCGTGCCCGGCCCCCGAACTTGAGCGGACACCGCGGACGACACCACGCGCTGAGCTGGTCGAACTGGCGCCGCCGACGCCAAGCAGTCGCCCGCCGCTGTCACTAGCTGCGGCGATGCCGCACGATCGAGGGGCGGTCTCCGTAAGGCCGTCCCCGCACGACCGAAGTCACGCTCCACTCCCGCCACCCGGCGAAAGACCAGGTCAGACAGCAAAATCCTGCTGGAATTCTAGACGGGCTCGTTGGAGCCGATCCCGTGATGCGCGTCGCCGCCCGCCGGCGTGCGGCGATTCCGCATGAAAGTCCAGACGGCGCGGCAGTCATCATGATTTTCACAGGTTCCTGTGACATTCGCCTGTAGCAACCATTTAATGGCTGAATCAATCGGATTGACGCCCCCTCAGTCCCACACCCCTAGAAAACACAGGCCAGTCGCAGCCCTGCACCATGCCACGCCACCCCGCCAGCACAGACCCGCTCACCCGAAAGTGAGTAACAAAGACTCCTCGCTCCGGCTGGGCGAGACCTACCGGAGCGAGGTGGTGCCGGGCTGATCTCCGCCGACGGCCTGACAGAGCAACTCGAAGCTGCCGGAATCGAGCACCGCTGACGTCGGACAACTACGTGGACCTTCTGCCGTGCGCCGGCAGACAATCACCAAAGCCGGCAGCACGGGCAAGCGCCACGAGGCATCCCTGCAGGACACCGACGGCGCAAGGTCACCGCGCCTGCGCTCAGGATCACCGCCCACACGGCGCTGAGCTGGCTGTCCGCCGGGGGCTGGCCGCGCGGCACGCAGCAGCCTTCTCCCGCGATGACATGGAGGAGCTGAGCATGCTCCTCCATGTCGATGCCACGTGGTGTCTGCCGCCGTACCCGAAGTGGATGCGTGGTGTGCTCGACAACCAGGCGTGGCTGACCGGCCCCGAACGGCTCCCCCGCCCTCGGCCAGTACTGCCCCGCCCGGACGGCACCGGCTACGTGCCCTGGGCCCTGGGCCCTCCAGTGGTCGAGTTCTCCGGCGACAGCATTACCGGCATCACAGCCTTCCGTGACACCCAGCACCGCTTCGGCCTGCTCGACCGCCTGGTGAGGACGCCCCGTTCGGGGCCTGTGCCATCTACAAGGTCAACGGCTTACTTACCTGCAGATACACCGCGCCCCTTCAGCGAAAACCCGGCATGAAACCTTCAGCACAGCCTGCGCACACGCACCAAGCCCCAGCTCAGCGACCCAGCGTTTCCACTGAAAACCCCACAACTAAAAACCACTGAAAGAAGAAAGCCGAACATCACCTTGGCTCGCTGATCCCTGTGCGGCACCGACGCGAACACGTCAGCCACGAATAACGCCAACTCCGCCCGGACACGGTTCACTTCATGTGCGTCCATCCACCCAACATGCCCAGAAAGAGGCTGAGCCGAAGGACCTAACGGAGTCCTATGAGGCGAGTCTGCGTACCCGGGGAGCGGCTGTCAGTACGCGCCGAAGGACCAGAAGACCCCGACCTCGTCGCCGGACACGGCGATGAGGCCCAGATCTTCGAGCAGGTCAAGGCCGTTGATGTACTCGCCGGTGATGAACCCATGGACCCTCGTGCCCTTGAGGCCGGCTCGGACGAAGTCCCGGGCGGGGTCCGAGGCCGCGTCTCGGGCGTTCGTCCAGAACCGGGCGTCCGGGCCATAGCGGTCCAGCAGGAACCGTGCGTCGGCCAGCAGGGCGTCGCGCTCCGACCGGTGCCGCACGGGCCGATCGTCACCCCACCCCTCCGCCATGACGGCGAGGGCGGTGACGGCCCCCGCCGGTTCCAGCTTGTGCAGGCGGTCCCGGAACCCGGCTGCGAGCGGCGGTTCGAACGGGTACGCCGGCACGGCGCAGCGGGCATCGTTGGTGCGGTCGACGTCGATCCGCAGCCAGCCGCGCGGGTCCGGGACCTCCCGGTGCATCAGGGCGAGCACATCCTCGGCCCAGTCCTCGTGCCGGCGCGGACCGGTGGCGAGAAAGACGTACGGGTCGTCCAACAGACGCAGGGCCGCCGCGTTCCAGGCACTGCGACGCCGCCGCAGCTCCATGATCGTGCTGCCGACACTCCGGGCGAACACGTCGGCTGGCGAGCGCGGAATGCCGGCCAGCTCCTCGTACCCCCACCGCAGGAGTTCCGTGGCCACACCGTCCGCGGCGGTCTCGACCAGCTCGCGCGGCGCCTCGGGGACGACGGCCCGGTTTCCCCGCTGGAGCTCGCCAGCTGCCCGCCACAGGTCTTCCAGGTAGGCGTCCAGGAGATCGAGGGCGATGCGGTCGGCGTCTGCCATGCTCATGGGCCGATCCTAAAAGAGCGTTTCGTTCCGGTGAGGTTGTTTGGTTCGAGGTTAGGTGTCGCGCCAGTTCGGGGTGGATTCGCGGGTGAGGCGTCGGCTTATGAGGTCGATCATCGCGACGTGGATTATGGCTTCGGAGCGGTGGGGGTGGGTTTCGTAGGCGCGGGCGAGGCGGCGGTGGTGCATCAGCCATCCGAAGGTTCGCTCGACGACCCAGCGTCGGGGGATGACTTTGAATCGGGTCTGCCGCACGATCGGGTGACATCTTTGACCTGCCCCAATGCTGCAACAGACCCTCCCGGGCTAGTCAGTCCAGGGTTTGGGTGAGTTCGCTGCGGGTTGAGGTGTGTACGATTCGGCCGCGTGCTCCGTTGACGATGAGCAGGTACGGCGGGACGTGACCGCACTCGACATCGGCGATGATCGGCACGTCCAGCACCCCGAGTGCGTCCAGCACGGCCTGATGCTGTGTGAGGGAGCTGCCGCCGGGCGCGGAGGTTCGACCGACGATGACCGCGTTGGCCCTGTCGAAGAAGCCCGCCAGCCTCATCCCGTGCAGGTTCCGGCAGATCGTGAAGGCGTTGTCTTCTGCTGCTTCGACATATATGAGCAGTCCTTCCGGCGCGTGCGCGCGAGCGAATGCCGTGGTGTCCCCGTAGGGCGTCCCCGCAAGATTGCACAGCGTCTCGATGCAGCCTCCGATGAGGCGGCCTTCGACCTCTACGTCGCCGTCGCCGTCCAGCCTGGTCCACCTGCCGGGGGTGTCGAGGGTGAACTCCCGTACCTCCGGCTGGGTCCGGAAGTCGTCCCGGCCCGCAGCTCGGTGGCGTTCGGGCGGAGTCTGGGTGAACCGGTGCCCCAGTGGCGCGGCGGTGATGTCGAGCCACGAGGAGAGCCCTTCGGGCACTCGGTAGGGAGTCTCCATAAGGCAGTTGCCGTGCACGGTCGCCGTGCCGGTGAGGAGAGTGAGCGGCGTGAGGATGGTCGACAGGTCCGAGTAGCCAACGAGCCAAGTCGGTTCGGCCTCACGCAAGCGGTCCCAGTCGAGCAGGGGCAGTAGATCGATTGCTGTCTCTCCGCCCCACGGCGGGACCACGGCCCTGACGTCGGGATCCGTCAGCATCGCCATCAGCTCGCGCGCGCGGTCAGCGGCAGGAGCGCTCACATGACCAGAACCGTCCATACATTGGCCGACGACGACCTCGTACCCTCGCGCCTCCACATCATGAATCGCCATATCGAGGCGCTCGCGCATCTCCTTCGCGACTCCGCTCGAGGGAGAAGTGGTGCCTACACGGTCGCCGGGGCGCAGAGAGCGCGGGTATCGAACTGGCATACGCTGGATTTTGGCACGCCGATACTCCGACGTCACGTGGCTCTCAGTCTCGTTTCCGATCACGAACCTGTGTCGCGTCCGCCTGGTTCAAGGATGGAGCAACGCGGCTCCCGTTCCCGTTGCCCCAGTGGCTCCCGTTCGCTCTGTCGAAAACAACGTCAGCCTCCTTCGCCTTCAACTCAAGAAAACAGCATCGAGTGCGTTTCCTGTCAGGAGACTGCCCTTGTGGTGCAGCCGCGTACAACCTCAGGGCTTCCGGACGACTGGGGCGACCGTGCGACCGAAGCGCAGCCAGGCGGCGCAGTGTGCGAGGTCGGCGGCAACGGCGTGCAGGCGTCGGCCGGTTGTCTGCGGGTAGCGGTCCTGGGCGATGAGGTCGATCGTGGTGTGCAGATGGGCGTCGATGAGTGTGGCCACCTGCGGATGGGGGCCCGGCGGACAGGGCCCGCAGTTCACTGGAGCGGTGCTCCAGCCACTGGAGCAGTTCCTTGTCCACGCTCTGTCCGTCGAGGGCCTGGTGCAGGTGGCGGGGTTCGATGCGGGCCCATTGGTCGGCGAGGTCGACCAGGGTGCTGCTGCTGAGCACTAGGAAGGATCGTCGGTCCATGCGGGTGACCTGAACCTCTCGCAGGGCTGCCCGGCTTCCCGACGGGCTGAACGGGGCGGGTTCTTCGAAGGCGGGCAGCCAGTCGGGCCAGCTTCGTGTTCCCACCGCGGTTGGAGGCACGTCGAGCAGCCCGCCGCGGCGTCGGCAGATCCCGCTCCGCGCGTTCCCGTTGTCCGGCGGGGGTCGGGGCGGGAACTCGCTCTTGCCACAGGCGGGCGGCGAAGAAACCGAAGCGCTCAAGGTCCGGTGGAGGGACGTCTCTCCCTCGCCGCATCCGACGCGCCCTCCCCTCCGCACTGAACATGTGACACCGCCCTCACCGGCCGTCCCCACGAGGCATCAAGCTACCGTGAAGGCCAACCGAGAAAGCGTCAGGCGGCCGATGCCGTCCCGGCCCTGCGCCACCGCTTCCCGTCACCCCTCCGTGACCGGCTCGCCCGCCTCGCGGCGCTGACCGGACCTTTCGTCGTGGCCCTCGCACCCGTCAACTTCCGCGCGCAACCGTCCGTCACGAACGCGGCCCTGATTCAGGTCGCCGTGGTCGTCCTGGTCGCAGCTGCCGGGAATCGGTCGACAGGGCGCACTCGCCGCCCTGTCCGCCGCGGTCCGGTTCGACTTGTTCCTCATCCGCCCCTACGAGGCGGACCCGCCGACCAGCGCAGTCATCTCCTGCTCAGGGGCAGTCAGGGCAGGGTCACGAGGTGGCGCCATGACGCATGGATGACCGTAGACTCCCGGCAAACCGAGGGGGGTGAGCGGGATGGGGCGATGGCGCACCAGGGCTCTGGGGCTGGTGATGGTGACGGTCTGTGCGGTGGCCGGCTGCTCGGGCGGCGGCACATCCGCCAAGAAGCACCGCGCAGGGCCTGTCACCGGTCCTGGCGGGCAGCACGGTGGCTGGACCTACGACTACGTCACGAAGGATTTCTCGTCGTCCGTCGTCGATATCGCTGCCGCCTCGGCCAAAGATGCCTGGGCGGTTGCCATCCGGCCTGTCGTGGGATGGATCGACACTCAGCAGGTGTCGCTGCTCCACTTCGACGGGACCTCCTGGCGCCCGCAGAAGCTGCCGCCCGGCTTCGGGTCCCACACAGGCGGTTCGTTCCGTCTCGAAGCGTCCTCGCCACGCGACGTGTGGCTGTTCCGGCAGGGCAACAGGGCCGCGTACGCCGCACACTGGGACGGGACCCGGTGGCGGCAGGTGGACAACCCGCCGAGCCATCTCACCGATGTGGCGGTGCTCGGCCCGGCAGATGTCTGGGTGACCGACCAGAGCGCCACAGCTCAGCACTGGAACGGCACCCGCTGGACGACGGTGAAACTGCCCGCGCCCGCCACGCAGCTCGCCCACACCGCCACGGACGACGTGTGGGCAGCCGGGTGCACACTCACCGAGGAGGACGGCCTCCCGGACGGTGCCGCCGTCGTACTCCACTGGGACGGACGGACCTGGAAGCGCGAGCAACTGCCTGCCGTCACGCCCCCTCCCGGCTCCAGGGACGCCCTGGGCGTGAGCCCCACAGCGCTCTACGCGACGCCGACGGGCGACGTCTGGTTCTTCGGCCGCCTCGCCGGCGAGGACGACAATGGGGATGCCGTCGAGCTCGATCCGTTCGCACTCCACCGGAGCGGTACCCACTGGAGCAGAACCGTCCCCGACGCCTGCCACAACTGCGGCGTCCAGACCGGCGCCATGACCATCACCGCAGGAGGCATGGAAGGGGACAACGGCGGCGCCGGCCGACTGCTCTACTCAATCCGCCGAAGAACCTCGGACGGTGTGCCGCACAAGATCGCCGACCCGCCGTACGCCCGCGGCCGCAGCGGAAAGGTCACCACGGCCGACCGGAGTCAGAAACTACGTCTGACCGAGATCCGGCGATCCCGGGCACCAACCAGGCCTGGGGCGTCGGCTCCGTAAAAGTGGAGGCCCGCGGCGACGCCAACTTCAGCCGCGGCGTCATCCTCCGCTACACCCCGGGCAAGACGCACTGACCGCCCGGCGCCCTCCGGGACAACACCCGCACAAGGGCCGGACACGACACGAACCGAACCTCCCGGCCCTCACAACCAGCTGAGCATTCGTCACCAGCTCCCAGAACCGCCATCGTCGCGGACGCCGGATACGACGCACCCCGCCTGGGCTTCCTCCTCAAAGACCTGCCGGTCCAGGTGCTGGCCAGGATGCGATCCGACCGCGTCCTGCGCAGAGCAGTCCCACCACGGCTGCCGCACACTCAGGGCCGACCGCCCCGGCACGGCGGCGAGTTCGTCTTCGGGCAGCCAGACACCTGGGGCACCCCGGACACCGAAACAATCACCGACACCCGCCTCTATGGAGTCGCCAGGGCCCGGTCCTGGAACCGGCTGCACCCCAAGTTGACCCACCGATCCTCGTGGGCAGCCGCAGATGGGACCCTCCCGATCGTCGAAGGGACGGTGATCCGGCTGGACATCGGCCACCTGCCCAGCGGAGCAACACCGAAGCCCGTCTGGCTGTGGTGGTCAGGCACCGATGCCACCCCGGACGACGCCGACCGTCTCTGGCAGGCATACCTGCGACGCTTCGACATCGAGCACACCTGGAGCCCCATTCCCAAGGTGAGCTCGGCATGTATGCGGCGGTAGCCGTAGGTGCCGCGTGGGGCGACGTGGACCTCCCGGATCAGCCCGGTCAGCCACTCCCGCCGTAACTGCCGCGGTGTGGTGGGGGTGCGCTTGTGTTTGTAGTAGTTCTGTCGGGCGACCCCGAGGATCCGGCAGCATCGGTCGACTGGTGCCCCGGCATCGACGAGTCGGTCGATCATCGGGTAGAGCCTTTTGGGGTCGGCTTGTCCTCGCCGAGGAACTTGCCGGCCTTGCGGACGATCTCAAGCTCGGTTTCCAACTCGCGGATCCGCCGCCGCGCTGCACGCAGCTCTGCGGACTCCGTCGAGACCCTGCCGGGCCGCCGGCCGTTGTCGTCGTCGTCCTGACGCAACCACTTCGACAACGTGACCGGATGGATGCCGAGGTCAACAGCCGTCTGCTTCTGTTCTTTTCCTGCCCGTACGAGCGCGATGGCACGGGCGCGGAACTCAGCGGGGGGGGTAGGCGCGGGGCATGTCCGAGAGCCTTTCGTGAAAGGCCGTCAGTTAGCCACCAGAACTGGAACCTGAGAGGTGGGGCAGGTCAAGATGTCACCCGATCGTGCAGCAGACCCCTCCGCGATCCAGGCGCCGGCTCGCTCGGTGCCATCGGCGTAGTGGGTTGGTGTCCACGCGCCGTCTTTGCCCTTCATGGTGGCTCTGGTGCCCCCACAAGCCTGCTCTCCCAGGCCCAGGCGGCGATCTCGACACGGTTACGGACGGCTAGCTTGGCTTGGATGTTCGCCAAGTGCGTCTTGACCGTGGACATGGAGAGGAAGAGACCCTCGGCGATCTCCTGGTTGGTCTGGCCGCGGGCCACGAGCCTTACGACTTCCAGTTCTCTGTCGCTGAGCGGCTCTTGCGGAGGAACGGCCGGACTCGTTCGGGCCAGTTGCTGCAGCAGGCGGACGGTAATCGACGGCGAGACCAGCGACTCTCCGGCGACCGCGGCCCGCACGGCCTCGGCTAGGAGTGCAGGGCTAGCGTCCTTGAGTAGGAAGCCGCACGCCCCGTGCTGCAGGGCCGCGAAGACGTACTCGTCGCGGTCGAACGTGGTGACGATGACGACCCTCGGCGGATCAGACTCCTCGGGCCCGCACAGCCGCCGGGTCACTTCCAGCCCGTCCAGGCCGGGCATCCGGATGTCCAACAGACACACGTCCGGGCGGAGCCGGCGGGCAGCCTCCAGCGCCTGGGTCCCGTCGGCCGCCTCGGCCACGACGTCGATGTCGGGTTCGTTGTCCAAGAGCATGCGAAACCCCGACCGCACCATTGCTTGGTCGTCAGCGATCAGCACAGTGATCGCCATCGCCGACCACCGCCTCTCCCGCGTCCCCAGAACCTCTCCGGTCTTCATCGCACGCCCGGCCGCCCGGCGGCGCAACCCAGCGGTGGAACCCATTCGCCCAGTGCGGCCGTCAGGCAGCCCGGTCCTCCAGAGGCAGCCGCCCATGGACCTGCCAGCCGCCCTCCGGCAGTGGACCGGCTTTCAATTCGCCGCCCAGTGCCTCGGTCCGCTCCTGCAGTCCGACGACCCCGAAACCGCCGCCCAGAGCGGTACCGGCCGGTTGCGCCCCACGGGTGCCGTCGTTAACGACCCGGACCACCACCGAACCCCTGTCGCTCAGCACGGACACCCTTACCTCGGTGGCGTCCGGAGCGTGCTTGCGGCTGTTGGTCAGCGACTCCCTGACCACCCGGTACACCCAAGCCTCAACCGCGGCCGGTAGGGGCTGCGGCAGATCTGCCGCGATGTCAAGGAACACGGGTGGCCCGGTGCGGGCGTACTCTTCGGCGAGCTCCCGCACCTGCTGGAGACCCGCCACTGGCGTTGTTGCCGTGTTCGTGCCGCGCAGGACCCGCACCATCCGCCGCATCGAGGACAGTGCCTCCGCTCCGGCTTCCTCGATATCTGCCAGGATCCGGCGGCTTTGTTCCACGTCGGAGACGGTGGCGCGCGCGGCATGGGCCTGCACGACAATGCCGGTCACATGGTGCGCGACGAGGTCGTGGAGCTCCCGGGCCAGGTCCAGGCGCTCGGAGGAGCGCAGGGCGGCCAGATCCTGCAGTCTGCGGGAGTCCTGCGCGCGCAAGTACACGGAGAAAGCGGTTACCGTCGCAGTCAGCACCGCCAGCAGTGCCGTGAAGAACCCGGGCCGTTCATCGCGCAACGGAGCGGCAACCGCCCCAGCGGCAAGGGCCGCGCCGAGCGGGGCAGCCACCGAGGGCGGCAGGCGGCGGATCACCCCGATGAGCAGGACCAGCAGTGCGGCTGCCTCCCCGGCTCCCCAGACAGCGATCGGGCCGGGGAGGAAGAGCACCACGCCCGTAGCCGTCCAGGTGACTGCCGCTGCAGCGGTGGCCCTGGACCGCAGCGAGCAGCCGGGCACAGGGGCCGTGCACAGGCAGACCAGCGCGCCCGCGACCCACACGACCACATGGGCGGGTGTGGGCTGATCGGCCAAGACCGCTGCCTCGGCACTGACGGCGCCTGCCAGCCCTACGGCCAGGGCGACCGTCCCGGCGATCGGCCACCGGCTCCAGCAGCCGAGCGGCCAGTGGTTCCTTCCAGCGGCTGCCACGCAGACCTCCCCGGCGGCCAGTGAGCGCTTGTCTTCCGTCTCATCCCATGTCCCACCCTTCGCCGCGCAACCCGGCTTGGCCGACCCGTAGCACTTTTGGCCGATCCGAAAGGACAGATCGGCCGATCCGCCGGAGCGAGCAGACTCCTAGCGTGGAAATTGCACGGGGGATCCAGCTCACCTGCCACTTACCGAAACTGCCCAGGAGGAGCAGCCCCTGATGGACAGAGCAAGCAGCGTCTCCACCCTCGACCTCGTCCTGCCCCGGCACCCGCGGGCCGCCGCGGCAACCCGCCGTGCAGTCACCGCGCTGCTGCCGGACTGCCCGGACATCATCGAGCTCGGGAAGTTGCTAGTCACCGAAACGGTGTCCAATGCCGTCCGGCACACCAGCAGCGACCACGTGGTGGTGAGAATCGCCGTCAGCGCCTCGGGAGAGCTGTACTGCGCTGTCTTCGACACCGCCCCCGACCTCCCCACTCCTTGCGCCCACAGCCCGCATCAGCCCGGCCTGTCCGCCGAGTCCGGCAGAGGGCTGTTCCTGCTCGATGCCCTCAGCCAGGCATGGGGCTGCGAGCCCGAGCGAAACGGCAAGTGGGTGTGGTTCCGACTCTCCCCACAGACACAGTCAACCAAGGCCGCAAACTCGGACGCCCAGGCCTACGCCGCTGCCCTGATTGCCGCCTGAACCACGAGCCGAACGGACCTGTTCACGATGTGTCTGCCCGACCTCCTGCCCTCTCGCCCCTCCCAGGCTTCCACACCCACTGACTCCAGGTGCGGCGTCGCGCGGCCTCCCGCCTGGGTACGGTTCCTTCCCGCCACCCTGATGTCGGCCGACCTGCTCCTGGACGGCGCGCTGCCCCAGCACATGGCGGCAGGCTTCCTGCTCATCCCGCTGCCGGTGGTCGCTGCCTTCGCCGCCGGGCCCGCGGTGACTGCCGCGTTCACCGTGCTCGCCCTCGCCCTGGAGATCCTTCTCGCCGAGCGCGTCGGACACCTGACTGAACAACACCATGTCGCCGCTTATGTGGTCACTGCCCTCATAGGCATCGTCGGCGTGGCCCTGGCACGCCAGCGCCTTCGGCAAGGCCGGGATCTGGTCCGTGCCCGTACGGTCGCTGAGGCGCTGCAGAACACCTTGCTCAGACCAGTGCCGGCACAGGTCGGCCCACTGCAGGCCGCTGCCCTATACCGGCCTGCGGACGCGCGGACCCTGATCGGCGGCGATCTGTACGAGCTTGAAATGACGCCCTTCGGGCTGCGGGCCGTGGTTGGGGACGTCCGCGGCAAGGGGCTGGCCGCCGTGCGGACGGTAGCCGCTGTGCTGGGCACCTTCCGCGAGGCCGCCTACGAGGACAAGGACCTAATGCAGGTCGCCGCCCGGCTCGACCGGCGGCTGCAGCGCGAGGCAGCAGACGGTGGCGACGAAGAGCTCTTCGTCACCGCCGTCTTGATCGAATACCAACCTCAGACTGGCCAGCTGACCGTCGTCAACCGGGGCCACTCGGAGCCACTGCTGATCCACTCCGACGGGGCCCAAGCCCTGTCAACCGAACCTGGGCTGCCCCTCGGTCTGGGCGCAATGGACGGTGCGGGTGACGGTGGCGGCTCGGCGGTCAGCCAGGCGCTGAAACCAGGCGAGGTCCTGCTGCTGCATACCGACGGAGCAAGCGAGGCCCGCAACGGCGACGGCACCTTCTACCCCATACAGGAGCGACTGGGCGCCCGCTTCCACAAGCAGCCCGGCCGCCCCACCCCGGCAGAGGTCGTCTCCTACCTCGACACCGACCTCGGCCTCTTCGCCGACTGTGCCCACGACGACCTCGCCCTGCTCGCCCTTGCCCTCTGAGCTATAGAGTCTCAGCCGCCTCTGACTGCGGCTGGACCGTGGAGATGGCTTGTGCTGCGGTTGTTGGATGGCACGTGGAAGTCGCCCGGTCGCTCAGAGCCCAGCGTGGCGACGAAGTCCATGCACCCGCAGAGGGTGCTCCCGGCTACTCCGTGGGACCTGGAACCATACCCACTTGCCGCGGCAGCCCGCAGTCGCCACGCCCCCGGCTCCTGTCACCGAGACCAAGAGGTCCAGGCAATGCCAATGAAGAGCTCGGTGATGAGCCACGCGTGCCGGGGCGGTGGGGCGGGTGGTGTGGTTCTACAGTGCGCAGGTGTCCTTGGAATCCTCTTCGCCGGGTGGGCGGCTGTCTGTGT
>NZ_JBVJPM010000067.1:0-16172 GCF_055582645.1 Streptomyces sp. NPDC107517 | reverse complement strand
CGTGAGACCGCCCCCGCACGATCGAAGTCCCGCTACACTCCCGCCACCCGGCGAAAAGACCAGGTCAGACAGCGAAATCCTGCTGGAGTACTAGGGCGCGAACCGTACCCGGTCTCTCTGCAGTTGGCGCTCAAGGACCGCGAGTTGGTGGCGGAGCACGAGGAGCTCGGCGTCGTTGTCACATTCGCTCGTCGGCAGCAGTCGGAGCGCGGTGAAGGCATTCGTCATCGAGAGTTAGGCAGACGCAGCAGCACAGCCGATCATGATGCCGTAGGCCGTCAGCATCACCGTGACCAGGGTTCTCGGCAGGTGCAGCGTCGCGAACAGGTAGAGCATCAAAGCCGGCCTCATCTTCCACAACCTTCGCCATACCCAGAAGACTTGGCTCATCGACGACAACATCCCCGAAGTAGCCCAGGCCCGCCGCCTGGGCCACATCCTCAAAGGCATTGCCGACGTCTACGCCCACGTCGCCGACAGCGTCCTCGCGGCTCTGGAAGCCCGCTGGCAACGCTCCCTCACCCACCACGCCTTGGCGCCCGCCGCGGCTGCTCAAGATGCGCTGCAATGAGCCAGGGGAGCGGGAGCGAGGGGCGGGGTACCAGTTCGGATGACATCATGCACCTGACGTGGTCATATAAATCGCTCCCTGGGTGATCATCGTCGAGGAGGCTGTATCCGCATGAATTGGCATGTGAGTTAGGGCGATCATGGGAAAAATGTGGTCAAGGCCTGTCTGATGACCGCTTCCGTTGTCCTGCTGCTCGCTCCCGCCTCCTCGGCGTCGGTACCGATGAGTGGGGACGACACCGACGGGTCGGTATCGATCTACGTCGAAGGTAAGGGACTGCACGTCGACCGCATCACTGTGTCGTCCGACAAACAGCGCAACGGTGAGAAGTTCCGCGTGTACAAGCACACGGGTAGCTCGGCGAGCAGTTCTAACGTGACCCGCTGGAAGCTGGCCAAATTCACCAGCGCCGGCATGACAAAGTTCGCCTCGGCCTCCTGGAAGATCAACCGGAAGTTCCCGAACGGGACGTGGCTGTGCGCCGTGGCCACCAAGTCGTCGGGGAACCCCTGCCTCAAGGTCCACCGCTAACCGGTGCAACCGCTCCTGAACGGGGATGAGCCCCAGGCGGCCCGGACGGATGCGATCCGCCCGGGCCGCCCCAGGCAGGCCAGACACCGACGCCACAGTATGCCGCTGCGCCACCGGCTGACGGACTCGAGGTTCTCGCACGAATGGAGGTTCCGGTGGGCTGCCGGGCTCTCCATGACGAGATCGACCTACGCTTCGTTGCAGCCCCAGAGTCGCCCCGCCCCTGAAGACGGAGGCGGCACGTCTGTTGCGGGCCTTGCTGCGGTCGAACCGCCAGGTGTATTGCGACAACCCGGCCCGTCACGCCTCGGTGCGTGCAAGTTTGTGCTCAGCCAGTTTGGATGCCGCCGCGGACAGCCACCGCTCAGGCGCCGACATCGCCGCGTCCCGCGACCCGGCGATGTCGGTCAACGACACGCTGGTGACGAATCGGTCGGTTGCCCCTTGGACGTCCCCTGCGACCAGAGCCGTGGGGACGTGTTGGCGATCCGCGAGGTCCAGGACGAAGGAGGGAACCTTGCCGGCTGTTGATTGCGCGTCGAAGCGGCCCTCGCCAGTGATCACCAGGTCAGCAGAGCGAACGGCCTCCGTCAGCCCGCTGGCCCGGGCGACCGCTGCGGCTCCTTCGACGAGTTGCCCGCCCCACAGAAGCAGCCCGAAAGCCGTCCCACCGGCCGCACCGGCACCGGGTACGTCAGCAAGATGGCGGGTGGCAGGGCGTGCTCTCGCGGCAACGTCAGTGAAGACTCCCAGTGCCCGCTCAAGGTCCAGGACCTCTTCCGGAGAGGCTCCCTTCTGCGGGCCGAACACGTGCGCAGCCCCGAGGCCTCCGAGGAGCGGGTTGGTGACGTCGCAGAGGACCTCGACCCCGCCGGGAGGGGCCGGCCGCATCAGATCCATCCGCATTTCGGAGCAGCCGGCGAGAGCGCCTCCGCCGAAGGCGAGTTCGTGCCCCGACGCGTCGGTCAGCTGCGCGCCGAGTTCACGAAGGGCTCCGGTGCCTCCGTCGGTCGAGCAACTTCCTCCCAGCGCGAGCACCAGACCGTTCACGCCGGCTTCGAGGGCGGCACGGATCGCCTGGCCGAAGCCGCGGGTGTGCGCAGACAGCGGCGCGAGCTGTTCGATGAGGCCGATGCCGCTGGTAGCCGCGAGTTCGACGACGCCGCGGCCGTCGGGCAGGAGCAGCCACTCCGTATGCACCTCACGGTCGTCGGGTCCCTGGACGGTGACCGGGCGGCGCTCCGCCCGCAGGTCCGTGGCGGCCAGCGCATCGAGGGTTCCTTCACCGCCGTCGGCCATCGGAGAGACAATAATGGTGTCTTCGGGGCTGACCCGGCGCCACGTCGCACTCATGGCTTCGGCTGCGGTGCGCGCATCGACCGATCCCTTGAAGGAGTCGGGCGCGAACACCACACGGCGCCCTCTTCCGCGAAGCCTGCCGAGGCCGTCGGTGGCGGACGCCGTCCTTGATTGTGGGCTGGGCATGGCAGTTCTCCTGATAGGCGGTTGGTGAGAGCCGAAACAGCAGGGACCGCACAGCTCGGGTGGTCCTTGACCGACTCTGTGCGGTGTCCTGTGGGCGTCAGTCCTCGTGCGCGCGCCGCGGTGCCCGAGTCCGGCTCGCAGGGCAGGGCGGGGCAGGGCCAGGAGCCTGGGCCGGCTTTCAGATCGTGCCGTCCTCGACGACCAGGTGGTTCAGCAGTTCCGGAGTGCCGATCCGTTCGCCATGAGCGGCATGCAGGGGAGTGAGATCCGAGGATCAGTTCCACGCTGGGCATATACGGGGCGGGAGCCATCCAGGACATGTGAACGTTCGGGCCGTGCCTCTGCCTATGTACTCGCCGCCGAAGACGGTGGCCTCACCATGCGGCGTCCATCAGAGGCATGCGTGAGGAGTCCCGTCAGAAGCCCACGTTCTCGCGGCCCTTGAGGCCCAGCATCTGACGTGCCTCGTCCGGCGTGGCGACCTCCAGGTTCAACGCTTCAAGGATGGTCCTGATCCGAGTGACCTGGGCTGCATTGGTCTCGGCCAGCTGACCGGGGCCGATCCACAGGGAGTCCTCAAGGCCGACTCGGACGTGGGAGCCCATGGCAGCGCCCATGGTGGCGAGCGGCATCTGATTGCGTCCGGCGCCGAGGATCGACCACTCGTATCCGTCGCCGAAGAGCCGGTCGGCTGTGCGGCGCATGTGCATCAGGTCCTCCGGGTGGGCGCCGATGCCGCCCAGGAGCCCGAAGACCGACTGCACGAAGAGTGGGCCGTCGGTGAGACCGCGGGTGCGGAAGTGGGAGAGGTTGTTGAGGTGCGAGATGTCGTAGCACTCGAACTCGAAGCGAGTGCCGTTTGCCCGCCCGCCCGCGAGGATGGACTCGATGTCGGCGAAGGTGTTCTTGAAGACGAGATCCCGGCTCTTCTCCAGTCCCTCGCGCTCCCAGTCGTGCTCGAACTCTTGGAACCGGTCCAGCATTGGATAGAGTCCGAAGTTCATCGACCCCATGTTCAGTGAGGCCAGCTCGGGCTTGAACTCCATGGCCGGGCGCATCCGCTCCTCGACGGACATGTGCGGGGAGCCTCCGGTCGTCAGGTTCACGACGGCGTCGGTGTTGCGCTTGAGGCTGTCCAGGATCGGCGCGAAGTGCTCGGGGTCCTGAGACGGGCGGCCGTCACGGGGATCGCGGGCGTGCATGTGCACCACAGCCGCCCCGGCCTCGGCGGCGCCGATCGCCGCCTCTGCGATCTCCTCGGGGGAGACCGGGAGGTACTTCGACATGGACGGCGTGTGGATCGCGCCGGTCACGGCGCTCGTGATGATGACCTTGCGGCTCGGCATCGTCGGCCCTCTCTGATCGTTCGACCGGCGCGTCGTTTCCACTTGCGGTGACGTGTCCGGCATCCATCGGCAGGCTCAGGATGGAGAGGGGGGCAAGCCGTAAGCAACGTTAAGGACACAAGCACCCGGACCTTGTGGCTTATCGTTGCTTAACGTTTCGCGTCACGCATACCTTCGCGCTGACAGCGGGCCGACAGCCGTCCTGAGCGCTCGGCTCCCTCCGGCTGCGGCGTCCGTCGCAGGCTCCGGCCGAATCCGTATCCCGCGAGAAGGAGCGTCATGACACCGCCGTCATCAACGCCCGGTAGTGAAGCAACCGTCGGCCATGGGAAGACAGCCGAAGACGCTCGGGAAACACGGCTCATCATGCGCAAGCTGATGCCGTTGCTGATCGCCGCGTACATCATCTCGTTCGTCGACCGCACCAATATCGGTCTGGCCAAGGAAGGCTTGGAGGCCGATCTGGGCATTTCGGCGGCCGCGTTCGGACTCGGCGCCGGGCTGTTCTTCGTCGCCTACGCGTTGTGCGAAGTGCCCAGCAATCTGATCATGCACAGGATCGGGGCACGGTTCTGGATCACCCGCATCATGCTGACCTGGGGCCTGCTGTCCTCGGCGATGGCATTGGTCCAGGGCGAGAAGTCCTTCTACGTCCTGCGGGTGCTGCTCGGCGTCGCCGAGGCGGGGCTGTTCCCCGGTCTGCTGCTGTATCTGACCTACTGGTTCACCCGCAGGCAGCGGGTCGCCGCGATGGGTCTGTTCCTGGTGGCCGTGCCCGTGGCCAACATCATCGGCGCGCCGCTGGGCGGCGCGCTCCTCGAACTGGACGGTGTCGGCGGGCTCGCCGGCTGGCAGTGGATGTTCGCCCTGGAGGGACTGCCGGCCATTGTCTTCGCCTTCGTCGTCTGGCGGTATCTGCCCGACGGCCCACGTGACGCCAAGTGGCTGACCACTGCTCAGGCCGACCGGCTGGTGAAGCGCATGGCCGCCGAGCAGGAGGCGGGCGCTGCCGAGTCCGGCACGCACTCCTTCGCCGGCGTGCTGAAGGACAAGTACATCGTCCTGGCGATCGCCGTCTACTTCTGCCACCAGATCGCGGTCTACAGCCTGACCTACTTCCTGCCCACCATCATCGGCACCTGGGGACACCTCAGCAGCTTCCAGACTGGCCTGGTCACCGCGCTGCCCTGGGTGTTCGCCGTGGCGGGCGCGGTGTTCCTGCCGCGGTACGCCACCACGGCGAGCCGCTCGCGGACGATGCTCGTGGCCGGACTGACCGTCATGACCGCAGGACTGGTGATCGCCGCGCTCGCATCGCCTGTCGTCGCCCTGGTCGGGTTCTGCCTGACCGCGTGCTGCTTCTTCGTCGTCCAGCCGATCATCTTCGCCGTCCCGTCTTCCCGGCTCAGCGGCGCCACTCTCGCCGGCGGCATCGCCCTGCTGAACACCCTGGGCATTCTGGGCGGCTTCGTCGGTCCGTATGTGATGGGCCTGCTGGAGCAGGCGACGGGCGACCCGCTGTCCGGGCTGTGGTTCGTCGCCGCGCTGGTCGCCGTAGGTGCTCTGGCCGGGCTCTTTTTCCCCAAGAACGACGCGTCCGTGGCACGCACGGCGCAGAAATGAGTACTGCGATGAGCCCCCGCATTCTGATCGTCGGCGCCGGTGCCATCGGCGGTGTCACTGCCGCGCGCATGGCGCATGCCGGCCATGATGTCGCCGTCCTCGACGCCAACGCGGCACACGTCGCACGCATGCGGCAGACCGGCCTGAAGGTGGACGCCCCGGGAGGGCAGTTCACCGTTGTCCTGGACGCCTACGAGTCGCCCGACGCGATCAACGGCCGCTTCGACTACGCGCTGCTGATGCTGAAGTCGACCGCCCTGGAGCCCGCGTTGGCCTCCCTGCTGATTCGTGAACTCGCCGATACGTACGTGGTGTTCGGTAACGGCCTGGTCCAGGACGTCGTCGAGGAGATGGTCGGACGCGACCGCATGCTCGTGGGCATCACCGAGTGGGGCGCGACCAACCGCGGCCCCGGTCACGTGGAACAGACCACGGTCGCGCCCTTCATCATCGGAGAACCGGACGGCGAGTCCACCGGCCGGGCGAACGACCTCGTGGGCCCGCTCTCCGCCGTCGCCGAGGTCCAGGTGTCCGACTCAGTGCAGGACACCGTCTGGACCAAGCTGCTGCTCAACAGCACCTTCTCCGGCCTGGGAGCCGTCGCGGGATGGACCTACCGGGAGGTGGCCGACGACCCGCAGGGCCTGGCCACCGCGCTGCGGCTGTGGACCGAGGCGTACGACGTCGCCCTCGCGCGCGGCGCGCGGCTGCAGTCGCTTCTGGGCGTCGACCCGAAGCAGTTGGTGGTACGCAGCGCCGCCGACCATGCCGCCGCGTCGGCAGGCGTCGACGCCGTGATGAAGCATCTCGGGGCCACCAAGGCCTCGATGCTGCAGGACCTGGAACGCGGGGCACGCACCGAGGCAGGTGTCATCAACGGAGGCGTGGTCGCCACCGGTGAGAGCCTCGGCGTTCCGACACCGGGCCACCGCGCGGTCGTGGAGTGGATACGCCGCTGTGAGCAGGGAACGGATCAGCCCGGCCGCGCCGGCCTGGCACACGTCGCCGCGAGCGTCGGCGTGGCGTGAGCGCCCTGTCGTGCGCTTCGCTCACGCGAGCGGACCGACAACACCCCAACACGCACTCACAGAGACAGAACTCAGGACTCAGGAGGAGTCACCGGTGGACAAGGTAGTCACAAGCGCCGCCGAGGCGGTGGCGGACATCGAGTCCGGAACCACCCTGGCCGTCGGAGGTTTCGGACTGTGCGGCATTCCCGCGGTCCTGCTCCAGGCGTTGCTCCAACAGGGGGCCGACCGGCTCGAGGCCGTCTCGAACAACGCCGGCGTCGACGACTGGGGACTGGGGCTGCTGCTCGGCGCCGGACGGCTGCGCAGGATGGTCGCGTCCTACGTGGGGGAGAACAAGGAGTTCGCCCGCCAGTACCTCGCCGGAGAGCTCGAGGTCGAGCTGACGCCGCAGGGCACGCTCGCCGAACGCATGCGGGCCGGAGGGTCGGGAATCCCCGCGTTCTTCACCGCGACCGGCGTCGGCACCCAGATCGCGGAGGGCGGCCTGCCCTGGCTCTATGCCGCGGACGGATCCGTGGCCAAGGCCAGCCCGGCCAAGCGAGTTGAAACCTTCCCGACGCCCGAAGGCCCCAAGGAATTCGTCCTGGAGCACGCGATCGTCGCCGACCACGCCCTCGTACGCGCCTGGAAGGGCGACCGGCACGGCAACCTCGTCTACCGGTACGCCGCACAGAACTTCAACCCCGTGGCCGCGATGTGCGGCCGCACCACCATCGCCGAGGTGGAACACCTCGTCGAGCCCGGCGAGATCGACCCCAGTGAGGTCCACACCCCGGGCGTGTATGTGCACCGCGTGGTGGCCCTCGCTGGGGACCAGGCGGCTCGCAAGCGGATCGAGAAGCGAACGGTGGCCCAGCCGGCGATGGCCTGAGCCCCCGGCACGACACCAGGCGATACCAAGAAGCACGATGACCGACACCAGGGAGACGACATGAGCTGGACGCGCGAGGACATGGCGGCCCGAGCAGCCGCGGAGCTGACCGACGGGTCGTATGTGAACCTCGGCATCGGGCTGCCCACCTTGGTGCCCAACTACGTCCCCGCCGACGTCGAGTTGGTGCTGCAGTCCGAGAACGGCGTCCTCGGCATGGGCGCCTACCCGCTCGACGCCGACGTCGACGCGGACCTGATCAACGCCGGCAAGGAGACCATCACCCTTCGCCCCGGGGCCTCCCTCTTCGACTCGGCGACCTCGTTCGGAATGATCAGGGGAGGCAAGATCGACGCGGCAGTCCTCGGCGCCATGCAGGTCTCCTCGGACGGTGACATCGCGAACTGGATGATCCCCGGCAAGATGGTCAAGGGGATGGGCGGCGCGATGGACCTCGTGCACGGTGCGAAGAAGGTCATCGTGCTCATGGAGCACACGGCGCGCGACGGGTCCCCCAAGATCCTGCGTGAGTGCTCCCTGCCGCTGACCGGCAAGCGCGTGGTCCAGCGGATCATCACCAACCTGGCCGTCATCGACGTCGTCGACCGCGCCACCGGGCGACTCGCCGTGCCGGGCAGTCTCGACGAGCGCGAACTGCGGCTCGTAGAGCTGGCTCCTGGTGTCTCGACGGACGAGGTCCTGGCGGCGACCGAGGCCCCGCTGACCGTCGCCCTTCCCACGCCTGCCGCCTGAGCCCGATTGCCAGTCGGGGCCGGGCGGCGCCCCGCGACAAAAGGCCACAAGGCTCGGCGGGTGTCCCGGAAGAGGCCACCCGCCGAGCCTTGTGGCAGGGCGGCGCGACCGCGAAGGAGAATGTCCCCATGAGCAGTGAACGCCCGGTGCGCAAGCACGGAATCCGCGGAATGAGGGTGTCGGCCGCCGATGTCGCACGGGCCGTGGGGGTGTCACCGGCGACCGTCTCGTACGTTCTCAACGACCGCCCGGGGGTGTCGCGGGACATGCGCGACAAGGTGCTGAGCACCGCGCGAGAGCTCGGCTATCCGCTGCAGGCCCATCAGCGGAACAAGGGGCGCGAGCGCACCCGGGTGATCGGGCTGATCCTCCAGGACATCGCCAATCCCTTCTACACCGAGGTCTCGGCGGGCGTGATCGACGCGGCTCGGGCACGTGACTACGAGGTCTTCCTGGCCCATACCCAGGAAAGCGGCGAAATGCTGGACAAGGTCGTCGACACAATGATCACTCGCCGTGTCGACGGCATCGTCATCACGGTTCTGCATCCGGAGGACGGTGAGGTCGTACGGCGTCTTCGCGGTGCGGGTGTTCCGTTCATCCAGTTCTCCCGCCGGATCCCGGACCTCCGCGCAGATTTCGTCGGCATTGACGACGGCGCCGTCGCCTCCGACATCCTGCGTCATATCGTCGAGGATCACGGCCACACCGACGTGGCGGTCATCACCGGGCCGCCGAACTCGTCCGCATCGTCGACCAGGGCGGCGAGTTTCGTCAGGACGGCGCAGACGATCGGTCTGTCGCTCCCGCCGCACCGCCGCTTCAACGCCTACCTGACCGCAGAGGGCGGACACACGGTCGTGCAGCGGCTCATGGCGCGGGAAGACCTCCCGCGTGCGATCGTCTGCGGCTCCGACGCCATTGCCTCCGGGGTGATCGGCGCGCTGAGGAGCCAAGGGCTCAGGGTTCCCGACGACGTGGCGGTGACCGGAGTCGACGGCGTGTTTCCTGCGGCCTCCATGCTGGCCGAACTGACCACGATCAGTGTGCCGCGCCGGCGGATGGCCGAGCTGTCGGTCGAGCAGCTGATCAGGCGCGTCGACGGTGTCGGAGGACCGCCACAGGTGCTCATCCAGCCGCACCGGCTGCGGATCGGGACCTCCTGCGGGTGCCGTCCGGAAGCTCTGGTCTCGTGGACACGCACCGCTCAGGAGGGCTGAGTTCCCGGTCGGCGAACCGGTCAGGCAGAGGGAACCCGCACCACGAGTGCGTCACCCTGCCCGCCACCGCCACCGCCACCGCCACACAGCCCGGCGGCACCTGTGCCGCCGCCACGCCGGGCCAGCTCCATCGTCAGATGCAGCACGACCCGCGCTCCGCTCATGCCGATCGGGTGGCCGAGTGCGATGGCACCGCCGTTGACGTTGACGATGCCGGGGTCCACACCGAGGTCCCGGACCGAAGCGAGAGCGACCGCCGCGAACGCCTCGTTGATCTCGACGAGACCGAGTTCCGACGGGTCGAGGCCAGCCTTCGTACAGGCCGCCCTGATGGCGTTCGCCGGTTGGAGCTGCAGCGAGGAGTCCGGCCCTGCGACGTTCCCGTGGCTGACGATCTCGGCCAACCAGGGCAGACCGAGTGCCTCGGCCTTCGCCCGGCTCATCACGACCAGGGCGCATGCGCCGTCCGAGATCTGGCTCGCAGTCCCGGCCGTGATGGTGCCCTCCCGCCCGAAGGCCGGCTTGAGTCGGGCGAGGCTTTCCGCGGTGGTGTCGGCCCGGACGCCCTCGTCGCGTTCGACGACGAGCGGCCCGCCACGCCGCTGCGGGACCTCGACGGCTGCGATCTCCGCGTCGAAGAGACCGTTCTTCTGCGCGGCCGCGGCACGCTGGTGCGACAGCGCGGCGAACGCGTCCTGCTCGGCGCGGGAGATGTGATGCGCCGAGGCGTTCACCGACTCGGTCAGATCGCCCATCGCCTGGTCGGTGATGGCGTCCCACAGGCCGTCGTGCACCATGTGATCGAGCAGCGACGTGTTCCCGTACTTGAAGCCGGCGCGCGCCCCCGGCAGCAAGTGCGGCGCCTGAGACATCGACTCCTGACTACCGGCGACCATGGTGTCGGCCTCGCCGGAACGGATCAGTTGATCGGCCAGAGCGATGGCGCTCAGCCCCGACAGACACACCTTGTTGACCGTCAGCGCGGGAACCGACAAGGGAATGCCGCCTGCAACGGCCGCCTGGCGGGCGGGAATCTGCCCGGCGCCGGCGGTCAGGACCTGCCCCATGATGGTGTCGTCGACTTGGTCACCCGGCACCCCCGCCCGGTCCAGTGCGGATGCGATCGCCACGCCTCCGAGGTCCGAAGCCGAGACGGACTTGAGGGCTCCTTGCAGTCGGCCGATGGCGGTGCGGGCGCCGGCCACGATCACGGATGAGGCCATGGAGTTCCTCCGGTGCGGGGTGGTGCGGCGAGCCCGCACCAGGACTGCGTGACCGTAACGACACCTCGTGGGGGTAAGAAACCTTAAGCGGTTGTGGGCCCTGCGCCTCGTGGAGCTTCGACGCGGCATGCGCGGCTCGCATGCCGCGGATCTTGGGCACAGCGCGAGCGGATGCGGACGTGATCGCGTCCAGCACTCGCAGCTTCGTCTTCTTCGCGGCATGCGCCCAACTCGGGCCGCTCGGCCGCCGGGACATCCTTGGGGTCGAGCTGCTTGAGAGTGCTGATCACGAAGGCCGGGCGGAGGGGCGGGAGGCCGCCCTGTAACGCGGATCGCAACGAAGTGAACGCGGCGGGTCCCGGGATCTTCGCCTCTTGCGAGGCGAGTGTGACGCGCCGGAAATCATGTGCGCGCGCCCTGGGTCTCCGAGTGGGTCACGACAGCATCTCGAGGCGCCGGGGCCTGACGTGCGAAGCATTGGAGGAGGGCCCCCACCGCGGCGCAGACGGCCATCAGCAGGAAGCTGACGGTGTAGCCGGTGGGAGAACTCCAGCCGCCGCCCAGGGAGATGACGCTGCCCATCGCCACGGGCGCGATTCCGCCACCGATGAACATCGCCGTCGTGACGATGCCATTGGCGGTGGAGGTGGCGCCCGCCGGGGCGACGTCAGAGACGGCGGCGTAGTAGATGGGCCAGACCGAGTTGGCCACCAGGCCGAAGGCGAGCTGGATGATGACCACGAGCAGCGACGACGTGGCGAAGTACAGGCAGGCGACGGACACGGCCATCCACCCTCCGCACACCATGATCGTCAGGCGGCGCCCGATGATGTCGGAGAGCGTGGGCCACAGCACTTGCCCCAGGATGCCGGTGACGGTGAAGACCACGCTGAGGCCGGCCGAGGCGGCGAGCGACAGACCGAGCACATGGTGCAGGTAGGCGGGCAGGACCACGTTGATGCCCATGTAGACGACCTGGGTCAGCAGCGTGGTGGCGGCGACCAGGCTGATGTTGCGATGGCGCAAGCACTCGACGAGCAGCTTCTTGCCGGAGGGCGCGGAGCCCGTCCGTACGGAATCCGCTTCAGGGGGCGTCAAGCCGTTCGCGGCAATGTCGGAGTAGAGAACGTCGATCTTGTCCGCGGTCGAGTAACGCCCCCAGAAGAGCATGAGCGGAATGGCGATGACGAGGCCGAGGAACAAGGTGTACGACCAGTCGTCCGGCCCCAGAACGGAGAGGGTGCCCGCCGCCACGAGACCGCTGAGCAGCGACCCCACGGGGTATCCGGTGTGGTGGGCCCCCAGCGCGAAGCCCCGACGTTCCCGCGGCCACCACTCGGCGGTGTTGCTGACGCCGACGGGTTCCCCCCACCCTGTACCGAGGTTCACACCGACACGCGCCGCCACGAAGCCGACCAGGCTTGAACTCACGAACTTCAGGCCCGAGATGAAGGAGAGCGCGGCATAGCCGATCACCAATGGCGTTTGGAAGCGCGCGCGGCGGTGGCCGCTGCCGACCCTGTCGCTCAACATCGAGCCCGGGATGGGCAGGACGGCCAGCGACAGCATCACAAGGGAGGCGATCTCTCCCCATGCACCCGGCGAGAGATGGAATTCCTGGGAGATCGTGGGGCCGAGCCGGAGGATGATCTCCCGGTCGTAGGCGTTGAGAACCCAAATCAGCCAACAGACACCCAGAGATACCCATGAGTACTTGTGGGTGGTCTTGAAAAGTGAACCAAGGGACGGTTGTTGCACGCCGGCGCTCCTCACGCGGGGTGGCGCCGTCATGCCTGTGCGCCGAGGTGGTGGCCGAATCGGTTCTCGGGTACGCCTCGTACGCCCAGCCCTTCGATGGCGAACAGCGATCCGCGTGCCTGCCCGTCGCCGGGGAAGCGCGGCAGCGGCGGCTTGGCCATGGAGGTGACGTACAGCGTGCTCAGATCCGGTCCGCCGAACATGACGCTGGTCGCCTTGAGAACAGGGAAGTCGATCACGCGGTCGACGGCGCCGTCCGGTGCGTAGCGGATGATCTTCCCGCCATAGACCAGGGCCTGCCACAGGCAGCCTTCGGCATCGACGGTCGCTCCGTCCGCGGCCCCTCCGGTGCTGGTGTCGACCTTGGCGAAGCTCCTGCGGTTGGTGGCGGCGCCGGTTTCCTGGTCGTAGTCGTAACGCCAGACCTCACTGGTCCAGGTGTCCGCGAAGTAGAAAGCCGACCCGTCGGGACTCCAACAGGGGCCGTTGGAGACCGTGATGCCCTCGTCGAGGACCGTCAGTCGGCCGCTTTCCTCGTAGCTGTACAGCCGGCCGCTCGGTGAGGCCTCCAGGGTGTCCATCGACCCGAAGACGAACCGGCCCGCCTTGTCGACCTTGCCGTCGTTCAGACGGTTGTGCGGCAGGTCGGGCTCCGGGTCGACCAGTCGGTCGAGCTGCCCAGTGCGCAGATCGAGGAACGCAAGTCCGCTCTGCAGGGCGACGATCGCGCGCTCGCCATCTCGGCACAGCGCCAGGGAACCGATCTTTTCCCCGACCTCCCATGCGCGGATTCGCGACCCGTCCGCTCTGGCCCGGAAGATCCTCCCGTCGGCGCTGTCGATCCAATACAGAAGCTGTTGCTCGGTATCCCACAAAGGGCCCTCGCCGAGAGTGGTCTTCACATCGGCGATCACGTCGATGGTGTAGTCGGGCATCGTCTGGACCTCCTCCAAATCAGGTCCAGAAGGTAGGCCGTGACCACAACCAGTAAGCAAGGTTAAGTTCTCGGCGTGCGCTTGCCGAAGACGAGCATCCGGTCGGTAACCTCCGAGCGGACGGTGAGCACGAACCTCTCCGCGTACGTATTCGCCCGTGGACTACGTGGAGGGATCTTCACCACAGCGATGCCCGCGTCCGCCAGGACAGCGTCGAACGACGCACTGAACTGACCTGCCCGATCCCGCACGAGAAGCGTGAACTTGGACGCCCGGTCGCCGAGGTCGGCCATGAGATTCCGGGCCTGTTGCGTGGTCCACGGCCCGTCCGGATGTCTGGTCACGCCAAGGGTATGCACGTAGCGGCTGCCGACTTCCATTGCGAAGAACACATACTGCCGTCGCAGGGTGATCGCGCAGTCGACGTGAAAGAAGTCGACGGCGAGCATGGTCGAGGCCTGAGTGCGCGGGAACTGCCGCCACGTGGTGTCGGTCTGTCGCTGGGGTGCCGGGGGTATCTTCCGGCGCCTCAGGACCCTGCGGACGTGGTGGCCGAGCTTGAGCAGCTCGCCCTGGATGCGCTGGTATCCCCACGACGCGTTCTCCAGGGCGAGCTGCTCAATGAGCGTGGCGATCGCCTGGTCGATCTGTGGGCGGCCCGTGTGGTTCGGGTACGTCCACTTTTTCGTCACCAGTCGGCGGTGCCAACGCAGCATCGTGTCAGGGGTGACCAGGCGGTGCCGTCGCAGTTGCCGGGGCAGCTGTCGGACCAGAGCTGCGAGGTACGCGCGGTTGGCCCAGTCGAAGCGCGGCTTGGGGTTCGCGCGGCGCAGCACAGCGACCTCATGACGTAGGACCAGCAGCTCGACGTCCTTGGACGCTGAGGAACGGGTGAGCAATGCGAACCAGCCGAGCAGCCGGCTGAAGATCAGATAGAGCAGACGTAGCGACACCCCGAGATCATTCCCTGGACGTAGTGCTCCACCCATCGCCACTGGTCATAGAGCCAGGCCGAGTTCTGGAACCTGACAGGCTTCACTTGGCCCCTGCTGCGGGGGCTAACCTCGCGCTTTCATGAGGGTGGCCGTCCAAGGCTTGGTCGAGAACGCGAAAAGTGCCTCTGACCTGCAACGATGGGACTTGTCTAGGGTCCTGTTAGCTGCGAGGAAAGAAGCACTTCTCAGGTGAAGAAGCGTATCGGTTCATACCCACGTGTCCACGTCGGGGGCGGTGGCCGGAAGGTGGTCTCGCAAGCGGGCGGCGTCCTGCTGGTGGAGACGGTCCGCAAGGCCGGCCTGGACACTGCGATATCGACGGCGCTGGCCCCGTGGCGCAAGGCGCGGGCGGTGCACGATCCGGGAAAGATCCTGCTGGATGTCGCCCTGGCGGTCGCGCTCGGCGGTGACTGCCTGGCAGACGTGGCCATGTTGCGGGCCGAGCCGGCCGTGTTCGGGCCGGTGGCCTCCGACCCCACCGTCTCCCGCTTGATCGACGCCCTCGCATCGGCCGGGCCGAAGCCCCTGGCGGCGATCCGAACGGCACGAGCGCAAGTACGCGAGCGGGTCTGGAAGTTGGCCGGGGCGGCGGCTCCGGACATGGGCGGGCAGGTGACCGTGGACATCGACGGAGTGCTCGTGCTGGCGCACTCCGAGAAACAGGATGCCGCCGCGACCTGGAAGAAGACCTTCGGGCACCACCCGCTGATGGCCTTCGTCGACCACGAAAGCGGTGGCAGCGGGGAACCCGTCGCCGGACTGCTGCGGCCCGGGAACGCAGGCAGCAATACCGCCGCCGATCACATAGAGACCGCCGGACTCGCCCTGGCCCAGCTGCCAAAGAAGTACCGGCGCGGACGCCAGACGCTGATCCGCACCGATTCCGGCGGTGGCACCCACGAGTTCGTGGCCTGGCTCGCCCAGCGCGGCCGGTGGCTGTCCTACTCGGTCGGGATGACCATCACTGACGCCATCCACCAGGCCGTTCTACGAGTTCCCACCTCGGCCTGGACCGTGGCCGTCGAGTCGGACGGTGAGATCCGCGAAGGCGCCTGGGTCGCCGAGGTTGACGGCGACTGCCTCAAGAGCTGGCCGAAGGGAATGCGGCTGATCGTCCGCAAGGAACGTCCGCACCCCGGCGCCCAGTTGCGCCTCACAGACGCCGACGGCCTGCGGCTGACCTGCTCGCCACCAACACCACGAGCACTCCCATCGCCCAGCTGGAGCTGCGGCACCGCCGCCGGGCCCGCGCCGAGGACCGCATCCGCAACGCTCGCGCCACCGGCCTGCGCAACCTACCCCTGCACGACACCGCACAGAACCAGATCTGGCTGGAGATCATCCAACTCGCTCTGGACCTGCTGGCCTGGATGTCCATGCTCGCCCTGACCGGCAAAGCCCGCAGGTGGGAGCCCCGCCGACTGCGGCTGCGGCTGTTCTCCGCCGCCGCCCAGCTCGTCACCACCGGCCGGCGCCGATGCCTCAGATTCTCCCGACACTGGCCCTGGACCAACGTCATCACCGACGCGATCCAGCGGCTCGAAACCCTCCCGAACCCCGGCTGACCAGCAGATCCATCCGCCCCGACGAACCTGAACCACCCCACCGGAGACGTGGAACCCGGCGCACACCCGACGCGATAGCCGGGCCTCCGTCACGCCCGAAGAACGCCGCCGAACGCAAACAGGCCGCCAGCAAGAGCTGACGGCCAATCACGAAAGATCGAGGCTAATAGCAATACCGGTAACTTAGTGCTTTGGTGGGCGTTTGACCCGTTTGGGTTTGGTGGCGCCAACGAGAGTGATGGCCGCGGTAGTTGGGTGGTCTGCA
>NZ_JBVJPM010000066.1:0-17328 GCF_055582645.1 Streptomyces sp. NPDC107517 | reverse complement strand
CACCGGCATCGCAGACCCATCGGCTGACCGGAACACCCGAGACAATTTTCCTGTCTCCGAGGTGATCAGCGCAGCGCTTCCGGCGTTCCTGTCCAATCAACGGTCCTGTCTCATATTCGGTGGTGGCGGAGGGGGCCGCTATCCGAGGAGGATGCGGTGGCGAAGCAGAGCGAAGCCTGCTCGTCCGTGCATCTGGATGGGTCTCGGCGTTGATGATCACGGTGGCGTAGCGGTGCCGCCGGCGCAGAGCGAAATCGTCGATGCCGATCACACGGGGCACCGGCCCGGCAGGCAGCGGGATGCGCAGCAGCGTGCGCAGAGCCGTGTGACGCGACAGGCTCACCGCGAGTATCGTCAGCAAACGCGCCCCGGCTCGGCCCGCTAACTCCTTGACTTACGGCTTTGACTTGCCTGGTCAGGCGGACGGTTCGTCGCTGGTAGCGGTCCAGGACGCCGGGTACCTGCTCGCGGAAGGTGTGGAGGCAGCCGCGCGTGGGGCACACCAGGTGCCGCACCCGCACACGGACCAGCACCCGTCGCCCGTCGACCGGCACGTCGGCCACTGTCCGCCAGTGATAGCCGTGCACGCGCGACGACGGTGCCCCGCACACCGGGCAGACCGCAGTGTCCCGCGGAGTCCGTGCCCGCACCATGATCTGCTCGCCTTCGTCGATCACATCCTCGATGACCAGCGGAGAGAGACCAGAAAACAGCGTCAGCACAAGCTCGTTGATGTCCTTCACGTGGGAGTCAACGACGCCTCACCACCCTCTGTCACCACCGAAAGGGAGAGAGGGCCGAACGTTTTACAGTCACCCATGCCGTCAAGGCGCCGGGGGCGCCATACCCTCTGCCCCCGACCCTCGCACTGGGGTGGTGGATCATTAGGGGAGCCGTTTTCCGAAGAGCAGGGAGTTTCCATGTCGCCGCGCGCCCACAGTGTCGTCGATCAAGGTCGGAGTACGCGGAAGGCGATCCTCGATGCCGCGGTGGAACTGTTCGGGGCGCGAGGGTACCGGGGGTGTTCCCTGGCGCAGATCGCGGAGCGGGCCGGCATCGGACAGTCCGGCGTGCTGCACCACTTCGGGAACAAGGAGCAGTTGCTGCTGGAAGTCCTCAAGGAGAACTACCCGGCGACGCGCGAGCGACCGATGGCCGAGGCCATCGCAAGCGGTGACGACACGTTTCCTGACCTACTGGACGAGACGGCCCGGCGGAACGCCGCGAACGAGCAACTGGTGCGCTTCTACTCCGTGATGGCAGGGGAGAGCCTGACCGAGGGGCATCCGGCACGCGCGTACTTTGTCGAGCGGTACGACGCGACGCGCGCATTGTTCGCCGAGTCGATCGCGGGTGACGCGGTGGACGCGCGGACCCGGATGCTGGTGACGGTCGCCCTGGCGGCGATGGACGGGCTGCAGATGCAGTGGCTGCGCAACCCGGACGGGGTGGATCTCGTCGAAGGGACGCGCATGCTCACGGACTTCCTGCGCACGCAGCTTTCGGACGACTGACCAACCCATCAGGATGGCGTGAGGGCCGGGTCCGGCCCCAGGTGCCGACGATCTCGTCTTTTCCTCCATTGTCAGGCGGTGCTGCGGACTCTAAGGTACCGACTGAGTAGTCAGTCTGTTCGTTGTTTGTTGGCCGATGCGTAATGGAGGAGTCACGTGAGCAGAACAAGTCCCGCGCCGCACCCGGCGGCGCCCGCCGAGAGCGGCGCCCCCGAACTGCACATGCGCCTCACGGGGCAGCGCGTGGACGGCTGGTTCCTGGCCCGCTACATCGCGGCCCTGATCGGGGTGTGGACCGCTCTTGGCACCCCGGCTTCCGTGACCCTGGCCCTCCGCATCGGCCAACTCGACCCCGAGGGCAAGGCCGGCTCCCTCGCCATGGTCGCCAGCGCGGGGGCGTTCGCGGCGCTGCTGGCTAATCCGGTCTTCGGCGCACTGTCGGACCGGTCGACGTCCCGATTCGGGCAGCGGCGCAGCTACATCCTGGGTGGTCTCGCCCTCGGGTCGCTGGCGGTGGTCGGGATCGGGTTCGCACCGAACGTCCCTGCGGTCGCGGTCATATGGGTTCTCGCCCAGCTCGCGTTCAACGCCGCGGTCGCCGCGCTCTTCGTCATTCTCCCGGAGCGTGTACCGACCGAACTGCGCGGCCGGACCTCTGGCTTCATGGGCATGACCTCCCAGGTCGGCATCGTCGGCGGGACGTTCCTCGCTGACCTCCTCGGCACCACCGGGGTCTGGATGTTTCTGGTGCCGACGGCGATCGGCATCTTCCTCGTCCTACCCTTCGCCCTCACCCTGCGCGAGGTGCCGAAGACGCGGGTGGAGGTAGGCCGCGTCGACTGGCGGGTGCTGCTCGGCTCCCTGTGGGTCAACCCGATGCGGCACAGGGACTTCGGGCTCGTCTGGCTGGGCCGGTTCCTGTCCTGGCTCGCGCTCTACCTGCTGACCACCTACAAGACGTACTTCCTGATTGACCGGCTCGGGTACACCACGAAGGACGTGACGCCCGTCCTGTTCGACGCGATGCTGCTGCTCGCCGCCTGCATCGCCGTCACCAGCATCTTCGGCGGCTGGGCCTCCGACCGCCTGGGCCGGCGCAAGCCGTTCGTGATCGCCGCCTCCGTCCTCTTCGCCGTGGGGATGCTGGTGGTCGCGTCCGCCGACGGCGTGGCTCGGTTCCTGCTCGGCATCGCCGTCGCAGGCCTCGCTCAGGGCCTGTACATGGGCGTCGACTACGCCCTGGTCGCCGACGTGCTGCCGAAACAGCAGTCCGATGCCGCCAAGAGCATGGGCGTGTTCAACCTGTCGGCCACACTGCCGCAGGCCCTCGCCCCCGTGCTCGCCCCGCTGCTGCTCGCGATCGGGACGGAGACCTCGGGCGGGGTCGGCAACTACACCGCGATGTATCTGATCGCCGCCACGATCGCCATGTGTGGCGCGATCGCTGTTCAGTTCGTACGAGGAGCAATATGACCGACAAGACCCTGTTCACCACCGGCGCCGGATACATGCACACGCAGCCGGTGCCGGGGTACGGCCCGATCCGGTTCTCCGACGGCCCGCACGGGCTGCGGGTACAGGACGAGACCAACCCGGACCACCTGGGCCTCGGCCGCAGCGAGCCGGCGACCTGCTTCCCCCCGGCGGTCACCCTCGCCTCCTCCTGGGACCTGGAGTTGGTGCGGGCCGTCGGTGCGGCCTTGGCGCGTGAGGCGCGGGCTGCGGGCGTGCACGTCGTGCTCGGCCCCGGCATGAACATCAAGCGAAGCCCGCTGTGCGGCCGCAACTTCGAATACTTCTCCGAGGATCCGCTGCTCACCGGTGTCCTGGCCGGCGCGCTCGTCGACGGGCTTCAGTCGCAGGGGGTGGGCGCGTGCGTCAAGCACTTCGCGGCCAACAACCAGGAGACCGAGCGTATGCGGATCAGCGTCGACGTCGACGAGCGGCCGCTGCACGAGATATACCTGCGCGGCTTCGAGATCGCGATCCGCGAGGCGAAGCCGTGGGCGGTGATGACCGCCTACAACATGATCAATGGAGTCTACGCATCGGAGAACCCCTGGCTGCTGACGGAGCTGCTGCGCGGGGCGTGGGGCTTTGACGGTCTCGTGATGTCCGACTGGGGCGCGGTCAATGACCCCGTCGCCGCAGTGGAGGCCGGACTCGACCTGCGGATGCCGGGGAGCCCCGACGACCCGCGGGTACAGACCGCGGACGTCGACGAACTCATTCTTGATCGGGTGCTCGAGCGGCTCACGCTCCTCGCCAAGCGGGCATTCACCAGGCCCACGGAGGGTCCTGCCGCACCGGACCCGGCTGAGCACCACGACCTCGCCCGGCGCGCCGCGGCCGAGTCGGCCGTCCTGCTCAAGAACGACGACGGTCTGCTGCCGCTGGCACCGGGCGCGCGGATTACCCTCATCGGTGAACTCGCCCGCACCCCCCGCTACCAGGGCGACGGAAGTTCGCTGGTCAACCCGACACGGAAGGTCAGCGTCCTCGACTCCGCCGAGCGACGGCTGCCCGGAGTTCGCTTCGCCCCCGGCTACACACTGGACGGCACGGACACCCCCGAGCTCGTCGAGGAAGCAATGCGGGCCGTGGTCGACGCGGACGTCGCCGTGCTCTTCCTCGGCCTGCCGCCCATCGCCGAGGCCGAGGGTGCCGACCGTACGCACATCGACCTGCCAGCCAACCAGATCGCGCTGCTCGAAGCGGTCGCGCAGGTGGCACCCCGCACCGTCGTGGCCCTGAGCAACGGAGCGGTGGTGACGACCGCCCCCTGGCGCAACAAGGCGGGGGCCATCGTGGAGTTCTGGCTCACCGGCCAGGCACACGGCGACAGCATCTTGGACGTCCTACTGGGGGACGTCGCGCCCTCGGGCAAGCTCGCCGAGACGATCCCGGTGCGGCTCGAGGACACCTCTGCCTTCCTCGATTTCCCCGGCAGCCACGGTCACGTCCGCTACGGCGAGGGCATCCACGTCGGCTACCGCTACTACGACTCCCGGCAGGCCGAGGTCGACTTCCCGTTCGGGCACGGTCTCACCTACACGGAGTTCGCGTACGACGGCCTCGAAGTGGACGTCCACCCGCTGACCGACGACCGGCACGCCGCCACTGTGACCCTGACCGTCACCAACATCGGTGCCCGCGAGGGCAGCGAGGTCGTCCAGGTCTACGCAGGCGACCGCTCGGGCCACGTGCCGTCGCCGGAGCAGGAGCTCGTCGCCTTCACGAAGACCACGCTGGCAGCTGGTGAGAAGCGCCGGATCACGGTACCCGTCCGACGTGACCGGCTGCGCTACTTCGACCCCGAGCAGCGCTGCTGGACCCGTCACGTCGGCCGTTTCGACTTTCGCGTCGGATCGTCCTCGCGGGACATCCGGCTCAGCGAGACCGTGACCCTGCCGGGTGTGCCGCCGCGCAGGCCGATAACGCCGTGGTCGACCCTGGGGGAATGGACCGACCACCCCGAGCTCGGGCCCGCACTGTGGGACGTGGTCGCCGAACGAGGCGGCGTCGTCGGGCGCCGCGCGGACCTGATGGCCGACGAGTCCACCCGCCACACTGTCCTCGCCACCCCGGTGAAGGTCCTGGCGGAACTGCCCGGCTTTCCGGTGACGGGCCAGGACGTGGCCACGCTGCTCGCCAAGTACGGGGAGTGACTCGGGCGAGGTGAGCGATTGATGTAGGCGGATTGCTCTTTATCTCTTAGCTTGGTGTTTAACCTCGGCCGTTCACCTGACCCGTTGATCTTGGTTCCTTCTCGGGACAGCAGGGCGGCCGTTCTTCACGCTTCGAGGTGTCGAGCAACGTCGCGTGAAGGAACGGCCGCTGGTGAAGAGTCTCGCCGCTGAACAGTCCGCTGACGCCGCGTTGGGTGACCTGACCCACTTTCGTGTCGAGTTCTACGACTGCCTCTATACCCGGGCGGATGCGCTCTTCGAGCTGACCGACGCGGTGCTGTGCTCGGACGGCCCGATGACGTCGATGGTCGAGTTGACATTCACGGCCGAGCACCGGCGTGGGCTCGGCCTCCGCGGACATGAGCGCCTCGGTTGACCATTGCGCGCCTTGCTCGCCTCCTGGGCCGCCACCGAACACGGATAAACCGACACCAAAGACCCTGCCCGCTCCTGATCTGGCCCGGGTGGGCACCAACCGAAGCGTCTTCGCGAGTTCAATGTCGTCGTCGCAAGGACCTGGGTGGGCGGATCGGGACGTCGTTCTTGAGGGAGGCAAGGCGCACCCATTGCCCGATGCGAGTGGTGGTGTGCTGGGTGTGCCGGAACCGGGGAGGACTCCAGCGGAGCCGCGCTACGGGCGGCATCACCTTCGTCTCGCGGCTGCAACGCAACGCCGCCTGGAGACCGAGGGAGATTGTGCCGCCGCTCAGCAGGGCCGTGCCGCCGGGGTAGAGCGGCCGTCCGCTGGCGGTCACGGGCTCGGTCAGCCTTACTGCTGCCTCGCCGGCCGCGGGCACGGTGCGTGGTCGGACGGGTGTCCTGGCGTACGGAGTTGGGCGCGATGCGGCGAGCTTGGCCGGCGGCGGGCTTGAGGGGCAGGCGCTCCGCGTCAATCCGTGAGCAGGTGCGGAGGCAGGAGTCGGCGCGGGATCCTCAGGTCGACCGGCCGACAGCACCTTCGAGCACTGCTTCGAGCTCCTCCGTCACCTGGTCCAGCGGTCGTGTGCTGCGCGTGGCACGGCACATCGCGGTGGCGCCCTCGACGGCGGCCACGACGAGCGCCGCCACTGCCGGGGCCCGGTCGGGCGCGACGCCGTGGCGGCGCAGTGCGTCGGTCAGGAGCTTCTCCCAGTTCTCGAACGCGGCGGCCGCTGCGGCAAGGCTCGGTGGCATCTCGTCGCCCGGCGGCTCCTCGACCGCGACCGCCAGGACTGGGCAGCCGGCCCGGAATTCGCTCTCGACGACGATGTGGCGCCATACGTCGAGGAAGGCCCGCAGTCCGGCGGCCGGGCCCGCGTCCAGCGCGTCGCGCAGGATCAGGGCGACCGAGCGGTCGGCGAACTCCACTGCCTCGGTGGCCAGTTGCTGCTTGCCGTCGGGGAAGTAGTGGTACGTCGAACCGAGCGGCGCCTGCGCGTGCTTGGCCAGCTCCCTGATGCTCGTGGCGCTCAGTCCGCGCCTGCTGATCAGGTCGGCCGCCCCGGCCACGATGCGCTCGCGCGACGGCGCGCTTGACTTGTCCAAGGCCGGCTCCTTCTGCTTCTTGTCCGCGCCGCCGCTCTGGCTATAACGCTCGTCATAGTCTAGCGTGAGTCTCGTTATAACGACTGTTATAGACGCTGACCTAGGAGAGCTTGCCATGCCGATGATCCGGCTCACCGTGCCGTCCGGCGCCCTGACCGACGAGGGGCGCCGCACCGTCCAGCGCGAACTGGGTGCCGTCCTGCTGCGCTGGGAAGGCGCGCCCGACACCGAGTTCTTCCGCGCTCAGGCCTGGAGCTATCTCGTCGAGCTCCCGGCCGGAGCGCAGCGAACCGCTCAGGACGACGCGCCCCGTTACCTCGTGGAGGTGACGGTCCCGCAGGGCGCGCTCTCCGAGCGGCGCAAGGCCGGACTCGTCGAGGACGCCACGAAGACCGTGCTCACGGCCGCCGGACTCGGACCCGACGACGCCCTGCGCGTGTGGGTCCTGGTGCACGAACAGCCCGACGGGACCTGGGGTGCGGGCGGCTCCGTCATCCGCTACGCCGACCTCGTCGCCCTCGCGAAGGGTCAGTCGCACGATGCGTGAACTGACCTATGCCGCCCGGCGTTCGGTCGAGTGGCGCGAGGCGCCCGACCCGGAACTCGGGTCCGACCGGGCGGCGATCGTCGCACCCGTCGCCGCGACCACCTGCGACGTCGACTCCGCGATCCTGGCCGGGCATGGCTTCATCGAGCCGGCGTTCGCCCTCGGGCATGAATGCGTCGCCCGCGTCGTCGACATCGGCGACGCCGTGACCACCGTTGCCCCCGGCGACCTGGTCGTCGTTCCCTGGTCGATCAACTGCGGCGACTGCGCGAACTGCCGTACCGGCTTGACCGCGCACTGCACTTCCGTCCCGCATATGGCCATGTACGGGGCGCCGATCGGCGGCAGTTGGGGCGGACTCTTCTCCGACCTGGTCCGGGTGCCCTGGGCCGATGCCATGCTCGTACCATTGCCCGCCGGACTCGACCCGGTCGCCATGGCCTCGGCGAGCGACAACTGGTCCCTGTCCTGGCGCCTGGTCGCCCCGCACCTCAAGACGCGGCCGGGCGCGAGCGTGCTGGTTGTCGCCCGCGGCAGCATCGGCCTGTACGTGTGCGACGTCGCCCGCGCGCTGGGCGCCTCGGACGTACTATACGTCGACCCCGACCCGGCACACCGCGAACTCGCCGAGAGCTACGGTGCCCGCACCGCCGAGGCGATCGAGCCGGTGCCGCACGGCTTCGACATCGCCGTCGAGGCGACGGGCCGCGTCGACCAGCTCGCTCTGGCCGTCAAGTCCCTTGTCCCGGAAGGGATCTGCGAGTCCGCGGGCAATCACTTCCGTCCCGGCGAACTCCCGCTGCTCGACATGTACCTCACGGGCGTCACGCTGCGGATCGCCCGCGACAACGTCCGCGGCCACATCCCCGATGCCCTCGACCTCGCCGCCTCCGGCATGGTCGACCCGGCCCGGGTCGTCTCCCACGTCCTGGACTGGGAGCAACTGCCCCACGCCCTCCCGGAGAAGCACCTCAAGCCCGTCTTCGTACGCGCTGATGCCTAGGCACGCCCCGCTCCGGTTCGTCAGCGAGGCGACTCGATCTCGTTGAGGTAGTTGTAGATCGTGTACTTCGTGACGCCCATGGCATGGGCCACCATCTCGACGGCGTCACGAAGCAGAAACAGCCCCCTGGCCTCCAGGTTTCGTACAACTTCGAGCTTGTGGGGCTTCTTCATCCGCTCGACGGGCAACTCCGCCGCCGCGATCTCCCGCTTGATCATCAGCTGGGCGAGTTCGACCATGTCGCGTGGCATGTCGTCCGCCGCGGGTCGCGTGTCCGGGTGGGTTTCCATGGGGGCGGCCGCCGCATCGCGGCCTCGGCCGAGCAGGGACTGCGCGATCCTCTCGACCGCCGCCCAGGTGGAGATGTCCGTGCTGACCGTCAGCGACGCGAAGGTGTCTCCAGCGGAGGTCTTGAGGAGCACGGCGGTCGACCGGAGCCGGCGGCCGTCCGGCAGGACTGATTCGTAGCGCACCGTGTGATCGCTCGACGTCCCGGTGATCCGGTCCAGGATCAGGTCCGTCGAGCGGTCACCGGCCTTGCGCCCGGTGATGTCCCCGTGCACCGCGACGATGTGCGGTGGCGAGGTGCGCAGATCGTGCAACGCGATCTCGGTGCCCGCCGGCAGGGCCTGCCCGATCGGTTCGACGAGCGTGGTGAACACGGAGAGCAGGTGCCCGTCGCCGCCGAGATTGTGCTGCGGCTCGTCCTCGCGTTGTGTGCCCACCGGGTCCCCTCGCTACTGATGGCTGGCTCTCACTCTCCACAGTCCGCCTCCCGACTTCAAATTTCAACCCCCAGTGGAAATTTCCACTGGGGGTTGACTGTCGGGTGGACGTCTCCATACTGGTGCCAACCCCAGCGGAAACGCTCGTCCCCAGGGCCGTATCGACGGCCACCCCGGCCGGGCGCCGTCTCGTCAGGGCACCCCCATGCACGTCCGGAACAGCCTCAACGGCCCTGTTCCGGACGCCTGTTCACCATCCCCCAGCCGTCCAGTCCGCCCGGACCGCAGCCCGGCGTGCCCGGAATCCGAGAGGGGCCATGACCGCCATGGCGAGTACCGAAAGCCCACCCACCTCCACGCCCTCGTCCGTGCAGGGCTCACACACCGAACGGCTCAAGCGCACCATCACCCTGCCGCAGGCCCTCGGGTTCACCTTCCACCAGATCGTCGGCGGCGGAATCATCTCCCTGATGGGCATCGCCGTCGCCTACACCGGCGGTGGCGTCCCCGTCGCACTGCTCATCACCACCTTCGCGGTCATCATCGCGTCGATCCCGTACGCCACCCTGGGCGCCGCGATGCCGGTGACCGGCGGCATCTACACGTACCCGACGCGGCTCCTTCATCCGGCCCTGGGGTTCCTGAACCTGTGGATCCTGATCCCGTCACTGATCTCGATGAGCCTGTACGGGCAGACGGCCGGCGTCTATCTGCACAGTCTCAACCCGTGGTTCGACCCGACCTGGGTCGCCGTCGTGCTCACCCTCGCCTTCTACGGGATCAATCTCGTCGGGGCCTCGTTCTCGGGCCGGGTCGGGATCGTCATCGCGGTGGTGATGCTCGCCGCGTTCGCCATGTTCATCGTCGCCGGACTGGCCGACGTGCGCTGGTCGGAGTATCCGCCGACGCTGCCGAACGGCTTTTACCAGCTGATCAAGGCGTCGGCGCTGCTGACGTTCACGCTGGGCGGGGCGACGTTCGTGTCGGAGCTGGGGCGGGAGATGAAGCGGCCCGGCCGCACCATCCCCATCGCGGTCATCGGCGGCACCGTCTTCGCCGCGCTGCTCTACGTCCTCATGGCGCTCCCGGCCGTCGGGGTGCTGCCGATCGACGAGGTCGCGGGGGAGTCGCTGTCCGTGGTTGCCCGGCACGTGCTGCCGCACAGCGGCTGGGTGTTCTTCATCCTCGGCGGCGCCGTCCTGGCCGTCATCGGCACCATGAACACCTCTTTGCTGTGGGGCTCCAAGGCGCTCCTCGCCGCCACCGACGACGGCTGGTTCCCCCGGCGTGTCGGTGTCGTGAACCGGCGCTTCGGCACCCCGCACTTCCTGCTGACGTTCCTTGTGGTGATGGCGCTTGCGCCCACTGTTGCGCATGTCGGCATCGACGTGATCGCGAGTACCGCGTCCGCCGCGATGCAGTTCGTGTTCATCGTCATCATCGCCTCGTCGCTGCGCCTGCGCCAGGTCCGGCCAGATCTGCACGCGGCGTCGCCCTTCAAGCTGCCCCGCGCCGTCCATGCCTCGCTCGCCTTCCTCGGTATGGGCGTCTGCGCCGTCCAGGCGTGGCTGCTCACCGAAGACCTCGGCGGCGCATCGCTGGGTGTGCTCGGAGTGTGGTGCGCACTGGGGGCGATCTGGTTCGCCGTCCGCCGAGGCCACGTACGCGCCGTCCTGGCCGGACGCGCCGCCACCTCCACCCCCGAGAACACAGAAGGCAAGGAATCGTGACCGAAACCAGCCAGTGGACGGACGACCTGGACGTCCTCAGCCCCGACGTGCTCCGCCGCCGCGGTAGCGCCAAGTGGACCTACCACGGCCCCGACGTGCTGCCCCTGTGGGTCGCGGAGATGGACCTCCCGACCGCACCGGCCGTGTTGAACGCCGTACGGGATGCCGTCGAACGTGAGGAGTTCGGCTACCCGCTACCAGCCGAGCTGACCGAACTTCCCACCGCCCTCGCCGAGTTCAGCGCTGCCCGCTACGGCTGGCACCTCGACCCGGCCCGGGTTCACCTCCTGCCCGATGTGCTGCGAGGAGTCGAGCTGGCGGTCGAGACGTACACCCCGCCCGGCTCGGCGATCGTCCTGCCGACCCCCGCCTACAAACCTTTCTTCGAGATCGCCCGCATCACCGGCCGGCCCGTCGTGCAGGTGCCCATGCTGCGGGAGGGAGGACGGTACGTGATGGACCTCGACGCCATCGGCGCGGCCTTCGCCGCCGGCGCCCGCACCCTCATCCTCTGCCAGCCCCACAACCCGCTCGGACGGGTCTTCACCCGACCTGAACTCACCGCGGTCGCCGACCTGGTGGCCGCCCACGGCGCCCGCGTCATCGCCGACGAGGTCCACGCACCGCTCACCTTCCACACGCCGCACATCCCGTACGCCGATGTCAGCGACGCGGCGGCCGATCACACCGTCACCCTGGTCTCCGCCTCGAAGGCGTGGAACGTCGCCGGACTGCGCTGCGCACAAGCCATCACCTCCAACGACCATGACGCGGACCGCTGGCGCGCCATCTCCCCGATGAAGACCATGGGTGCCGCCACGCTCGGCATCCGCGCCAACATCGCCGCCTATCGCGACGGCGGGGCCTGGCTGGACGCCGCCGTCGCCCACCTCGACCGCAACCGCGTACTCCTCGGCGACCTGCTCCGCGAGCACCTTCCTGACGTCGGCTACGAGGCACCCGAGGCCACGTACTTCGCCTGGCTCGACTGCGCACGCCTCGAACTGCCCGGGGAACCAGCCGAGTTCTTCCTGGAACACGCGCGCGTCGCTCTGACCGCGGGTGACACGTTCGGTCTCGGCGGTGCCGGGCACGCCCGCCTGAACTTCGCGACCACCACCACCGTCCTGGAACAGGCCGTCGAGGCCATGGCGAAGGCGGTGCTGGGCTGATGAGCTATTCCTACGATCCTGTTGCCGCGCTCAAGACCCACGTCCCCGACGCGCTGGCCGCGTTCGCCGCATTCGATGACGCGGCCCTGCGCTCCGACAAGCGCGAAATCCCGCGTAAGTACCGGGAGCTGACGGCCGTCGCGGTCGCCCTGACGACCCAGTGCGAAGACTGCATCAAGGCCCACACCAGTGCGGCCCGCGCCGCCGGAGCCGACGAGAAGGAACTAGCCGAGACGGCCTTCGTCGTCGCCGCCCTGCGCGCGGGCGCCGGCCTTTCCCACGGCCTCAAGGCCCTGCGCCACCAAGCCGACCCGACCACCTGAAACCAACGAAGGGAAGCCCATCATGAAGATCTTGTCCATGCGGTTCCGCAGCCGCCGCAGCGAGGGCGAGCAGCACCGGATCTCGCACAGCAGCCTGGAACTCTTCCGTGGCCTGGAGGGCCTGCGCCAGAAGTACTACGTCCGCAACCGCGACACCGGCGAAGTCGGAGGCATCTACCTCTGGGACGACGAACAACACATGCGCGCCTACCTGAACGGCCCCATCGCCGCGGGCATAGCCCAGCGCTTCGACGTCGAAGGCGCCGTCCGCGCCGAGATCCTCGACATCGCCGACGAACTCGTCAACGCTCCCTCGACAACCGCCCATTCCATCTCGTCGATCCGCTTCACCAGCAACCGGAGCGCGCAGGAACTGGCGGCGCTGTCGCGGCAGACCCTTCCCGCGTACCGGGATGCCGACGGACTGCTAGAGACCTACCGCTTCCGCGACACGGCCTCGGGCGACGTCGGCGGCATCTACGTATGGCGCGACGAGAAGGCCCTGCGCGCCAACCTTGACAGCCCGGCCTTCCGTGAAGCCCCCACCACCTACGGCGCCACCAGCCCCGTACGCGTCGAAACCCTCGAGGTCAGCCTCGTCCTGCACGGATGAATGACCGGCCACCACAACTGTCCGCAGAACCAGAGGAGTTCACCATGATGCTGCTGTCGATCCGCTTCAAGAGCCGCAAGCCGGAGGCAGAACTGCTGGAAATGTCGCACGCGAGCACCGGGAAATTCCAGGCGATGGACGGGCTCATCGACATGTACCGGGTGACCGATGCCGACACCGGCGAAGTCGGCGGTGTGTACGTGTGGCGCGACGAGGAGTCCCTGACGGCCTTCACCAACGGCCCAATCATCAAAGGCATTCCGAAGAAGTACGACACCGAGGGCCCCGTACGCGTCGAGGTGCTGACGGTCAATCACACCCTGCGCGACTGAGGGAGGACCTTGTGCCCGCCAACACCCGAGCATCCCTGACCGAGCAGGTCGCCGCCCTCCTGTACGAGGCCGGACTGAAGGCTGAGGATGTGCTGCCGTCGGTCACCGTCCACCAGGATGCACCGCACGTCGCGTCCGTCGTCGATCTCGGCCGCGCCATGGGCGCCCCCATGACAGCCGTCGCCGCCGCCGTCGCCGCCATCTGGCGCGAGCGGACCGGCGAAGAACAGGAGATCGGCATCGACCTGGCCCAGGCGGTGCACGCCATCAACCCGCTCATCGGCCAGTCCACCCGGCTCGGCGGACACCCGCCGAACCTCGGGTCGATCCTCTCACCCCGGCATGGCGCGGGATTCCTGGGCGGGCACCAGGTCAGCCCTGTCCTCACCGAGCTGTACCAGGCCCGCGACGAGCGCTGGGTCCTCCCCAGCGGGTTCTATCCCCACCAACGCGACGCGCTGCTGGCCATGCTGGGAGCCCCGCACGACCACGACGCACTCGCCCGCGCCATCGCCCGATGGGACGCCTTCGAGCTGGAAGAAGAGGCCGCCTGCCTCGGCGTGCCCGTCACCGTGGTCCGCACCTGCCAGGAGTTCGAGGAACACCCGCAGGGTCGAGCCGTACGGGCCGAACCCCTCGTCGCCATCGAGCGCATCGGCGACGGTGAGCCCCTACCCCTCGGACACGCCCGGCGCCCGCTGGAGGGGCTGCGCGTCCTGTCGTTCACCCGAGCCATCGCCGGACCCGTCGTGGGCCGAACCCTTGCCGAGCACGGTGCCGACGTGCTGCACATCAACGGCCCGCACGAGTTCGAGCACGACATGGTGTGGGCGGACGTCGGTGTCGGTATGCGCTCGGCCCGCCTCGAACTCGCCGACCCGGCAGGTGCGGAGTATCTGCGCACCCTGCTTCGCGAAGCCGATGTGTTCGTGCAGAACGTACGGCCATCCCGCCTCGCATCGCGAGGGTTCGGCCCGCACGACGCGGCCGAGATCAGCCCGGGAATCATCTACTGCTCGATGAGCGCCTACGGGTTCGACGGCCCATGGGCCGACCGGACCGGCTTCGACACCCAGGGCCTCGCCTTCACCGGCTACCACACCTGGGAGGGCACCCCCGACCGGCCGCTCGGCCCACCGACCGGTGTACTGAACGACTTCATTCTCGGCTATCTCGGTGCCTTCGGCGTCCTGGCCGCATTGCTGCGCCGGGCCCGCGAGGGCGGCAGCTACCACGTGAAGGTCTCACTGAGCCGGCTCTCCGCCTGGTACCCGCAGCTCGGCACCGTCGACAAAGCCGCGCTGGCTCTCGGCGGCGCGCCGCACCGGCTGCCACCGCCGGAGACGTTTACCGCCCGCACCCCGATGGGCCGCCTCGTCCGACAGGTCCCTCCGGCGAAACTCACCCGCACCCCCAGCCGCTGGCCCGATCCGGTGCTGGTACCCCGCGGCTCGTCAGACGCCGCATGGCTACCCCGCTGACCAGACGACCAGAAAGGCGAGAGGCGATGCCCAACGTCTTCGACCCCGTACACCACCATGCCCGAACTTCCCCCTCGCATACGGCCCTGCGCGGCCCGTACCGAGACTGGACGCACGCCCAACTCGCCGTGTCTGCCTTGAGGTTCGCCCGCACCCTGCGCGATGCGGGAGCAGCTCCAGGAGACCGGGTGCTGCTCGCCGCGCCCACCTGCCCCGAGTTCGTGATCGCGTATCTCGGTGTCCAGGCGGCGGGCTGCATCGCCGTCCCCATCAACACCATGTCGACCTGCCGCGAGACGGAATACGTACTCGCCGACGCGGGCTGTGCACTGGCCGTCCTATGGCACGGCCTCGGCCCCGACATCTCGCAGGCCGCGAACCAACTCGACGTCCCTGTCATCGAATTGACTGACGGCGCCGACGCGGCCGCACCCCTTGCAGCGCCCGAGCCGCGCACGGCAGACGACACCGCCGTCATCGTCTATACGTCCGGCACCACCGGCCGCCCCAAGGGCGTCCAGCTCACCGTCGGGAACCTCCTCGCCGCCGGACGCATCGGCGTCCGGTGCAGCAGGGCGACCGCAGCCGACCGCACCGCCACCGCGCTCCCGCTCTTCCACGTCTTCGGACAGGTCACCGTGATGATGGTCGCGCTCACCGGCGGCGGCTCCCTGTCACTGCTGCCCCGATTCGACCCGGTCGCGATGGTCGATGTGCTGCGCCGCCACCGCATCACCGTCACTGCCGGCGTGCCGACCATGTGGAACGCGATTCTGCGCTCCGCTGCCCACGCCACAGCCACCGACTTCGCCGACCTACGGCTCGCCGTCTCGGCTGGTGCCTCGCTGCCCGGCGAAATCGCCCGTGCCTTCGAGGACCGCTTCGGCTGCACCCTCTTGGAAGGATACGGGCTCACGGAAACCTCCGCGTTCGGCACGTTCAACGACATGGACCGTGACCGGAGGATCGGCCGCGTAGGCCCCACGATGCCGGAACTCGCCGTCGAGGTACGGAAGTCCGACGGGAAGTCCTGCCCGCCCGGCACCGTCGGCGAGATCTACATCAAGGGACCCACAGTGATGAAGGGCTACTGGAACGGGCCCGAAGACAGCGCTGCTGTGCTCGGCCCCGACGGCTGGCTGCGCACCGGCGACCTCGGCGAGTTCGACGCCGACGGGCACCTGCGAATCGCCGGCCGCATCAAGGAACTGATCATCCGGGGCGGTTACAACATCTACCCTGCCGAGGTCGAGGAGGTCCTCTACGAGCACCCCGACATCACCGAGGCCGCCGTCGTCGGCGTACCCCATCCCCACTACGGCCAGGAGGTCGCTGCGGTCGTCGTCCGTCGCCCCGGCGCCGACCTTGCCACCGACGCCCTCACCCACTGGCTACGCGCTCGCCTGTCCGCATACAAGATCCCGCGCATTGTCCGCTTCGCCGAGACTCTGCCGAAGGGCTCGACTGGCAAGATTCTCAAGCAGGAGATCGATGCCGTGGTCCTCGAGGATGGCATCCGAGGCGGGAGTGTCGCGGGCACGTGAGCGGCATAGTGTGGGAGTGTCCAATAGACGGCGGATCCGATGATCAAGGAGACGCCAGATGAGCGAGACCATCACCGAGCCGGAGGCCGTGGAGGAGCCGGCCGTCGAGTCGGCCGCGGAGGCGGTGTCGGACGAGCAGTTGATCGCGATGCTGGTCGACCGTGCCCGCTCCGACGGGCTGCAGCTGACCGGTGCGGGTGGACTGCTGCAGCAGCTGACCAAGCGGGTGCTTGAGTCCGCTCTGGAGGGCGAGATCACCGATCACGTCGGCTACGACAAGCACGACGCGGCAGGCAGGAACAGCGGCAACAGCCGTAACGGAACCCGTTCGAAGACCGTGCTGACGGATGTCGGCCCGGTCGAGGTGAAGGTGCCCCGCGATGTGGCGGCGGCCCAGGAGTCCGGCGAAGAGTCCGCGATAGATCGTCTCGGCGCAGGCGTGCATCTGCGGCTCATCGGGGTACTGCCGCCGCAGATAGCGCGAGATCTGCTGCGGCGACCACTTCTCGTCGATTTTCTCGCGGACCACGATGCGCAATGGGGCATGGTCGCGGATCTTCTCGGTTTTCGGACGCTGCCTGCGAAGCAGTGCTTGATTCTGCGCCCACCAGGGGTCGTAGCTTCCATCGTCCTTCTTTCCCCGGGCGATCTCCCGGTAGACGGTGGACGTGCTCTTCCCGATCGCGGCGGCGATCGCGGTGGGCGGCTTCCCGGCGCGCAGTCCGTCGGCGATGGCGATGCGGTCGTCCTGAGTGAGGAAGCGTGGCGAGATGGACACATCGGGGATGATCACGCTTCCAGCTTCGATGAACCACTTGGATCCGCAGCTGGTGGATACGCCCACTTGGCGGGCTGCCGCAGCCCCCTTCAACCCCTGACGCACCAGCTCGAAGTACTGCCGCCTGGCGGCAGTGGGCTTGCGGTTGGCTCCTCCACGAGGCATGCGAACGATCTCCTTCCGGGGCGTTCGCAACCATCGATGGAATTCAAGGCGTCTACCCGGTCGTCTTCGTCGACTGTGTGAACGTGAAGGTCAGGGTTCTGTCGACGATCTTGTGATGCGGATGCTTCAGCGGGTCGTGCCAGTTGTTCGCGATCATGCATCGCGTGCTCTCGTGATGTGGTCTTGGA
>NZ_JBVJPM010000065.1:0-18227 GCF_055582645.1 Streptomyces sp. NPDC107517 | reverse complement strand
TCGCGTTCGTGCTGCAGATGACCTTGCGGATCTCGACGTCGAAGGAGAGGAAGGGCACGAACTCGGCCCAGGCGTCCGACCACAGCTTCACGATCGCCGGATACTTTTGGCCCCACGCTTCCTGGAACTCCAGGAACCGCTCGGTGGCGGCGTCCTCGCTGGGTGCGGTGTAGACGGGCCTGAGGGCTTTGGCGACTTTGTCCCAGTCCTGACGGGCGGCGTAACGGAACGAGTTCCGCAGGAGGTGAACCACACAGACTCCCACTGTCAACCTTCCTGGTTATGGGAGCAGTTGGAGGCGGTGACGGATGCGTCGGGATCGTGGGCATGGCAAAGTGCCGCGGAACCTGGTGAGATCTTCCGCGGATGCGTAGGGGGTCATCTCAGCTGGTCAGGGTGTCCTCCTGCCGGGCGGCAGGGTGCAGGTCAGGGTCGTAACAGGTGGAGTCCTGCCAGCAGCGCCAGAGGACGCGGACCCAGCGGGCACCGAGGCCGCGGATGGTGCGATGGTGTGGCTGCCCGTGGGTCCTGGCCTGCTCATATGTCTCGTGGACCCAGGGGACTTCTCGGGTCATGTTGAAGACCCACCAGTCCACCGCATGCCGCATGCGTTTGTTGGTCGCGTAGCGGAAGCGGACCTGCCGGGTGCGGCCCGATGAGCGGGTGACAGGGGCGACGCCTGTCTCAGCCATCAGTGTGGCCGATGTGGGGAAGCGGTCGCGGTCCTCGCCCATCTCGGCCAACAAAGTGGCTGCGCAGGAGCGTCCCATGCAGGGGAAGCTGAGAAAGATCGGTGCGTCTGGGTGAGAGGCGAGGAGTGCGTCAACCCGCTTGTTGAGCACGCGGATGTGGTCGTTGAGCAGGGCGAGTTGTTCGGCGAAGAGCACCGCGGTCAGCTGCTTGCCGGCGACCGTGCCCGGGGCTGCGGTCAGCAGGTGCGTGCGCAGTCGTTCCACCAGCACCTCGGGGCGAGTGCGGCCGGAGTAGCCGTGTCGGCCGATGAACGCCTTCATCCGCTCGGGCCCGATGCGACGGGCCTGTTCGGGGGTGGGGTAGTCCTGCACGAAAGCGAGACTGATGTCGCGGTCCAGGGAGGAGAACAGGTGGAGCACGGCCGGGTGGTAGGACTCGAGGATGGCCCGCAGCTGGTTCTCCAGGTCGCGCTGGTTCCAGACGACGCGCTCACGGTCGCGGATAACGGCTCGTAACTCGGCCAGCAGCGGAGATGCCACCGGCAGCGGCCGCCAGTGCCCGTGCTCGTGGCGCAGGCTGTCGGCCAGCACGAACGCGTCAAAGGCATCGTCCTTCTTCGGTGCCATTCGGTAGCGTTCCCGCGCTCGTGCGGAGATCTTCGGGGAGACGCAGTAGAGGCGGTGGCCCGCGGCCTGGAGGCGTTCGACCAGCAAGCCCTCGCCGCGTTCGATGGCGATCCCGGTCAGGGGCGTGTGACGACGCAGATGCCGGTCCAGACGCTCGAGGCCGTCAGCAGTGTGTGCGTAGCGGCCCTGGTGCACGACCTGGCCGGCCGTGTCCACGAGGCAGAGCTGCTGATGGGCGTTGCCCCAGTCGAGGCCAGCGAACACCCCGGTCACATCCGTGGCGTTGTCGGGTGTCAAGTGGTTCATGGATTCCGTCCTGTCGGTCCTGGTCACCGACCTGGCGGCCCCGCTGGTACCTCATCTCGGCGCTCGAAGCGCAACTCCCGCTGGCCAGTTCGTGGCCCGCCTCCAGCGGGAGGGACAGGTCTGCATGTGGGCCTCGAAGGCGACACGTTTGCATAGGTCCTCTCCCGCTGGCGCGGTGACCGGCGGGAGAGTCCCGCCACCAAGGAGTGTGCACGGATGACGTCTGGACAATCGTGCGCGGCCAGACGGTCTCCACGGCCTCGGGAAGGCCCTTGAGCCCGTCACAGACCAGCATCAGCACGTCGTCCAGGCCCCGGTTCTTCAGCTCGGTGAACACGTGCAGCCAGTACTTCGCGCCCTCGCCACCGTCACCGGCCCAGATGCCGAGAATGTCGCGGGTGCCGTCCACGGTCACCGCCATCACCACGTATATCGGACGGTTCGCGACCTTCCCGTCCCTGATCTTGGTTCTGTCGACGATCTTGTGATGCGGATGCTTCAGCGGGTCGTGCCAGTTGTTCGCGATCATGCATCGCGTGCTCTCGTGATGTGGTCTTGGAGCTGTTCCCGTATCTGTCCGCGTTGTTGATCGAGGAGGTCGAGAGGCAGCCGGACAAGGTCATGCTCAGGACGCGGGCGCGGGCGGTGACCGCGGCCTGCCGGTGCGGCCGGAGTTCGGTGAATAACAGTCCCGAAGGGAGGCTGCGGGGCCTGGTGTATGCGGCTCACCGGGGGACGGCAGGGGTCAGGCGGCTGCCGGGAGGGCCAGGTCACGTACGAGGATGCGGGCCTGGCACAGGATGCGTGCGGCCCGGGCGACGGTGACCCGGTCGGGCCCGGGTCCCGAGGACTCGACGGCCAGGACACCCGCCGGCGTGCCAATGCGCAGGACGCGGCCGCCGGGTGCGGTAGAGGCGTTGGCCACCACGGTGCCCTCGACAAGGTTGGCCGCGGCCACGGCGACCGCGGAGGTGAGGCCGATGGCCGGGTGGGGGGAGTTCATGGACAGCATTCGTACCGACACGTCGTACTCGTGCGCGGCCACATGCTCGCCCAGGGTCGTTGTGTAGGCGAGGGGAGGGCCGATGAGGCCCGTCTTGGGAACGGCGTCGCCCGGCTCGGCTCGGGGCTGTACCAGCCCCATGCGGACGGCGGCGGCATGGCGCGTCGCGCGCAGCCAGGACGTCTCGGCACGCATCTGGTCCAGCGTCTCGGCCCCGGTCCGGCCAGCTCGCACAGCGTCCACCAGGACGACCGGCGCACCGGCGTCCAGCATGCTCACGATGAGCGGTGCCCCGGAGTTCGGGATCCTGACACCGCCGGCAAGTTCACTGATCGGTAGCTCCTGGGCAGGCAGGCCAGTGGGCAGCAGGTGGCCCGTCGTCGTCCCCGCCGGGTCGCGGAAGGCGAGTCCCACCGGTACGCCGCCGGCCAGCGTGCCCGGGACCGTGCGGTCACCGAACTCCTGGACCCGGCCGCCCGGCGTGTCCACCTCGGCCTCCAGCACGGCGCCCGTGTTGATGTTGCGCATGACCACCGCAGTGCGTTCGCCCTTGAGCGGCACCAAGCCCTCGGCCACGGCGTAAAGGGCGATGGCCGTCGCGCAGTTGCCGCAGTTGCTGCCCCACTCGACCGTGCCGGTGCCGATGCCGACCTGGGCGAAGAGGTAGTCGATGTCGATGCCCTCGCGGGCGCTGGCCCCCACCACGGCGGCCTTGGACGTGGTGGGGGTGGCGCCGCCGATTCCGTCGAGCTGAACGGGGTCTGCCGCGCCGTACGCGTCGACCAGAATGCGCTCGATCCGGTCGCGGTCGGTAGGCATGTGCACCTGGGGGAAGAGCCAGCACTTGCTGGTCCCACCTCGTACCAGGGTTGCGGGAACGTGCATGTCAGAGCGTCCTTCTCTCAGCACAACGGGTGCGGGGCCGCTGCGTTGCGCCGACTCTCGCAGAGCCGTTGGATTGAGCACAATGTCTCTTTCCTTGAGTAGGGTTTAGCTGAACTAAACTCACTGCATGCTCAATGTTCGCCGACTGTTGCTGCTCGCCGAGGTCGCCGAGCGCGGCTCGCTGACCGCCGCCGCCGCGGCGCTGTCCATGACAACCTCGGCTGCCTCCCAACAGATGTCCCTGCTCGAGCGCGAGGCCGGACAGCCGCTGATCGAGCGGCTGCCCCGGGGCGCGCGCACCACCGCCGCAGGCGCCGCGCTGGCCGAGCGAGGCCGCGTCATCCGCCGTGAACTCCAGGCTGCGGAAGCCGACCTGGAGGCCTTCGGGCATCTGGACCGCGGGGTAGTGACCCTCGGCTCCTTCCCGACGGCCAGTGCCTCATTGCTGCCCCTGGCCCTGACCCGCTTCCGCCGGGCACACCCGCAGGTGCGCACGGTCGTACGCGCCGGAGTCCTCGCCCAGCTGCGGGAGATGCTGCACACAGGCGAGGTGGAAATTTCGCTGCTCTGGGACTACGACTGGAACCGTGTCGACGACGACCAGTTGATCCTCACGCCGCTCCTCGAGGACCCGACGGTGCTGGTCGTACCCACCAGTTCCCCACTGGTCAGCTCCGATCACGTAAGGCTGTCCGACCTGGCGGACCAGGAGTGGATCATCCGCGCGGAGAACCATCCCGTCGCGGACGTACTGCGCCGCGCCTGTCGCCAGGCGGGCTTCGAACCGCGTATCGCCTACGCCTCGCATGATTACCAGGAGGCCCAGGCCATGGTCGCCGCCGGTCTCGGCCTGGCCCTCGCCCCTCGACTGGCTCTGACCAACCGGAGAAGCGATGTACGCCTTCTCTCCCTGTCCAGCGAGCAATCGGCCAGCGACATCGCCCCGGTCCGCCGCATCCTCCTGGCCAGGCCCGTCCAGCGCGCCAGCACGCCGGCGGCCCAGGCGATGGCCCGTGTGCTGCACACTGTCGCGCGGGGCTTCACGGACCCGGGCCTCGACCGCTCTCAACTGGGTGCGGTGCGAACACGGTGATACGCCGCGAGTGCCCTGGCCGGGTTTCGAACGGCGCGTATGCAAAAGACCCTCGGGGGCATCTCGGTATCCAATGAGATGCCCCCGAGGGGATGATGGTGCCCTGTCACGCCTTGGTGCTGGAGACCTCCGCGGGAGCGCCCCACCCGACGGCGTCCGGCTGCTCGATGGTGGTGCCGCCGTACCGGCGACCCGGGAGGACCGAGGCCAGGGCGAGCGAGTGGCCGCCCACAGCCTATGATCATGATCACCTTGAAGACGTTTCCCGAAGGCATCGCGGGCCGCCGAAGTCGGTGGCCATCTGGGAGATGATCACGTCAGGACGTCAGCAAGCCACCCAGGTGCTGTCATTTCTCGTTCTCATGGACAAAGCCAACATGATCTTCCTGCCCCTGGTGTGCTGACCCGGCAGACCGCCCGAGCAGTTGAACTAGGGCTGGTCAATGACCGTCTGTGCACAAGGCGTGGTGTGGAAGCTGAAAGGGGCACATGCCAGGGAGGAAAACGCGCGTGGCGCAAGCAGAGGCATACGCACACAGAGGACTGCGATGTCGTCGGCTACACGGGCCCTGCGGCACGCCCCCGGCATCTCGCGGTGCGTCTACCCGATGGGCGGATCGTCCTCTCACAGACACTCACTAGCCCTCGCCGCGCGGGTCTCCCAGCACTTGGCCGAGGTCGGCCCGGGGCGCAGGGCGCGCACCACAAGCGGGGAGGCGGACACGACGACCGGGGGTCACGTCCGCTGGAGTGGTGTAGCTGGTCAGGCTTTGTGAGGGTGAGGGTGAGGGCGAGGGCGGTTGCCTGGCTGTCATCGCCCGCTGAACCACTCGGCTGCGCCCGACTGCTGGGCGCCCCGGCTGTCATTCGGCCGTGCTCCGCCCCCAGTCGCTCCTGCTGCAGGGGGCGGTGCGGGAACCGAGGGCCGGTTCGTGGTGCCCCTGCGGCCGTTGACGCCGCGGGCTGCTCCCTGCGGTGGGCTACGACGGTGAGGTCGCCGGAACGGGCCCGCGGTGTGTGTGGTCGGCTACTGGGTGGCTGGTGGCGAGGAGACTGACCACTGACGTTGATGTTGTCCCCGCGCACCAGCCGTGACTATGTTCATGTGTATGCCATCCAAGTCGGGTTCGCGGAGCGGGAGTTCGCGCTATCTCAGATTCATTGTGCTGGGTGTCTCCCTGCTCTGCATCGGACTCATCACGCTGTTCGTGAACAACCACTCTCCCCGGGGCGGCGGCGCGCCGTGCCACTCCAGGCACTGCCTCCACGCCGGGGCCATCCGGCACTTCCTCCCCCACGGGTGAACCGACAGAGGAGCCCACTGGGGAACCCACGGATGGTTCCGGAAGCGAGCCCACTGAACCGACAGAGGAGCCCACTGGGGAACCCACGGACGGTTCCGGAGGCGAGCCCTCCGCCCATCCCGAGCCTCAGGCCAGCAGTGCTTCGGACATGGTCAACGCTCTGGGCGCGCTCACGACCGGAATGGGCACACCCCTCACCGGCGTGGCCGCGGTCTTGATAGCCCGACGCGAGCGGAACTCCCGCGCCCCCGTTGCCCCATCGGCTGCCGAGCCAGCCCCCTCTCAGCAGGGCGAGAGCACGAGCTAGGGGCTGATCTTCGCCCCGGTGGCCTTGCGGCGGCGCGCGTCGAGGGCGGCCCACAGCCCGACCAGGTCCGTGCCCCCGCTACATGCGCCGGATCGGTCGAGCAGGACGGGCGCCCGGCACGCTTCGCCGGTCGAGCAGGACACAGACGGCTCGCCCCCGGACTGGGTATGTCCGGTGAGCGTCGCTCAGCACCATGGGCACGGGTCGGGTAGTTCGATCGTGCGTCCGTCGCGGCCGAGGCGGGCTCGAGGCGGGACCGGGCGCGGCGGGCGACGGTGGCGAGGTCGTCGAGCACGGGGGCGGCACGTGTGTTCACCGCCCCTTGTATCCAGGGTCGCCGGGGAACCGTTCGTAGGAAGTCGGCGATGAGGACCTGCCAGGCGGGAATGCCGGGCCCGTACAGGGCGTGGACACGGGCGAGTTGCTGCGTTTCCTCCACGGGCCGCAGACGGACGTAGTAGCCGTGGAGAACGTCCTCGAGGCAGAAGCGGTCGAACGCACCGGGCCGCTCCCGCAGAGGGAGAAGTTGTACCAGAGGTCCACGATGTGGGTCAGGTCGGCTCCGAAGATCTCGACGGCCATGGCGTCCCCCACCAGGCGGGTTCCTAACGGTGCATCGAACGGGCGATCGTCCGGCCGTGCCTACCGCCGTTTCGGATTGATGGGCCGTCACCTTCTTCGTGTGCCGTTGAACCCCCGGCACCTTGAACCTCCAAGGAGAGGCCCATGTTCCGACTCTCACGCCTGGCGGCCATTGTCACCGCGACAGCCACGGGAGCCGCAGTTCTCACCCTGCTGGGGACAGGCACCACATCGGCGGCGGTCGCGCCGCCCCTGTCCGACGCGGGCGTCGTGGCGCACTACACCTTCAACAACGCAATTCAGCAGACGCCGGAAAACATCGTCCTCGAACCCGACGGCGCCGCGGACATGACGTTTTCCCTGAGTCGGCAGGTCGTCCACGTCACCAACCGCGGGGACTCCTACACGGTCCGCGCGACTCTGCCCGCCGTGTCCGAGCCACACACCCCCATCCTCGGCCAGGCCGCAGTCATGGGAATCGCGCGCGCCAGCGACGGCACTCTGTACGTCAACTACGCCACCGGAACGAGCGAGACCGGCATCTGGCGAATCACTCCCGGCTGCCTGCCCGTCCAGATCGCGCACCTTCCGAATCCGACCAACGCGCTCCCCAACGGCCTCGCCCTCGACGAGAAGCGCCATGTGCTCTACGTGGCCGACACGGTGGGCGCAGTCGTCTGGCGCGTCCCGCAGGCGGGCGGCACACCCAGGGTCTGGGCGTCCGGGGCCGCGCTCCAGCCATCCCCCGGTGCCAGCCTCCCCGCTGGCCCCAACGGCCTCAGGGTCCACAACGGCGCCGTATGGGTGTCCAACACCACCCAAGGGACTCTCCTGCGAATTCCGGCTCTCCGCGACGGGTCCGCTGGCAAGATCCAGACCAGGGCGACCGGACTCAACTGGATCGACGACTTCGCATTCACCGGGCCCGGCAACACGGTTCTCGCCGCGCTGGTCGCAGGGAACGACACAAGCACCCCACCAAACGGCGACACCGGCCGCGTCGTACTCGTGTACCCGAACGGCGGCCACAAGACTGTCCTCACCCGCCAGGACGGGCTGAACACTCCGTCTTCCGTGGCCGTGTCCCCCCAGGGACGGCTGGGCAAGACTGTCTACGTACTGAGCGCGGCCTACTTCAGCAGCCCGCCGGATCCGAACCTCCTCCGCGCCCGCCTCAACTACTGACCTTCGACGCCAAGGTGATGGTGGTGGAATGTGGAGGAAGGGGCCGGCCCCGCACAGCTGTCTTCGGGCCGTGCTCCGTCCCGGAGGGCTGGCGCGGGGCTGGTCTGTCCGGCGTTCCAGGATGACAGTTGGGTGGCGTTATCGCAGTTCACGGCTGCCCTCGGCAGGTCGCGTCGCTTCCATGCCACGCAGGGCCGGTGACCCGGACTCTGCGTGGGCGGCTGTTCGGTCGGGTGTGCGGCGATGGCTGTCCGCGCGGTGCGGGCGTGACCCCCACCGCGCCCGCACCGCACCCCCGTGAAGCGGCGAGGCGCCCGCCGGCGCTGCGCTCCTGGCTGCCCGTTGGTGGCACCGAGACTGGTGACCCCGTCGCTTGGGCAGCCCGGCCAGTTCATCATCTCGGTTCGTTGGCGGGAACACCGCCCCCGGCACGAAGCCCTGGTCGCGCACCCGAGGGGCGGCCGGGGCTGTCGGTCAACGCGGCCCGGGAAGGGAACCGGGACCGCTTTGACGCACCCTCTCATCGCCTGTCCTGCCTGTGGGGACACGCTGCGCGTCACCGCACAGCGCTGTTGTCTGTCTGCTGGGAGGATGCTTGTCATGGAGCCGCTGCCGACGCCCTGCCCCGCCGACCGGATCCCGGACGCGACCGGTCTGGACGCCCTCCGCGAGGCGTGCAAGGCCGCCAAAGACCAGCGCGTCGCGTTCATCGCCGTGGAGCGCCAGGGCCCGCGGTGGATGGTCCAGGCCGACACGCTCACCGCCCCGCAGCACACCATCGACACCTCGGGGTACGACGCGGTGCGCGAGGCCGTCATCCGCCTCATCCACGCACACGAGATCCGCCCCGACTCCTTTGCCGGCCCCGTCTGCTTCGTCCTGTACGACGTGGACAGCGAAGGGCGGGCCCGTGAACTGGCCGCCGCCCTGCACGCTGCCCTCTACGGCGACATCGAGCCCCTGACCCGCGCCGTGCCCCTGACGTCCTGACGACGCACCCGCGCCGGGGCAGCGAGAGTCAATGGCAGCGCCACCTCCCGGTCCGCAGTCACCTCTCGCCGGCGTGCGCCCGCCTCCGATGCGAACGGCTGGCGGTGGAACCCGGCTGATTCCCTGACGGGCGGCCGCCAGGTGCGCGATGATCGTCCTTCGAACCGTGAGGGGGATGGTCATGGACAAGGGCAAGCGGATCACGGGTGCGGCGCGCGACCAGCTCGCCGCGGACGTGAAGGCCGCATACGAGGGCGGCGCCTCGATCCGGAGCATCGCGGACAGCACCAAACGCTCGTACGGCTTCGTCCACCGTCTCCTCACCGAGGCAGGCGCCACGCTGCGCGGTCGCGGCGGTGCCACCCGCAGCAAGCCCAGTTCATGAAGCGGCGGGGCACCGAGTGGGCGAGGCCGCAGGCAAATCCCGACGCGTCGCTGATATCGCCTGACGCCACCACTTTGTGGTGGGTCCCGCGCAGTGACCGGCTCCGGGCCCCAGGCCGCGCGCACCATCCGCGCCTGGCAGGCCGACCTGATCGACGCCCTGCCAGGCATCCGCCTCCCAGACGTTGCCGAGCTGCGTGCCCGGGGCGTGCTCGCAGGCCCCACAGAGACAGCCCCGGCGCCGCGACGGACCCTCGGAGTCGGCAGCCGTGCCGACGAGGAGCACCTCGCCTGAGCTGACGGCCGTCGGTTACCTCCGGGGCGAGGGGCATGCGCGACTTCTGGCAGGTCAGGTGCGGCGGGTGCGCGGGCTCAGGCCGTGACCGGATCTGGTCTCTGGGAACCGCAACTGGCCACAATTCCTGATGTGTTGTCGGTGGTGGCTGGTTTCCTGGTGGGTCCCGTGCGCGCAGGGGTGCATGGGGTCTGGATGGGGGAGTGGCCACATGGTGCGCGTGAGGGAGTACATCCGTGCGGACGGCACGAGGGTGAGGGAGCACTCGCGGTGGCCGGCCGGCGCGCGGCGGGAGATGAGCGTTCTGGCCACCATCGCCCTGGTGGTCGTCGGTTTCGCCGGCACCTCGGGGAGTGGCAGCGCGGACGGCTCCGGAAAGCCGACGCCCCGGCCTCGATCGACGGCCGTGTATCCGGTGAAGTTCCCTCACTGGGACAGGCCGCGGCCGAGGCCGACGCCGACCGTCTCGTATCCGATCCCGTGGGACCGGAGCCACTGAGCGACACGTGGAGGCATCCCACGGGTGACTGCAGCCGGGCTCGCGCGTTAGCACTACGTGACCACGACAACCCAGCAGCCCGATCCGGTCACCGGCCGCGAGGAAACGGTTCCTCCAGCGCCGGCTGAGCCGATCTTCACGCAGCTGGTCACCCGCTGGAAGGCGCAGGGGCGTGTCGTGCCGGGGCAGGTGGATGGGGAGTGGGCCAGGCTGGCAGGCAGGTGTCCGTGGCCCACCCGATAGGCCAGCGGGTGCGGGTCCATCCCCGCACCCGCTGTACCGGCCGGCAGCCTCGCCGACCTGCCCGGTAACCCGAGGCTGCCGACCGGGGGCCCAACCTGACCGTCCGGCCCAGCTGACGTGCCGGCCGAGGGAGGCCTCTAGGCATGGAGAGGCCCCCTCCGGAGAGGGGGCATCTCCATGAGGCCGCCCATGGTGTTTTCGCTGTTCAGAGCATCGTTACGCGTGTGCCGCTACTCTCTTAGGCTACCTCTGGCGAGTAGCACGCGCAGAGCGACTACGCGGCGCCTTTTGACCTCTCCCGTCAGGACAGACGCGGCGGGCGCGAGGCTCAGACCGTGTCCGCACCGGCACGCAAGTCGGTCCGCGTGGGCTTTCCAACTGCGTAGATAGCAGTGGGTGATTGATCGAGATGCAGAGGGTGACGGGTCCTGTTTCGCTGATGGGGCCCGCTCTTCCCCGTCACCCAAGGAGTGATCATGAGCGCTGCAGGCGAGTCCGGTGTTGAGCGACGCTGAAGATGTGCATGAGGGCGACGTGCTGGTTGTCGACGGAGCGGGATGAAACGACCCCGGCGGCCGTCAGGCCGCCGGGGTCTTCGTGGTCACGGTGTCGCTTTCGTGGTCACTCTGTCGCGTGTGTCTCGGTGATGGCGAGGCGGGTGGAGGACTCGTCGACGATGCTCTTCTCGTCGGCGAACGCGGCGATGAGGGACTGCAGGGCGATGTTGTTGACTGATCGGGGCAGGCCGCGGCTGGTGAGGTGGATCAGGTCGACGGCGTCGTCGGAGAACAGCGGGTCCGACCGTCCGGCGATCGTCAGGTGGTGCTTGATGTAGCTGGCGGTCTCGTCCTTGGTCATGGTCGGCATCTGGTAGCTGATCGCGATCCGCTGGTCCAGGGCCGCCAGGACGCCGTGCTTCATCCGCTTCCGCAGCGTCGGCTGTCCGATCAGCAACACGGCGAACGGCGTCGTGGAGTCCATGTCGTAGTTGGTGAGCATGCGGATCGCGTCCAGCTCCTGGTGGTCGAGGAGGTGCGACTCGTCGATGACGACCGCGGGGGTGCGTCCGCGTTCGTCGACCTCGGCGGCCAGCGCGGCGGACGCCTGAGCTGCGAGAGCGGCGGACTGGTATTTCGGGGTGCCGCCCAGGCTGGTGACGATGCGGTCATAGAGGCCGCGCATGCCGACCTCGGGGTTGGGCTGGTAGATCACGGTGAAGCGGGCCGGGTCGAGCGAGGCGACGGCGCCCTTGAGGGCGACGGTCTTGCCCGCGCCGACCTCGCCGGTGACCACGCCGATCGCCTTGTTGTTGATGCACCACGCGATGCGGGCCGCGGCCTCGCGGTGGGAGTTGTGCTGGTGGAGCATGGAGGGGGCCAGGTCCCGGCCGAAGGGGACGCGGGTGAATCCGTAGTAGCCCTGGACACGGTCGATCAAGGAATCCTCCTCGGGCAGGGGCAGAGCTGGGCCTGGGCGGCGGCGAGTTCGTCCGATTCGTCGGCAGCGGCCCGCTGCCCGAGCCGGACGGCGAGACGGACCGCCCGCAATGCGGTGCGGACGGCGGGGGTGTCGAGGGTGCCGGCGTCCTGTTCAGCCCGGCGGCAGCAGAGGCCCGCCAGGGCCAGGGCCCGGTCGGCCAGCTCGCGGGGCGTGAGCATGAACAGGTCGGGTTCGGGGTCGAAGTACAACTCCTCGGCCCGGGTCGGCTTCACTGCTGGCCCCGTGAATCGTCCATCAGGGACGAGTAGTTGATGCCCCTGGCGGTGTTGGCGGCGTGTGCCTCGTCGAGGATCTTGAGGTAGTCGATCCCGGTCGGCGCCGCCGGCTCGGCCGGTGTCTCCGGGCTCGCCTTGGGGTGGGCATGGCGGCCGACGTGATGCGGGACGGCCTTGCCCAGAGTCTTGCCGGAGGCCCGCACCTCGATGTCGGTCAGGTCGAACGGGTCGAAGACCAGCTCGATCCGCATCCCGGCCAGCGACGGGTCGACCTCGTAGGAGTTGCCGTGCAGGCTGACCGTCGCGGTCTTCGTCACGGTGCGGAACTCCGACCACAAGAACGCCTCCCGCAGATCCGCCGTGGAGGGCAGCGGCAGCGGCTTGGGAATCGAACTCAGCCAGCGTTCGATCGGTGCCTGCCCGGTCTCCGAGTGCACCGCGCGGTGATAGACCGTCTCCACCCAGGCGGTGAACAGCCTGTTCAGCTCGGCGAGATGCTCGATCTGACCGACACGTTCCTCATCGAGTTCAACGAGGAACTGATCCCTCACGGTCCTAAAGAACCGTTCGATTTTGCCCCGGCCCTGCGGCCGTCCCGGGCGGGAGTGGGTCAGCCGGATCGCCAAAGACGCGCAGGCCCGCAGCAACCATGTGTCGACGAAGGCACTCCCGTTGTCGACGTAGATCGATTCGGGGACGCCGCGGGCCGATAGCGCCGGCCGTAGTGCCGCGGCGAGGCGGACGGCGTCCTCGGCGAACCCGAACCGGTGCCCCACGATTGCCCGGGAGTGGTCGTCGATGAAGGCGAACAAGTATGTCTTGCGGCCTGCAATCTTCGGCCCGTGCAGGGCGTCCCTGGTCCACAACTCGTTGCCGCGGGTGGCCTCGAACCGGCCGAACACCCCCGTCTCGCCCGCGCCGGCGCCGGTCAGCCCGGCGTTGACGAAGTGCCGCTGGAGCGTGCGCTCGGTCGGCGACCAGCCCTGCGTGGTCCGCAGGATCCGCTGGATCTGCGCGGCCGTCCGGCCGGGGTTCTCCCGCTTCAGCGCGGCCGCCAGCTCCAGCACCTCCGGTGGCGTCCTCGGGACCGCCTTGCGCGGCTCGGGGACCAGGGCGGCGAACCCACCGCCGCGGTAATGCCGCGTCCACCGGTCGATCGTGCCCCGGGACACCTTCACCTGCCGGCCGAAGGGATCGGTGTGTTCCTTCTGGGCCAACTCCCGTGCCAGACGGCCGCGTTCGCGGGTCGTCAGACTGTTGTCCAGCAGGTCCTGGATCAGGGCATAGCGGAACAGACCGATCTGCCGGGCCTTCTCCGCCCGGCGGCGGTCCTCGTCCTCACTCGGTGCCATGCGCGCGCCTCACCTCGCATCTCGAACCGTCTCCGTCTCTCGCGGACGGACACGATCAAGACTTCCGGCGCCTCCGATCGCCGCCCAGGGGCGGCCCGTGTTGATCAACTAGCAGGAAGAGAGCAGGTCAGAACGCGTCCCGTTATCGCTCGGCCGGCGAACGCCCACCGCGACACGGTGTTCATGTGGGACCACTTCGTCGTGGCCGCCCGATGGGCGGCCACGACCGCCGAGACGGCGTCCGCCAGCGCAGTCCCGGACGGATCGGGCATCACGGGGTCGTCGGCGAGCGCGACCAGGGTGACGGTGAAATACCGGCGAACGTCCTCGGCCCGGCTCTTGAAGCGGCGGATCCAGCCGCGGACCGTGCCCTCGGCCAGGCCCAGATGGGCGGCGACCTGGCGGTGCCCCATGCCCAGGGCCGCTATCTCCAGCCCGGTCCCGATCACCTCGGCCGCATCCGCCCGGCGCGGCCAGATTGTCTCCGGCAGCAGCACGTGCGTGACCTGGCAGCCCGAACACCTCGACCGGCGAGGACGTACGAAGAAACGGGCTCCGAGATCACCGCGTACTTCCCGCGGCCGGCCATGCCCCCACGGCACGAGGACCGCCCCGCACGACGGACAGGCCAACTCACCCGCCCGCAGCCGGCGTTCAACGCGTACGACATCGGTGTCGACGATGAGCACTCCATACCTCCACCTCGTGCACACCGTGTCGTCGTGCACGAAGCAAGATCAGACTGCCCATCAAGATCAGCACTCATGTCCACCGCGGCTGTCGCGAACCACCGCCTACGTGCTCATACAGAGAGTCGTCCAACAGTGATCACTCGATCGTGGCATTGATCGTTGTGCAGGCCATCCGCTGAACATGTCCATGCTGAGATGCGCGCATGGAGCGAGAGCTGTATCCCAGTGACTTATCGGACGGGCAGTGGACGTTGATCGAGCCGATGATCACGGCCTGGAAGCAGGACAGGGTGGCACGTTCGGCAACCGGGGACCCCGGGTCCAGCGACCTGAGAGAGGTCGTGAACGCGATCTTCTATCAGAACCGGACAGGTTGTCAGTGGCGCTTTCTGCCTCATGACTTCCCGGCCTGGTCGGCGGTGTTCTACTACTTCGGCCTGTGGCGCGAGGACGGGCTGGACCAGCGGATCCAGGAACTCCTTCGCTGCCAGGTGCGGGAGAGAGCCCGCCGATTAGAGGACCCGTCCCTCGTGATCATCGACACCCAGTCCGTGCGCGCGGCCGCCGGTGTCCCGAAGACCACGACGGGGCTGGACGCCAACAAGAAGGTGTCGGGCCGCAAGCGGGGACTGGCCGTGGACGTCATGGGGCTGGTCATCGGCGTGGTCGTGCTGGCCGCCTCCGCCCACGACAACACCGCCGGCACCGCCCTGCTCGACCAGGCCGCCGAACGCTGCGGGATGCGCCTGGAGAAGGCCCTGGTGGACCAGGGCTTCAAGGACGAGGTCATCATCCACGGCGCCCTGCTGGACATCGACGTCGAGGTCGTCCGCCGCAACCCCGACGACCAGGGCAAGGGATTCGTCCCACAGCCGAAGAGGTGGGTGGTCGAGCAGGTCAACGGCACGTTGATGCTGCACCGGCGCCTCGCCCGGGAGTACGACCACCGGCCCGACACCTCCGCCTCACGCGTCTACTGGGCCTCCACCGCGAACATGACCCGCCGCCTCACCGCACCCGCCCCGGCCTGGCGCGACACCCTTGGGATGGCTGCGTGAACATCACCGAGCTCCTGGCGGACCTCCAGACCCGCCACGACGAGGCCACCGCCCGGGCCGGTGAACTACGCGACGAGATTGAGCACTTCACCGCCGCCCTTACCGAGACCGAAGCGTGCCTTGCGGACCTGGCTATCGCCCGGAAGGTCATCGTCGAACTCGCACCGGCCGGGACCGAGCCCGATCCACCCGAGTTGAACTCCGCCTACCAGGCCATCGTGAATGCCTTCAACCAGCACCCCGACCAGATGTTCCGGGTCCGTGAGCTGCACGAACTCCTCGGCATGCCCACAGATGACCCGGCCATGAACGTCACCCGCAGCCGCCTCGGACGCCTCACTCGACAAGGCTTCCTCACCCAGCCCGGACGAGGCCGCTACCAGAAACGGACTTAACGCCCTCTGAAGCGCTCAGTCACAAGCACGACAGTTTGCGAGCGAGTCGCTGGTGACCCTCTGCGCGGTGGCCCGGAGGAGCGGTCCTGTCCCCGCGTTGTGTAGGCAGTCCGGCTCTTCTGGAGGCGGGTGCGTCAGCGTCCCGGTCATGTGTAGGCGGGCTTCGCAGATGTCAGCTCGAAAGCTTGGGCTGTTGTGACTGCGACGGATAGGAGTACGCGTTCATGCCGAGGGGGCTGAGAGCGGAGGTCGTGGCAGGAACCCGGCAGGCCGTTGTCACGAACTACGCTGACATCCCCTTCCAACAGTCCAGGGAGCAGCGTGCCGCCGTCCTTCGCCTACCGGATAACCAAGTACAACCCTGCCGACCGCGACGAGCGTGGGCACTACAACGGCGCTGAGGACACGGTGAGTGACCACGGGCCGGTCGAGGCGTCCTACTTGGAGGCGATCGCCGCCTTCGCGCAGGAGTCGGGCATTGACCGGCTGGAGATCCGTGAACCGGAGGTCACCGGCTTCGTTAACTTCGGCCTGGAGGCGCCGGTTGACGGGCACGGCCTCGCTGGGCTGTTCCCGCCCGACTTTACCGGCTACTACGACGGTGCCGTGGTCTCGGTGCCTGTCGCACTGGAGCTGGTCCGGGCCATGCTCCGTGACCAGGGCGCCTGGTGCCGGCTGGAGCAGCAGGGCACGTTCACCGTGCACGTCGGGTGGGATCAGTATGTGTACGTCTGCAGCGACCAGCCGTGCGAAGCAGCCGTCACCCGGACCCGCGAGCTGGGCCTGTTCGCGGAACCGATCACGTCCTCGCCCTACGCCACAGACCTTGAGGAACCAGAGGTGACACAGGCTGCGGACGAGGAGTTCTGGGAACGAGTACGCGCAGAACTGGCCGCACCGCAGACGCTCCTCCTGGAGGAGACCTACCTCCGCAACGCCACCCGCTGGCACCGTCTCACCGAGAATAACCTCGGTACCGTGCGCGCCGCGCTCGGCCCACGCGCGCTCCTGACCGTCTGGCCCGACCTCACCCCTGATGTCGATGCGGTCCTTGCCGCGCTGCCCGAGGACGAATCCGTGGACTTCGTCTGGGAGGCGGCGAACGGAACGATTCGCCATGTGACCGTCGACGAGACTCACCACCAGCAGCTCACCACTTTGGTGGCAGGCGCGAGGACGGCCTGCTCCCTGCCCCTGGCCGTCGACGAGCGCCACCCCCTGTTCCACGTTGCTCTACCTGACAGTGACGGCGTGCTGCGCGCCAGGTGGTGACCTGGTTCTCCATGTCCTGTCTACGGGGTCGGCCCAACGCTGCTGCCTGGCTCCGCGGGCAATCCATCACCGTAATTACAGTTGAGCGGGACATTGGCCACTCTCCTGTACCAATCATCTGTAGGCATCGCAGGTCAGAACCTTGTCCTGACCACAGTCATCTGGAACAGGACAGGAGTGAATCACTGAACTGAACCGTCGCTGGTGAGCAATTTCGAATACTTTCGGCGATCACGCCCCGTCACACGCCGTGGCTGCTGCTCTGGATGCATGGCTTCTGCGACCAGGCCAGTGGTCCGGTCCGACTCCTGCAGCCTGGACATGCTGATCGTGGAGCATGCAGGTGACGAGACGTATCGGGACCGGTTACCCCTGTACGAGGGCTGGCAGCGGCGATGGACCATACTTTGAGGCGACGTACAGATCGCCCCCGCGCCGGCGGGGATGGTCCGTTCGGCCTCGGCGAACCGCAACCAGTGCAGTCTGATGTGCCTGCGCCCTCTGCGACGTCATTCTGAAGCGTTCAGTAACTTCCTTGATGCTCACATCCTGGCCGACGAGCTGAAGGAATCCTGTCGCTCGTCGACCAGGGGTCGGCTTCGTGCCGTCCGCTTCGAAGCCGTCGTGTTCCCGTGGGCCGGGTGTTGCGACGAGGAGCAGAACCCAGGGGGCGATGGCGGGGTGCTCCGGAGGTCCTCAGACGGTCACGTGTTCAGTCGGCGGTCGGCGACCACGCAGGCCACGGTGCCGACAGCGAGGGCGGCCCAAGTGGTCCACCACAGCCACGCCGGCCCGACGCCGGCCGCGGTCATTGCGATGACCATGACCAGGCTTGCCGAGGTGGAGACGGTGAGCGCCTTCACGGGGGTCTGCATCCTGCGTCCCTCCTATCGTCCGTCCGATCCGGGCTGGGGATACGTGGCGCAGATTGCAGTCACGCTAGCGCCAGTGTTCGGCGGCGACTTGCAGAAGATCCTGCCGCCCGAGCGCCTGCAGTTGAGGCGAGCACGCGGTCGGTCGGTTCGTGGTCACGGCCGATTCCCCCCGGGTCTCGCTTTTGTCTGCACACGATTATCCCGCGGGAGCAGCGGATTGCTACTGAACTTGATTGAGTGATGTCGGCCATTCGCCCGACGGGGATGGCTCGAAACCTCCCGGGTACAGGGGCGATGCGTTCTCAAACTGTGAGTCTGAGCGTGGCGGTTGCGTGCTGGGGGGCGACCGGTAGTGATCGACTGTGGCGGCGTTGTTGCTCCAGCCTGCTTGGCGCATGAGTCCGATAGCCAGGTTCCGCAGCGTGGCCATGGCGCGGGGTGCGGTGCCGGTGCGCACTCGCGAGGCGTCCTCG
>NZ_JBVJPM010000064.1:0-18417 GCF_055582645.1 Streptomyces sp. NPDC107517 | reverse complement strand
ACCCGTCGAATACGAGACCAACTACTACAGCGAGACCACAAAACCCCAGGTCACAGTCAAGATCTAGAGTCTCGATCGAACCCGGAACGGTTCAGAGTAACGCTGGGGACTGTAAGAAGAACTTCTTTTTACAGTCCCCACTTTGATGCCGGCCACACGAGGTGTGCCGGGGACTCACGCTGACCGTGCGCTACGCCGACCGCACCAGCACCACCCGCAGCCGCGCCCTGCCCGAACCAAGCGCCCACTCCCCCGCAACTTTGCCTGGTCTCTCAAGAGAGGCGTGGCCGTCAGATGACGATTCCCCCTCTTCTTCCGACTGAGGTCCTCGGCACGGCCGTTGATGCCCTAGGATGGCGCCCCCTGTTGAGCACAGAATGACCAAGGAGGAGGGGCAGTGGACGCCGAGTTAGTGACCCTCGCCTCGACTGCGGGGACCGCAGTGGTCACCGCACTCACCACCGACGTGTGGCAGCGGGCCCAGGCCTCGGTCGGCGCCCTCTGGCGACGTGCATACCCGGAGCGTGCCGACACGGTGGAGGCTGAGCTCACGGAGACCCGCACCTTGCTCCTCGCCACCCCAGAGGACGATGTCGCCGAGGGTTCGGCCGAGGAATGGCGCCTGCGCTTCCGCCGACTACTCACTACGCACCCCGACCTCGCCGAGGAACTGCGGCGTGTGCTGGCCGAGGACCTTACACCCGTGCTCCCAGCCCATCCGCAGGGCACGTCCACGGTCTTCAATGCGACGGCGTCCGGGCACGGGCGCGTCTATCAGTCCGCCGGGAACCAGACAATCAACGAGCGATGACCGAACACAGCGACTCCCCGCCGGACCCGCCCTGCGGTCAGTCTTTCACCGCGACCCCGACGGGTCAGGCACGGACTTACCAGGCCAGCCGGGACCAAACGATCAACGAACATCATCACTACGTGCCACGTGGTTCGCTGAAGGCGGTCATGACCTGGTCGGTGGCGGGAGTGACAGTCCTGGCACTTAGCGTGTTCCTAGGCGTTGACCTGTGGCAACGGCACACTGCAGCGGACGCGGCACCTGCGGGCGACGCGAAGGCGCAGAACTCCTCGGCCTCCCCCGCACCCAGCACCGCCCCGAAGCCGTCCGGCACGAGGTCCCCGAGCCCGTCACCTAGCAGGGCACGAGCGCAGCAGGAACCGACGGCTCCGGCGCCGAATGCCACACCCTCCGTGTCCGCTTCCAGACCACCGTCCAACCCTGCGACGAGTTGTACTGGGTGGAACGATTCAGGCGTCAGCCGCGTGGAGGTGAAAGCATGCGGCCGGACCGTGAACGACCGCCTGTACATGAACGCCGAGTGGCGTACGACGTCCGGCTCCGCTCTGGTGGACGTCTACATCTGGTTGGAGGACGCCACGGGTAAGGAGGTTGTCTACCCGGGAACGTCCATGCCCAACGGCATGCCGTCGTACAACATGGCGGCCTGGCAGACGCCCCATGTCCATCCGCAATGGAAGGAGTACGAGGTCGGCAAGGACCTGGTCCACGGCGAGAAGTACCAGGTGTCCGTATCAGTGAAGGAACAAGGTGGCCCCAAGCCCAACATCTTCAGCCCCACCGTGCAGGGCTACCAACTCGGGATTGTCTACCCGTAATACCTGGTCCGGAAGCTACTGACCTGAGTCAGAGGTTTGTCGTTAGTTTGGGTATGAGGCGTCCGGGCCCGAGCATTCCGCCGTTGTGTTAACCGATGCCCAACAGGCTGTGCTGGAAAGGTGGTTACGACGACGGTCGAAGGCGCAGGCCCTAACGCAACGGGCACGGATCGTGTTGCGGACCGTGGTGTTGGACGAACCAGGAGTCGGACTGTAGACGGTGGCCGTCCCGGTGCCGCCCCACAGGGAATGGCGGCCCGATAACCAGCCCGAGTCAGCCAGTCACGGGTGACCGAAGGTCATCGCCTCGGCGCCGCCGTAGACATCTCACGACTGCAAGTGTCAAGCCACTGCGGCGAGATCCGGTGGGAAGGCGACGTGCTCATCGAACAGCTGGCTCTTCTGGAGGCAGTGGTAGAGCTGGCCGATCATGCGGTTGAAGAGATGTCGCTGGGCAGCCGCATGCCAAACGCCTTGATCGCGCCGGCGACGGTAGTGGGCATCAGCTTCGGAGAGTGCCGAAAAGCGGAGAAGGCCCACAGGTAGCCGGCGTGGTTGAGCCGGTCGTTCTTCACCCATCTTCTGCTGATCTTCTCCTTCTTGCCCGAGGCCCGTGTGACCGGGGACGATCCGGCGAGGGCTTCGGCGACGAAGCGGTCGTGACCGTACTGGCCGCTATGGGCGACGCGGTACGAGAAGGCCAAGGGCGGCCAGCATGGCAGTTGCAGCGCACCTGGGGGCTCACCGCTCGGGTGCGCGGTCATTTCGGTTGCGCTGCAGGGTGAAAGTGTCGACCGGCTCCGCCTGGCCGTACAGGCCGGTCGGGTGCAGGACCGGGTCAACCTGGGCCCGGCGTTCGAGACGAACTGGGCTCGTCGTACGCCACCGGGGTCGCGTCCACCCGGGAGCCGACAGAGAAGTAACCGCGTGCAGCTCGGCATCGAAGAATGGCTGAGCCCCCACGCGCCACCCGCGATGAGAGAATCCCCCTATCTTCAGCAGTTGCCCGGCGCGTGGCCGCTGGCCCTCCGCTGCCGTACCGTGAGCCCTGGAACTGCCGCCGACCTCCTCCTTCATTCGCCGGTCACGGCTCCGCTCCCGTCGGGCGGTTCGCTGCTGTCGGCATAGACGACCAGCGTCTGTTCCGGCTGTTCGGCCAGGTGAAAAGCGGTGTACGCATAATCGATCGCTCCCCGTTGCGGGTGGCGTAGCCGTTTCCGACCGCTGTGCCGGCCCTGCACCTCGTACTGCGGCCACCAGTCCCGCACCTCTGGGCTGCCCTCGTTCAGCTCCTCGATCAGCCGGGTGTACCGCGGGTCCTCGGAATAGCGTGCCGCTAGCGTCCGAAGTCGGCCGAGCAGGCCGCGTGCTTCGGGTTCCCAGTCGACCAGAACCTCCCGGGCCACCGGTTCGAGAAACACCCAGCGGACGAAGTTGGCGGGCTGGTCCGCATCAGTGATGAGCCTCGGGAACAACTCGTCGGCTGCCTGGTTGTGGCTGAGGACGTCATAGTTGCCGCCGATGATGTACGCCGGGTTCGGCTGGAGCAACAGGGGGACGGCACCCACCTCGGCCGGGAGCGGCTCGCGTTCCTCGGCTTCGGCCGCAGGCGCGTGACCGGCAAGCTGGAGAAGATGCTCGCGCTCGTGCCGGTCGAGCCGCAGCGCCGCGGCGAGGGCGTCGAGCACCTGCTCGGAGACGCGGATCTTTCGCCCCTGCTCCAGATACGTGTACCAGGTGGCGCTGATCCCGGCCAGCAGTGCCAGTTCCTCTCGGCGAAGTCCCGGAGTCCGACGGCGGCCGGTCTGGGGCAGGCCCACCTCGTCAGGAGTCAGGCGCTCTCTCCGGCTGCGCAGGAATTCACTCAGCTGACGGCGTTGGTCCGGCTGCGTGGGCATGACGGATGGCACCTTCAGTTCCAGAATAAATACGTTCTGGATACCAGGCTAAGCCCATCGGAGACTGGTGTGCGAGCACGGGCCGCGGCATGACCGACGGCCTCACACGGTCATACCGGCACCCAGCCTGCCAGTGCGCAACGGCTCCCGGACGCTCCTCCAGGGCCTGCCAGCACTCGGCACCTCGGCCCCGGTGCCGAAGATGGAGAGGGCAACTCATGTCCGGAATCAAGGGCAAAGTGGTGGCGATCACGGGAGCCAGCAGCGGCATCGGCGAAGCGACTGCGCTGCTGCTCGCCGAACGCGGCGCGCGACTCGTCCTCGGCGCGCGCCGGTCCGAACGCCTGGCGGAACTGGTGGCCCGGATCGAGAGGACAGGTGGCACGGCCGTGCAGATCCGCACCGACGTGACCCGGCGGGACGACCTGCAGGCCCTGGTCGCGCTGGCCAGTGAGTGCTTCGGCCGACTCGACGTACTCGTCAGCAATGCCGGAGTCGGCACCATCTCGCCTCTCGACGATCTGCGCGTCGAGGAGTGGGACCACATGGTCGACGTCAACGTGAAGGGCGTGCTGCACGGGATCGGCGCCGCGCTGCCGGTCTTCCGGGCGCAGGGAACCGGCCACTTCATCACCATCGCCTCCACGGCCGCGTTTCGCATCGTGCCGACCATGGCCGTCTACGCCGGCACCAAGTTCGCGGTCCGGGCCATCTGCGAAGGACTGCGCCAGGAAGCAGGCGACTCCTTGCGGGTGACTACCGTCTCACCTGGTGCGACTGCGACAGACTTCGCCGAGGCGTCATCCAACAGCCAGGTCAGAGCAGAGATCACGAAGATGCGGGACGACATCGCGATTCCGCCCGACGCGATCGCCCGGGCCATCGCTTTTGCGATCGAACAGCCTGCCGCGGTCGACGTGAACGACATCGTCGTCCGACCCACCGCCCAGAGCTGATCTCTCCCACACTTCCGGTGCGGACACGCGCACTCACGGGACTGTTCCACGGGTCACATGGCAACACAGGCCCTCTGGCCCGTGGCGTGGGTGGCATGGCCGATTGGAAACGACGGGCGCGACGCCAGATGATCAAAGTTGCTAAGACCGAAGATCGACCTGGAGCCGCGTCCGCGTGCAATGATCCCTGATCAGCGTCCTCACGCGCCACTTCGAGGACGCAGCCGCGCCATGCCCACCCACGGCCCTCCTCTGAACTGGCCACGCTGGCCGAGGTGTTCGACCGCCTCCCCGATCCACGCCGGGAACGAGGGCGCCGCTACCGGCTCGGCTCACTGCTGGGGCTGTGCCTGGTCGCGGTGCTCGGTGGCGCACGGTCGCTGGCGCAGATCGCCCGCTTCGCCGCCGACGCGGCGCCTGATGTGCACGACCAGCTGGGACTCAACCGGGCCACTCCGAACGCCTCCACCCTCGGAGCCTGCTGGCGCGGCTGGACGGGGACACGGTTGATGATGCGGTGGGCGCCTGGCTGGCCCGCCGCGCCACCGACCCGGTCGACGACCCCGGCCGGCTGACCGGGCTGGCTGTCGACGGCAAGACAGTCCGCGGATCGCGCACCGACGGCCACGCCGTGCACCTGCTGGCCGCGGCCCTCCACGACAGCCATACAGTCATCGCCCAGCGCCAGGTCGCAGCCAAGAGCAACGAAATCCCCGCCCTCACCCCGCTGCTGGAGAACCTGGACCTGAGCGGCGTCGTCGTCACCGCAGACGCCATGCACACCCAGCGCGAGCACGCCCACCACATCGTCGCGGCCAGCGGCCACTATCTGCTGGTGGCCAAGGGCAACCAGACGCCGCACCGAACCAACTCGTTCTCGAGCACCACGAGCACCGACGTCCGGGCCAGTCCGGGCGCCGCGGCCTGCGTCTGCGTCTGCGTCTGCGTCTGCGTCTGCGTCTGCGTCTGCGTCTGCGTCTGCGTCACGGTCATCCCCGGCCTCGGATCAGTGCCCAGGTCACGGCAGCGATCTCGCTCACGCTCATGCCGTTCTCGCCTTCACCGTCGAACTCACCACGGGTCCAGCGGCCGATGACCGACAGCATGGCCCCGCTGAGGAAGTGCGCGCGTACCAGCAACGCCGTTTCGTCGAATGCGTCCGCCGGGGTCTCGGTGAGAAGTTGCTCGAACCATGCCTGAGCCAGCAGGCGTTCGAGCCGGGCGGCGAAGCGTGGACTGCCGTCCTCACCGAGCATCCTGCGTAGACGGCGCGGTGGTTGTCGATCTGCGTGAACAGGCTGAGCAGATGCTTCGGAGCAGTGTCAGAGGGCATGCGCGTCCGCGATCAGCCGGCAGGCGCGGGCCGCCTGCCCGACCTGGGCCGCACTCAAGAGCATCCGTGCGGCCCGCCCGGACGGCGCCCCGGTCTCTGTGATCCTGGACAATCTCTCCGCCCCCAAGAACGGGCGTATGCGCCGCTGGGCGACGAAGAACAAGGTCGAGCTGTGCTTCACCCCGACGAACGCGTCCTGGGCCAACCCGATCGAGGCACACTTCGGGCCGCTGCGGCAGTTCACTCTCTCTAACTCCCACCACCCCAACCACACCGTCCAAAACCGCCAGTTGCACCGCTTCTGCGCTGGCGCAACCACAACCCCCGCCACCCCGACGTCCTGGCCGCACAGCGCCGCGAACGCGCCCGCAGCGCGAAGGGCATTCGCTGGGGCGGACGCCCCCTCGCCGCCGCAGCCTGACCAAGTGAGAACTCTCGCCGTGCCCGGATATGGAGATCAGACAGCGGCCAGGCTCTTCGCCATCACCCGCTCCCTGCCCACGCCATCGGGCAGAAGATCGCCAGGCTCACCCGTGTCCGTGAAACCGTGCCGCTCATAGAGCGCGGTCGCCTTGCGGTTGTCCGGCATGACGGACAACCACAGCGTCGTGGCACCGCGCTCCGCCCCCCCACCGCTCGACCGCCTGGATCAGGTAGTCACCCACACCCTCGCCTCGAGCCGTGGGGTTGACCCACATCGAGATCAGCTCCACGTTCCCTGCTCCCTCGCCCGGCACTCCGCTGGCCATGCCCATCGGAAGGCCGTCGAGGAGCGCGATGAGATCGTGCGCGCCAGGAATCGACAGACGGGCACGCCAGCGTTCCTCTCGGTCGCCGGAGCCCTGCCACTGGGCCAGCGTCGATCCGAACGCGTAGGGCGCCTCAGCAAGCGCGGCCAGCCGCAACTCCCGCCAAAGGGGCCAGTCGTCTGCTTCCAAAGTGCGTAGTTCAACCATGATTCAGACCCTGCCCGCCTGACAGGGCGGGCAGCAAGTTGATTACAACCATGCAAACGAGGTCGTTCAGCCATGCGACCAGCCGAAACCAGGGAGCAGTGGCGCCTCACGCACCCGCGGACCACGAGACCTCCGTGAACCTATCCCCTCACAGCAGTAGCTGTCCTCCTAGGGCATCGCCTTGCCGAGGGTCCGGCAGTGTTCGTCTGCGGCCACCCTGCCGACGGGTGCGGGCGAGTCGGTGCCGGACGGCCGGGAACTGGTCTGTCGGACGCAGTTTCCTCCGTCCTGTCGCCGGACCGGGACCGCCGGCGCCGGCCATGTCCTGCTCAGCCGGGCTGCACGACGGTGGTGATCCTCCCGGTCCCGAGGTCGTAGGCGTAGCCGCCGATCTTGATATCGCTGATGGCCGACGCGAGTTCGGGCGCCGAGCGCAGCTTGGCGATGTCCTTCTGGACCGTCTTGGACGGCTCCAGGACGGCCATCTCCAAGGAGGTCTGTTCGTCCCAGCCGCCGCGGGCGGCGTAGCCGGCGCGCAGATCGTCGTCTGCGAGCAGTCCCGAGCCGCATTCGGTGTGGTGGATGACAGCGATCTCGAACCAGTCCGCGTCGGGGGTCTTGTTCTCATGCAGGTGCACGATCCAGGCGAGGTCCTTGATGATCGCCGGCGTCACGCGGCCGCCAATGTTGCGTGCCACGATCGCTTCTCCGAGCCGGGCGCCCAGCACAGCCGCGGGCTCCACGCGTGGATCGATGCAGGTGATCAGGTACAGCTGCTTGAAGGGGATGAACGGGATCCGGGGGACGTCGACCTGGGCACCGGAGGCCGCGAAAGCCCGGTTGCGCTCCAGGTACGGGGTGAAGTTCGACATGGCTGGTCCCTTTGAGGAGGCGGTGACAGCCTGGGGCCGTGAGACCGGCACCGCGTGCGCGGCGTCAATGTCCGCGATGCGCGAGCCGGTCTGGTCCGGCCTTGAGCCGCAGGCGGGCGGCAGCAAGCCGTCCTACGAACCACCATCGGCCACGAGGGGATAACGGGCCAGGCAGGCTCGCCCGGCAAGGGCGAGCCGAGCGTCGCCGACCTGAAGGCCCGCCGCGAACGAACGCTTCAGCCCGAAGCCAGCCGACGCTCGTGCAAACTCAGCAACGGCGCTTTGCCACCTTCGGTGGCGAACGGAACGCGTGAACCCGTCTGTGCGTCGAGGGTTGGTACGGCTTTCGCCCCGCCCGCGCGGTGGCCTGGTTGCTGACGCTGCTGCTGCTCGGCGCCGACACCTACGGGCTCCACGAGCCACCACGATCAGATCCGGGCCAGGGCCCGCAATTCAACGCCCTTGTCTGTGCAGCAAACCTGCTGCTCCCGGTCGTCGACTTCGGGCAGGAGAAGACGTTCGCGCCCACTGGCGCCTATCAGTGGCTGGCCACCCTTATGATCGCGGCGGGCTGGATCTTCGTCACCACCGTCGCGGCTGGCGTCACGCGTAGCCTCAAGCGTCAGTGACCGAGGGCATCGCAAGGCCGACCCAGATACGGCGGCCAGAGTCGAAGAAGTTATTCGACGGGCGGGGCGCATGCTCGCCCCGTTCCGTGCTGCCTCCCTAACTCGTGAACAACGACTTCGCAGCGCAGGACATGGCTCCGGAACCCGTGAACAACCGCTGTCGCAACTCGTGAACAGAACCAGGCGACCCTCATCGCTCGTCATGCGCCCTCTACACAGCCTGAAGAGCGGGTGCGACACGACGAACCGGCCCCGGCACGCCCTCGAAGGGGCACGCCGGGGCCGGTTCCGGTTCGGATCACCGCCCCCTACGGGCGGGTGCCGGCGTCAGCCACGGTGCCCCGCGGTGGCACTCCTTCTGGGCAGGACGCCAGACGCGGATCCACTGGCCACGGTGCCAGCGGTGGTGCCGGTCCCGGAACGCCGGCTGCCACTGCCGTGCCCAGTGACCCGCCACCTTCACGCAGTGGTGCGACGCCGCCGGCGGGCGATGGTCCTGCGGAGCGGCCGACGCGGTGCCGACCGTGCCGACGACCGCGCCCGCCGCCAGGGCCACCGTCGCCGCCCCCAGGGCCGCGGCCCTCTTCAACCCGTTGATCATGTTCAGACCCTTCCGTACGAACCGGGGCTGACGCCCCGGCACTGCCCGGACCGTTCGGCCGGGTACGCACTGATCCTCACCCTCCGACACCGCCACATCACGGCAGAACACTGCCTCTCAGGAAATGCAGATCTATTTCTCATTCATCCCAAATAGTCATATCTACGCGACAGTGATGCAGTCCCTCGAATACCGCAGCCCTCCACATGCACCACCACTCACGAGCCGCGGCACAGGTGCCCCACCTTCATGCGACCGGTCGCCGCCGAGAACCAGACGAGACCGTCACGAAGGCCGGTCCGAGCAAAGAAGATGCGGCTCCCCCGGGCACATACACGCTGTCGTGGAACCTCGCGGACTGCTATCGGGAGCGGACGCGGAAAGACGGCACGATCATCGACAACCAATTCGCGACGGCGGCCCGGCCGATCACTGCGACGGTGCAGGCTGGGGAGTTGTTCACGTCGCGGGACTGCGGGACGTGAGCGTCGAAGAAGTAACCCACCAACTACCTGGCCTTCGTCGGACTCGCCGCAGCCCTCCGCAGGTACAAACGACTCCTCACGCCCACCACGTAGGACACGGCCTCAGGATCAGTCGAGGGGCGGCAGCCTCATCTATGTCGACGGCGACGGCACCGTTTCCGTCGTAGCTCACGCTGTACTGCCAAAAGTCGTATATGCAGGAGAGCCCCGAGAGAGCCAAGCCTCCTGGCGATGCGCGCCGCAGGAGAGGGAGGGCGCGTGGCAGCTGTTGCGCTTTGGCTGAACCGCCGAGCACGCTCGATGCCCACCGGGCTCAACGGTTCAACGCGAGGTCGAGATATCACCCAAGCTGCGTATGAGGGTTGACTCGATGAGCGGATCCTCCGCCACTCGAGCGGGTGGCTTCGTAGGTGAGAACGGAGAACGAATGTCGACGGGGTCACGAAGGACAGCCAGAACGCGCCCAACACCGTGAAGGCGGTGCTGCCGAGCCTACTGCCCTGCCTGAACTCGAAGATACCGGCGATCATCTGGACCACGCCCCCCACGAGGAACTCAAGGGGGAACGCCTCCGGATTGAGAGCCGGGTCGATGCCGGCGTTGAAGAAAGCCTGGATGAGGTTCGCCATGCTGAAGGCGATGAGGCCCAGCGGCGCGGGGTCGGGCGCGGTGAGCCCGTGTGGAGCAGCCGCCGGTGCGGATGACGATAATTGCCACACTGCGATTCCCATCCAGGCAGGCTGCGAACAAGTTACGGCACGACGCGTCGGTGGGTTTAGCGGACAACAAAGTGCACGCCGCCGCCAATGGATTTTGTGCTCGAACCGTCAGGCCCGACATGGGAACGGCCGGTCAGCAAAGCGGTATGACGCGCTGAAGGCGCAGGCGGTGCAAGTCACAGGTGCCGTTGAGAGGGCCGCGAATCCCCCGGTGCGCGAAGGGACCTGCGGGAAATCACGCTACGCCAGCACCTCGAGCAGTCGTTTGCCCAGGACCCCGGCTGAGTGCGGGTTCTACCCGGTGATGAGGTTGCGGTCTTCGACCATGTACGGCTCCCAGTTCGGACCGCGGCTGGAGTCGACCTCGACCCTCTCCTTCAAGTCGGTCTCCAGCAGCCACTGCACCCGTGGGGCGAGTCCGACGCCCTCCTCCTCATCGTTGGTGAACGCCGTGACCTTGTAGCCCTTGAACGGCGAAACGCCGTGGATCCGGGTGGCCAGCAACGCCGCCGGGGCGTGACACACGATCACCAGAGGCTTGCCCGAGTTCAGCTGCGCGGTCAGCAGGCGTCCCACGTCAGCGTCGAACTCCAGGTCCGCCACCGGGCCATAACCGCCCGGCAGGTAGACCGCGTCGTAGTCCTTGACACGCACGTCCGAGAGCTTGAGCGGCCGACGCATCGCCTCGGCGTCGCGGATGATTTTCTCCAACTCCAGTGCCCCGTCCTCACCACCCGCAAAAGCAGGGCGCAGACTCATCATGTCGACAGTCGGAATCACGCCGTTCGGGGTAGCGATGACCACGTCGTGCCCGGCGTCCGTGAGGATCTTGTACGGGTTCGCGAACTCCTCGGCCCAGTAACCCGTGGCATGCCTCGTACCGTCCTTCAACTCCCAGAAACTGGCTCCACTCACGATGAAAAGCACCTTCGCCATAGTGGAACGCTCCCCTCGCACTTTGGCTTCGGCGGCGCGAACGTAGCCCATTCGAGGCGGTCCAATCCGAATCATCCACCTGGTGGACTCCCAGTGAATATCGGACAACACGTCGCGTCACCCGTGGTCAGATGATGTTGAGGCGGTCCAGAAACAGCGCCGCGGCGGACGCGTTCCCGGTGACGCCGCAGTGATCGCGCCAGGGACTCCGAGTGGTACTCCACTCGATGAAATCGAGTGCCGTGCTACGGATCCAGGTTCCGCCGGCGCTACCGGGTTCTACGGACAGGTTGCCGTCAGGCCCAGCTGGTAACACCGTGACGGTTGCCGCACCCGGTCCGGTCAGGTCGAGGACGAGCGGTTCGCTCACGGTGGTGGTGAGTTCTGGACCCTGCATCTGGGGGAGTCCGGCGAGCATGAAGTCGACGGCGGGGGCGACCAGGTCGTCGGTCGGTTCCGGCAGGGTGAACGGGAGCGGGCCGTTCGGGGCGAGCATGTCGTTGCGCAGGTGGCAGAAGACGTTAAATGCCATGGTGTTCGCCAGGAGATGGCGCGGATACGTCCCGAGCCCGGGCACCTCGACCAGCTCGTCCGCGCCGGGCGGTTCCTGGGCTGCCTCCAGGAGGTCCAGTTGCCGGGGGGTGCTGAGCCGCCACTCGTCGAGGACTTCGGCATGGCTCCAGCCTCGGCGTTCGTCGACGCGCAGGTCGTGGTACCGCTCGCGGTTCTTCGGCAGCGAGGGATCGGGCGGCGGCGGGTCCACCGCCTCGGAGGCGAGGGCCGCGAGGTGGGCCACCACATCGATGACACGCCAGCCGGCGCACGCAGACGGCAGCTCCCATTGCTCGTCGTCCACCTGGGGGATGATCTCAGCAAGTTGCGCTGTGCTCGAACGCGCGGCGGCGACGCCGGCACGGGTCATCGTTCCTCCCTCGCCTCTCGCGAAGGGACGGCCGGTCAGGATGCGGCCTGGCGGGACATGCGGTAGGTCGCCGCGACGTCCGCGCGGCCGAGCCCGTCGTCGGCCGCGCGGCGGAGGCGTTCGCGTACGACTTCCGCGATGCCCAGGTGCAGGCCGGCGGCGCGGGCGGTGCAGCTGATCAGCTCGGCGTCCTTGGCCGCCGCTTCTAGGGGGAAGGAAGGGGTGTCGAGCTCGTCGTCGATCATCTTCGGGCCCTTGTTCTGGACGTACGGGCTGTTGAGGCCGCTGCCGTCGATGACGTCAATGACCAGACGGGGGTCCACCCCGAGGGCGCTGGCGAGGGTGAGGGACTCCGCGATGCCCTCGACGGTGGTCAGGACCCAGGCGTTGTAGGCGAGTTTGAGGCTGCTCGGCTGGCCGACCTCGTCTAGCCAGACGATGCGTGTGCCCACAGCGTCCAGTACCGGTCGCGCCGCTTCTCGTGCCTTCTGCTTCGGCCGCGTTCTGCAGGCATCCCGCCCGGTCCTCGGCGCTCGTCAACCGGTACGCGGCGGCCGCGGCCGCCGCGCGGGCGAGCTTGTCCTCCAGCCCCTCAGGAGACAGCTCGTCGAAACCTCCTGAGGACCTCACCTGTCACAGGACTCGTCGTAGCAACAGCCATGAACCCACGCTAGGCCCCGCCGACAAGGTCGGCAATTCACCCATTACGCCCCGCCGGACCTGCGATACGGCGCGCCAGCACTCGGCTACCTTACGGCTCGACGAGAACTCCGCGGTCCAACCAGCGACGGCCTGCCAAGCATCCAGTACGGCATCGGATGCGCCGCACAGCGACCCGCGAAGGGAGTGATGCCGACGCACGCCGCACACGGTCTCGGCGGTGCCCCGGGGGACCAAAAGCCAACCGTGGTTCTCGTACACGGAGCATTCGCCGACGGTCGAGCTGGAACGCAGTGGCGCAGCGCCTGCAGCAGGACGGCTACCAAGTCATCGCCCCAGCCAACACACTGCGCGGCATACCTCAAGGACTCGACATACCTGAACAGCCTCCTGAAGACCGTCAAGAGGCCGATCGTCCTCGTCAGACACTCCTACGCCGGTGACGTGATCTCACGTGCGGCTGCTGGCGTCAGCAACGTCAATGCACTCGTGTCCGTCAGCGCGGGCATACCGAACAAGGGATAGCCCTTCGCCAGCCTCTCCCACAAGTTCCCAGCAGCCGCGATCACCAAGGCCTTCAATCAGTCCCTGTTCCGCAACGTCGACTGCACCACGGGTACAGATGTGTACATCCAGCCCGACAAGCTCCACGCGACCTTTGCCCAGGACCTCTCCCAGCGGCAGACGTCCGTCATGGCATCGAATCAACGCCCGATTGCACAGTCAGTCTTCACAGACGAGCTCACCGAAGCAGCCCGGCGGGGCAAGCCCGTCTACGTGCTCGTCGGCAAACAGGGCCGAGCCGTAACCCCAGCCTCGAACGTTACGAGGTCAAACGCGCACACGCTCGCAAGACAGTGGAGATCAACTCCTCACACACATCCCTGATCTCCCACCCTCAAGCCGTCACTGATCTCATCCTCAACGCGACCAACAACTCCAGCCACACGTAGACGAACAGGCGCGACCTGTCATAGCCGAGGCTCAACGGCTGGCACCCCACGGAGTGCGTCGGTCATGAGATCCGGGCACGCTGGCAGCATCTGCTGAACCGGGCCCGGTGGAATGCGGTCGGGATCCGGAGCAACCTGGAAAATACGAAACTCAGCGGCTGAGCATGCCTGGTCCTGTCCCGATCATCAACGAGACAGGTCAGAAGGAATATGACGAAACTCGGTGGGTTCCTGAATCCTGAAACGGCGGTCGCAGAATGGCGGTGACGGCGAGTTCGCCAAAAGCGGGTACCGGCAAGCTGTTGAGGTACTCGATCGAGGTCGGTCTGGCCAGCCTGTTGGGCTACTGGGCGGCCACTAGAATTTGGTCGGGTGCTCATCAGCCATACGAGGAAGGCAAACTGGGCGGCATGTGGGCTGCGATTTCTGCAATTTTCGTGGTCCGGGAATGCAAAAAGAAGAGTGCAAAAGCGGCGATCGCTCGCATGTCGGCGACGCTCATCAGCTTTGCGCTCTGCCTGGTTTACCTCGCGTTCTTGCCCTTTCAAGCATGGGGCCTCGCCCTGCTCGTGGGCTTGAGCGTCCTGGTGCCCGGGCTAGTCGGACGGCCCGGCGACGAAGCGACGGCAGCCATCACCACCACTGTGGTCATGGTCGTCGCAGGACTGAACCCGCACGGGGCCTGGAAACAGCCGCTGCTACGTTTGGCGGACACGGCCATCGGCGTAGCCGCAGGCATGGTCATGCTGGTCATCGTGAACCAAATCAGCAAGAGGACAGGCATGGGCAGCGTTTCTCAATCAGATCGATCAGCCACGAGCCAGGCCGACTGACTCCTCATGCCTTCGCAAGGTGAACAGTGGTCGCTTGTGGAGCCGTTGCTGCCGCCCGCGAGGGTGGGCCCGCAAGGCGGCTGGCGGGAGAAACATCCACGGCGACGGATCGTGGACGCGATCTTCTACGTCGTGCGGACCGGGTGCGCTTGGCGGCAGCTACCGAAGGACTTCGCGCCATGGCCCACGGTGTACTGGTACTTCACGTGGTGGCACGACGACGGAACGGTCGAGCGGATCCACGACGCCCTTCGCGACCAGGTCCGCGAAGCCGGGCGCCGTGGCGCCGAACCGAGCGCGGGGCTGATCGACTCGCAGTCCGTGCGCACCGCCGACACCGTCCCCGCGGCGACCAGGGGTTTCGATGCGGGCAAGAAGGTCAAGGGCCGCAAGCGGTTCCTTGTGACCGACACGCTCGGCCTCCTCCTGGCCGTCCACGTGGTCGCCGCGAACGTGCAGGACCTCGACGGTGGAAAACGCCCGCTGCTGTGGGCCCGCCTCGACCATCCGAGCGTGCGGAAGATCTGGGCCGACCAGGGCTTCGCCGGCCGCTTGGTGGCCTGGGCCGACCAGATCCTCGTCCGCGAGCTGGAAAATGTCCGCAAGGACCCTGACCAGCGAGGCTTCCACGTACAACCGAAGCGGTGGGCAATCGAACGCACGCTATCGTGGATCACCGCCAACCGACGCCTGGCCCGTGACTACGAGACGAGGCCGGCGCATTCGGAGACCATGATCCGCTGGGCAATGATCGGCATCATGATCCGTCGACTCACCCGCCGTGGACCAGCAACACGGCCCGGACCTCGACCCCTCGACCGAACTGCTACTGGACCGGGCCAGCCAGCGTTTCGATAGACAGAGGCGGACAGGTCTCCTCTTCCCGGGTGAGGTTCACCAGCTCTTCCGACGGCTCGGCTCCGTACCGGACGGCCATGACGTAGGTCCTTGCCTCCTGCAGGCTCAAGCGCGGGGCCTGCTTTCGGAGGTGGCTCATCGCGGCCACAACCCCGGCGGAGTTCACGAGTGCGCGGACAGAGGCTGCCAGTGGGTGAGGCGCCCTGACGCCTTTGATCTGCCGGAGGTAGAGCTCCTCCCAGTCCTCGGCTATCCACGTGGTGGCGGGGATGTGGTGGATGCTCCCGTCGTACCGGTCCACCAGGTACGGGCCGCTGCCAACAAGGTTGGCGCGCGGATCACGGGTGCGGGCGTACTCCGCCGAGTTCCAGAAAACGAGCCAGCCGACCGTGTGCTCCTCCACGTCGTAGACGGCCAACTCGCGGACCGGCCCCGCCCATGTCAGCCGCTCTGCGGCTATCAGCGACTCAACGAGCTCTACGGCGCGTTCCTTGAAGATCACGCCCTCATCATTCACCACGGGTCAACCGGGTTTCCGATCACGCCGGCGCTGCGCGCTGAGATCTCAAACGCGGTCCGAGGGGCTTTCAAAGAGTGTTTTGTCCCGGCAAGGTTGTTTGGTGACGCTTCGGGGTGCGAGCTGGCGAGAGACGCATGAGGCAGACCAGTCCGATGTGACGTATGGGACTGGTGTCATCTCCCGAAGAGCCGATTCTCGCCGGTCGCTCCTGTCTGATCCCAACGCGCCCCCGCTTGAACCCGTTTGCGCCCTGGGGAGACTGCCTACTCGACGCTACTACCGAAACATGACACGACGCCGTCCGTATCCCAGCGACCTCTCCGACGCACGACGGGAACTGATCGGACCCACGCTCTCCACGTGGCGGGCCGAGCGCAGAGGCAAGGGCCTGACCATTGGCCGACCGCCTGAGCATGACCTGCGCCGCATCATGGATGCCGTCCTCTACGTCGATCGCACTGGCATTCCCTGGCGATATCTGCCACATGACTTCGCACCCTGGGAGACGGTCTACGGCTACTTCGCCGCCTGGCAGAAAGAAGGTGTCTTCGACCAACTCAACGGTCTCCTGCGTCGCCTGGTGCGCGAGGCCGAAGGCCGCGACGGCGAGCCAACTGCATGCGTGCTGGACGCGCAGAGTGTGAAGACCTCCGCGAACGTGCCCGCGGCCGGCCAGGGCATTGATGCCGGCAAGAAGATCGCAGGTCGCAAGCGCCACATCGGCGTGGACACCCTCGGCCTGCTCCTGGCCGTCTGGGTCACTGCGGCGAGCGTTTCCGACAACGTCGGAGGCATGCACCTGATGTCCCACATCGCCACCACCAACCCCCGCGTGACCAAAGCATGGGCCGACTCCGGCTACCGCACCAAAGCCATCGACCACGGCGCCACGCTCGGCATCGACGTCGAAGTCGTCCAACGCACCCCCGGCGTCAAAGGATTCAAAGTCATCCCCCGACGCTGGGTCGTCGAGCGGACCTTCGGATGGCTGATGCACCACCGCCGCCTCGCCCGCGACTACGAAACCCACCCCCACCGCTCCGAAGCCATAATCCACGTCGCGATGATCGACCTCATAAGCCGACGCCTCACCCGCGAATCCACCCCGAACTGGCGCGACACCTGAACCTCGAACCAAACAACCTCACCGGGACGAAACGCTCTTTCACTCGGATGGCCCGTGCGCCGAGACGAGCCGACAGGTGTCCGTGACGCTGAGATCCCGGGCGTCGCCTGACGCCGTCACACCGAAGGAGTGGCATGCGAATACCCTGCAAGGCGCGCCGCAACTTGAACATCGTCCGTTGGAGTGCGGCATTTCTGGCGGCATCGGCAACCCCGTTCGTCCTGTCCGCCGTAACAGCGCAGGCCGGTGGTCCGAGCGGTGATCCCGACAGGGAGAAGCCCACCATCGTGCTCGTACACGGCGCGTTCGCTGACGCGTCGAGCTGGAACGGCGTCGTGGAACGGCTCCAGAAGAATGGCTACAAGGTCGCCGCACCGGCCAACCCCCTCCGCGGCATTCCGCAGGACTCGACCTACCTCGCGAGTTTCCTGAAGTCCGTCAAGGGACCGATCGTCCTGGCTGGTCATTCCTATGGCGGAGAGGTGATCTCGCAGGCTGCCGTCGGAAACGGCAACGTCAAGGCTCTCGTGTACATCAACGCAATCATGCCTGATGTGGGAGAGTCGTTCTCCAGCCTCTCGGCGAAGTTCGCCCCCGCCCCACTCACCAACGCTCTGAAGCAGGTGCCCTTCCGTAACGGTGACGGCACCACCGGCACGGACGTGTACATACAGCCGGACGAACTACACCGGGTCTTCGCCGAGGACCTGCCCACGAGTCAAACCGACATCTTGGGAACCACACAGCGTCCGATCGCGCTGTCGGCATTTACGGACAAGCTCACCGGCGCCGCATGGCGGAACAAACCCGTGTACGTTCTCGTCGGCAAGCAGGACCGGGCGATCAACCCGAGTCTGGAGCGATTCGAGGCGAAGCGGGCGAATGCCCGCAAGACGACGGAGATCAACTCCTCACATGTGTCTCTTGTCTCCCACCCGGAGGAGGTCAAGAATCTGATCGTCGACGCCGCCGAGGACTACACATGGAAATAGGGCAGTCGCTCGAACCGGGGGATCTCGGTACGCTGCACTCAGGGGAGGATTCATGCAGTGGTGGGTGTTGATCCCGGTCGTCTCGATAATCACTGGGCCTGTCGCTCTGTACCTCATGACCCGGGGCAAGCGCCGGTCCGAGGGCTCCGACGAGCGCTACGAAGAACTTTCGCGGAAGTACACCGCGCTGCTCGAGGACTCCACCTCAGGCGAACTGCCCAACGGCCGCGGGCGCTACCCAGAGACACACTGAGCGTCCGGCGCGCGGACACCGGGGGGCACAACCTGCCGCCGGCCGTGCGCAACAGCCCCTCGTCGGATCTCCGTTCGAACAGGCTGGATTGTGCCGCGGCCCCGCACCAGAATCAGCCGAGGGGGCGACAGCCTGATCTCTGTCGACGGCGAGCGACGGCACCTTTTCCGTCGTAGCTCACGCTGTACGGTTACGTCCAAGGAAGTGGTGTACCGGTTCCCACCTGATCCGGGTGTTTGTTCCGGCGTCGGGGTGAGGGTCCGGATATGAGAACGGCCACCGG
>NZ_JBVJPM010000063.1:0-19041 GCF_055582645.1 Streptomyces sp. NPDC107517 | reverse complement strand
GCCGCACCTACTCGCCCCGAGGGCGGACTCCGCTCCTGCGGCACCGCCTGAACTGGAAGCGCGCGTCGATGGCCGGCGCCTTGGGTTACCACGCCACCGACCCTGATCGCGGGGCCCGCCTGTGCTTCCACCTCAAACCTGGCAGCTACGACACCGCCGGACTCATCGAGGTCCTGGAGCAGATGAAGGTGTTCTACCGCGGCGAGCGAGTAGTTCTGGTCTGGGACGGCTTGTCCGCTCACTGGAGCCGGGCGATGAGGGCCTGGGGCGCCGAACAGGACTGGCTCACCCTGGAACGTCTACCCGCCTACGCTCCCCAGCTGAACCCGGTGGAACTGCTGTGGTCCTCGCTGAAGAAGCATGAACTCGCCAACTTCGCCGGCGACCACCTCGCCGATGTCGCCGACGCCACCGAGCGAGGCATTGACCGTATCAACACCAACCCCCGACTGCCATGGTCATTCCTCGCTCATACGGACCTGAGCATCCACCCACCACACGCACTGAACTTACGAAAAGATCAGTAAGCCAAATGAATCAGATATCGGATAACCAAACGCTCAAACACAGACTGCCTGCCCCACCGCTCCGCGGTCAGGCACGGCGAGCGCGAAGGGAGATCACTACTCTGCAGGAGTGCTCTCAAACGACGAATTGACCTCCCCGGAGCGGGAGTTGTGGGACGCGTTCCCCGAGGGACGCCACGTGGACCTGCGCACGGGATTGCCCGAGGAGGATCGTGTCGACGAGGGCAGGCAATGGGGCCCTGGTCGGAGCGTTCGGGCCGCCGTCATCAGGGCGCTCCTCCTGGGCGCGAACACCACACATTCGGGCGCCGTGGCATGCCTGAGGCTCGCCGGGGCACGGATATCCGGGCGCCTCAATCTGGCCGGCGCGCAGATCGCTCACGCCTTGTGGCTCGAGGACTGCTGGTTCGAGGAGTCTGTGGACCTTCTCGGAGCATCGACACAGACTGTCGTGATCTCCGGCAGCCACGTGCCGGGCATCGAAGCCGATTCAGCCCGCATCGAAGGAATCCTCGACCTGCGGCGCTCCGTGGTGAAGGGTCTCAGTTCCTCGCCTTTCAACCATGTCAACACCGCCCTGTCGCTGAGCGACGCCCGAGTGAGCGGCGGAGTCCTGCTCAACGGGGCCGAGATCAGCGCGCCAGGAGGATGGGCCTTAGCCGCCGGCGGGTTGGCCATGGAGGGAGGCGTCTTCTGCAACGGCGGGTTCGTGGCACGAGGCCAAGTACGGCTGCTGGGCGCGCAGTTGCCGGGAGGACTGTTTATGAGGGGCGCAAGCCTGGAGGGCGACTCCCCCGATGGAGTCGCCCTCATACTGGACAACGCTGTGGCCTCGACGATCGATCTCTCCGGCGGGTTCACCACGAACGGGACCGTACGGCTGCGGGGCGCTCGGATCTCGGACACTCTGAACTTTGAAGGAGCCATCCTCAATGGGCCGCCCGACGGCCGCGGTCCGTCGATGGCAGCCCCACTGATGCAGACCGTCGACTTCGACTTCACCCTCGCCCGCCGGCCGTCCGGCACCGTGGACCTGCGGGGCGCGCAGGTGTCCCAGCTCCACGACAGCGGGCACAGTTGGCCGGACGTGGTGAAGCTGGACGGCTTCGTCTACGGCTCCATCACGATGGACGAAGCAGACGAGCGGCACGAGGCAGCAGGGCAGCGGGACTCCGTCGCCGACCGCGTGGCATGGATACGACGCAGCCCGGGCTACAACCCCCAGCCCTACGAGCAGTTGGCGAGCTGGTACCGAAAGGCAGGCCACGATGACGACGCCCGCCGCGTACTCTTGGCCAAACAGCGCCATCGACGACGAACTCTCCACCCGGCCGCGCGCGCGTGGGGGCATCTACTCGACGCGACCGTCGGCTACGGATACCGCCCCTGGCTGGCCGGCGTCTGGATTCTCGCGTTGACCTTGCTCGGCACGTGGGCCTTCAGTGCTCACTCCCCCACGCAGGTCCAACAAGGCGAAGGGGCCCCGTTCCAGCCATTCGTCTACACCCTCGACCTCTTGATCCCCATTGGCGGCCTGGGTCAGCGCACGGCCTGGTACTGGTCGAACGATGGCCTCCAGTGGCTGGCCTACCTGCTGATCGCATGCGGCTGGGTGCTGACGACCGCCGTCATCGCGGGTGTCACCCGAACCGTGCAGAAGAATTAGCGGGCCACAGCTGAGTTCAGGCATCGCCGGCAGATGAGTGCGCAGCTTTGGGTGCGGAAGGCTTCGCGGATCTCCCAGCGGATCCGCAGGCGACGGACCAGTGCAGGCGGGCGAACGCGCGCGGCGCGCTACCTGTCACCATCGGCAGGCGAAGCAGCGGGCGATGTCACCGCCTCAGACGGCTACGCGGCCGCCCCTGCGTGCCCCGTCCGCCCCCGACGCGAACCCTGCACCCTACGATCACCAGGTACGACTGCTGGAGGGGCGGGAATGCTTGAGGACATCGAGGGCGGGACTGCGGCCGCGACGCGGCTCGCGGGAGGTGCGCCGCTTCATAGCACGCTTGATGTCGCCGACCCCGGTGACTGGCTCGCGCTGGATGCAGGAGTGCGGGAGGTGGCGTGGTACCGCCCGCAGTTCCTGCCGGAGTGGGAGCACTCCGCCCCAATGCCCGCCGACCTGACTCAGCTCGGCGAGTCTCGGCTCGCGCTCGCCCTCTGCCACCGCGATGGGCGGATCCGTCAGGAGGCGCTGTGCCAGTCGGTCCGATACCCCTCTCTGCTGCCGTTGGTCGTGATCCGCTGCACCGATTGGGTCGGCCCCGTGCGCGAGCACGCCCGGCAGCTGCTGCGCGAGGCCCTGACCGTGGACTGTGCCCTCGACCTTGCGCCGCTCATCCTCCGCGTCGGCCGCCGCGACAGAGGTGCCGTCGGCGTCGATGTGCTCGGCCAGATCCTGCGCCAGGCATCCCCCGGGCAGCTCGCTGTTCTCTTCGCTGCCCCCGACCGCATCGCCCGGCGGTTCGCGTACCGGCTGGCCATCGAGGGCCGACTGCTCCGTCCCGCTGAGCTGGCCCGCGCGGCCGCCCGAGACCAGGACACCGTGGTCCAGGACCTGTGTGCCACAGCAGCGCTCACGGCTCTGGGGGATGAGGATGCCTACGAGGGTGTGCTGCCTCCACTGCTGTCCGCACGCAGCCCGCGTACCCGTTCGGCCGGCGTCACCGCGCTGAGAAGGGCGGGGCGGTCAGAGCAGGCGGAGCCGTTTCTCAGCGACCGTTCCGCGCTCGTGCGTGCTTGCGCCCGGTATGTCGTACGACACCAGGGAGGTGACCCGGCGGCCTGGTACCGAGAGCGGTGCACGGCACCCGACGACCCCGAGTTGCCGCCCGGCGCGGTCATCGGGCTGGCCGAGTGCGGGAACCGCGCGGACGCAGCGCTGCTGCGGCCGCTGCTCGTGCACCCGGCGGCCGGGGTGCGGGCGCGAGCGGTGGCAGGGCTGCGGGCATTGGACTGCGTGGATGCGAAGCAGTTGTGGCCGCTCCTCGACGACCCTGCCGCCGGTGTCGTCCGCGAGACCTCCACCGCCCTGCTGCCCTCTGCCAAGGAACTGCCCGCCGACTGGCTATTGGAGCGCACCAGCTCCGAGCGGCCGCGGCACGTCCGCCTCGGTGCATTCCGGCTGCTCGACACACGCGGCGGCATCGTGGCGCTACGGGCGGCGGTCGGTCTGCTTGCGGACCCGGACATGAAACTGCGCACCTGGGCCGCGCAATCAGTGCAGCGCTGGCATCCGTCGCCGGACGGGCGGCGCGGCGACGCGGAGGTCGGGGAACTGCTAGACCGGAGCCGACACCTCTTCAGCGACTACGTACTGCTCCGCCGCAAGTGGGAAGCCGGAGTGGACGGCTGAGCCTTCACCGCGGTCCAAAACCCTGCTCAGCACTCGCCGTCCGTGGCCCTGGTGACAGCACGCCTGCCGTGGTGACAACTGTCGCGCTTTGGCGCACCGACCTGGCCGTTTGGCCGGGACCCCTTGGCCGGCGGAGCGGAGCTCATGCCAAGGTGACGTGCACTCCGCCCCCGGCCAACACGTCGAGAACGTCGGAGAACAGGTCGTAGGGCTGGCCGTCAGCTTCCAGGGTCTGGGACAGGTGCTCGCGTGCGGTCGCCGCGTTCCGCCAGAGCAAGGTGGCGGGGGCGGTGTAGCCGAACTTGCCGCCCAGGCAGTCGTCCAGGGCGGCCAGACCGCCGCCGAAATAGCCGCCCGGCCCGTTCACCGCCTCGCCGAGCGCCAGGTAGAGGCCCGCTTCATCAGTGATGTGGCGGCCGTCGAGTTCGTATGCGTGCCCGGCGGGCCGGTCATGGGGCGCGCGTCGGCAGGCTCGCTCCCGTGCGAGTCCGAGCCAGGCCCCGCGAAGTCGGTTGTCGAGGCTGTTCCAGGTGCCCAGGGTGTCCGGCGGCCCGGCGAGCCATCGCTCCCAGACGGGCCGGGCGTATTCGGGGACGGGCGTGAACAGCTCTCCGTCGAGCTCCAGGTCGATCAGATCCGTCCCGTAGGAGGAGAGGCGCCAGCCGCTGACTCGGGTCCACAGCAGGCGTTGGGTGAGCGGCTCGCCCTGGTCGTCTCGTATCTCGAGGGCGGCTTCCTCCAGGTCCAGCGCCCGCCGGGTGCCCTTCATCAGCGCCGCCCGCAGCTGATCACCCGGAGCAAGTCCTCGCAGGACGAGCGGGGGCGCCGCCTGCTCGTGCGGCAGGACGCGGGCGAACTCCTGGCACGAGCCCAGCCACCGGTGCCCGTCGTGCACGCGGACAGGACCCGTGTGCCCCTCCGACGGACCTTCGTAGTCGTCCAGACCGGTGAGCACGAGACTGTCTGCCCCGGCGAACTGCCCCAGGCTCTCCGCGTCCTCCAGCAGCCAGGGCCCGAGTGCCTCGTCGTCCGGCACCAGCCGGACCCGGCTGCCGACCCAGCCACGCACCTCAGCTCGGTCCGGTACCCAGCCGAGCATTTCGTACGTCCCACGCCGGGGGTTTCCGAACAGACCCTCCGCCTCGACGCAGACGCCCCAGGCGTGGCCGTGATCTGTCTCGGTCAGCGTGTACCGCATGCGCCCGCGACGGTCCTCGTCCTCATACACGGCGGGAATCATGCCCCGACCACGCCCCGACGCCAAAGCCCGGCTTTCCCGCCGGGCACACAGGCACGGGTCGCTGCTGGCCGGCGGCACTTGTCCGGTGTCCTGTCGCGTTGGGCTTGTCCGTGGATCTTGTGTTGAGCTGAGGGGTTGCCAGGTTCGATGAGAACGCTCGGCCCAAGATTCTGAGTGCGTCTGGTTTCTGCGGAAACCACGGCGGTTCGTGATCACCAGGGGACGACTCCGTCGTCCTCGAAGAAGGATCCGGTCGGGCCGCCGTCGGGGAGGGTGGCGAGCCGGATCGGGGTGGCTGCGCCCTGCGCGGGGGTGCGGGATCCGTGGAAGCCTGTGAAGTCGGTCGCGACCAGGCCCGGGCAGGCGGCGTTGATGAGGATGTGGGTCCCGGCGAACTGTCGGGCGTACTGCAGGGTGAGGGCGTTGAGGAAGGACTTCGACGGTGCGTAGGCCGCCATGACGGGGCCGATCTCGGTGTCCGGGTCCGCCTGTCGGGTCAGGGAACCGACGCTGCTGGAGACGTTGACGATGCGTGGGGAAGCGGAGCGCCGCAGCAGGGGCAGTATCGCGTTGGTGACCCGGACGACGCCCATGACGTTGGTGTCCACGACGGTGCGGAGCACCTCCAGGTCGAGCGTGGTCGGCTCCTGTAGCCATCCGGGGCCCATGTCGCCCGGGATGCCGGCGTTGTTGACCAGGGCGTCCAGGCGTCCGGCCAGTCGTTCGACCAGTTCCGCGGCGGCGGTGACGCTGCGGTCGTCGGTCACGTCCAGTGGTACCCCGAACGCGTCCACGCCGGCGGCGCGCAGTTCGCCCACGGCGGTTTCGCGTCGGGTCGCGTCGGGTCGCGTCGCGGGCTCCTACACCGACGCGGTAGCCGAGGCGGCCCAGTCCGGCCGCGATCTCGTAGCCGATGCCCTTGTTCCCGCCGGTCACCAGCGCGGTGGTCGTTTCGCTCGTGCAGATGATGTTGGCCCGTGGCCGGGTGGTGCGGCCAACACCGGTACGGTGCCCTGTCATATCCGGCGGGTATCACTGCGTATGCTGCGGCCGTGGACACCCTGGAGACCCGCGAGTTGAGGTACTTCGTGGCTGTGGCCGAGGAGTTGAACTTCGGGCGCGCCGCCGAGCGTCTCGGCATGGCCCAGCCGCCGCTGTCGCGGGCGATCCAGCAGCTCGAACGGCGCCTGGGGGTCTGTCTGCTGGAGCGCAACCGCCGTGGTGTCCGCCTGACCGGTGCCGGGGAGGTACTGCTGCAGGAGGGCCGGGCGGCTCTCGACGCGACCGCTGCCGCCGTCCGCCGCACCCGGCGCGCCGGGGGTGCCGACAGTCCTGGCGGCCCGTGCGGTCGGCTGGTCCTCGCGGTGAAGGCCGCCGCGTCCCACGAACTGCTGCGGAAGCTTCTCGACGCCTACGCGGACGAGCCCGACAGTGCCGAGGTCGAGGTGCTGCCGTGCGGCATTCGCGAGCAGGAAGAGCTGCTACGCGACGGACGCGCCGATGTCGCGCTCATGCACACGCCGTGGAACTCCCTCACCGGGTTCGACAGCGAGGCACTGGCGGCCGAGGGGCAGGTCGCCGTCCTGCCTTGCCGGGCACCCCCTCGCCGCCCGCGAGACCTTGTCCCTGGCCGAAGTCAGGGACGTCCCCGATCTGCCGCTCGCCCGCTGGCCCACCCGCGGCACCTACGCACCCGGCCCCGCGATCCACAACCAGACACAACTGGCCCAGCTGATCGCCCTCGGACGCACCGTGGCGGTCGTCCCCGACTCCGCCCGCTCCTGGCTGTGGGCAGAGCACGCGGCCGTTCCCTTGACCGACGCGCCTTCCGTCGTGACCCACATCGCCTGGCCCGCGCACAGCCGCTCTCTCGCCCTGGCCGTCTTGGTCGGGACGGCCGCACGGCTATGGCCAGGCCAGAACACGGAACAGTGAGAATCCGACGACACGGATGAGATCCGGTAAGAATTCGTCAGCTTCGGCGCGACCGACACCCGGTGTCGGTCGGCACACAGCGTTACGGGACGAAGATCCGCCAACTACTGAAGTTGATTGGGTGATGTCGGCACCGTTCGACTGACGGCGGCCGCTCGGCTCCGGTAGCTCTGGACCGTGAGATACGCGCGGGGCAGCGGGTTGACCGACGCTGGGAGGGCCGTGCGGGAACGGCTCCGGCGCTGGCCCCCCCTATCCGCACGCCTAAAACAGGCCCAGGAAGAACCAGGGCCCCGTCGGACCGAGATGTCGTAGCGCAGGCAGCCCGCAGCCTTCCATGTCCGGCAGGACCGGCTGCCAGGAGCGAGACGCGATTGTGTTACATGGCACGCCGAGCGTTGCTCTCGTTCAACCCATCACTGGATTCATAGAAGTCCATCTCGGCCGGCCTCCTGAGGCAGTTGACCAACTGTCAAGGACCAAAGGGCCATCTCTTCTGCACGAACCGCTGTCAGGCCGATGGGCAGGCGGATGCTGGCCGAGTTGGGTCTCTGGCTCATCTTCTGTGGTGGTGGCTCACCGCCTGTGACGGCGGTCGTGTGTACAGGTGGTAACTCACCAGCCGTGGGACGGCAGTTCACCGAAACCGTGGCGTCTCGGAACGGGTCCTCGATTGTGGGCGCGCACCATGCAGGTCCGTGCCCGTGTCGAGCATGTCTACGCCTGGATGAAGATCTGGAAGATCTCGCGCGACTGCCGTCTCAAGGGCGACGGCGTTCACCACACCATGCTCGGCATCGCTCGACTGCATCTCGCAGCCGCCGCTGCAGTCCACTAGGGTTCTTGATCGCACGCTCAGCAACTTTGCAGGCAAGGCGTGGGGCACGGGGAGAGGTACGGGGATGGGTTACACGATTCCGGGCTGGCTGGACGAAATTCTGGACTTCATCGGGATCAATTTCCCGAACGTCGACGAGGACGACTACCGCGACATGGCGGACGCCATGCGGGAGTTCGCGGAGAAGTTCGAGGGCCACGGCGGCGACGCGCACAAGGCGTTCTCCCGAATCCTGTCCTCCTCCGAGGGCTGGGCCGTCGACTCCATGGAGAAGCACTGGAACACGATCAAGGCCAGTCACCTGGAGAAGCTCCCCGAGCTGGCCCGGCTGTTCGCGGACGCCTGCGACGTCCTCGCCGAGATCATCGAGTGGATGAAGCACAAGGCGGAGGCCGAACTAGCCATCATGGCAGGTTCGGTGGGCCTGTCCATCGGCCTCGCCTGGGTGACCGGCGGTCTGTCGGCGATTCTCGGTGCGGCCGAGATCCAGGCGATGCGGCAGGTGGTCAAGCGGATCATCGACGAAGCAGTGGACCGAATAGTCGACGAGGTGCTCGCGAAGCTCACCGAGCCGGTCAATGCGAAGCTGGAGGCGATGGTCGAGGACATGGTCCTGGACCTGGCCGACGGCGCGTTCCACATGCCGCCGGCCAAGGGTGGCGCCGGCGGCGGGCACGGTGGCAAGGGCGGAATGCATCTTGACTCGGCCGGCGAGGCCGGCGCCGGCCCGGGTAAGGCGACCCGTATCGATCACGGCGAGTTCGAGGACGGCGCGGGGAAGGTCTCCCGGCACGGCAGCGACATGCATACGGCCGCCTCAGACCCACTGGGCCGGGCCCGGGGCGCGTTCGGCCGCAGCAAGGGCCGCGACCCGTTCACGAAGGCCTTCGACAGCGTGCTGCACGGCGCCCTCAAGGGCTCCGAGAAGGCCTTGCAGAAGATCAGCAAGCACATCACCGAGACCGTGCCCGAGCGGGTCAAGGGCGCCTCCCGCACCCACAAGGGCAAGGACCACGACGTCCGCGACAAGATCAATGCCATCACAGGAGGCAAGAAGGACGGTGACGGCAAGGGCGGTGCACGCACCCGGATCAACGACTTCGTCAAACGACTGCCCGACTCCACGAAGGACGCCTGGGGCAGCGCCCGCGACAAGGCCATCGCCCTCGGGCAGCGCCGCTGCAAGACCGACCCGGTGGACGTCGCCAGCGGTGAGATGGTGCTGAACCAGACGGACCTGACGCTGCCGGGCGTCCTGCCCCTGGTGCTGGAGCGCACCCACATATCCGGGTACCACTACGGCCACTCCTTCGGGCCGAGCTGGGCCTCGACGCTGGACGAGCGGCTCGAACTGTCCGGCAGCGGCGCGGTCTGGGCCCGGCCCGACGGCTCGCTCCTCGCGTACCCCCGACTGCCGCGCGAGGAGGGCGAGGAGGTGCTGCCGCTCGAGGGCGAGCGGATCCCCCTCACGTACGCCGGACAGTCGGCCCCCGGCGACATCACCTACGTCACGGCCGACGTCCGCTCGGGCCTCACCCGGCGCTTCGTCGGCAACCCGTACTCCTCGGGCAGCCTGTACTGGCTGAGCGACATCGAGGACCGCAACGGCAACGGCGTCCAGTTCCTGCGCGACGCGCAGGGCCTGCCCTCAACGGTGCTGCACGAGGGCGGATACCGGGTGCGCGTCACCCGTGACCCGGAGCTCGGCCGGGTCACGGCCCTCGACGTCGAGACGCCCGAGGGCCAGGTCCGCGTCACCTCGTTCGGCTACGACGAGCACCACCGGCTGTCCGGGGTGTCGGGTGCGCGCGACGTGCCCCTGCGGTTCACGTACGACGACGAGAACCGTGTGACGTCCTGGACCGACCGGAACGACCACACCTACGGCTATGTTTACGACGCCGCGGGCCGCGTCGTGGAGACGGTAGGTCCCGACGGCGCGCTGTCGTCGCGCTTCGAGTACGACACCGCGGCCCGCGAGACCCGTTTCACGGACTCGGCCGGCGCGGTCACCGTCACCCGCCTCAACCCGCTCGGCCAGACGGTCAGCGAGACCGACCCGCTCGGCAGCACGGTGCACTTCGAGTGGGACCGGTACGACAACCTGCTGGCCCGCACGGACGAGCTGGGGCACACGTCCCGCTTCACGTACGACGAGTCCGGCAATCTGCGCACGATCGCGTACCCGGACGGGCGCCACGCTTCGACCACGTACAACGCCCTGCACCTGCCGGAGGCGATCACCGGGCCGGACGGCTCGGTGTGGCGGCAGCGCTTCGACGACCGCGGGAACCGCACCGCGATGATCGCGCCCGACGGCACCTCGACGACGTTCACGTACGACGCGTCGGGCGCGCTCGCCACCGCCACGTTCCCGAACGGCGCGACGGAGACCCGCACCAACGACCAGGCGGGCCTGGTCCTCTCGGTCTCCGACGGGCACGGCGCCACCTATGCCGTGCGGCGCGACCCCTGCGGACGACCGCTGGAGAGCACAGACCCGGCGGGCTCCGTCACCCGCATGGAGTGGACCGCCGACGGCTGGCTCACCCGGCGCACCGCGGCCGACGGCACGAGCGAGCGGTGGACGTACGACGAGGAGGGCAACTGCCTCACCCACATCGGTCCCACCGGTGCCGTCACCCGCTTCGAGTACACGTGGTTCGACCTCCTGGCCGCCCGCACGGGCCGGGACGGGGCGCGGTACGAGTTCGCGTACGACACCGAACTCCGGCTCACCGGGGTGACCGACCCGCAGGGCAGGACGTGGAGTTACCGGTACGGGCCCTCGGGTCTGACCGAGTCCCAGACCGACTTCGACGGCCGCACGACGACGTACGAGTACGACGTGGCGAGCCGCCTCGTGGCCCGGACGACCCCGCTCGGGCAGCGCGTCGCCTTCACGTTCGACGCGGTGGGCAACGTGCTCGAGAAGGACGCCGCCGGCGTGCTCACCCGCTACACCTACGACGCCGCCGACCAGCTGATCGGCGCCACATCGCCGACCTCGTCGCTGTCCCTGGAGCGCGACGTCATGGGTCGGCTGCTCACCGAGACGGTCGACGGCCACAGCATGCGCTTCGGCTACGACGCGCACGGCGAACTGGTCTCGCGCACCACCCCCACCGGTGCCGTCACGTCGTACCGCTACGACACCGCGGGCAACCGGACCCGGGTGGATCTCGCCGGTCATCCGCTGGACTTCACCCACGACGTCTTGGGCCGCGAGACCGCCCGCACGCTGGGCCCCGCGGACGCGCCGGTCACGCTCGCCTCCCGGTGGGACGCGCTCGGCCGGCTGGCGGCCCGGTCGCTGAGCACGGCCCGCGGCCCCCTGCGCGACCGCTCCTACGGCTACCGCGCCGACGGATTCCTGACGCGGGTCACGGAGCGGCACGACGGAACGGATCAGCTGTTCGAGCTCGACCCGGTGGGGCGTCCGGTCGGCGTCACCGCGGGCGACTGGGCGGAGCGCTACGCCTACGACGACGCCGGGAATCAGACCGACGCCCACTGGCCCGACGCCGCCCGGTCCACCGGGAGCCGCGGTGAGCGCGCCTACGAGGGCACCCGGCTGCTCGGTGCGGACGGGCTGCGCTACGAGTACGACGACGCCGGACGGGTCGTCCTGCGCCAGAAGCGACGGCTGTCGCGCAAGCCCGACACCTGGCGTTACGCCTGGGACGCGGAGGACCGTCTCGTCTCGTGCACGACGCCCGACGGCACCGAGTGGCGCTACACCTACGACGCCGTGGGCCGCCGCACGGCCAAGCACCGCATGGCGGCGGACGGAGGCGGCGTGGTGGCCACGGTCCGCTTCGCCTGGGAGGGCACCCAGCTGGCCGAGGAGACCGACTCGACCACCGGAGTGACCCTGACCTGGGAGTACGAGGGCCTGCAGCCGATGTCGCAGCTGGAGCGGCGGATTCCCGCCGACGCCGCACAGCACGAGGTGGACAGCCGGTTCTTCGCCATCGTCACCGATGTCATCGGCACCCCGACGGAACTCGTCGGCGAGCAGGGCGACATCGCCTGGTACAAGCGGTCCACGATCTGGGGCATCACCACGCGCAACCGCGACGCCCAGGCACACACACCGTTGCGCTTCCCCGGCCAGTACGCGGATCCGGAGACGGGCCTGCACTACAACCTGAACCGGCACTACGACCCCGAGACGGCCCGCTACGTGTCGGCCGACCCGCTCGGCCTGGTGCCCGCGCCCAACCCGGCCGCGTACGTCGTCAATCCCTTTACGTTCATGGACCCCGAGGGCCTGGTCGCGAAGGGCTGCACGCAGGAGAGCGGCTGGTACGGCGGCCTGCTGCCGGCCAACACGAAGAACGACGGGTCGAAGTACCCGCAGCCGATGGAGGTCAACCACATCCCGGCCAAGTCGGCGTACAAGGACGTCATCGAGCCCGGTTTCTACATCGCGAACAAACCGCACAAGAAGCAGAAGGTCAACAACGGCCCGGCCATCCGCATGCAGCGCGACCACCACGAGCAGCTGTACAGCACCGGGTACTCACTGCAGTCGCAGGCATGGCAGCAGTACCAGCGCGAGCTGATCAACTCGGGGCGGATCACCGAGGCCATGCGCATGGACATCGACGACATCAAGCGGCGCTTCCCCGGCACCTACGATCAGCACATCAAGGACATGGTCGCCAGCCTGGATGACAACAAGCCCCTCCAGGACATGCTCAAGACGCGAGGATGGAAAATCGACAAGGCCGCTCTTCTCGCATGAGGTCCGCGGCACGTCACTAGGACATCGAGAAAGGCGAAGGACGGAACATGGAACTGGAACTGCTGCCACTGGTCGGTGTCGGGCCGCTACGGCTCGGCATGTCGGCGCAGGAGGCGCGCGACGCGGTCCAGGCGTGGGGACTGCTGCGGGTCGCCTCCAGTGATCCGGAGCCGGGGCAGATCCTGCTCAAGCACGACGCGTCCGGCCTGAACGTGATGCTCGGCTTCACCAAGGGCGCGCTGAGCGGCGTGGAGCTGTTCCGGTTCCTCGACGAGGACGCCGACGTGCGAGTGCTCCTCGACGGTCTCGACGTCTTCCGCACCCCGAGTGTGGACCTCTTCGAGCTGTTCGCGGAGCGGGGCCACGAGATCACCGAGAACGACCTCGGTTTCGACGAGCTGCCGGAGCTGAAGGTCGCCCTCGCCAACCAGAGCAGCTACGAGTACCCGGTGGACGAGGACGGGGACCCTCTCTACTACGACTACGTGCGCCTCGCGGACCAGATCTGACGCACGGTGAACCCACGGCAGAGCCGCGCTCGGCGCAAGCGCCGCGAGCCCCGAGCGCGGCGTCCGTGCGCCGGTGGTCTCCTGCGGCGGGTGCTGCGGAAAAACTCCACCCGGACTGGGTGCCAACGACAACCCGGGGCACAATCGGTCTGCCAACGGCCCGACTTCGGTGCCGGCGCAGCAGCGAGGCGATCGTGCGATTCCGCCCGACGACCTGCAGTGCCAGCTTCCGTAGTTGTTGCAACGACCGGTTGAATCCGACGAATACCAGTCCCGGCGCTTCAGCCGGGCCTGCCGCCGACTCGGCGTGACCCAGTCCATGGGCCGTGTCGGCTCATGTTTCGACAACGCCGTCAGCGAGGCGTTCAACAGTGCGCTCAAGGTCGAGTACGTCCACCGGCACACCTTCACCACCCGCACCGAGGCCCGGCTGAAGATCGCCACCTGGATCACCGGCTTCTACAACACCCACCGGTTACACAGCGTGTGCGGATACCGGAGCCCGATCGACTACGAACGAGACCATCAGGCCGACCCCACGGTGGAGTTGTGGTATCTCACCCGCGGGGGTGGATTCCGGCGGCCGGTGAGCGCAACGCGGCCCAGCGACGGACGGAATGTTGTGTGTCCGACGCAAAGCTGCGGCCCATGCTGACCTCTCATCTGCGACCGGCGTTGTGCCGATACTGGGGAAGACGCCGCCGGTCACGGGCGGCCCGGGCCGTGGTCGTGGCGGCCACCGGTCTGGCACTCGTCCTGGCCTTGCCCGGCACCGCGGCTGCTGCCCCGGGCGCCCTCGATCCCACCTTCAGCGGCGACGGCACGGTGCTCACCAGCTTCGCCGACGACGATCACGCCAACGACGTGGCGGTGCAGTCCGACGGCAAGATCGTCTCTGTCGGCGCTTCCGCCGACTATTCGGCATTGGAGAGCGACTTCGCGCTGACCCGTCACAACGCCGACGGCACCCCGGACACCAGTTTCGGTGGCGACGGAACCGTGACGACCGCCATCAACAACATGAACCCAGACTTCCAGTGGAGCGAGGCCAACGCCGTGGCGCTGCAGCCCGACGGCAAGATCGTCGCGGTGGGCAGCAGCTGGCGAGGGTACGAGAACTGCTGCTGGTTCACGGTGGCTCGCTACAACACCAATGGCACCCTGGACACGAGTTTCGGCGGCGGTGACGGCAGGGTGTTCACCGACTTCGGCAGCCCGGACGAGGCCCGGGACGTGGCGGTGCAGCCCGACGGCAAGATCGTCGCCCTCGGCACTGGCGGTGGCGATGCCGCACTGGCCCGCTACAACGCCGATGGCACCCCGGACACGAGTTTCGGCGGAGGCGACGGCAAGGTGACCACCGACCCGGCGCCCGAGTCGCCGGAAGAGGGCGGCGATGCGCGCGCCCTGGCCCTGCAGCCCGACGGAAAGATCGTTGCCGGGGGCCAGGTCGGGACGACCCGCTTCGACTTCGTCCTCCTCCGTTACAACGCGAACGGCACCTTGGACACGAGCTTCAGCGGCGACGGCATCGAGCGCACCGATTTCGGTGACTACGAGTCCGTGGAAGGCCTCGCGGTCCAACCCGACGGCAGAATCATTGCGGCCGGGGGAAGCAGCGGAAGGTTCGCGCTGGCCCGCTACAACGTCAACGGCAGCTTGGACACCACCTTCGGCAACGCCGGCCGGGTCCTCACCTCCGGTGGCGGCGGAGCCCAGGATGTCGTGCTGCAGCCCGACGGGAGGATCGTCGTCGCCGGCAACAACGGGCCCGGCGGCGACTTCGCGGTCCTGCGGTACAACACCAACGGCAGCCTGGACAGTGGCTTTGGCACCGGCGGCCTGGTGGCCACCGACCTCGGCGGCAGCGATCAGGCTCGCGGCGTGGCGCTCCAGCCCGACGGCAAGATCGTTGCCGCCGGTCAGGGCGGCCCGAACACCGACTTCGCCCTGGCCCGCTACGAGGGGGGCCCCGGCACACCGCCGCCGCCCTCCGGCGTGGACCTGTCGGTCACCAAGGCCGGCACCGCCACAGTCAGCATCGGCGACCGCGCCACCTACACCGTGACCGTCAACAACAGCACCACCACCTCCGCCACCGGCGTCTCCCTCTCCGACACGCTCACCGGACCCGCCGCGTCGGTGGTCTCGGCCACCTCGAGCCAGGGCACCTGCACCACCACCGCGACGAGCGTCAGCTGCTCCCTGGGCACCCTCGCCCCCGACGCCCACCCCAAGGTGACGGTCGTGGTCGAGCCCCGCGCCTCCGGCACCCTCACCAACAAGGCCACGGTCACCGCCACCCAGAGCGACCCGAACCCCGGCAACAACACCGCCACCGCGACCACCACCGTGAACAACAGCCGCGGCTGCACGATCATCGGCACCAGCGGCAACGACACACTCAGCGGCAACTTCGGCAACGACGTGATCTGCGCCCTCGGAGGCGACGACAGCGTCAACGCAAGCTACGGCAACGACACCGTGTACGGCGGCTACGGCAATGACCGTCTCGACGGCGGCTACGGCAACGACACCCTGAACGGCGGGCCCGGCAACGACAACCTGATCGGCAATTACGGCACCGACAACCTCAACACCGTCGACAACATCTCCGGCAACGACACCGCCAACGGCGGCTTCAACACGGACACCTGCACGACGGACACGGGCGACACCCGGATCAGCTGCCCCTGACCACCACGAGGGGCTCCCCGGCGAAGGCCGTCACCAGCACTGGTGACGGCCTTCTGCGCAGGCAGCGGGCTGGGCGGCGCACCACTGCGCACCAGCCTGCGGCGATCAAGGATCGTCGACCTCCTTCAACCACCTGTCGGGACCACTGGCGTGCAGACCATCGCGATCGAAGATCTCGACTTCACCGACTCCAAGACCCGAGAGAAGCACGGCCGGAAGAAGAAGTTCCGACAGCTCATCTCCGGTATCCCCACCGGAAAACTCCGCGCACGCCTGTTGTCGATGTGCGCGGAAGCCGGTATCAGTGTGATTGCTGTCGATCCCGCCTACACCTCGATGTGGGGCGCGGAGCACTGGCAGAAACCGCCGACCACCAAGCGGCGCCCCGCGACACGGCACTACGCCGCATCGGTGGCGATCGGACGACGTTCCCTCGGTCACCGGATCAGACGACGGACGGCACCGCCCCCACACCACCAGAGCGATGGTGTGGGGCATCGGACCGTCCAGGCCCGACCCAGCGGCCGAGGGCGCGAGGGAAACCGCCCCCGAGCACCCGGACCACGGACACGATCCGATGGCGCTGGACACGGAGCGAACGCGGTGGACCAGAACGCCCAAGACCGTTCGGGCGTTCGGCTGAGTACGTGCAACCCATGCTCAGTCTTTAGGAACGGTCTCCGTTACCTCTGACACCCCACACGATCCAGGTCAGGCGGTCGCAGTGCGCACCAACATGATCGAGAAGGCCTCCGACCGGTAGTAGGCGCGGAGTTCCCGTTGCGGAAGTACGCGGCCCAGCCCCGCAGGACCTGAGGTGCCCCCGACATGTTGGTCTGCGGCATCTCGAAGACCGGTCGTGCTCTGGAGCGCTGCCGGGACTACGGAAGGCGCCACATCTGGCTCTTGTCCCCTGTCCGGCAGGCGTCGGTGATCACTTGGTGGTTCGCTCCGACGTCGGTGAGACAGCTGTCGTTCGCGATCGGCTTGAGGTAATAGGCCCCGCCGCCTGCGTCCACCAGGTCCCAGGACTGGCCGATCGAGTGTTCGCTGCTGAGGACGCCGACGGAGTGCGGGGTAGCCCGCTGGTCCTCGAGGCTGAAGCCGTCGGCGGAGCAGGTGGTGATGCCGGTGGAGCCACCCGGGGTACCCGCCCACCCGCACCACCCATCCGTTGCGGGTATTGCCTCCGGTGACCACCACGCCACCGGCTTGGGGCTGGTCGGCCGCAACCCCCAGCGCGCGCCCGCTGCCGACGCTGGTGATCGCACCCCATCGGTCTCCCCCGCAGCCCTGGGGGCGGCCGGTCCCCTTCTCCTCCGCCGGCTCTGCGGTCGGCGTGCTGCTCTGCTCGGCCTGTTCGTCCTGGCCGTCGCCCTTCGCTGCGGGATCACCCGCCACCTGGGACGCCTGCGTGGACGTGTCCGGGGCGCTGGCGGAGGGCTGGGCCGACGCGTGCGGCGAGGCGGTCCCCGGCGTCACATCGGCCGACACCGAAGGCGGTGCTCCGGTCCCCTTGTCCTGTGATGTGCCCGATCCCGGGACATTGGTGAAGTAGACAGCGGCTCCGGCCGAGACGACGACGATCGGCACGACGGCCAGCAACGTACGGCGGCGTACAGGCAGCCGACGGGCGTGGCCTTCGGCGTCTGCCCCGTCTCGCGGCAGCGGCCGCGTCGGAGACGGCGGCGCGGCGGACGGGTCGCTTTGGCCAGCCGCCGCGCGGCGCGCGGCGGCGGCCATCGCTGCGGCGTTCGCATGGCGCTCCCCCGGATCCTTGGCGAGGGCGCGGGTGACCAGGGCGCGAACCGGATCGGGGAACGAGGCGGACAGCTCGGGAACCGGTTCCTGGATGTGCTTGAGTGCGACCTCGACCACCGATCGGCCAGTGAACGGCGGTTCCCCGGTGAGGAGTTCGTAACAGAGCACGCCCATCGAGTAGAGGTCCGACGCGGGGAGCGTGCCGGCCCCTTCCGCCTGTTCGGGAGCCATGTACAAGGGGGTACCGTGCACTTGGTTACCGCTCGTCAGCCCAGTGCCCGCCGACCCGCTCGCGATGCCGAAATCGGTGACGGCGATCCGGCCGTCGGCGCGGAGCATCAGATTGGACGGTTTCACGTCCCGGTGCACGATCTTGCCCCGGTGGGCCACGTGGAGGGCCTCCAGCGCCTGCGCGACGATCTCCAGTGTCTCCCCGACCGGCAGGACTCCGCGATCGGCCAGCACCTCGGCGACCGTACGTCCACCGACGAGTTCCATCACGATGTACGCGAACGGGACACCCGAGTCGGCGTCCGACGCCTCGCCGTAGTCATGGACGCCGACGATCCCGGGATGGTCGAGCGCTGCGAGGATCTTGGCCTCCCGCCGGAACCGTGCTGTGAACGACGCGTCCTCCACGTGCTGCGGCAGGAGAATCTTGATCGCTACATCCCGATCGAGCACCCCGTCCTCGGCCCGCCAGACCTCCCCCATCGCCCCGCTCCCCAGCCGCTCACCGAGCGCATAGCGCTCGCCCAGGACCGTTCCACGTCTCCACATTGCGAATGCCTCACGACATGAACGGGCCAATGCACCTTGGCTTGAGCGGATATGACGGATCGACAGCTGAAGCGGCAAGGTTTCTATCCGGCCCCCGGCCCCCGAACCCCGCACCCCTCGCCCCGCACTTCGCCCACTCAGTGCGGGGACCGTCAGGCGCTCCCCCGGTCAGCAAGTCAGGCCAACGCGATGACAAACCAGCAGCTGGATAAGCGCCGAACACCGGCAACCCAAAACTCCCGCTGCAGGGCACCACACGTTCAGGCCACTTCCGGCAGCGGCGGGCACATCAGACGGCGCTGGGCAGGGGGCATCGCCGACCCTCCCTTGCGACGTTAGGCATTCCGTCGTGCGGCACCGGAAAGCAGCGCCCAGTGGAAGGCCCCGCATTTCGCCGTACCTGACCGAGCACATCAACCGGTTCGGCGAGTACTCCACGCACGAGCTCGGCATTCAGCCCGAGGCGTACGACCCGAAGCAAGGCATGGCCGAGTAGCAGAACCGGCCCGTCTACCCGGTGGTCTTCATCGACGCGATCCACGTGAAGATCCGGGTTCTGTCGACGATCTTGTGATGCGGATGCTTCAGCGGGTCGTGCCAGTTGTTCGCGATCATGCATCGCGTGCTCTCGTGATGTGGTCTTGGA
>NZ_JBVJPM010000062.1:0-19243 GCF_055582645.1 Streptomyces sp. NPDC107517 | reverse complement strand
AGATACGACAAACTCGCCGTTCGCTACGAAGCGACCCTGACCATCGCGGCCATCAACGAGTGGCTGTGACCAGCACATCTGAAACACGCCCTAGGTGGCCGCCGCCGTGCGGTTCCTCACCGGCGAGGAGGCCTCGTACATCACCGGCGCCCTGCTGCCGGTCAGCGGTGGGCTCGGCATGGGTCACTGAAGCCCCGTGCCGCACGCATCCACCACCACTCACCAAGCACAGGGAAGGTAAACCATGCCCGTCGGTGTCCTGTCGATCGGCTCCTACACACCCGACAAGGTGGTCGACAACCAGCAGATCAGTGCCTGGACGGGGATGCCCGAGTCCTGGGTGACCGAGCGGACCGGCGTCCTCACGCGGCGGTACGCCGAGCCCGGCACGGCCACGTCCGACCTCGCCCTGCACGCGGCCCGGGAGGCGCTGGAAGGCATCTCGGACGAGGTCCACGAGCGGCTCGGCGCGCTGGTCGTGGCGACCAGCACCCCGGACGTGCCGCAGCCGTCGACCGCGGCGATCCTCCAGCACCAGCTGGGGCTCTCCACCCTGCCCGCCTTCAACATAAACGCCGTCTGCAGCGGCTTCCTCTACGGCCTCTCGGTCGCCGAAGGGCTGCTGAAGGCCGGCCGGCACGGGGAGCACGTGCTCCTGGTCGGCGCCGACATGTTCTCCACGATCATGGACAGGTCCGACCGGCGCACGGTGAGCCTGTTCGGCGACGGCGCCGGCGCCGTCCTGCTCGGCGAGGTGCCCGAGAGCTACGGCCTGCAGTCGGTGCACCTGGTCACGGACGGGGAGTTCCACCACTACGTGGGCGTGGAGGGCGGCGGCACCCGGACGCCGCTCGACGCCGAGGCCCGCGAGGCCGGCAAGCACTACTTCCGGATGGACGGCCGCGCGGTGCGCGACTACGCCCTCTCTGTGCTGGCCAAGCTGACGGCCATGACGCTCGACGACTGCGGGCTCGCCCTGGAGGACGTCGACCGGTTCGTCTTCCACCAGGCCAACACCAGGCTCCTGGAGACCTTCGTGGCGGACGCCGGCATCGACCCGGACCGCGTCGCCTACACCGCGCCGCACCTGGGCAACACGGTCGCCGCTTCGGTGCCGCTCACCCTGCACGCCACGCACCGGGAGCGGCCGCTGAAGCGCGGTGAGCGGGTCCTGATGGCGTCGGTCGGCGGAGGCATGACCGCGGGCGCAGCACTCCTGACCTGGTACTGACGTCCCGACGCGGGGCGCCGGCGTGCCCTTTCCGCGCCGGCGCCCCGCCCGTACCGCCTCCGTACCGGCACACCGGCGGACCGACCCCACACGCACACCACACGCAGCATCGGATGGAGGAGCCATGAGGCTCGACGGACAGACAGCCGTCATCACTGGCGGCACGCGGGGCCTGGGGCGGGCGATAGCCGAGGCCTTCCTCACGGAGGGTGCCTCGGTCGTGGTTGCCGCGCGCAATCCGTACGACATCAAGGAACTCGCCGACGACCACGGCGACCGGCTGCTCTTCCACCCCACCGACGTCACCGACGAGACCTCGGTGGCCGAGCTGATCGCCGCCGCGGGCGAGATGTTCGGCGGTGTTGACGTCCTCGTCAACAACGCGGGCGTCAGCCGCGACGGCAAGATGGCCCGGCTGTCGGTGGCCGACTGGAACAGCACGCTCGCCACCAATCTGACCGGTGTCTTCCTCTGCACACGCGCGGTGATCGGCCCGATGGCCGCACGCCATGAGGCGACCGGCATCAGCGGCCGCATCGTCAACGTGTCGTCCTGCGTCGCCGGCCGGGCCGCGATCGGCGCCGCCGCTTACAGCGCGAGCAAGGCCGCCGTGGAGATGTTCACCCGTACCTCCGCCGCCGAACTCGCCCCCAAGGGCATCACCGTCAACTGCCTGTCGCCCGGCTACATCGACGAGGGCATGGGCAAGGAGCTGGCCTCCAACGAGCGCGCGCCGGCGGCCAAGGCATGAACACCAGAGGCTCCGCCGCAGTAAATCCGGCATTTACCGCGGCAGCACTCCAGAAGAGTGAGCGTCACGGATTGAAGTCACAGTTGTCGACAGCTGCTTGTCGGGTGGCGGCAGCTATTCGAGTACACGGCCTACGGGCGGTAATCGCCGCTACGAGTTCATGGTCATCCCTCGCCGGAGAGATCAGATGCCCATGTGGGCGGCGATCCCGTCGAGGACGCAGTCGAGCCCGACTTCGAACTGCCACTGCGGGTCGTCCTTGCGAGTGGCCTCGAGAGTGTAGCGCTGGTAGGTGGGGTACCGGCCGGTGCTCATGAGCCAGGTCATGCGTGGTGCCAGTCCGGACCTCGTTTCGTGCCCGCTGGACCATCCGCGTTCCTGCATCAGCCGGAACAGGCCGATTTCGGCGTCGACAGCACCGTGCACGTACGCGGTGACGGTGCGGGAGACGGCCATCATCATGTCGGCGTCCAGGCCGAGGAAATCGAGTGCGGCCAGCACGCGCTCCGGCACAGCCAGCTGGTTCGGGGTCAGTGCCAGTACCGATGTCCGAGCCATCCAGGGGTGCTTCAGCAGCACGGCTCGGGTGCGCGTGGCGAGGGTCCGCATGGTCTCCCGCCAGCCGGCGGCGTCGTCGGGGAGCGTGAGCTCGCCGTAGACGAAGTCGACCATCAGCTCAAGGAGCTCGTCCTTCCCGGATACATAGCGGTAGGCGGCCATGGGGGCGACGCCCAGCTCGGTGGCCAGACGTCGCATGGTGACGGCGTCGAGCCCTTCCCCGTCGGCGATCTCAACCGCGACCGCAGCAATCCGGTGTGGGGACAGAGTCGAACGAGGGGCGGGCGCCGGGCGTTCGAGTCGCTCCCACAGGGAAACCTGAGGCTTGTTCTCGCTCTTCTCCTGCCTCTCTTGAGCGGGCATGAGTGCGGCTCCTTCCGGCGCTTGACGTGTGTACAGCGTATCAGCAGTAGACGACGTACACCCAGATGTGTACGTTGTATCTATAGCGATACGGCGTACACATCGAGAGGGCTTCTCATGGCTGGAAAAAACGACACCCGTCTGCAGGTCGCGGTCATCGTCGGCAGCACCAGGGACGGACGCTTCGGCCCGATCGTGGCCGACTGGCTGCTCGGCCACACCGCTCAGCGCGGGGACATGGACGTCGACCTCATCGACCTGACCCAAACCCCGCTGCCCACTGTCTTCCCGGCCTTCGGCCAGCCTCCGGCCGAAGGCACCACAGAGCTGCTCGCCGCAGTGTCGCCGAGGCTGGGGGCGGCCGACGCCTTCGTGATCGTCACGCCGGAGTACAACCACAGCTTCCCGGCGCCGCTGAAGAACGCCATCGACTGGCACAACAAGCAGTGGCACGCCAAGCCGGTCGGCTTCGTCTCCTACGGTGGCCTCTCCGGCGGCCTGCGCGCGGTCGAACAGCTCCGGGTCGTACTGGCCGAGCTGCACGCCGTCACGATCCGCAACACCGTCAGCTTCCACAACTGCGGCGACAAGTTGGATTCGGAAGGCAAGGCCGTCGACCCGGCCAGCGACGGCGCGGCCAAGTCCATGCTCGATCAGCTGGCCTGGTGGGCACACGCCCTGCGCGATGCCAAAAGCGTCCGTCCCTACGCCGTCTGATGCCACCACCACACCAGCCATGAGGCGGAAGCAATGAACAACCACGCAGAGGAAGCACCCGAACCCGCACCGCAGCGTCTTCCCTACCTGGGCATCTTCGGGCTCATGCTCGGCATCTTCCTTGCGACGCTCGACGGACAGATCGTCAGCACCGCGCTTCCCACGGTCGTGGGTGACCTCGGCGGCCTCGACCACCTGTCGTGGGTGGTGACGGCCTACCTGCTCACTGCCGCCGCAGCCACCCCGATCTGGGGCAAGCTCGGCGACCTGTACGGCCGCAAGGGCGCGTACCTGTCCTCGGTGGTGCTCTTCCTCGCCGGCTCGGTCCTCTCCGGCCTGGCGCAGGACATGGGGCAGCTCATCGCCTTCCGCGCCGTGCAGGGACTGGGAGCGGGCGGGCTGATGGTCGGCGCGCTCTCGGTCATCGGCGTGCTGGTACCCGCGCGGGACAGGGGCCGCACCCAGTCGATGATCGGCGTGATGCTGCCAGTCGCCTTCGTCGGCGGGCCCCTACTCGGCGGATTCCTCACCGATCACCTGAGCTGGCGCTGGGCGTTCTATGTGAACCTGCCCGTCGGCGTGGTCGCACTGCTGGCCGCCAGCGCGGGAGTCCGGCTGCGGACCGAACGGATCAGGGTCCGGATCGACTACCTCGGCGCGGCCCTGCTGACCACCAGCATTCTGACGCTCACGCTGCTCGGCAGCTGGGGCGGTACCAGCTACGCCTGGTCCTCGCCGCAGATCGTCACCCTTGGCGCGGTCGCCGCCGCGTCCCTCGCCTGGTTTGTCCGCGTGGAACAGCGCGCGGCCGAGCCGATCACCCCGCCCCGGCTTTTCCGCACACGCAACTTCACCCTGGCTCAGATCCTCAGTTTCCTCGTCGGTGCGGTCCTGCTCTCCGTAGTGAACTACCTGCCGCAGTACATGCAGTTCGTCCAGGGCGCCTCCTCGACAGGCAGTGGCATGCTGCTCCTGCCCCTGATGGCCGGCATGCTCGCAGCGCAACTGACCACCGGCCGACTCATGGGCCAAGGCGGACGGGACGGCGTCTACCCCATCCTCGGAGGTGCCGTCACGATCACCGGCACACTCCTGCTGCTCCTGCTCGATACGGACACCACGGCAGTCGTCGCCTCGGCACTCACCCTGATCATCGGAGTGGGCATCGGCCTGCTCATGCAGAGCACCCTGCTCGCCACGATGAACAGCGCCGACCCCCGCGACATGGGCGCCGCCACAGGGACCGTCACCCTCGTGCGCACCATCGGCGGCTCATTGGGCGTCGCGGTGCTGGGCGCCGTATACACGAGCCGTATGGGCAGTGTCCTGGCCGAGCGGATCGGCCAGCATGCCGCAGACCAGCTGACCACCGGGGGTGAACTGACCCCGGCCCTGCTGAGCCACCTGTCCGCCCCCGTCCGTGACACCGTTCGGGAAGCCGTCACCAGTGGCCTGCACGGCGCCCTCGCCGGTGTCGCCCTTCTGTCGGCGATCGCGTTCGGCGCCGCCTGGCTCGTGCGCGAAACCCCACCGCGCTACAAGCCGTCAACGCAGGACACCCAACCGCCGACGACATCGGCCAGCGCCCAGTCCGCACAGCTTCGCTGAAGGCGGGCCGAAAACGCTCACCTCAGTACCGCCGGGAACGAAACCGCAGGCGCGGCGGCACTGACCTGGCCGGCCGGAAAAGCAGGGGCGTCCGAAGCCATAGGAGATGGCTTCGGACGCCCCTTCCGACTGTACCGACGCGGTCGCCTTCGGTTCATCACGTAGACCGCACCAGTCAGGCGGCCATCCGCAGCCGCCCCATCGCTTCGTTCTCGGGCGGCTCCATGTCCAGGTGCCAAGCACCGAAGCGGCAGGTCTTGCTGGTGATGTACGGGGTGACAGTCGCCAGGTTCACCGGGTCCACCTCCCACCCCTCGTCGACGAGGTCGTTGGCCACCTTCGTGATGTCCACGGCGGTATGAAAAATGAGGCAGTTCGCCAGCAACTCGTTGAACTTGATGGTCTTCTCCTGGTGGTCCGGGTCGTTGTCCTGGAGCACGTCGGAGGCGAACATCAGCCAGTTGCTGAACTTGTGGAACGCCCCGACCTTGTTCGTCATCGCCTGGATCGATTCGCGCAGCTCCGGTTCCGACAAGAACCTGAGGAGCACGATCGTCCTCATGACCCGGCCAAGCTCGCGGTACGCCTGGTAGATGCGGTTGCGCTTGGACTCGTTGCCCAGCCTGCGCAGCAGCGCGGTCGAGGACAGCCAGCCCTCACGGATCGACAGCACCACGCGCATGAGGTCCTGCCAGTGGTTCTCGATCAGCCGCCAGTTGATGACGTCCTTCTCGGGGTCGCCGAACAGCGGGTCGATGCGCTGGTACTTCACCGTCGCGCTGGGCCGGTAGAAGGTCAGGTCCTTCCAGTTGCGGATGCGCGGCAGCAGCTCCACGCCGAGCATGTGTGCGAGCCCGAAGACAGGCAGCGACTGGCCTTGCGTGTCCCCGTGGACGATGTCCACGGTCACCTCGGACTGGTTCTTCAGCAGCCCCTCGAACAAATAACCGCCTCCCACACGCCACGCGGGATGAAGTGGCTGAACAGGGCGATGTAGGTATCGGACACGTGTCTCATCGAGATGCCGCCAAATCCCCCATACCGGATGTGGGACTCGGCCAGCATGTTGTTCCCCCAGGTGTCGTACTGGGAGCCGTCGATCCCGGCCTTGCCGACATCGCCCCACACGTGCGCCAGGTCGAGCTGGATGAACATGTCGATCACGTCCGCCGAGGCGGCGTTCAGCTTCTCCGCGGTGATGTGCTGGTTGCCCGCCAGTGACAGCTCGTGCACCGAGACTTTCTGCCGCATGTGCCGCGCGACCTGCGCGGGCCCCGCGTTCGTCCCGTAGCAGAAGACCGCCAGGACGTAGCGGGCGAGCTTGTCGCGGATCTTCGGATCCGACCCGGAGGCCGGGCCGAAGTGCCGCCACCACTGGATCCAGTACGCCGTGCGGGCCAGCACATCGAGCAGGCTCCACTCCGGCAGCCGGCGCAGGATCTCCGCCTCCGGGTCCTGTGCGGACTTGCGGCGGTCCTTGCCCTTGCGCGGGGTGAGCACGATCTTCCCCGACGCGGTGTCGATGGTCAGGTCCGCGTTGTCCGGGTACCCGGCGTCCACCTTCGCGGCCACCTGCGTGAGCTTCTGCTGCAGCGCCGCGGTGAACGCCGCCGCGGTGGCGGGCAGCCCGACCTGCTCGCAGTAGTCGGCGACCAGCGGCTCGCACGCCTGCCAGGACAGCAGCTGGTCATGAAGGTTGGCGTACGACTCCGAGCCGATGACCGCCACGTCTCCGGTCCGCAGCTCCTGGGTGAGGTAGAAGACCGTGCACACCTCGCAGTGCCGCCGGTTGATCTTCCCCGGCTTGTGCTTGTCGAACAGGATGCGCTGCCACATCTGTGAGGCGAAGTCGGCCGAGACCGTCTTCGTCTTCTCGGTGCCGTCCTCCACGGTGACGGTGTACGTGACCGGCACCCACTGGCTGCCGCGGTGCCGCATGGCCTGACAGAACTCCACCGCCTGGAGGACCGTGTCGTCGGTGGAGGTGGCGACCATCTCTAGAGTCTCGGTCAGGTCGAGCAGCCCCTTGCGGTGGCTGCGGAATTGCCGCCGCATCAGCGGCGCGTAGTTGTCGCCGTGGTGGGCGGAGACCAGCTCGTGGTCCTCCGGAGCTTGGCCAGCCCGCCGGCCTTCTCCAGCCGCTCCAGCACCGCCTTGCCGCACTCGGCGTGCACCGCGTTCTGCCTGCGGGCACTGGTGGGCAGCGTGACCGACTCGCCGTCGAAGCCAACCGCGTCCTTGGCCGCCTCCAGCACCTCACCCAGCACCGCGATCAGTCGCTCGGACTCCGCCCGGTGCCGCTCACGGATCTTCTCCAGATCCTCCTTCGCCTTCTTCGTGATCGACCCCATGCGCTTGCACAGCATCGTCACCAGCTCATCGCGGGCCCGCACCTTCGCCATGTGCAGCAGACTCGCCAGCAGCGCACACCGCTTCACCACACCCACCTTGGACATCTCGGCGGCGTCCACCACCTTCGCCTGCCCTGCGAAGTGCTCCACCTTCCCCGGCGGAACCCCCTGAAGCCACGTCGCCGTCACCCCCAGCGCTTCCAGCCTGTCCAAGGCTCGCGCAGATGGGAGACCGTCGGTGCCTTCGCCGGCCGCTTCAGCTCATCGAACCGGCTGCGCCCGCCCGCGGGCACCCGCAACAGACCCAGCAGCCGGGCCTGCTCGACCTCATCCATCCGCGACACGTTCGCCGCGAAGAAGTACTCGTTCACCTCGGTCCTGATCGCCGAGGCCATCTCATCCAGCGTGCTGTAGCCGGGCAGCTCCATCCTCGCCTTGACCAGCTTCTCCAGCGCCACGTTGATCAAGTCGGCGGGATTGTCCTTGGTCTGCACGGCCTCGTAGATCGCCGCTGCGGCGACCTGGCGGGCCTTCTCCATGTCGTAGACCACGCCGAGCCGTTCACGGATGAAGTCCCGCTGCCGCGCGGCCGTACGCACCGAGTCGTGCCGCGGCTGAACGCTCTCGTCCTGCTCCAGCAGGCCGCGCGCATGCCCGACCACGAGCTCCGGCACCTCGCCCAGGTCCGGGAAGTAGCCCAGCTTCTGGTAGCTCTTCAGCAGCACCACCAGCGCCAGCAGATGCTCCGGCGAGCGCGCCTTGCCCCGCGCCCACGCCACCTCGGCCGTGCCGGGGGTGAACGCCTCGTGCAACTCGCGAGAGGAGATCGTGCGCTTGAACCGCGGGTACGCGGTACGTTCCACCGAAGCCATGTGCCGCATGATCCCGGCCGCTCACCCGTACGGAGCACATGCAGCCGAGCCGATCACAGATATCGCAAGCACATACCAGGGAAGAAGCCATCCAGGCGCCCCGCTGTGAATCATCGGAAGAACCCACGAACGGGTGACCCGGCAGCAGGCCCGCGAGCTTCAGATCACCACTGCAGATGGCCTACGGCACGCTTCCGGCGTATTCCGGCTGGCCTCCCTCCTGGAACGCTCCACGAGCCTCGACATCTCCGGACGCGACATGGACGACTTCTCCGCCGCCTTCAAAACCGAGGTCCTGGCCCGCCACCCGCGCGCCGGCATCACAGGAATTCCTCGCCTGCTTCCACGACCAGGCAGAACGCGAGCCGGGCAGCTCACCGGCCACCGCCCTGTGCAACGGCATCGTCGAACGGATCCTCACCAACAGCCTCGACTCAACGACCCGGGACTGAAGGTTTCGGGCCCGCACAACGGGGGCCCACCGGCTGTGGTGCCGGATGGACGTCCCTTCCCGCGCCCGGTGTTCGGGGGCGGGACAAGGGCGGTCGACTGCGCCCCGCGTCACCACAACTCTTCCGCACGGTGGCGGATGTTGCGGGAGCCGCTGTGGTCCGTGGGTGCAACGGCACCGCGGAACCGGCATGCGAAGCGAGGCATCGGTCGGGTAGCGTCCGGACCATGTCGAGTCCTGAGTCAGACGAGGTGGGGGCTTTCGGTCACGCCGTCAGCCCCCTGAACCCCTGAGCGCGTAGCCCTGCCGTCGCGCCGCACACTGCGGTGGGACGAGCGTGCCCCTGGGGCTGGCCGCGGTGACGAGATGACCCTCTCGTGCTTCTCCTCACCTCGGAGCCTTCGATGCTTCTCCCGCTGTACCTGCTTGCCCTGGCGGTCTTCGCCATGGGCACTTCGGAGTTCATGCTCGCCGGCCTGTTGCCGGACATCGCCTCAGAGTTCGACGTCACCGTCGGGACAACAGGCGTGCTCACCTCGGCCTTCGCCATCGGCATGGTCCTCGGCGCCCCCATGATGGCCTCACTTGCCCGCAACTGGCCCCGGCGCTCCAGCCTTCTGGGGTTCATCCTCGCTTTCGCGACAGCTCACGCCGTAGGAGCCATCACCACCAGCTTCACGGTCCTGATCGCCACCCGGGTCGTCGCCGCACTCGCGAACGCAGGGTTCCTCGCCGTCGCTCTGACGGCTGCCACCACGCTCGTCTCGCCCGACAGAACGGGACGTGCGCTGGCCGTGCTGCTGTCAGGCACGACACTGGCCACGATCGCCGGCGTCCCCGGCGGGTCGGTACTCGGCACCCTGCTCGGCTGGCGGGCCACCTTCTGGGCCGTCGCGGCTCTCTGCCTGCCCGCAGCTTTCGGCATCCTGAAGGGAATCCCCACGCGACGTGTGCAGAAAGAGGCGACCGGCGGGCCGGCCCTGAGAGCGGAGCTCGCCCAGCTCACCAGGCCGCGGTTGATCCTGGTGATGCTGCTCGGCGCGCTGGTGAACGCGGCAACGTTCGCAAGCTTCACCTTCCTCGCCCCCGTCGTGACCGACACCGCCGGGCTGGGCGACTTGTGGATCTCTGTCGTTCTGGTGCTGTTCGGCGCCGGGTCCTTCGTCGGCGTCACCATTGCCGGCAGGCTCTCCGACCAGCGCCCCGGACTGGTCATCGCAGTCGGCGGTCCGTCGCTACTCCTCGGATGGCCGGCCCTGGCGGTGCTGGCCAACGAACCGGTCGCCCTGTTCACCCTCGTGTTCGTGCAGGGCGCGTTGTCCTTCGCACTGGGCAGCACGCTGATCACGCGAGTCCTGTACGAGGCCGCAGGAGCCCCCACCATGGCCGGCTCGTATGCGACCGCGGCACTCAACGTCGGCGCCGCCGCCGGCCCCCTCATCGCCGCGGCCACCCTCAACACCGTGGTCGGAAACCGCGGGCCGCTGTGGGCAAGCGGGCTCCTGGTCGCTGTCGCGCTGCTCATCGCGTTCCCCCTCCGCACGGTGATCGCGGCCGGCCGAAGTGCCGGGGTGCTCCAGTGACACACGCGAACGCCCCCTTGACCATCGAGGGACACCGAGGGCTCGCGGAGCGCCGCCGAACCCGTCCGATCGCCCACGGGGAACGCCTCGCAGCCTGCGCCTGAACGGGTGCATGCGGAGTGCGTGGCGATTCCGGCGGCTGTACGAATGGTCTGGCCGGGGACATGCCTGGTCAACGGCGCCCCAGCTCCAGCGGAGGTATGCCATGCGCACCGTCAGCCCCGGCCCGCAGGACCCCGGCAAGCGCCACTCGAAGACGCGTGCGCGACGGCTGAGCATCGCCGCCTCCGCCGCGGCAGCCGTGACAGCGGCGGTGCTGGTGGCGGCGCCGGTGGCCCTGGGGGCTACGGGCACGCATGCCTCGGCCGCCAGGTCCCCGGCAGCAGCGAAGCCCTTGGCCGACCTGGCCTGCCAAGTGTTCGTCGAGCAGGACAACTTCGCGAACCCGCTCAACAAGAACGGCCGCACCACCACCCCGAACGAGATCAACGGCGCCACCGTGGGCTGCTCCTCACCGAACGGCAAATTCGCCGCCGGCAACCGGGACCACAACCCCGTACTCCGTGCGAGCAGCTACACCTCGGTCGGCGCGCCCTCGATGAACAAGGTCACCCTGCTCAACCGGAACTGCACCACCTTCACGCAGAGCGCCCTGCTCAAGTTCACCTGGAACACCGGCGATGTGAGCATCGGCCAGCTCTACATCGACAAGAACGGGAAGTGGACCTCCAAGATCCTCACAGGCGTACTGAAGGACGACAGCTTCACCCTGAGCGGCCCCGCGCTCAGCAGCACCGACTCCTACATCACCTACCTGGGATCATGCAGCGTCACCAACACCGGCGGTGAGATCGACGGCTTCATCTTCAACTCCTGGCTGCCCGGCGCAACCGGTTCGACGGGTAACGAGGTCGGTCTCACGTTTGCCCCAAGGTGACCGGCATCGGATACCAGGGCCGGCCGGACGCGCGACGGTCTCCGTCTGGATGCCGAGACGGGCCGACTCTGATCATGGACCCGGTACGCGGAACGTGATGTCGAGTTCGAGTCATGGACCGAGTACCTGGAGGAGACAGCCGACAACCGGGAAGCTCCGTCCTCGACCCTGGGCCCTCGGCTTCAAGCTCGGTCAGGTGGACGGGGTCCTGGCGTGGGTGGGGCCGCCGAATCGGTAACCCGGGCTGTCGAAACCTGCGGAATGGTGAGAAGCAGCGGGCCGGGATGGTCTCGGGACGACGGCCAGGTCTGGGTGGTCGATCGACATCATCTCCCGCGCCACGCCGAAACCCACTCGCGCGGCACACCGACCCGCACCGCGGCCTCGCGCTCTACGGACTCACATGATCACGAACCCGGACGTCCAACCTGAACGCCGGGGCCCAGGGGGCCCGACCGTTGCCTCTACGGATTCCTACTCGCGGCCCGTCACGGGGAGGGCGTTGTCGATGAGGACGGCGGCGATGGCGGCGGCGGTGGGGAAGGACTCGGCGTTGAGGACTCGGGTGCGGGCCGAGGCGCCATCGAGGAGCAGCGCCAGTTGTTCGCCAAGCTGTTCAGGGTTGGTGGCGCCGGCTTCGCGGGCCGTTTCGGCGAGCCGCGCGGCGATGGCGAGCTTGTACTCGCGTGCGTATTCGGACGCGGGGTGTTGGGGGTCGTGGATTTCTACGGTCGCCGCGATGTAGGGGCACAGGGGCGTGAGTTCGCCTGGGCCGGACGTGGGCATCTCGAAGGCGGCGAGGAGTCGTTCGCGGGGTGTGAGGTCGGTGCGGTCGAACACCGCGGCCATGAGGTCGGGGTCGAATCGGCGCAGGTATTCGGCGACCAGGTTGTCCTTGGTGGTGAAGTGCTGGTAGGCCGTGCGCTTCGAGACCTGGGCCACTGCGCAGAGTTGGTCCATACCGGTGCGGTTGATGCCCTGGGTGCGAAACAGCTGCTGTGACGCGCTGAGGATGCGCTCGCGGGCGCCCCTGCCGCGGCGCTGGCCTTGGGGGCCCTTCTCCAACTTCGTCATGTCTGCATCATACCTCGATTCGGTACTGCTCGGTGTACATAAGTTGCGTGCCTGCTGGTCGTCGGATACGTTATGTACACAGCTTGGTTTACTAAGGGGTGAGTGGTTGTGGGAAAGCTCGATGGCAAGGTGGCGGTGATCACGGGCGGGTCGACCGGCTTGGCGCTGGCCGGCGCCAAGCTGTTCGTTGAGGAGGGGGCACATGTCTTCATCACCGGGCGGCGGCAGGAGGCGCTGGATGAGGCGGTGAAGGTGATCGGCCGGAACGTGACCGCTGTGCAGGGTGACGCGGCCGACCTGGCCGACCTGGACCGTTTGTACGAGACGGTCAGGCGGGAGAAGGGCTCGATCGACGTGCTGTGGGCGAGTGCCGGGATGGGGGAGCAGGGCAAGCTCGGTGAGATCACCGAGGAGCAGTTCGACCGTGCGTTCCGGCTGAACGCGCGCGGCACGTTGTTCACGGTGCAAAAGGCGCTGCCGCTGTTCAACGACGGTGGCTCGATCTTCATGACCGGGTCGAACGCTTCGCTGAAGGGTTTCCCCGGGTGGAGTGTGTACGCCGGAAGCAAGGCCGTGCAGCAGGCCTGGGCCCGTGTGTGGCTGAACGAGCTCAGGGACCGGCGGATCCGGGTGAACGTGCTCACCCCCGGCCAGGTCGCCACGGCCAAGCAGGAGGAGCTGTTCGACGAGGAGACCAAGAACCAGTTCGAGTCCCTGATCCCGCGGCGCAAGATGGGCAGCCCCGACGAGATCGCCACGGTGGCGCTGTTCCTCGCCTCGGACGACTCAAGCTACGTGAACGGACTGGAACTGACCACCGACGGCGGCACCACGGCGATCTGAACGAACACACCGGTATACGCACACACGCCGGCGCCCCGTGTCGCCGGACGCGCCCCTGCTGGACCGTGCTGTCGGGACGGCCAGCCGCAAGCCCTGAAAGAGACCGGTTCCCCGTTGGTTCAGGGGTTTATCTCGCCTTGATGATCTGGCCCGCCGAATCGGCCCCGCGGAGGGGCGCCCCGATCATGTTTCATACACAACGGGAATAGCTATGACCACGTTCGCCCGGCACCGTGCCGTCTGGCAGTCCTTCATCGACTGCATGCACAGCGGCGCAGACATACAGTGTCGTTCCGGTCATCGCCCACTACAGAGGCACCCTCGCGGGCAAGGTCATCATCGAGATCAGCAACCCCTTCAATGCCACGGCCGACGGTCTGGCCCACCGCGGGGTCACCTCGATCGCGCAGGAAGCCGCCAAGGTGGCACCCGCCAGTGCCAGCGTGGTGAAGGGATTCAACATCATCTTCCGTCATGCCCTGGAGCAGGGCCGGCCCGACGTCTTCATCGCCGGCGACGATGCGCAGGCCGAGGCGATCGTGGAGGCGTTCATCAAGAGCCTCGGGATGCGCCCGATGGATGCCGGCGGCCTGGAGATGGCGCACTGGCTGGAAGGAGCGGGTGTGCTCACCATGGGCCTCGCGCGCCACGGGGTGGAGGGCTGGAACTTCGCCCTCGGTGTCACGGAACTTCCCGCTTGAGCCGTACCGGAGGAGGTGATCAGGCGCAGGCCACAGCCGGACCACACCTGATCTCGCCGAGGTCGCCTCAGTGCGGACGAAGCGCTACACCCTTACGTCGGTCAGGTGGCCCGAGGGAATCTCCACCCTCCTGGGGTTCCCCCCGGGAGGAACCGCATCCCAAGGTGTCCACTTCCTCTCGAGTCCTTCGTTGCGAACAGGGCGCCCCGACCAAGCCGCAGTCATGACGCGCTGCGGGCATCCGGCAGCGCACCGGCGACGCTTCGCCCGTCCACCGCGACGGATTGAGGCGTCTGCAGCTCGTTGAAGAACGACTCGGCTTCCTCGCGGCGGATACGCATGATCATGTCGATCAGCGCTCGCGTATCAGCGCCGCCCTCCGCAGGATCAGGGGAACTCGACCCAGTTGCCACACGGCGGCGCGCGAGTTTCCACTTCAAGTACGCGTCGCTGATGGCGATTTCTGTGCCACGCAGCAGAACCCACGACTGATCGAAGCGGTAGAAGGAACGCAAAGCCGTGACCGCCGAGACGATCACGCCGGTCAGGGACAGGACCAGTTCCTTGTGGGGGAAATGAGAGGTGGCGAGCACCGGGAGAATCGCGCCGATCACGATCACGACGATGCCGCTGGCCCGATAGCCTCGCCTGTGCCAGCGAGCGCGTGAGTCGTAGAAGTGTCGCAGCCGTTGGACATATGACTCAACTGCGGCATCCAACTCGCCATTGGGAACGTCCAGGAACTCTTCCAGGGCCGGAACCCGGAACCGTCGCCATGGTGATCCCATGGTGCCTCCCCTACTTCGTGCGCATCTGATGGACTGTCGGCAGATACTCGTCGAAGAAGAAATTGTCTGCCACACGCGCCGCGCGCGCCTCGGTTTTCGCAGACGTGACGGTCCAGGCGAGGATCGGCATGCCGCGCCGCCGCCAGAACCTGGTGCAGCGAGAGGGCAGCATCTCGAGTTCGTACGAGACGAAGTCCGGGGAGGTGAGGAAGTTGGTGACCATCGTGCGGCCGATCAGCGCAGCTGCCCGGCCCGTGGAGCGCAGAGCCCCGGATATCTGACCGACGAGCCGGTCACCGACCAGCCGGCGCAGCCGGTACACCGCGAGCGGGTCGAAGGACTGCAGTGCGACATGACCTTCGTAGCCACGGATTGCTGCAGCTACTGCCCTCTCCAGACGCGGATTCAACTCCGAGCCCCAGCGCCGTACATCGATCACCACGGGGACATGTCCGTCTGTGACCTCGAGGGCCTGCTCGAGGGTGGGCACGGGTTCACCGGAGTCACCGAGGCGCAGTCGGCCCAGATCGGTGCGACAGGCCTGGTGGACATGCAGTGCACTGCCCGTCATCCGCTCCAGCGTGGCATCGTGCAGGACAGCAAGGGTGTTGTCACGGGTCAGCTGGACGTCGAGCTCAATCGGAATGTCTCGTTCGACGGCGCGGCGGAAAGCGGCCAGAGAGTTCTCGGGGACACCGATTGCGGGGTCGAAGAGGCCACGGTGCGCGATAGGTTTGGACAGAAGCCAGTCGAAGTCCCGCACGGGAACCCCCTCCGGTACGTACCACCGTCTTGAGCAGGTATCCCCTCAGGAGGCTCGGGGAACCCCCGGTCGCAGCGCAGGGCCCACCGACATCGCCCGTTGAGACCTGACGGGACCGCGCCACAGCTGTGACCTCGTCGCCCCGACTTGCCGAGCACCGTGGCGTGGTGTGCTGGACTGGTCAATGCGCTGGCCCGAATCCAGGCGACGACAGTGCGCGATCACCTCGGCCGTCCCATAGTGCATAGATCTTGAAATCCGTCGTGGCGCGAGTCACCGTGGGTTCAAATCCCACACCCACTGCGCAGGTGAACGGCCCCTGACCAGGTCAATCGGTCAGGGGCCGTTGTGCTGGGCGCTGCCCGTTCGGCAGCATGGTTCCCCGCTGTTCCCCGACTGATCGGGCACGCATGGGGCACGATGTTGAGGTTCGCTCATTGTCGACACCCTGACGGTGGGGTCGATGGTTTCGGCGGCTCGGCCTTCTGGTCACACAGCGCGGCGTACCCCACCATCGGAGTATGCGGACACACGCGGCGGCTGCTCTCCCTGACATCTGGCACCGGCCCTTCGATCTGGCGTGGACGGCCTTGCAGGCTGGCAGCCGTCCCATAGGCGCCGTCCTGGTCGATGCTGACGGCCGCATCGTGGCAATGGGGCGAAACCGCAGCCAGGAACCCACTGCTCCCAAGGGCCAGTTGGCCGGCACCGCAATCGCCCACGCCGAGATCAATGTTCTGGCTCAGCTTCCGACTGGTCGTCGCTATGAGGACCATCGTCTCTACACGACCCTTGAACCGTGCCTCCTGTGCAGCGGGGCCCTCATTCACGCTCATGTCGGCGCTGTGGTGTACACCGCCCCCGACGCCCTTTGGCGGGGCATCGAGGACGTTCCCCAGGTGGGTGGCCTGATCGCCGAACGCTGGGCCCGGCGAGAAGGGCCCGCAGATGGTTCGGTCTCCGTGTTCTCCGCGATGCTGGCGAGCCTCTGGCACATCCTTCACGACTCGAGCTCCAATGCCTCAGGCGCTTCCCGCGATATCAGTGTCACACTGGCTCACCGACTCCTGGGCATTCAAGGCTTCCTCGATGCCGAGACGGCCCAAGTCGCATATCGACTGGCGCTACCTCACCTGATATCGCCGACGTCCTGAGGTTCGAGATCGGCGGAGTTCAAGGGGCGAGTCAGATCATGGGCCCACTTCCGCGAGGTTGAGGGCCTGGAACGGCAGCAGGACTTGAACCTCTGGCCGCGTCCATGTCAGGTCGATCACAGGGGATTGGTGGTCTCGGTCAACCGGCCGCGGTCCGCGAGGGATCGTCCGCCGCGGTTCGGCGCTGACCGCCTGTGTGCGGGGCTGTTGGTGTCAGGCGTGGGTGTCGAGGCCAGAACATCAAAGATCCGCGACACCCCGCACCATCAGTGACACCCGCCCACGCATTCGCACCCGGGCGAGGAGTTCACGACTCGATCGCTTCGCCGTCCTCCGCGTCGGCCAGCAGCCGGGCCATCAGGGCTCGGCCCTCCTCGCCCTTCAGGTCGTCGGGGCCGTAGGAACGCTTCGGCCAGTACGCGTGCCCGTCGATCCAGGGGATGCCCAGCGGAGCCTCGTCCGTACGGCCACGGACTTCGAGGTTGCCGGCGGGCTCCACGGGCAGGTCGGCCGGAAGCGCGCGTTGCCACATGAACCAGGGCTGAGGCAGCGGTATAGGCCGGAGCTCCAGTACCGCCTCGGGCCGGACGTGGTCGTCCCCGCCGGCCGGGAACAGCACCAGTCGGGCGATCCCGCCCCAAGGCGGGTCGTACAGCAGGGCATACCGCTTGGACACGGGGTCGGGCGCGCAGGCCGCGCGGGCCAGGGCTCTGGCCGTGGCACCTCCACCACTGCCAAGGCGGTAGCCCCCGTAGAGCGCCAAGCCGACTGCGACCACGAGTGCGAACAAGGCCTGCGGCGCCAGCGAGGAATCCCCGACCAGCGCGTAGATCACCAGGAGGAGAACTGCACAGACAACCGCCGGGACCAGAGTGGACAGACCTGAGATCCTCCGCAGTGTCCGCGCCCGCCACCACGGCACCCTCCGGACGTCCGCCTCCCGACGGCCGCGCGCCTTCGGCCTGGGCAGCGCCGCCTGGCGTCGCGCCTCGGCTGTCAGCATCGCGTACGTGAGAGTGCCGGATCCCGGCGCCAGGTTCTCCCCACCGTCGTGCGACATCAGAGCCGCCCTCTCTCGCGGGTCTCGCCCCGCGCCCCCAAGTCCCCATAAACAACACGGACTTTAGACTCTCGATCGTCCGGCGCCCCGTGTGACCTCCCTCACAAACAGGCGACGCTGGACGCGACGGCAGTCCGGTTAACCAGGTAGTAAGGCAGAGGCAACCCTTCCTTACCCCACCGCTCACCCCAGCTCCCATCCCGCACGCCATACGCCGCGTCTGCTCGGCTCTGCCTGGGTCGATGGCGGACGGGATGGGAGCCTTCCACACGCGCCAGTTCGGGCCCGCGGGCGGAAACGGCGCTGCCCCTCCATCGCGGTGCTGGCCGATCCCCCCGCCGGAGGTCGGGCGGGGTCGGTTGCTGTGGTTACGGTTCTTCTCTGCTGTACGGCAAGACCGAGATCCAGTGGCTGCTGTCAACGCAGCAGAAGTCAGCGGAACAGTTCTGGTGTCGGACGCGTCTCCAGAGGTTCTTCCTGCCGATCGGCCATCCCCACCAGAGGTGACGGTTCCGACACCGCCCGAGTGCTCGGCATTGAACTGCCCTACTGGGCCGGAGACCGCCCGGCCCACGTCATCCTGGCCGGACGAGGACGAAGAGCCGTACCCGCTGCCGTCCCACCCCTTGGAAATGGGCGAAGACGCACTGCGAGCACTGTGCGGCTTCGTCCGGGAGGGCACCCCGAAACCGGACGACCAGTCAAGATGCCCTTGTTCGGGCCTACTTGGTCTGGGAGCTTCTTCGGCACCGGTCCGGCGCCCAAGGCGATTTCCCACTCGCCGGATGACAGCGAGGTGTAATCCATCTCGATGGTGGTGACGAGTTTTCATCCCCGCCTCTGCAGTCGGCTGGTGAAGAGGGAGAGTTCGTGACGGCCGGGGACCTTGCGCGTCAGGATGGCGCCGGCTGCCTGGCAGGGCGGAACCTTTGCGGCCTGCGGGCTTGGCCGTCGCTGAGTCACGGCCGGACGCGGTAGTCCCCGATGTCCCTGGCGGCGTAGAGGAGATCGACCATTACCTGGTTCACGGTCTTCTCCTTGACCCGTGTTGCCTTCGCGGTCGGCGTAGGAGACGCCGTCCCGGATGCTGCCGAGCGGTACCCGCGCAGCCCGCGAGGAGCAGCGTCGCGGCGATCGCGGCGGCCGCCGCGGAGCGTCTGAATCCTGCCAATGTCCCCCCCAATACAACGCAGACCCGGTACAGAGCGCCAGGTCAGAGGGCGGAAGTCTGTCATGGCCCGGTCCTGTACCTGCATGCGATCCGCCGCTACCGCCCTGAGAGCGCCAAAGGGGCACTGCAGCCCGGCGAAACCCCAGGTCAGACAGTAAAATCCTGCTGGAGTACTAGGGCGTGTTTCAGATGTGGATCTTGAGGTGAGATGATCTTGTTCTGTGGCACGTGGAGACATGACGGATGCACAGTGGGCTCGGCTGGAGC
>NZ_JBVJPM010000061.1:0-20242 GCF_055582645.1 Streptomyces sp. NPDC107517 | reverse complement strand
ACACAGACAGCCGCCCACCCGGCGAAGAGGATTCCAAGGACACCTGCGCACTGTAGAACCACACCACCCGCCCCACCGCCCCGGCACGCGTGGCTTATCACTGAGCTCTTCGTGGGGTTGTCGTGGCGTGGTGACGGGGGTTGGACCCTGCGGTGCGCCGTGGAGATGTGATACGCGCAAGGTGGTGGACACGGGCCCAGGGGCCAGGCCGCGCGAGCGTGGATCCGGATGCTCGCGGCTCAGGGGTTCGAACGAGGTGAGAAGAACGGGGAGATCGCGAAGGAACTTCGAGTCGGCGTCCGTTCGGTGGAACGCTGGAAGTGGGCCTGGCGCGAGCAGGGAAACGTGGCGGTGCGTTCGTCCGGTCCGGCCGAGTGACCGAAGGTCCCTGCGGAACAATTTCCTCTCCTGGAAGCCGAGTTACTGAAGAGGACGGTTGCCCACGGGTGGCCGGACGAGAGATGGACCCTGGCCAGGGTGGCGATGCTGATCGAGCAGGTGCTCGGCCTGTCCTTGTCGGTGGGGGGTGTGGGAACTGCTGCGTCGGCACGGCTGACGAACTACTGCACCGGGCCCGGGGAACCGGGCCGTGCCATAGTAAGTCGTCGACAGGGCCTGAAACCGATGGCGGCCTACCTGCACGCTGGCCTCGACGAAGAACTGCAGCTGCCCGAGACGGCAAACGGATGATGTCCAGGCTCGAGAGCCGCGGCGACTTGGGGGCTGGACGGGTACCTCCAGCCCCCAAGTCGCAACGGGTCGACGCAGGCCTCAACGCCGTGACAGCCGGCCTGACCCTGAACTGGAGCTCGGGCAGCATCGAGGGCGCCGTGAACCGTATCAAGAAGACCAAGCGACAGCTCTACGGTCGAGTCGGATTCGAACTCCTACGCAAGATGATCCTGCTCCAGTGACCCTCAGTAACGGCTCCCCAGAATTTGTACCGACGTCGGTTCAGGTCAGCTGGACGAATCGGTGGACGCGAAAGGCCGTTCGGGGGTCGGGTTGGCCCTGGCAAGATTTTCGTGAAGCGGGGGTGTGCCTCCGTGCGCAGGTGACGCTCCGTCACGGGTAGCGGCGTCGGAGGTGGGCCATGAGGACGACGCGCTGGCGGAGGAGGGGAACTCCTGCGCGCCCGGCCATGATTCTTTTCTGGAGCTTCAGGTCTGTGATTCGGCCTTCGTTGACACCGGAGTTGAACGGTGTGGTGATGCCCTGCACGACAGCGGCCTGGTCCTCGCGGAGGGCCTTGGCCAGGCCGGCCAAGGCCGGAAGGTTCGAGTCCGTGAGTTGATCGAGCCAATCGGACAGCCCGGCTGCGTCGCAGCCCGCGAGCATGGCCGCGAACTGCCGCACCAGATAGTGGGTGCGCTTGAGCTCCGGACAGTGCTCGAACAGCCGACGGAGGCTCTCCGTCGCATGCAGCCGCGCCGGGATGGTGTGGTGGTGATCCAGCAGGCGACCTGGCGGGGCGAGGGCGGCCGCTCGCGCGGTGTGTTGATCGGCAGCCCTCGACGCAGCGGCGCGATGGCCATTTTGACCCGTTGGTAGTGGCCCAGGTAGCCCTTGGCGACGATCTCCTCGTGCAGCACCGTCGCGGTGTGCTCACCTTCGTCCCATCGTTGGCGCAGATAATCCAGATGCGGATCAAGTCCCGTGGACCGGCGCGGCGAAGTGCGCCGTACGCAGTCCTGCCAGGAGGCAGCGCGTGCGTACTTGGCCACTGTGCGTCGGTTCAGGCCGAGCTCACGGGCGATGGCGCTGAGTGAGCGACCTGTGTCGGAGACCGAGTGCACCGCCTCGAACAGGCGCTTGGCGTGGCGGCGAGAGGGAGAATCAGCTGCCTCGGACGGCTCCGCCGACGATGACGGAGCCGGTTCGGGTTCAGGTACCGCCTCGGTCAGGCAGCCGCGGTGGGCGGCGGCAATGTCAGAGACCCGTTTCGACAGCCCCTGCCAGAGGTGAAAACGGTCGCTGACCTGCACCGCGTCCGGAGCTCCTTCGTTGATGCCCTGCCGGTAGACCAGCGAGCCGTCCCGGCATACGACCTCGACACCGGGATGCGTGCGCAGCCAGGCAGCCAGCTGTTCGGCATCGCGCCCGGACCACAACTCGATCGGCAACCGCGTGCCGGCATCCACCAGCAGCGTGCCGTAGACGTCCGCGTACAGGGCGAAGTCGTCCACGCCCAGCACCCGCGGTGTCGTGATCGAAGGCAGTCGCATGCGCATCAGCTGGAACAGCACACTCGTCCGCGACAGCGGCGCTTTCAAGATGTTCAGGAGCCGGGCCCCGCCACGGCCGGCGAGCAGTACCCCGGCCATCTCCACCAGATGCTGCAGCAGCAGACTGCGACGCTGGTAGCGCACCGTCAGCCCGTCCACCTGCTCGGCGAACGTCCGCCGGTCACAGCTCGGACTGTCACAGAACAGGCGCCGTACCCCTAGGGTGATCAGCATCGAGCGTCCACCAGCAGCAACGTCGGCCAGCTTGCGGAAATACCGGCTGTGCACCCGAGCGGACTCGCGCCCGCAGTCCGGACACACTGCCATCAACTCGCGTGTCCGAGCGGCGATTCGGACCACTCCGCCCGCCGCCCACACGCGCTCCACCCGCACCACATTCAGGTGCGGAGACATAATCCGTACGAGGTCATCACACACTCTCAGACGGTCCCGCTACCCGTGACGGAGCGTCACCAGCGCACGGAGGCGCACCCCGCTTCACGAAAATCTTGCCAGGACCACTCAGACGAGTACGGCGACAGCTGGTGGAGCTCGCGCACATAGCCGTGGCGCGACCAGCGGCGAAAGAAGTCGTAGACCTTGCATGGCGCGGGCAGGTCGATGGGCATCGCCCGCCACTTCGCACCGTTGTCGACGAGATAGCGCACTGCGTCGACCATCTCACGGTGGCAGTAAGGCTCGGGATGTCCGCCCCGGCCCTCCAGCCAGGCCGGCACCGGCATCGAGGCCGTGACCTGGCTCCACTCTGTATCCGTAATGTCGGACGGGTAGTCCTGCCCCGCTGCCCCGCTGCCCCGCTGCCCCGCCGCCCCGCCGCGATCGCCCCGTACTGGTGAACGTAGCAGTCACACGGCAGAGTGGCCGCAGTGGCACCGGCGGTCTCGGTGATGGTGAACTGATGCGGCAACGGGCCTCCTGGGCCGGAGGGTTGGTCTCGACAACCGCACTCCTACCAAGAGGCCCGTTCGTCTACGCCCACCCAGCGGCCAGCATGAACGTTCGAGGCATCAAGCCCAACCCCACCGAATACAAGTCGGTTCACCACCACGCTCTCAGTCGGATCGTGCCGCCTTCTGACGTGCTGTTTCGTGGCATCCAAGCATCCGTCGAGCAACCACGGGTAGGGCCGTGGTCGACGACCGTATCGGTGGGGTGACCGTCAGCTGAGCGCTCGTAGGCGCTGGATGACCTTGTCCTCCTCCTGGTCGGCTGCGCTGGTGTCCTGCCAGGGACCGATGGGCACGGTGCGCAGCCGGCGCCCGTCGGGGTCCAGCACGTGGCCGCCGAGCTTCATGTTCCACAAGGTGATGGAGCGGTCGGCGATGGCCAGGCCGGGGAGGCGCTGGACCAACTGGGTCTCCAGCCCCTGCACTTGGGCCACCGACCGCAGCCAGGCCGTGAGGAGGAGATTGTGCGGTCCGGACAGGGAGACGCACAGGCGCGCTTCCCGCAGGCCCGACAGTGCCCTGCTGATCCGTTCCTGCTCAGTGGGTGGCACGCTGGCCCACAGTGTGACACCCACCGGCCATCCCGACAGGTGGCGGGCGAGTTCTACGCGGAAGGCCAGGGCCCCGCTCGCCTCCAGCCGGGCGAGTCTGCGCTTTACCGTGACCGGAGTCGTGCCCAGCCGGTCCGCGAGATCGACGAGCGGCAGCCGTCCGTCCTCCGCGAGGGCGCGGATCAGCGCGTCGTCGGCGTGCGTGAGTCGCACTGTAGGTGCGTTGGGGCGACGCGCCGCCGCGCGGCGGCCGACCAGCGCATCCCGTTGCTCGGGGCTCAGCCGATCGAGCCGCCAATCGCTGCCCGACTTGTAAGACGAGATGATCGGCGCGGTCCGGGTCGCCACGATGCCGGGCAGCCGTTCCAGGCGGAAACTCATGTATTTCGACAGGGCGGCGACGTCGTTCGCGATCAGAGTGATCAGCAGGTCCCGGGCACCCGTGGTGCGGTCCACCGTGAAGACGTGCGGGTCGTTGACCAGCTCCGCCGCCACCGTCTCCGCCATGCCGGGCGCGCAGTCCACTTCGACGATCGCCGACGTTCCCAGATCCGCCCATGGATGGCAGCTCACCCAGGCGCTACCGGCTTCGACCAGCCGCGCCCAGCGGCGGGCGGCGGTGGCCGCGTTGGTGCCCAGGACCGAACTGAGCTGTGACCAGCTCGCCCGGGGCGCGTACTGAAGGGCGTGCACCAGGGCGTAGTCGAACTCATCGAGTTTGTCCGAATCCAGCAAATCAAGCCTTCCGACTTAATCTTTCCCGCATTTTTGTCCGGCTAATGATATCTCCGCTCAAGATGTGCCCAACCCGGTGTCGTCCTCGCTGGAACGACGCCCGGGCAGACCGGGAGTATCAAGGAGCCCACATGACAGTGCCTGACACAGCGCACCCCGCGAGTCCGAACACCGCAGTCCCGCGCCGTGTGGCCGCGGTGGTCGGATTCCTGGCCTACATCGAGATCGTCAGCGGAGTACTGCAGGGCAGCCTGCCGCCCCTGCTCCCGGCACTCGGCGCCGTTCACCACGTCTCCGCCGGAGATCTGAACTGGGTGGCGTCGGTGCAGCTCATGGCGGCGGCCGCAGCGGTGCCGTTGCTCTCCAGGCTGGGCGACCTCTACGGGCACCGGAGAGTCCTGCGGTGCGCGGTGCTGACGCTGGCGACGGGCAGCCTGCTCGTGGCCACCGCGTCCTCGTTCGAGGCCCTCCTCGTCGGCCGGTTCCTGCAGGCGCCGCTGGCAGCGCTGCTGCCTCTGGAGATCGGCATCGTCCGCGACCGGCTCGACCCACAGCAGGCCCGCAAGGCCATCAGCCTGCTCATCGGCTCCCTGTCCGTAGGCGCGACCGTGGGCACGGTCGGCATCGGCTGGATCTTCCGGCTCCTGGGCGACCCCAACCATGCGCTCCTGGTCCCGGCGGCCATGACGGCCCTCGCCATTCCCGTGACCTTCTTCCTCATCCCCGAATCCGTCACGCGCAGAACCGGAGCACGGGTCGACTGGCTGGGTGCTCTGCTGCTCAGCGCCGGGCTGGGAACGCTGCTGTTCGGCCTGTCGAAGGCCAAGGAGTGGGGCTGGGGCGGGACCGTGCCGGCGCTGGTGGCCGCCGGCCTCCTCGTCCTCGCGCTGTTCGTGTGGATCGAATCCCGGCTGCAGGACCCGATGGTCGACGTGCGAGCGTTCGCCCATCCCTCCACGCTGCCGCTCTACGGCGCCAGCCTGGTCCTCGGTGTCGCCTTCTTCGGCGCCCAGGTCGCCACCGCCGCATTCCAGGCCAGCCCACCCGGCAAGCTCGGTTACGGTCTGGGGCTGGACACGATGCAGATCGGCCTGCTCGCTCTGCCCACGGCCCTGATGTTCATGGTGGGGGCGACGGTCACCCCGCGGGTCGGCGGGAGCATCGGATATCGGGCCACCCTCGCCTGCGGGCTTGCCGTCTTCGCGCTCGGCTACCTGCTGATGACGATGTGGCACACCGAGGTCTGGCACTTCGTCGTCGCGAACGTCGTGACCGGACTCGGAACCGGCATCGCCCTCAGCGCACTGCCCACCATGATCGTAGAGCTCAGTCCCGCGGACCGTACCGGTATCAGCGCAGGCATCTACAACACGCTCAAGACCGCCGGTGGCAGCGTCGCCGGAGGCGCGTTCGCGGCGATGTTCGCCGCGATGAGCGTGTCCGGCAGCCAGATCCCCACGGAAAGCGCCTATGTCGCGGTCTGGGCCATCTGCGCCGCAAGCTGCGCCCTGGCCACACTCCTGGTGCTCGCCACCCGCAAGCCTGCCGGCTCCTGACCCCACAGCGGTCGACGGGCCGCTCACCCCTGGCGGTGCCCTGACTTCCCGCCTTACGAAAGGAATCTGCGACCATGACCGTTTCCCCCACTCGCTTCATCCGTGCTCGGATGATCGACGGCACCGGAGATCAGCCGGTCGACGACGCGGTGCTGATCGTGGACCGAGAGGGGCGCATCAGCTACGCCGGCCCGGCCGACCGCGCGCCTCAGCCATCGGGTGAGCAGGTTGTCGACCTGGCGGCGCGCACCCTGCTCCCCGGGTTCTTCGACTGCCACGTCCACTTCGGCTCACCGAGCGTCCAGGGGATGATGCAGATCGGGGTCCGCCGTAGCCTCCGCGCCTTCCAGAGCGCGGAGCGGATGCACGCTACGCTCCAGGCCGGTGTCACCACGGCACGCGACCTGGGCGGCGTGGACGCGGGATTCCGCGAGGCCGTCGAGACCGGCCTCATCTCCGGCCCCCGGTTGCACACCGCCGTACGCATCCTTAGCCATACCGGAGGCCACGGCGACTCCACCCTGCCCAGCGGGATCAATCTGGCCGGCGTCTTGGGTGGAGGGAGCGAGATCGCCGACACGGTGGATGAAGCACGGCGTGCCACCCGCCGACTGATACGAGACAGCGCGGACGTCATCAAACTGTGTGCCACCGGCGGCGTGAGCAGCCCCAACGATCAGCCGGACGACGAAGGCCTGACGCAGGAGGAGATCGCCGCCGTCGTGGACGAGGCGAGGCGCCACGGCGGCCGCCCGGTGGCCGCCCACGCCCAGGGCACGGCGGGCATCCTGAACGCCGTACGGGGCGGTGTGACCAGCGTCGAACACGGCTACGCGGTCGACGACGCATGCATCGACCTGATGCTCGAGCGCGGCACGTTCCTGGTGCCCACTCTGTCCACAGCGACGAAGGTCCCGGAGCCGGGAAGCGTCCCGGAGTACCTGTACCAGAAGAAGGTCCGCTGGTCCGCCATCGCCCAGGAGAACATCGCAAAGGCCCTGCAGCACGGCGTGAAGGTCGCGCTCGGCACCGACGCGGGGATATGCCCGCACGGTCGCAACCTGGAGGAATTGGTCCACATGGTCAAGCTCGGCCTCACCCCCATGCAGGCGATCCAGGCCGGCACACGGAACGCCGCGGAACTCCTGGGCCTCTCCGATGTCCTCGGCACTCTCGAACCAGGGAAGCGCGCGGACCTCGTGGTGTGCGACGGCGACCCGCTCACTGATATTGACGTGCTTGCCGACCCGGCCAACATCGTCTTCGTCGCCCAGGAAGGGCGTGCCGCCAAGAACCTGATCAGCGCCGCAGTCTGAGCTTGGCGTCTACTGTAACCTCGCTGGGCTTTGTGAGCCGCCGACTTGTATGGGGGTAACGGGACGCGGTCGGGTTGGCGGCCCCCGCGCCCTAGTCCTGGCCGCCCGAGCGGCGACCGATACCCTTGGCCCATGAGTGTGCGTGACGCAGGCCCCTTCGATCGCCGCAGTCTTCGCGAACGGTGCATTGCATACCTACGCGACCAGATCGTTTCGGGTGCGCTGCAACCCGGCGAGCATGTCCGGGAAGTCCAGCTCAGCGACATTTTGGGAGTGAGTCGGGGTACCCTGCGAGAAGCGCTACGTCCGCTGGAGACTGAGGGTCTGCTCGTCAACGAGGGCAACGGGCGCATGAAGGTACGCAAACTCAGCCCCCAGGAGATCGCCGAGGTCTTCGAAGTACGTACGGCGCTGGAGATCCTCGCAGCCACCAAACTCGCCGAAAGCCCGCGGCGTGCGGAGTACGCGGACGCGCTGGAGCAGAAGATCGCGCGGCTGCGGGAACCCGACCTCGGATTCAGCGAGCGCATCGAGACCGACCTCGGCTTCCACGCTCTCCTGTGCGAGCTGACGGGCAACGGCACGCTGAGTCGGTCGTGGCTCCAACTGACCAGCCAGATCCGCATGATGATCATTGCCGCCGGGTCGAACCGGGCGGTCGGCAGGATGCGTTACGAGGAGCACCTGCCGATCGTCGCTGCCATCCGCACCGGGGACGCACAGGCCGTCCGGGAGACGCTCACCAGCCACATGGGTGACTTCACCCGCCGCTACGTCGGCGACGCGCACGCCCGGACGACCGGGGAGGCCTCAGCGCACGCTTCGTAGCGTGGCGAAGAAGGCCCTCTTCGTTTCGGTGCTGACACCCCAGTTGACCGGCACGGCCTGGTAGCCGTTCTCGTAGTCACCGAGCGTCGGCTGCGGCGGGTCAGTGGTGACGGAACCCGGGTCGAAATAGCCCCATGAGGCGCCGGCGGCCAGAGCCGCCTTCATGTGGTTGTCCGGCTTGTCGAAGTCGAAGTGGTCGTCCTCGTTGAACATGATCGGCTTCGGGGTGTACCCGGGCGTGGCCTTGATCTCCTCGACCATCTCCCGCAGCCGGTCCGGCGCCGGAGTGCCGTTGCCGTGGATCAGGACGAAGTCCGCCTCCGCCGCGACCTGTTCGGTGATGATGGGCGGATGCGCGAGGAAACTCGTGCTCACCAGCAGCCTGCGGCCCTCGTGCGTGACCGACTTCGCGAGGGCGATCAGTTCGTGGACGCGTTCGGCCTTGATCAGGTCGTGCGTGTAGTGCTTGTGCCAGTTCACCTCGTTGGCGATCTCCAGCAGCACGTGCCGCCAGCCCGACCGCAGCACCCAGGTGCAGACCTCGGTGACGGCACGCCTGATGGCCGGTTCATCCCGCAGCCGGTGGTCCTGGCCGTGGTAAAAGGCGTCCAGGACGACGACGAGTCCGAGCCGGTCGGCCTCCTCGATGATCCTTCCCAGACGCTCCCGGTACTGGTCCCGCAGCGCGCCCTCCGCCGTGAAACCTCCGTTGTCCCAGGGCTGTTCGACGCTGTACCCCTGCGGGCTGCCGCCCTGGACACCGATGGTGAAGGCGTCCAGCCCGTCCCGCTTCCACTGCGGCATCGCGGCGAGGAACTCCCGGGTGTTGCGCTCCGCGTCCCAGACACCGGTGTCTGGGTAAGCCCACTTGCGCACGGTGTCGGGGTTCGCGTCGTCGAACGCCCCGTTGATCATGCGGCTGTTCAGCAGCAGCCCGTCGAGCGGGATGCCGTCGAGCGATTGGCCCTGGTTGGCGATCCGTCCGTCGACGACGAAGTCGGTCCCTCGGATCTCGATCGAGGTCATGCGGTGTCTCCTTGGAGGGATGCGGCCGGTCGGGCTCACAGGGAGTGGCCGGTCGGGTTACACGGATGTGGCCGGTCGGGTTACAGGGATGTGGCCGGTCGGGCCGCGGGCCGGCCGTGGGCCGTGACGACCAGGCGCGCGGCGGGCGCGGCGATGAGCAGGGCACTCAGCGGCTGGACGTAGACGCAGTAGGCGGCGAGCAGCGCGACGGCGGTGGTGAGGCAGGCGGCTGCCGGCCGGCGGACGATCCGCTCGACCGTCAGCCGGTAGGCGTTCCGGACACCCGTCGCCTCGCGGGTGAGCGCCGGGAACAGGTTCGTGGCGAACACGAGGAAGGGGAGCGCGATCGCGGCCAGCGCCACGGTGCCGTAGGGCCGCTGATCCCCCATGTGCGGGACGATCACGACGTTCGCCACCAGCAGCACGGCGACCGGCAGGAGGAGCGCCGCCGCCGCGATGCTCGTGCGGGCGGAGCGCCGTAGGTCGGTGAGGAACCCCGAGCAGACCGGGCCCTCGTCGCCCTCGGCCCATCTGCGCGCCGTGGCCAGGAGGGCGGTGGTGGCGGCGGGCGCCGTGACCACCAGAGCGGTGCCCACCGTCCACAGCAGGCTCAGGAACAGATACCGGCAGGAGGTGTCGAGCGCCCCGTACACCGGTCCGGACCACCAGGCCTGGCGCATCGGCCGCCTCATCCCTTCATCCCTGAGGTGGAGACGCCGTCCACGATCAGCCTCTGGAAGATCAGGAACAGCACAAGAGTGGGCAGCAGGGACAGCACACTCATGGCGAACATGGGACCGAACTCCGACTGCCCGGTGCCGTCGACGAACTGACGCAGCGCTAGGGGCACCGTGTACAGCCGCGAGTCCGAGAGGTAGATCAGCTGCGAGAAGAAGTCGTTGTACGTCCACAGGAAGGTGAAGATCGCCGTGGTGACCAGCGCCGGTGTCAGCAGCGGCAGAATCACCTTCAGGTAGACCTTGCCCGGGTTGCATCCGTCGAGTTCCGCGGCGTCGTCCAAATCCCGGGGAATTCCGCGGATGAACTGCACCATCAGGAAGATGAAGAAGGCGTCGACGGCGAAGAACTTCGGCAGGATCAGCGGGAGATAGGTGTTCACCCAGCCGAGGTAGTGGAACAGGATGTACTGCGGAATGATCGTCACCTGCGCGGGCAGCATGATGGTGACCATCATCAGGGCGAACGCGATGCGCTTGAACCGGAATTCCAGGCGGGCGAAGGCGAACGCGGCGAGGGAGCAGGCGACGATGTTCCCGACGACCGCGCCGAGGCTCACGAAGATCGAATTCAGCAGCGGCCGTCCGAAGGTGCTGCCGTCGGAGATGGTCCAGCCGTCGGTGTAGTTGCTGAAGTCCCACTTGCTCGGCAACAGACCGGCCGAGCCGAAGATCTCGTCGGCGGGCTTGAACGACGCCGACAGCAGCCACACCAGCGGGTAGAGCATCGCGACCGCGCCGACGGCGAGGACGACGTAGAGCAGCACCCGGGTGGTGCGCTGGCCGGGAGTCGAGGGACGGGGTGCGGACTTGGCCGGGGGAGACGGCGCGCTTTCGCGGACGGGGTGAGTGGTGGTTGTCATCTCGAGTTCTCACTCTTCATCGGAGTAGTGGACCCAGTAGCGGCTGAGCCAGAAGTTGACCGCGGTCACCGCCCCGATGATGACGAGCAGGATCCAGGCCATGGCGGCGGCGTAACCCATCTGGAAGTTCGTGAAGGCGGCCTGGTACAGGTACAGGGTGTAGACGAGCATCGAGTTGTCCGGTCCTCCCTGACCGCCCCCGATGATGAAGGCCGAACCGAACACCTGGAATGCGCTGATCACTTGGAGGATCAGGTTGAAGAAGAGGATCGGCGTCAGCAGCGGCAGGGTGATGGAGAAGAACTTCCGCACGGTGCCGGCCCCGTCGAGGGAGGCGGACTCGTAAAGCTCGGTCGGAATCTGTCGGAGCCCCGCCAGGAAGATGATCATGGGTGAGCCGAATTCCCAGACCCGCAGCAGGATCAGCGTGCCTAGGGACCAGTTCGGGTCTCCGATCCAACTCGTCGTGGAGTGGATGCCGAACACACCGAGGATGTTGTTGAGGAGCCCGTTGGCGCCGAAGATCTCCCGCCACAGGATGGCGATGGCGACACTGGAGCCGAAGAGGCTCGGCAGGTAATACAGCGCCCGCCATATGCTCATGCCCTTGACGCCGCGGTTGAGGATGGACGCCAGCAGCAGCGCGAAGGCGAGCTGCAGCGGCACCGCCACGACCACGTAGGTCGCGGTGACCACCACGGACTTCTGCCACAGCGGGTCCCCGGTGAACATCTTCGTGTAGTTCTCGACACCGACCCACTTCGGTGAGGTGAGCAGGTCGTAGTCGGTGAACGACAGATACAGGGAGGCGATCAGGGGGCCGGCCGTCAGCACCACCAGCCCCACGATCCAGGGACTGAGGAACAGCAGAGCCCACTTGCCCTGCGGGCGCCGACGGTTCGTGGCCTTCGGCGCCCCCACGGTGGTCGGTGCCGCGGACGCGACCCGGGTCGTCGCGCTCACGAGAGGAATCCTCCGGCTTGCGAGAAGAAGCTGTCGGTTCCCGAGGAGATGGACTGCTGTCCGGTGGCGATGCTCTGACTGATCGTCACGAACGACGTCATGACCTGCGCGGAACCGTTCGGGAACTCCACGTCCAGCGCGGGAACGGAGTGCGCGTACTCCTTGGCGACGAGTTCGACGTAGTCGATGAAGACCTGGTCGGTCTTGCTGAACGTGATCGCCTTGCGCAGCTCCAGGTTCGGTGGGGCGGCGAACTCGGCCTGGAGGATCTTCGCGGCCTCCTCGTCGTTCAGGATGAACCCGATCAGGGCCGCCGCGTCCGCCGGGTGACTGGAACGGGCGTTGACCGCAGCCCAGTTGGAGGCTCGGACGAAGAGGCCGGACTTCGCGGCGCTGGGCATCGGAACGGTACTGACGGCCAGTTCGCTCTTCGTCAGCGTCTGGAAGCTGCTGAGGACGTTCGGATAGATGAAGAAGTTCGGCGCCTTGCCCGTCACCAGCAGGGAGTTGCCGAAGCCGCCGGTCATGGTCTGCGCGGTCAGGTCTCCGGGCGGGGCGGCACCGCTCTTGCGCAGCTCGGCCCAGATCTGGAACCAGGCTTCCAGGTCCACCTTCGAGAAGCCGAGCTTGCCGTCCTTGTAGAGCTCCTTGCCGCTCTGCCTCACGAAGATCTCGAAGCAGTTGAAGTCGGCGCTGTTGTCGATGGTGCCGAAGTAGCCGCTCTTCCCCTTCTTCTTGACGTCGTTGGCGAAGGAGATGAACTCGTCCCAGGTCTGGCCCGGCTCGGGGACCTGCATGCCCAGTTCGGCCAGCGCGCCCTTGTCCCAGATCACACCGTAGGCGTTGTCGCCGAGCGGTAGGGCCACGCGCTTGCCGCCGACGACTCCGCCAGAGAGCGACCTCTTGTCGAACTGCGACAGGTCCAGGAACTTGGACCCGTCGCGGTCGAGGGGAGCGAGGGCGTTCTTCGTGGCGTACTGCGCGACCATGTTCTGGAAGAGCGCCACGACGTCGGCGGCGGCGCCGCCCGCGATCTGGGTGGCCAGCTTCTGCGCGTAGGCCTCGTTGGAGAGCAGCTCCAGGTCGACCTTGCCGCCGTGCTTCTTGGTGTACAGCTTGAACACCTGCTGGAGCTTCTGCTGCCGCGCGCTCGAGCCGTACCCCGACATCTTCAGCGAGACGCCGCCCTGGGGCGTGGCCGAGGTGGACCCCGGTCCGCCGGAGGCGCCGCAGCCGGTCAGGGAGAGGGAGACCGCTCCGGCCGCTGCGACGCCGAGACCGAGGAAGGATCGACGGGAGGGTCCTCTGAGGTTGTCGTTCATGTGCGTGCCCTTCTTCATTGAAAGGTGAGGGAGGGGGACGTGGGGAGGACGGGCTCAGAAACCTTCCATTCGGTGGGGGACGTAGTGCGCTTCGAGCGCGCTCATCTCCTCGGGGTCGAGGGTGAGATCGACCGCCGCCACGGCGTCGTCCAGGTGATGGGGCTTGGTGGCGCCGACGATGGGTGAGGTGACGACCGGGCGGTGCATCACCCAGGCAAGGGCGACCTGGGCCCGGCTGACCCCACGGGCCTCGGCGATCGCCGAGACCTGGTCGCTGATCTTCCGGTCCTCGGCCTCGGCCTGCTGGTACAGGGTCTTGCCGAGCGGGTCCGTCTTGATCCTCTCGGCCGCGTCGTCCCATGGCCGGGTGAGCTTGCCCCGCGCCAGCGGGCTCCACGGCAGCAGCCCGACGCCCTGGTCCAGGCAGAACGGGTGCAGTTCGCGCTCGTCCTCCCGGGTCAGCAGGTTGTACTGGGTCTGCATGGAGATGAACGGTGTCCAGCCGCCGAGCCGGGCGGTGTACTGGGCCTTGGCGAACTGCCAGGCGTACATCGAGGAGGCGCCGAGGTAGCGGGCCTTGCCAGCCTTGACGACGTCGTGCAGGGCCTCCATCGTCTCCTCGATCGGGACGGTGTCGTCCCACCGGTGGATCTGGTAGAGGTCGACATGGTCTGTCTGCAGCCGGCGCAGACTGGCGTCGATCTGTTCCATGATGTGCCGCCGGGAGAGCCCCCCGCCGTTCGGCCCGGGCCGCATCACGCCGTGGACCTTGGTGGCGATGACGACCTCCTCCCGGCGGGCGAAGTCGCGGACGCAGCGGCCGAGGATCTCCTCGCTGTGACCGAGGGAGTAGATGTTGGCCGTGTCGAAGGAGTTGACGCCGAGTTCGAGGGCCCGCCGGATGAACTCGCGGCTCGGCTCCTCGGGCAGGCTCCACCCGTGCGCGCCCCGGTCGGGGTCGCCATAGCTCATGCAGCCGAGCGTGACGGCGGAGACTTCGAGTCCCGAGGCGCCGATCTTCAGATACTTCATGTCAGTGCGGCTCCTTCTGGAACATGCGGGCGATGCTGGAGTCGTCGTTGTGGCCCAGCCCCCTGCCGCTGGCGCGGGAGAACAGCTCGGCCGCCTGCTCGGCCAGCGGGGTCACGGCCCCCGCTTCCCTCGCAGCGGCGAGGACGAGCGAGGAGTCCTTGACGAAGATGTCGATCGCGCTCAGGACGTGCGGGGTGCCGTCGGCGAGCATCCGCGGTCCGCGGTCACTCAGCATGAACGAAGCGGCGGCACCGGACTCGATCGTGGCGAGCACCTGCCCCGGATCAAGGCCAAGCGCGCGGGCGAACTGCAGGGCCTCGCCTGCCGCGGCCAGGTGGACAGAGCACAGCAGCTGGTTGACGAGCTTCACGGCCTGTCCGTCACCGACCCGGTCACCGCAGTGCGCGATCTGCGCGGCCACCAGGTCCAGCAGCGGCCGGACGCCGTCGAGCACCTCGGGCGCGGCGCCCGCGAGCACGGTCAGCTCGCCGGTCACCGCCCGCACGGCCCCACCGGTCACCGGCGCGTCCACGACCCGGGCACCGACGGCTTCGAGGCGCCAGCCCGCGTCGACCGCGCAGTCGATACCGACGGAACTCATGAGGATCACGGTGGCGCCGGCTCTGACACCGGCATGGACGCCGCCTTCGCCGAACAGGGCTTGGTCGAGCTGTGCAGGCGTCGCTACCATCACGATGACCGCGTCGGCGTCGCGGACCGCCTCGGCTGCACTGCCGGCGGCGTGCGCGCCCTCGGCGGCCAGCTCGGCCATGCGGGCGGAGTCCGGATCGAACACCGTCACCGGAAGCCGGCGCAGCACCAGCCTGGCCATCGGCGCGCCCATGGCCCCGACTCCGACGAATGCGACCTTCACTCGGCCTCCCCGGCCTTCGAGGCGGACACGGCGGTCAGATGACTCAGGGCTGCTCGCACTTCCTCTTCCTTCGACGCGTACGGACTGTCATGTGTCTCCAACTCCAGGACGAGCGGGCCTCGGTAGCCGACCGCCGCAGCGCTGGACAGGACACCGGCGAAGTCGATGTCCCCCAGGCCCATCGGCCGCCGGATGTCCCCGGGGACGGCGTCGCGCAGATGAATCGTGGACACCCGGTCGGCGAACCGGGGGAACAACTCGGCGGGGTCCTCGCCGGTGGCACGGACGTGGGAGACGTCCCAGGCCTGGGTGACGCCGGGCGCCAGTGCGGCCAGCAGTTCGTCCGTGCGCGTCATCGTGTTGACCAGCCGCAGGTAGTGGGGCGCCTCGACGGTCAGCTCCACAGCCACCTCGCGGGCCCGGTCGAGCACGGGCTCCAGCCCGGCTGCTACCCGTTTCAGCTGCTCCTCGGCCGGCACTCCGGAGTCCTCCGGCTCGCCGCAGGTGAGCACCAGACGTTGACTTCGCGCGTCGGCACAGAAGTCGAGCAGCCGGTACATCGCCTCGCGTACCGCCGTGTGGTCGGAACCGCTGTTGAAGGACCCGGGATCGGCGTTGACACCGGTGACGGTCAGGGACACCGCCCGGACCCGGGCCGCGACGGCGGACAGCTCGGCGGCTGTCCCGGTGGGCGGAACGTGTTCGCACAGGCCGGCAAGGGCGCCCAGATCGACCTGATGGAAGCCGAGGCCGGCGATGGTGTCGAGTGCCCGCGGAAGTTCACGGTCGCGGAAGGTGATGGTGGAACAGGAAAAGGGTGGCAACGTCGGCATGACTCATCCGGTCTCTCAGTCGCGGGGGGAAAGAAGCTGTTCCGGTGCTGCCGGAGTGGGCTGGGCGTCGCCCTCGTAGCGGCGGGAGAAGTCAGCCATGTGCGCCGAGACGACCGCGGCCACGTGTACGGGATCTCCGGTCTCGATTGCGTCGACGATCGCGACGTGGTCCGCGTAGCGCATCCGGTCCGCCGCGCGGGCAGGGCCGGCCGCAATGATGATCATCTCGATCTGGCCGATCAGACGGCCCCACACGGCGCGGAGGGTTTCGTTACCCGTCAGCTCGCAGAGCTTTGAGTGAAAGGCCAGGTCCAGTTCGATCTGCGCACTGAAGGACAGCCCCGGGCCCTTCAGCGGCTCAAGCAGTCCGCGCAGTTCCGTGGCGCTCTCAGCACGGTCCGCACGCTGCGCCAGCTTGGTCGCGGCCAGCACCTCCAGCGCCTCGCGGACTTCGAAGACCTCGCAGATCTCCTGCCGGGAGAGCTCCCGGACGTGCATGTGTCCACGGCCGTCGCTGATGATCAGGCCTTCGACCTCCAGCGGGCGCAGAGATTCCCGCAGGGTTCCGCGGCTCACCCCCAACTCGCCGCTGAGCGTCACCTCCACGATGTGTTCGCCGGGGCGCAGAACGCCCGAAATGATCTGTTCTCGCACATAAGCGGTACAGCGCTCCCGTAGCGTGCTACGGCCGAGCGTGGCCTGAACACCGTTGGTCATGGCGAGAACCGTAACTGTTGACATTTTTTTGTCAACAGTTACGGTGACGAAACATCAACGCCGAGGAACGGACGGAGATGAGGGGTACGTGACGCGACTGTGGAATGCGCCGGACGACTTTCCCGACGAGATGCTCGCCGGTTTCGCCATAGCGAGTGGCCGGTGGGTAAGGCAGGTGCCAGGTGGTGTGGTGCGCTCGATGCGGGACCCGCGGCCGACGGTGTCGGTGGTCGTCGGCGGAGGATCGGGCCACTACCCGGCTTTCGCGGGGCTCGTCGGTCCCGGTCTGGCACACGGTGCCGCTGTGGGGAACCCGTTTTCCTCGCCGTCCGCCCGCCAGGTCGAATCGGTGGCACGAGCCTCCGACCAGGGTCGGGGAGTCCTGATGTGCTACGGAAACTACGCCGGCGATGTTCTGCATTTCGGGGAGGCGGAGGCCGCTGTCCGAGCCGACGGCATCGACTGCCGTACGGTGCGGGTGACCGACGACATCTTCAGCGCCCCGGCCGGTCGTGCGGAACTACGGCGCGGCATCGCGGGCGACTTCACCGTCTTCAAGATCGCCGGGGCCGCTGCGGCGGCCGGACACGACATGGACACGGTGGAAGCCCTGGCGCGGCGGGCGAACGCGCGCACCCGGTCGATGGGTGTGGCGTTCTCAGGTTGCAGGTTGCCGGGCGCCACCGAGCCGTTGTTCACCGTCCCCGAGGGACGGATGGCCATCGGTCTGGGAATTCACGGAGAGCCGGGCATCGCCGAGGTGGACATGCCGACGGCGGACGGCCTTGCCGAACTGTTCGTCGAGCGCCTGCTCTCCGCGGAAGAGGTGCCGCTGCCGGACGGGCCGCACGGTGCCCGGGTGGTCGCCCTGCTCAACGGCCTCGGTTCGGTGAAGTACGAGGAGTTGTACGTCGTCTACCGACGCGTCGCCGAACTTCTCGATGCCGCCGGGGTGACCGTGGCCGACCCCCATGTCGGTGAGTACTGCACCAGTTTCGACATGGCGGGGGTCTCCTTGACCCTGCTATGGCTCGACGACGAACTGGAGCGACTGTGGTCCGCGCCGGCCGACACACCGGCGTTCCGGACCGGGAGTGTGGACACTTCCCTGCTGCTACCCCCTCAGATCGCACCGGACGCCGAGAGCGGGAGCGAGCCCCTGCCGGAGTCGAGCCGAACGTCGCGTCGACTCGCGGCCAGGATCGTCACGACCCTCGACGCCTGCCATACCGCCATGGACGCTGCGGCCGAGGAACTGGGCCGCATCGACGCGGTGGCCGGTGACGGCGACCACGGCGTCGGCATGCGACGTGGCACCCGCGCGGCGGCCCGTGCTGCGACGGCGGTGACCGCGCGGGGCGCGGGCGCTCTCACCACGCTGCACGCCGCGGCGGAGGACTGGTCGGACAAGGCCGGCGGCACCTCGGGCGCGATCTGGGCGGTCATCCTGCGCGCCGTCGGACGCGAACTGGGCGACGACCGGGAGCCCACCCGGCAGGACCTCGTCCGCGGACTGAAGCGCGCAGCCGAAGACGTCACCTCGTACGGCAAGGCCGCGGTGGGCGACAAGACGCTGGTCGACGCGCTCGTGCCGCTCGCCGACACATTCGCCGCGGCCGTGGAAGCCGGCACGGACCCGACCGCCGCGTGGTCACAGGCGGCCGCCGCCGCGGAGACCGCCGCCCAGGCCACCGCCAACCTGCTTCCTCACCGCGGCCGGGCCAGAACCCACGGCGAACGATCCCTGGGCACCCCGGATCCCGGTGCTGTCTCCCTCGCGGCCCTCGCCCGGGTCGTCGAGCAGTCGTTCTCCCCGGTCCGCTGACCACCGTACCGACCAGCCCTTCAACGAACGGACTTCGAACCATGACCGCCTGGCGTCTCGTCGTCGGCTCGGACGACGCAGGATACGAGTACAAGCAGCGCATCAAAGCCGATCTCCAGAACAACTCTGACGTTGCCGATGTCATGGACGTCGGCGTCGACGCCGACGGGCACACCCACTATCCGACCGTGGCCATCCAGGCCGCCGAGATGATCGCGAGTGGTCAGGCCGATCGGGCAATCTTGGTCTGCGGGACAGGGCTCGGTGTGGCCATCGCCGCGAACAAGGTGAAGGGGGTGCGCGCGGTCACCGCCCACGACAGCTACTCGGTCGAGCGGTCGGTGCTCTCCAACAACGCGCAGATCCTGTGCATGGGACAACGCGTGGTCGGTATCGAGCTCGCCAGGAAACTGACCCGGGAGTGGCTCGCTCTTCGGTTCGACGAGTCCAGCCCGTCGATGGCGAAAGTCACAGAGATCCAGAACTACGAAGCCCCTTAGCTTGGCGTTTAACGTCGCAGGTCACTCGACGGGTTGACCTGATGACTTTCCGCGGACAGGGGTAGCGGCCGTCGTCCATGCTGCGAAGCGTCGAGCAACACTGCATGGAGGAACGGCCGCTGATGACGAGTCTTCCCGATGCCGCTGTCGGCGTCGACGCTCTCGGGTTGTTGTCCCGCTTTCGGGTCGAGTTCTACGACTGTCTGTACGCCCGCGCCGATGCCCTCTTCGAGCTCACCGACGTGATCGTGTGCAAGGACGGCCCCGTGCAGACCTTGGTCGACCTGAGTCTGGAGGCCGAGCACCGGCGCGGGCACGCTGCCCTCTATCAGGCGCTGAATGCCGGCTGGGCCGAGCTGGCCCGGATGCGGGGCCTGTTGGCCTCGCTGCCCGTTCCCCATGCGGTTGGTGGGCGGGTCGTTCTGGCCGTGGACGTCTCGACCTCCGTGGGAATCCGGCTCCTCGACCACGCCAAGAGGACCTACCCGAAGATCTCCAAGAGCTGGGTCGATACCGGCTTCAAGAACGCCGTCGTTGAGCACGGAGCCAACCTCGGAATCGACGTTGAAGTCGTCAACAGAAACCCGGGAGTTCGCGGATTCCACGTGGTCAAAAGGCGCTGGGTGGTGGAAAGAAGCCTCGGCTGGATCACGACGCACCACCGGCTCGCCCGCGACTACGAGACCCTGCCCACCAGCTCCAAAGCCATGATCCACATCGCCTCGATCGACAACCTCGCCAAGCGCATAACGGACGAGGCCACACCCGCCTGGCGAGGAACCTACTAGAAGATAAAGGGCAATTGACCTAGATCAAACGCCCTCTGAGCAACACGAGCTCCTGGCCAAACTCACCGGCAGCTGCCTCGAAATGACACAACTGACCACAGACATCCGGGACTTCGCTCCGCTCCTTGCGCCTCACGCCGACAACGCCCACGCACTCACGCGCTGGATAGCCCAAGTCCGAGCAGCCGACCTGCCTCATCTGCCTGCCTTCACCCGGGGCCTGGACCGAGACCTCGACGCCGTGATCGCCGGGCTCACCCTTCCGTACAGCAACGGCCCCACCGAAGGCGTCAACACGAAGACCAAGCGGATCGCGCGCCAGATGCACGGACGAGCAGGCTTCACTCTGCTTCGCCACAGCATCCTCCTCGGATAGCAGCACACTCCGTCACCACCGCAAGTGAGACAGGGTCGTTGATTGGACAGGAACGCCGGAAGCGCTGCGCTGATCACCTCGGAGACAGGAAAATTGTCTCGGGTGTTCCGGCCAGCCGATGGGTCTGCGATGCCGGTGAGCTCGTTGGACAGGATGGCAATGGGGATCAACCAGGGGACCACGGTTTGTCGCCACGGCAGCACCTGT
>NZ_JBVJPM010000060.1:0-20254 GCF_055582645.1 Streptomyces sp. NPDC107517 | reverse complement strand
GGACTGGCGGTATCGGCCTGCAGAGCGCCGGTAAGACCAGAATCCGTTCTGGCACAGCGCGAAGAAACAGGAAGCCACGGATTCCCGACCGAACCTTGTGCCGCGTAGCGGCACAGCAACGATCGAGAAGGCCAGAATCCTCGGGCTACAGCCCGAGGAGCAAGTCAATCCAAGTCCTTGCCCTCGGTCTCCGGGAGCGGAGCCGCGCAGATCAGGGCGAGAGCGAGGAAGGCCATGATGAACAGGATCGTGGACGAGTAGCTCGTCGCACGAGCCAGCAGGAAACCGATCACGGACGGTGCCAGCGAGGTGGCACCCAGCTGGGCGGCGGTCGCCCACGAGTAGCCGGTGGCCCGCAACGCGGTCGGGTAGAACTCACCGTTCCAGGTGTTCCACACGCCCCAGGCCCCCAGGCAGAAGAACGACAGGGCGAAGTTCGCCACGTACATGGCGGTCAGGGTGTCGGCGTAGGCAAAGGCCACACCGGCGACCGCGGCGAGGGCGACGTACGGCAGGAACACCTTCTTGCGGCCGTAGCGGCCCGTCAGCCAGGACGCCGAGACATATCCGGGAATCATGAACACGGCGCTCAGCGCGACGAAGCCGAGGCTCGCGGACATGCTGAGCCCCTTGTCCTGAAGCAGGGTCGGCAGCCATGTCTGCAGCCCCCAGTAGCCCCAGTTGAAGGCGAAGTTGACGACGAGCATGAGGACGCTGACGCGCAGCAACGGCCCCCGGAGCAGGTCGACAGGACGGCCGGCACGGGCCTCGGACGCCGCGGGAACGGCGAACACCGTGCCGTCGGGCACCTCCGCTCCGAGCCGTCGCAGCACGGCCCCCGCTTCCTGGTGTCGCCCCTGTTCCGCGAGCCAGTACGGGGACTCCGGGACCCAGGCCCGGATGGCGAACACCCACAGTCCGGCGAGCGCGCTGGCAATGGCGACCACGTGCCAGCCGAGCTCGCCCAGGGCCTGCGTCACACCGACGGCAAGGAGGACGCCGATCGGCCAGCCGATGGACAGATAGACCGCCGCGCGGCCACGCATCCGAGATGGCAGCAGCTCCAGGAAGTAGGGAAAAGTCACCGTGTAGATACCGGCGAGTGCGAGCCCGGACAGGAACCGGGCCACCATGAGCACGGTGAAGTTCGGCGAGAAGGCGCTGGCCAGGGCAACGACGCCGTAGGCGGCAAGGGACCACAGACACACCGACCGGCGTCCGATCCGGTCGGACACCGGCCCCCACACGAGGCTGCCGGGGATCATGCCGAGCGCGACCGCGGACAGAGCCCAGCCGATCGCGGACTCGTTGATGCCGAAGGCGTCGCCGAGGTCCCCCGACACGTACACCAGCGCCAGTTGCTCCCACGACTCGATCACGAACGCCATGAACAAGGCGGTGGCGGCCAGCAGGTGGGTGCGCCCGAAAGGCATGCTTTCGAACCACGCGCCGACAGGGCGTGGCGCACTGCCCACCCCAGCCGCGACGGGCCCGGCGCCTCGGCCCGCTTCTCTCATGGTGCTCATCCGTTGTCCTTCCAGCCTGCTCAGGCTACGGCCCCCGGTATCAGGGGTGGCGGCACCATAAACATCGACGTACCTCTGCAGGCATGCATGCCGCACAGTCATGCCTGCGGCAGGGCGTGCGTCGTGCACAGTACGAGGGGCCTTCCGAGGCCATGACGTGGCTGGTACGGCGGTGCCGTCCTCGTGCGGACGCAGGTGAGCGCTGGTGCGTTCGTCGGTGTCCTCGGCGTCCTCGGCGTCCTCGGTGTCACCGGTGTCACGGCGGTGACCGTCCCCGCTCTCGTGAAGGAGCAGCCCGCACAGGGGCCGTCGCCGGCGCTCGCGGCAGCCGGGCTGCCTGCTCCCGGGAGGGCGGCGGCAACGGCCAGAACGGTGGTGGTCGCCACCGTCATGGCCGCTCGGGCGACGACGTACGGGAGTGCGTCCTCATTCCCGGCGAGGTGCGCTCCGGCGAGGAGCGCACCTCATCCACCGCGTCTGCCTCCCCTATCCGGCCGCGTTCGCGCCGAACGCCCGTGTGACGGTCTGGGTCAGTGTGCTTTCGTCGCTCGCCGACACGGTGGCGCGGAGCGTCGCGTAGGACGCGTCCGCCGGGGCTTTCAGGTCGACGTGCTGCGGTGAAGAGCCCTTCTCAGGATTCATTTTTGCGGTTTGCCAGGTGGCGCCGTCGTCCCAGCTGACCTGGACCTTCGTGCTGAAGACGGTGGCCTTGGCGGAGCCCGGGGCGCGCTGCACGCCGACATCCACCCGGGTCGTGGCGCGCTTCGCTGCGCGGCCGTAGTCGTCCAGGTCGTGCGCGGTGAAGTGGACGGCGGTCAGGGGCAGTACGGTGCCTTCGCCACTGTCGGTGGCGGAGTCGAAGCCCCACACCGACTGCACGCGGGTGGAGAGTTGGGCGTACGTGGTGTCGCGGTGGACGTCGGCGCTGAGCGTGTAGTGCCCGGCGCCGGACGGTACGGCGACGGACTTGCCGGAGCCGACGGCGTTCCACGCGCCGAGTGTCTTGTCGTCCTTGGTGAGGGTGACGGTGCCCGAAGCGCCCCAGTCGGTGCCGCCGCGGCTGCCGTCACCGTCGACGAACCACGGGACACCGGCCCAGGTGACGGTGTCGGCGACGCGGTAGACGGGTGCGGCGGGCAGTGACGGACCGATCACCGCGGCCGCGAAGTCGAGGGTGTCGGTGGGGCGGGGGCCGAAGGTGCGGGCCGTGGTGGCGATGCCTTGATGGGCGCCGATCGTCGTACGGTCCATCCACTCACCCGGCGTGCGGTAGTCGTGGACCGTCGACGGGTACTTCACCGGCTGGTCGATGTTCAGGGGCAGCAGGGTGTCGTCGTCCGGGGTGGCCGAGGCAGTGCCGGCCGCGGCCGTGCCCTGGCCGTGGAAGGTGACGCGCACATCCGTGAGGTCTCTGCGCTTCACCGTGAAGGACGGGTCGGCGGGGACGCCACCGGTCCAGGTGTGCGCCACGTGGTAGAAGTACGGGCTCGGCGCTGCCGACGAGGAGTTCTGCGCGGCGAAGACGCCGAAGGTCCGGTAGCGGGCGTCGGCGTTGTCCATCGGTGTCGCGTACAGCGACTGGTTCGCGGTGGCGCCGGTGGCGACCACGCTCATGGTGTACGAGGCGGCGCCCGCCGGCAGCGCCACGGCCGCCTGTACGGCAGAAGCCCGGGCGTCGTCCTGGTGGCTGTGGTCGATGCCGACCCGGACCGGGGCGGCGGTGCGCGCGTCGAGCACCGCGGTGTCGTCCTTCGTGGGCGTGATCGAGGTGACGGCCATCGTGGTGGTGCGGTCCGTGCCGGAGCCGCTGGTGATCGTCATGCCGACCCAGTACTGCGCCTCGGGAACGGTCGCCGAGCCCGTGCCGCCGGTGAGGCTGACCGGGTAGCGGTCGCCGGTCCAGCGGTTGACGAGCAGGGCCGTGCCCTTGGCCGGTGACCCGTCGCGCGCCACGGCGGTGACGGTGACCTTGTGGTCGGGTACCGCGCTGTTGGTGCCCAGGATGGTGCGGGTGACGGGGGTTCCGTCGTGGGAGGCGGTGAGGACCGCGGCCCATGGGCCGTGCGGCAGCACCGATCCCCGGGTGGTGACGGTGGCGGTCGCGGTGCCGTGCGCAGGGACGGTCACACTGTCGCGGTCGACCGCGAACTGACCCGGGTTGCCGGGCTGTGCGGTCGGCGAGAGCGGCTTGCCGATGGCGAGGTCGAGCCTCTCGTCGGTGCCGCCGGTGTTGGTGAAGGTGACGGTGTGCTCGGTGTCCTTGCCGGCCGTGTCCGCCCAGCCGTCAGTGGTGGTCAGGTTCGCGGGTGAGGCGAGAATCTGCTGCTCGACGGCGCGGCCCGCGTCCACCCGGCCGGTGCCCTGCTGGTACGGGGAGCGCCCGTCGGTGGGTGCGGCGCTTTCCATCAGCGCGGCCTTGATCTGCTCGCCGGTCCAGTCGGGGTGCGCCTGGGCGACGAGCGCGGCGGAGCCCGCGACGTGCGGGGTGGCCATCGACGTACCGCTCTTGGACGTCCAGCCGCCGCCCGGCTTGGCCGCGACGATGCTCACGCCGGGCGCGGTGATGTCGGGCTTCACGGCGTTGTCACTGGGGCGCGGGCCTCGGCTGGAGAAGAAGGCCAGTTGGTTGTCGCGGTCGACGGCGCCGACGGCGAGGGCTGAGTCGGCGATGCCGGGCGCGTCCACGGTGGCGGTGCCGTTCTCGCCCTCGTTGCCGGCGGCGACGACGAAGAGGGTGCCGGTGCTCGCCGACAGCTGGTTGATCGCGGTGATCGCCGGGTCCTCCTCGTCCGCGGGACCGCCGAGGCTCATGTTGACGACTTTGGCGTGAACGGTGTTGGCGGCCCAGTCGATCCCGGCCAGGACGGCGGAGGTGGGGCAGTTGCCGGTGCTGTCGCAGACCTTGCCGACAGCGAGGTTCGCGTCGGGGGCGACGCCCTTGTACGTGCTGTCGGTGCCCGCGACGGTGGAGGCGACGTGGGTGCCGTGGCCGTTGTCGTCCTGGGCGCTGCCGGTGCCGGTGAAGTCCTCGGAGCTGGCGATGCGGCCGGCCAGGGTCGGATGGCTGAAGTCCGCGCCGGAGTCCAGGACGGCGACGGTGACGCCCTTGCCGGTGTACCCGTCCTTCCACGCCTGGGGTGCGTTGATCTGCGGGACACTCTTGTCCAGGGCGACCTTCATCCGGCCGTCGAGCCACAGCTTGGTGGCGCCACCCACCAGCGAACGGTCCGACGCATGGGTGAGCCGCTTCCAGGTCGCGGCGGCCTCCCTCCGGTCGCCCGGGCCGAGCGGGGTCATGCCGAGCCGCGTGATCGAATGCCCCGCCCCGGAGTCCGTACCCGCGGCGGTCCGCGCCTTCTTCGCGGCGTCAGCGCCCTTGCCGTGCTGCACGATCAGCCCGACGGTGCGGTCGGTGGCGGAGCCGCTGGTGCCGTACCCGGCGTCCAGCAGCGCCTCGACGTCGAACAGGCGTGAGTCGACCCGGCCCGCAGCGAGCAGCGCCTGGGCGTCGGCGGGGACGACGCTGAGGTCGTCGGCACCCACCGCGCTCGTCGTGAACGTCATGTCCGCGCGGCCGGGCCCGGGGTGGACGGTGGCGGAACGGATGGCACGCCCGGACCGTTCGACGGTGACCGAGTCGCCGGTGGGCAGGGGCACGGTCACCGTGGTTGCCTCGGCCTGCTTCGACGAGGCGCCTGCCACGGGCGTGGCCTGCGCCGAGGCGGCGGGTATGACCGTAGCCACCACAGTCATCGCGGCCGCGAGGGATCTCAGATGCACGAAGGAACTCCTGACCGGAGAGACGAACACAGAGCAGGATCGCCGGATCGTCCCACGCATGCCGGGCGCCAAAGGCGGTTGCTCCTTGGCGAATTGACGACGTGACGCGATGCCGCCACCGCCGCAGCACGGGGCCGGGGCGGAGTCACTGCGCCGACGGGATCGGCCCCGGCGCGCCGCAACTACCGGGCTGCCGGAGTCCATGGACCGGCGCCGACGACCTGCTGATCGCACGGCCCGTCAGGAGTGCCGGAGCTCCTCAGTACGGCGCCTCACGCTGCGACCCCATGCATTTCATGGCGGCTAGCCGTACACCCGACTTCGTCGTCCAGGCGGCCCGCCACCCTTCGTCAAGACCATCCTGGCCTTGCACCTCACCACGGCAGCCTGAGGTCGATGCGGCCGACCCGTTCCCTGCACGGCATGCGGCACCCCGGCCCGCTCGACCCGCGTCATCGACACCCCCAACCATGGCCGGCGCTGGCTAAGAATCCGCCAGCCCAGAGCACTACGAAGAGGTGCGCGGACACCCCCATGGACGCCGAGTTCAACAACAGCCTCGCCCCGGTCACCGGCACCCGGCCGCCGGGGCCTTCACCGGTGAGGCGGTCATCGACGCCACCGGCAAGTACGCGATGCCGGGCGGAGTCGACGACCACACCCTTGTGAGATGTCCTTCGACAGCAGCTATGTGTCGGGCACCTTCGAGCTTGGTCGGTGGTTCACAGTTCGCCGACGGTGACGACTTCGTGGCATGCCATGTACGGGCGGTCCGCCTCGACCTGCAGGACGAAGGTTCCCTGCGAGGCTGTCAGTTCCGCGGTCGCACCGCCCGTGCCGTCCGGCTGCAACATCACCGGCTTGGCGTCCGTGAGCGGCGTGGTGAGAGGGGACAGGCGGGCGCGGAGCGTCCGTTCGGTGACCGTCGGCCCCGTCGCCCGGACGGTGAACGGCGTGCTGGCCAAGGCGAGTTCGGGCACTTCGATGCCGAAGGCAGTGTCCCCGTCGAGCATCTGGCGGGCGGGCCTGCTGCGCCGGATCGCGCCGAGCTGATGCCGCAGGGACTCGGCACCCGCCATGCCTGCGTGGCGTTCGCCGCTCCACAGCGCGTCGTCTTCCCGCTCCAGCGCCCAGGCGGCCATGGCCGATCCGCCGGGTACCGTGCCGTCTCCGCTCCATTCCCCGTCGTTGTCCAGCCGCGTCACGAACTCCAGCGTCCCGTCGGCGCCGACCACGACACCGTGCACGGTGGGGTGTGCCTTCCCGGCGAAGCAGTGCACCCGGTACGGCGGTGCCGTGAGTCCGCTCTGATGGCGTTCCCATGCCTCGTCGATGTCCCGGTGGAACGCGAATGCCTCCGCCACCAGTTCGGTGGGCAGGTCCGGCACGGGTGCCCGGGTCAGGAGGCGCCGCTTGTCGTCGTCCTCGCCGAGCACAGCCTCGTACCGGGGCAGCAGTTGCGCGACGGACGGAAAGGACCGCGCGAGGTGGGCCAGTCTCTCGTTGACCGACAGGACGCGCTCGAACGCCCGGGTGACCGTGTGTTGCGGCTCCAGGGCGTGACCGGTGAGCACCCGGATCGCCTTGGCGGCACCCCGGAACGGCGTGCCCAGGGTCACCAGGGCGCGGGTGTGCTCGCGTCCGCCGAGGCACTCCAGGTAGTAGCGGGCGACCAGGCCGCCCATGGAATGGCACATGAGGATCAGCTTCGGTGGGTCGTCGTGGGCCTCCGGGTACACCCCGGGAGCGAGTTCCCGCCATTCGGCCAGGGCCGTGTCGACCCGGTCCCGCAGCCGTCGCGCGGTCAGCCGGTTCGACAGGCGCCAGTCGTAGGGGAACACCAAGTACTGCTTCGGATGCGGCCCTTGCCCCTTCCTGTCGGCGTCGCTCCAGCCGAGGGCGGCCCGGACGTCGGGGTATCCCATGCTGGACACGAGGCCAGGCAGCGCCTCGGGGCTCTTCAGTAGTCGGTCCGCGCCCAGAGCCCAGGGGCCTTCGGGCGCTTCGTCGCCGATGCCGGGCGGCAGCATCAGACCGTCCACCGCCCGCCCGGGTTTCCGGAGGCCGAGCAGCGCCTGCTTCGACTGGTGCCAGACGTCCTTGCCGTCGCGCGTCAGGCGCGTGCCGAGGATGCCCGGCACGAATACGACCAGGTCGTGGTTCACGTGGTGGTTCTCCGCTCTCTTCCGCTCCGGCGGTCCCTGCCCGCCTGCCGTCCCCGGGTTCACCCGCGCCGCAGCGCGGCCGCCAACCGGTCCTGGGGAATCCTCACCTGGTCGCAGCGGTCGTGGCCCTGGACGAACAGCGTCAGTCCGTGGCGCGGGCTGTACACGCCGTTCGCCGCCTGCACCTGCGTGCCGCGGTACGGGATCGCCAGCTCGTCGAGCCGGGCCTGCCCGGCCACGTCCCGCACGGTGACGGTTCCTGCCCCGCCGAAGGCCAGCAGCAGCGGCTGCCGGGCCGTCCCCGCGAAGGCCAGGGCGGTGGGCGGGCCGTGCGGGGCGGAGAACCGGCCGGCCGACCAGTCGTCGTCGTACTCGGCCAGCCGTATGGCGCCCGCCTCGGTCCAGGCCACCAGGGGGACCCGCGCGCCGTGGTCGAGACGGGTGGTCAGGACAACGCCGACCCGCCGGTCGGGGGCGGCGGCCCGCTGTTCCACGAGACGGAAGCGGCTCTCGGTGCTCTGCCACAGCGTCAGGGCGTCACCGCAGTCCGCCACGACCCACGTCTGTCCGTCCGCCGTGTGCGCGGCCAGGTCGCACACCCTCACCTGCGCGGCCTCGATGGCCGGCTGTGCAGTCCACGCCTTGCCCTGTCGGCCGTACGGGACCACCCGCCGCCCGTCGGGGACGAACAGCAGGCACCCGCCCTCGGGTGCCGGTACGAGCGCGAGCCCGGGGACCACCTCGTTGACGTCGCCGCTCAGTTCGACCGGGTCGTCCTCAGTCCACTGTGTGAGGTCCTCGCCCAGCCGCCACACCCGGACGCGGCGCCCGGCCGCAGCGGCTACGAGCCACGCGCCGTCGTGCCACAACGCGGCCACCGCCGTGACCCGTTTCGCCGTGGAGAACACGACGCCCGGACCTGCCTGACCGCGCAACGGGGTGTGCACACCGAGCAGCACCCGCTCGCCGGCAGCCCGCGCCAGCAGTACCGACCCCGAGGACGCGGTCGCGACGGCGATCCGGGGCCAGGACTCGCCGCGCACCGGTCGCGGGGCCGAACCGGCGCCGGTCAGCGCCGCGGTGTCGACCACCCGGACCTCGTCGCCGTCGCCGAAGGCCAGCCGCCCGGTGCCGTCGGGGTCGAACGCCAGGCCGCTGCGCGGCGCGGCCAGTCTCAGCACCGCGTCGACCGTGTCGTCGGTGAGGCTGCGCACCCGGACCTGCCCGCCCTCGTGCAGTGCGAGCAGCGGCGTGGCACCCAGCTTCCCGAGGGCGATGTGCTGCGCCGGGGAGTCGAACCGCGCCACGCGGACGATGTCCGGGTCCCCGTGCCCCGGCGCGGACACGCGCCACACCGTGACGGCGTCCTGGTCGGGGCCCGCCTCGGCCACCGCCACGAATCCGTGATCGGCGTCGTCGGCGAGGGCCGCGGCGGCGCAGTAGCGCACACCGGGCGTGCTGTGGAACTCCCGGCCGCCGCGCACCAGGGGCCGGTCGCCGTAGAGCTTGCCGTGCAGTTCGTGCAGGGTCAGCGAACCGGCGGCAGTGAGCAGGAAGCAGCGGTCCCGCAACGCCAGCAGGGCCACCCGGTCGGCCGGCACCGGCAGGACGTCGTGGCGCACGTCCCGGTCGTCGGACGCGCCCCCCGACGTCACGGCCCAGCGCCACGCCCACACCCGGCGTCCGTCCGCTGCCACGATCTGGACGCCGTCGCCGCAGGGGGCGGCGTCCAGGGCGCCGATGTTGCCGTCCCAGCCGTAGGTCCTGCGCGGGAGCCGCTCGTCGCCCCACCACAGGTGCAGGGACCGGCCGTCGTGCGAGGCGGTGATGCGCCGGCCCCGCAGGCTCGCGCCGCGGACCGCGGTGAACGCGGCGTCCCGCACCTGGCCTTGCGGGGCCCGCCGGGTGTGGACGTAGGCGCCGGTCTCGGCCCGCCGCCCGACGATCTCGCCGCGCCCGCCGAGGGAGATCAGTCCGCCGCCCTCCCGGCTCCAGTCCAGGGCAAGGGCACCGCCGAGCGGCGCGGACAGCGTCAGCTCGGTCGGCCGTGGGGCCGAGTCCGTCCACACCTCCCGCCACCCCCGCTCCGCGAACCCCGGCAGCCGGTCGAGCTCCTCGTGGATGTCGGGGTGGCCGACGAACGCCTCCGCGGCGAGCATCGCTCTGCGCAGCACCGGCGACAGCTGGTCCCGGAACTTGCCGCCGACCCGCCGGTAGAGGTCGGCTCCCTCGCAGGTGCCGGCCGACTGCCCGGTCAGCGGCATCATCACGTCCGGCTCCGTGTGGACCAGGAACTCCGGGTCCAAGAACAGCTGCTTGAGAGGGTGCTGCTCGTCCGGTGGATCGTCAGGTCCCACCGGTACCTGGGCGGCGTGCGCGCCCAGGTAGGCCAGGGTGTACTCGTGCGCCCGTTCCCAGTCCCCTGCGGGGCGGTGCAGGGCGTCGAAGACCCGGCGGTGCGCGGCCCCCTCGGTCAGCCGGGCCCGCTCCAGCAGGGCCGTGCCGTAACTGGCGTGGTCGAGACGGTACAGCGGAGGCAGGCCCGGCCGGCGTTCCGTGGTGATCAGGACGTCCTTGAGCCGGTGGAGCATGGCGTCGAGCATCCCGCGCGCGATCTCGGGGGTGCGCCTGCGGCGCAGCTCGTTGGCCAGGCCGAGCCAGAGGTCGTGATCGGCAAGGCCGGGGCCCTGGACCACGGCAAGCGGCAGCAGCAGCTCGGCGAACCGGTCGCGGTCCGCGGGGTCGAGCACGTTCAGCTCGTCGGTCATGCGCGCGCGCAGTTCACCGCCCCCGCGCTGGACGAAGACGTCGAGCGCGGAGGCGGAGAGCACAGTGGACTGCCGGGCGAGTGCGCGGGCCGCCAGGCGGGCGACGAGGAACCTGCGCCCGCTGCGCCGCGCCACCAGGGCGGCGGCCTCTCGCCGCGGTGCCGCGTTCTGCGGCCCCGCGTAGGGGGATCCGGGGGTGTCGGCCAGGAGGGTGGCCACCAGCGCGGCGATGTCGCGCTCAGTGTCCCGGTCCAGGTCCAGGTCCAGGACGGGAGAGGTGCGGTCCAGCGCGTCGATCAGCGACTCGCGTGCCCCGCCGTCGACCGTCCGGCGGGGATGGGCGCGGGTCCCGACGACCAGCGTCACGCCGGGGCGCCGGGAGAGAGGGTTGAGCAGCCTGCGGGCGATCTCGTGGGCCTGTCCGGGCATGGCCTCGTCCAGGCCGTCCACGAGCAGCGTGACGCCGCCGATGCGCGGCATCAGCGCGCCGATCCGCTCCACCACCTCCCGCGCTGTGATCCCCGCGTCGTGCGGCATCTCGGCGCCCAGCGGCGCAAGAGCCCGGAGCAGGGAGTGGGCCAGGGAGTGCAGGGACATCCCGTGGCAGGACACCGCCGCGTGAATCGAGCCGGGCCGCGGCACGGTCTGCGGGGGCGGCGCCGGGTCCAGGGTCCGTACGCGACGGCGCACCGACAGCAGGGCCAGCCGCGCGAGGAGCGCCGTCTTGCCGGTCCCGGCGGGACCGGTGACCACCAGCATGCCCCGGCTCTGGGAGGCGGTCCAGGTCACCAGTCGGCTGAGCGGACGTACCCGGCCCGAGAAGTGGCTCGGCAGCAGACCGTCGTTGACCGGCCCGAACTGCTCGGGCGCGAGCCAGGGTTCCCGGTCGGGCGGGAGTTCCGCGGAGCGGTAGACGGCGTCGGAGGAGTCGTAGTGGGGGTTGTGCAGGAACCTGCGGCTCAGGGAGTGGACCTCGACGTATGCGGGCCGCAGCGTGGCGTCCTCGTAGCCGGCGTCGACGGCGCGACGGTCGATGGCCTCCAGCAGGTCCGGCACCAGGAGGAACGGGGCCGTCGGCTCGAACGGGCGGACCGTGCCGTCCAGTTCGAGATTCTGGTCAGCGAGAGTGTCCTGGACCCAGTCCACCCACAGACTCTCCTCCACCTGGCGGTCGGCGCCCGCGGTGGCGAGGACCACGAACCCGTCGCGGGAGGGCCCGGCGTCCTGGTGGCGCCGCAGGGCCTCGTGCAGCCAGCGCGTCCCGTCGAGGGTCTGTTGCGATTCGCAGGCGTCGATGATCACAAGCAGCTCGGAGCCGCGCACCTGGGCCAGGCGCTCCAGGAGGCGGGTGAAGGGCATCGCCCGGGTGGCAATGGGGTGCGGCCGGCCCGGTTCGTAGCTGCCGCGGCAGGCGAGGACGTATGCGTCGTCCTCGGTGGTGTGGCCGTGGCCGGTCCAGTAGAGGATCTTCCGGGCCGCGTCGGCGGCGACGAACCGTCTGAGGCCCTCGTCCACGCGCTCCAGAGTGCCGTCGCCCTCCAGGTTTTCGGCACGGCCGAAACCGAGCCGGTCGCACAGCTCCACGAAGCGGCTGCGGGCCCGCAGGACGTGCCGGCGGTCGCGCGGTCCGGGTCGCTCGCCGTACTCGGCGATGGCGACCGAGCCGACCAGACTGGTCGACCGGAGCGCTTCCCGTCTGATCTCGACATCGGCAGACAACCCCGTAGTTCCTCCCGCGCCTATACTCATCGATCCGCATGATGCATGTCACGGAATTGCCCAACAGGGCCTCGGGAAGGGCGGGTTGATGACCCTCATGGACAGGTTCACCGTGGTCGGACGCCAGACCGACTGTCATGTCTTCGAAGGAGACGGAACCAGTCCGATCGACGAGGAGAACATGCGGGTGAAGTACGTGCCCGAGCGAGTGGAACTGCCCGACGAGGTGGCCGAGTGGCGGCGCGAGATCGAGGCTGAGGAGGTCCGCAAGGAGGCGGCCGGCGAGCCCTACCGCTGGAACAACCCGCGCTTCGCTGTGCGACGCCTCGTCGTCTCCCGCACCCACACGTCCGAGATCCCGGTCGCCACCCTCACCCTGTGCGACGCCGACTACTACGACTTCCTAGCCACGTCCATCAACCTGGACCGCAGGCAGAAAAACGGCCTGACTCTGCGTCAGCAGTACATGGACGGCAAGGACCTCCTGGAGGTGCCGCCGTTCATGTACTGCAGCTTCGGCGTCAACGTCGCCGTCGAGACCGGCAAAGACGGCAAGATGCTGTTCTCCCGCCGCAGCGCGCGGGTCGCCGGACCCAACGCGTCCAAGTGGAACTCCTCCGCCAACGAGGGACTCGCCAGCAACCACGATCTCTCTCCCGACGGGCGGGTCAGCCTGCACGCCGCCGCCCGACGGGCGCTGCGCGAGGAACTGGCCGTACTGGACTCGGACGAGGTCGACCTCGAACTCCTCGGATTCGGCTTCGATGTGCGCAACAACCAGTGGGCCGGCTTCTTCCGCGCGGTCCTTCCCGACCTGTCCGAAGCCGACCTGCGGGTGCGCTGGAGCCGGGGTGTGGCCGACAAGTGGGAGCACGAGGGACACACCTTCGTCGCCGCTTCCCCGGAGCCGGTCCTGAGATTCATCCGCGACGAGCCCGCGGAGTCGTGGACCCCCTGCGCTCCCGCGCTCTTCTACCTCGCCCTGGTCCGCGGCGCGGTCCGCGCCCGCGGCGGTGACCCCGACGCGCGGTACGAGGTCGAGGCCGTCGAGCGCAGGGTGCTGGCGGAACTCGACGAGCAGGAGGCCACCTTCTAGTAGTACTCCAGCCGTAGATCGTCAGGGTCATGGCGTCGGTCGGCCGAGTCACATTGCCTGGCCGTTCTATTCGTGTGTGGCGGTCTTGAGCCACGGCCTCAGACTCCGTTGCGCGACCCGCAGCACTTCGTCCGGAGACAACTCATCAGCTCGTTCGATCACGATGAGATCCCAGTCCTTCCGGTGGGCTGCGCCAAGTGTCACTGCACGCTCACGCAGCAGGTACTGCACAGCCGAAGCCACGTCGGCCACTGGAGGACTTACCTGATAGCCGGCGAGTTTCCCGACGTACCAGTCCAGCCACTGCCCGCCTTCCCTCGTCGCGGCTCGGGACAGTGCGGACTCGGCATTGCCATCGAGAAAGACCATGACCAGGCGGACCCGTGCGAGAACCGCGGTGAGGTCGGTCATGAAGGCGTCGATGGTCTCTTCGCCGTGCCCCATGGCCAGCAGCGTGGGCACGAACGGCATCAAGGCGTCCGCGATCACCACTTCATCGCCGCTCGCCACGACCGCATCGACGAACTGCGCGGTCGCCGCGATCAGTGTCCCCAGCGCGACCGTGCCGGTCGCCTTGAACTCCTCGGCCACCGCTGCGAACTGCGGCCGGGTCAAGATCTCTTCTTCGCGGAAGTGGTCCGCCCGCAGTCCCGAGTCTGCCAGCCATTGGGACAGCCCGGCACACAGAGTCGACTTACCCACTCCGGGAGATGCTCCCCATACCGTGATCAGAACGGTCATGGCTGCCGATCCTAGGATCCGCAGCCATGACCGCCAACTCCGAGGCGTTCCTGGCCGTCCGCGCCGCAGATCGTGATCTTCACGGCTGCTTGAGGGCCTGGTAGCGGCTGGCCAGGGCGTGGAACGCTTCCTTGGGTTCCCAGGGCATGTCCGGGTAAGCGCGCGCGTCCGCTGGGTAGCCGCTGTGCTCGTCGAGAATCTTGACGATGCCGTAGGAGGCGAGGTCGGGGTCCGGTCCGGACAGACGGTGGGGCGTTCCATAGCCGGCAAAGCTGAACCAGAAGGCGGAGTCGACGCCTTCGTCCTCGAAGAGGGGCATGAGCTCGTCGAGATAGCGGACCTGCTCGCTCTCGTCGCGCAGCAGGTCCGGCTTGGGGGTGACACCGTCCGGCTCCATGGCCACGTACCAGCCCGAACCGCCGTAGTCGCCCGCCCCGTGGAAGGTGCAGCAGCCGACTTCCATGATGGCGACCGGTTTGCCGCGGATGAGCTCTCTGCGCAGGTCGTCGCGGTATGTGGCGGCGTTGCGGAGGCTTCGGAAGGCGTCCAGGCCGACGATGTCGAACGGGCTCCAGTCCACGCCGTCCAGGGGGCACGAGGCGTAGCTGACCGGGCCGGCGAAGAGGGGGCGGACGGTGCGGACGACGTCGGCGAGGAAGGCGTTGACTTTGTCGGGGATGGGCCGGAGTGCGGCTTCGCGATCGGGTCCGGCCAGGACCGGGATCCGGTCGTTGAAGGTGTCGCCGGGCAGGTACCCGCGGGCGAACAGGCTCAGTTCACAGCCGGTGACAAGGACGACTTCGGCGCCATCCTGGCGCAGGCGTTCGGCTCGCTCCGCGCAATCGGCGAAGTACGGCAGCATCTGTTCGTCGGTCATCTCGCAGGGGAACGGCGAGAACCAGACCTCCAGACCGGCGGCTGCCGCATGCCGCGCGGTGGTCTCGATCCGGTCCGGGTCGCCGCCCGTGATGCGGATCGCGGTGCAGTGCAGATCGTCGGCGATGACCCGCATGTCCCGTGCGACGACGTCGGCGTCGAAGACGGGGCGGGAGGTATCGCCGTTGGGAAAGGTGCCGGTGTCGTAGTGGATGCCTTTGCCTCGCATGCCTTGCGCCTCCGAATAGCAATCCGCGTGTCGCCTGCAGCACGATCGTCAAGTCTCCAGCGACGTCCGAGTCAAGCCCCACCCCCGCGTCGGCGGGGAGGACCCAGAAAGGGGCGACTCATGCGCAAGCACCTGCGGATCATCCCCGCCGACGCGGGGGTGATCCGCGACATCGCTGAGTCCATCAGCAACTGCGGGTGGTGCTCCCCGCATCCGCGGGGTGATCCCGGTGCCGGGGTCGGCGTTCGGCCAGGGGCGTTCCCCCTCGCCAGGCACGTATCGGGCCGAGCACCTCGAATCGCAGCTGCTGAGGAGATCCGTCGTCCAACGCGAGGCTCCGCTTCGTAAGTCATCGACACATCACCAGCATTGGATCACCGCGGCCACCGCTATGGACACGGCATCGCACAACCCGCACCACCCCATGGGGCCATCGACGCCGCACGAGGTCGTGCACGGCCTCGCGAGGGAACGGTTCCGTGAGGGCTTGTCCAGCTGCGTAGATAGCAGTGGGTGACCGCTCGAGATGCAGGGGGTGGTGGGGCCTGTTTTTCTGATGTGGCCCGCTCCCCCCGTCACCCAAGGAGTGATCATGAGCGCTGCAGGCGAGTCCGGTCGTATCCAGCAGATGCGTGCCAAGGCCCAGGACCTGGAACAGGCCGCGGAGCGCGCCACTGACCCGCAGGAGCGCCAGCGTCTGAAGGACAAGGCCCGCCAGCTCAAGGAGCAGAGCGAGCACGCAGGCGGCACGGGCAAGTCGGACATCGACCCGACGATGTAGTCGCGGCAGTTCCGAGCACAGACACCGGCCGGTGGCCGACCTCCGTGACTTTCCGGCACGCGAGAGGCCCCCGGCCGGTCACTGCTGTCTGCGCTCAGACGCCCGCGGCCCGGTCAGACGCGTCGGCGAGGCCCTGTGAGTGCTCATCTCGTCTCAGGTGCCGACACGCTGATGCGCAACTCGCATGGGCGGAACGTAGCGCACCCACCAGCGCAAATCTGATGGCCACAGCCTGGGAACTGTCCAGGTAACACCGTACGTTGCTGACACGGACTCGGCGGCGCGACCCAAGGACCAACTCCAGCCCTAAAGAACCGGTTCACACCGGGCGTTGTCAGAGGCATCAGGCACACTGCGCCGTATGAACTTGGTGACCGCGCACGACTACGCCTGGATCCGCACCTCGCCGCTCTTCCGCCACATGATGGAGAGCGGATACACCCTGACACTCGTACGAGGGCGGACCCCGCGCGAGGTGCTGCGCGCGATGGAGGCGGAACCGCGCGGCACCGGGGAGGGAACGGCCGGGCTGATCGAGGGGGACGACGCCCACCGTGCCGAGGTGGGCTACGACTACTGGGACGAGTCCTACGTCGCGGGTGCCTTCAGCGCTCTGGGCGCGAACGGCGACTGGACACTCGTCCTCGGCTTCGACGGTGGCCTGGGGATCGCGGCGCCGTGCGTGGAAACGCTGTCGAAGGGCGGCCGCGTCGTGGCGCACTCGACCAACGGCGGCAAGCCCATCCACCTCTTCCACTGGTTCGAGGACGGTGAGCTCCGTACGACGTTCGAGGGCGCTTCGTCGCGCGACGGCGACACCCCCGATGAACTGGTCCCTCTGATGCGGGAAGTCGGCTTCCCTTTGACCCCCGAGGGAGAGCACGAGGAGAGCGCACCGGACGTCGACCGGAAGGCGGCGGTCTTCGCTCTGGCCGAGAGACTCACCGGCATACATGTCACCGAATCCCTCCTCCAGGACGCTACGTACGAGCTGGGCCTCGTCCCCGAACAGCCCGCCGAGGAGTGGACCGGCCTGGTTATCGACATCACCGATGCCCACGGGAACCGCCTGTACAGGGAATGGACCTATGAGGAGATCGCGGCGGCGTCGGACCGCGTACGGGCGGAGGCGAACGCGCCGGTCACGATTACCTATGACGAGCGATCGGCCATGGATCGTTCGGAGCGCGAAACAGGTGATTGACGTCCTCGCCTGCCCGAGGGCAGGGGATGTAGGCCCCAAGGATCGGATCGTCGGCCGGCGCCATCGGTTTGATCTGGAAGAAGTGATCCGTCACCGTCAATTGAGCGAACCCAGCCTGCTCGGCGATCCTCGCGCTATCGGCGATTGTCGCGGTGATCCGCTCCGGACGCGCTGATGCGGGACATCTCCAGAAGTGCGGGCTCAGATCCCTGTCGCAGACGCCGCTTCCCTCGCGAGTCGATAGACCTCGACGGTGATCCTCAACCGATGATCGGGCTCTCGGTGGTGTAGAGGAAGCGAGTCAGGGAGCGGTCGAGGAAGTTCTCCTCGTCGGCGGCGACGGTCGTGGTGAAGATGTCGGAGGTGAACCAGCGGGTGGCGTCGGCAATGTCGTCGAACCAGACCTCGACGACGCCGTCGTAGTAGGTGCTGCTCAGGCCGGGGATCTCGTCGTCGGTGGGTCGGAGCAGGACATGGCGCCGGACCGGCACCGCTCCGTCTGTCACGCTCGCGATCAGCGGCAGGTGCTTGTGCGTCCAGTACTCCAGGAACTCCTCGTGGGTGAGGTCCGCGCGCCGGGTCAGGAAGATGCTGATCTTGATCACAGGGTCTCCTCAAGACCAGGTGTGACGTTCCTGCGTAACTCCTATGCTATCCATGTGCCTTGAGCCGCTTCCGGAGCGATTGCGGAGGGTCCGAGACGCAAGGTCACTCGGTCGGGAGGGTGCCCGTCGCATCACTCATTGCCGGGCTCGCCGGCCGTGCGACCGAGGGGCGGCCGCCCGGGGACCGAACCGAGCCCCGCATTGCGGCCCGCCCGTCCTTCAGACCATCGACACCTGGGAACTGCACTGAGAGGGCGTTAGGTCCGTTTCTAGCAGTGGCCTGGTCCGGGTGGGTGAGGAAGCCTCGGCGCTCGAGGCGGCTGCGGGTGACGTTCGTGTCCGGGCCTTCGGCGGGCAGGCCGAGTAGTCGTGCCGTTCGCAGACCCTGAATGCCTGGTCGGCGTGCTGGTCGAAGGCGGCACGATCCGCTGGTAGGCGGTGCCTTGATCGTGAGGGCCTGACCGGGATCGGATATTCGGTGTTCTGCCTGCCCCATGAGGACACAAGATGGCGCGCATGACTTTGGCCACCCCCGTACTGCACACCGCTCGCCTGCGACTGCGCCCCTTCACCGACGCCGACACGGACCCCCTCTTCGCGCTGCACAGCAGCGCGTGCGTGATGCGCTATTGGGACTCTCCGCCGTGGACCGAACGGGCCCGCGCCGAGCGGTTCATCACGATGTGCCGGAAGATGGCGGACGAAGGCACCGGGGCGCGGCTGGCCATCGACCGTGCCTCTGACGGGGCCTTCGTCGGCTGGTGCGTTCTGACCGGATGGAATCCGGACTACCGCAGCGCGTCGTTGGGCTACTGCCTCGACGATGTGATGTGGGGCCAGGGCTACGCGACGGAGGCCGCGCACGCCTTGCTGCGGTGGGCATTCGACACACTGGACCTGAATCGCGTGCAGGCCGAGACCGATACGCGCAACGTGGCATCCGCCCGGGTCCTCGAGAAGATCGGATTCGTGCGTGAAGGGACGTTGCGGGAGGACTGCGTCGTGAACGGCGAGGTTTCCGACTCGTGGGTGTTCGGATTGATCAGGCGAGAGTGGAGGCCGTCGGTTGTGCCGATTCCAGCCCGCGAAGAGCGGCGTTAAGTCTGTTTCTGGTAGTGGCCGCGCCCGGGTTGAGCGAGGAAGCCATGACGCATGAGGCGTCCGAGGCGGCTGCGGGTGACGTTCATGGCCGTGTTGTCGGTAGCCATGCCGAGGAGTTCGTGTAGATGCGGCTTTGCGGTGAGCAGAGATGCCGATGATGCCGAGCCGACTGCGCTCATTTCTGTGGTGCGTGCCGCTGGTGGGTTCACAGGTCGCCGCGGTTCCAGCGCTCGTGGTCTTCGTCGAGGAGGTGCATGTCGACGGTGCGGTGTCGTACTGATTCGACCCATGCGGCCGTGAGGCCCCCGAACTCGGTCAGCTTGTCTGTGTCGAGTTGCTCGTTGTGCGTGAGGAGCGTGAGCAACTCGTCTGCGGCAGGCTGTCCCTGGTCGCAGGAGGGGCACAGTTCCGCTACGCGGATGCTGGAGATGAGCTCTCTGTGGGTGTTCTGCCACGAGTAGGTGAAGCGGGCCCTGAGCAGCGCTTCTCCGTCGCAGCGTGTGCACGGTGGCACGTCGTCGAGATGGAGGAGGATCTCTTCCTCGTCGGTGCTCACGCCACGCCCAGCCATGTGTCAGGGCCGAACGATCCCTGAGGTTCCCCCGAGATGCGGAGGATGCTGACAGCGGGTCAGATGGGACTCATGAGAGGAACATCGACCATGGCTGCCCCCAGGAAGTACTCGCTGGAGTTGCGTGAGCGCGCGGTGCGGATGTACCGCACCACGGATCCGAAGCCGCAGATCAAGAAGCTGGCCGTCGACCTCGGCGTGCATCCCGAGGCCCTGCGCGGCTGGATCCGCCAGGCCGAGGCCGACGCCGGCGAGCGCGACGACCGGCTCACCACCGACGAGCGGGCCGAGCTTGCGGCCCTACGCAAGGAGAACACCCAGCTCAAGCGGGCCAACGACGTCCTGCGGACGGCCTCAGCTTTTTTCGCGGCGCAACTCGACCCGACCCGGCCCAGGTGACGGCGCTCGTTGACGAGCATCCCCGCCTGGGGGTCGAGTGCGTGCTCCGGGAACTGCACATCCCCTCCTCGACGTACTACCGCTGGCGCCGCGCGGAGAAGGAGCCATGTGAACGGCACCGCCGCGACGTCGAGTTGACCGAGCAGATCCGCGAGATCCACGCCGCCTCGGGCGGCATCTACGGATCCCCGCGCGTGCACGCCGCCCTCAAACGCAAGGATGTCCACGTCGGCCGCAAGCGGGTCGAGCGATTGATGCGTGAGGACGGACTGGCGGGTGTGAGCCCGCGGCGGAAGGGCTTCACGCGCCGCGACCCGAAGGCCACCCTGGCCCCGGACCTGGTCAACCGGGACTTCACAGCGTCCGCGCCGAACCGGTTGTGGGTCACCGACCTCACGATGATCTCCACCAGTGAGGGGCCCTTGTGGCTGTCCGCGATCCGCGACGCGTTCTCCCGTCGTGTCGTCGCGTGGGAGACGTCGGCCCGCGCGGACGCCGACCTGGTGCTGACCACGCTCGAGTACGCACTCGCGTCCCGTGAGGTCGAGCCCGGCAAGCTCATTCACCACGCGGATCACGGCTGTCAAGGCGGATTCAGCCGGTCGTTGCAACACCTCGTCCTCGGAGGTGTTGATGGGCAGGCCAGCAGGGTGGATGGCGGCGTTGACCGGGCGTTCGCCGATGAAGTCGCCA
>NZ_JBVJPM010000059.1:0-20800 GCF_055582645.1 Streptomyces sp. NPDC107517 | reverse complement strand
GCACTTCTCGTTCGCGGCGTGCGCCTTCTTCGAGCGGGCGCAGCACTCGTTCCACAGCCACCGGCACCGCGCCCATTCCGCTTCGAGGGCGCCAGCTGCGGTGGACGACACACGAAGGCGGAAGGTGTAGCGGGCATGCCCGACACCTGCCGTCTCCTGCGCCGCGGTCGTCATGAACAGCAACCTATCTGGAAGGACTGACAGTTGAGAGCTCTGTCCCAATATGGGCTGCCTCACCACCACGGCGGGTACACGCCGATCCGCCCCGCCGGCGAATCGGCTTCCCCTGCCCTGCTCCGCAGGAGTCCGATTCCTCCCCGGCCTGAAGGCCAGGGCACCCTCGGAGGAACCCGGTGAACTCCCTCTACCCGCCGCGGATGACCGGCCGTCCAGGGCGGCTCGAAGTCTGGTACGCGACGTTGACCGATCCCCGCACCGGGACGGGCGTGTGGATCCACCACGAAGTGGTGACACCCAAGCACGGCGGCCCGGCCCGGGCGCATGGCTGGATATCCGTGTTCCCACCCGACGGACCGCCGGTCACGGAGCGGTTCGGGGCCTCCGACTCTCGACCTCCCCAGGGCGAGGCGTACTTCGAGGTGCCGGAGGTGCGGGCATCGCCCCAGCTGCTGGAAGGCACGGCGGGCGCCGTCACCTGGCGCCTGAAGGTCACCGGCGGCGGAGAGCCCCTCTACACGTTTCCGCGCTGGTCCTGGCAGCGTGAACTGCTGCCCGCCGCCCAGATCGTGCCCGCCCCTGACGCCGTCTTCGAGGGGGAACTCGTCGTCGGGGAACGGCGGTTCGCCCTCTCGGACGCCGTGGGAGCCGTCGCCCGGATCGCCGGGCACGGCAATGCCCAGCGATGGGCATGGCTCCACGCGGGCCTAGACGACGGGGACGTACTGGAAGTGGTGGCCGCCGTCGCCCGCCGCCCGACCATGCGGTGGCTGCCACCGCTGCCCATGCTTCAGCTGCGGATCGGTGGCACCGACTGGCCGCGCGACCCGTTGCTGACCGCGCCGCTGCTGCGCGCTCGCATCGGACTGCCCGACTGGTCGGTCACAGGCAGCACCGCGCGGCGCAGAGTACGCATCGATGTGACCCAGGACCCGGCCGACTGTGTGTCACTCTCCTACACCGACCCCGACGGGACGACGGCCACCTGCACCAACACCGAACGCGCCACCATCGACGTGATCGTCGAACGCCGTACCGGACTGCACCGTTTCGAGGTGGAACACCGCTGGCATCTGGATCGCACGGGGCACGCGGAGGTGGGAACGCGGCCATGAGTGGAGCGCTCACGGCGCACCTCCACCACGACGCCACTTTCTCCAGCAGTCCGCCCTCGCGAGGAGCCGTCGGCGGGTCGCGACGCGGTGCGGGGACGCGGGCAACTGGTGTACCGGGGCATGGGCGGAGCTCGGTACAGGCGATCACCCGGTGCTGGGTTCGACCGCGAGGTCGAAGACGGCCGTCCTCGGCGTCTGCCCCTTGGAGCCGAGCCTGAGGCGGTGGACGGTCTCCGGCCGCGCGTGGTGGTCGAGCAGCGGTAGCTCCTCCACCGTGGCGTGCCAGCGGCCGGGGTCGAAGCTCAGCCGGGCCGTCCCGTGGGTGCCGCGCCAGAGGACGCTGCCTGGCGCGAGGGTGGGGCGGATGCGGCTGATGAACAACTCGTCGACCACCGTGGCGAGCTCGAAGTTGTCGGTGATGGTCAGACGGCCCGCCGCCTGCCAGTCGAAGGTCCGGCGCACCCTGGCCGGACCCGGGTACGCGGCGGAGAGGTCGACTTCGAACCGGGCTCCCTTGTCATTCGCTTCCTGGTGGACGATGTCCGCCCGCGCCGCCGGGCCCGCCTGCTGCAGCGCTCCGTCGAGTACGGGAACGGAGTGGGCTTCGGCGGAGGGGTGGAAGTGGGCGGTGTAGCGCTCGGGTCCGAAGTAGCCGTCGCGGTATTCACCGGGGCCGAGGTCGGTCAGTAGCTGCTCGCCGCCGGCGGACAGGATGAAGTGGCCGAGGTCGTTGTGGTTGTGCGGTTCGTCGTTGTGCCCGGCCTTGGCGGCGAAGGCGACCGTGAGGCCGTCCGAGGTCGTACGGCGGTCGACCAGCCAGCCCAGATCCGGCAGCCAGGAAGAGCCGGTGGGCGCCGCGGCGCCGAGCAGGGCAGGGTCCGTCCAGACAAGGTCGCGGGACACCGACCAGCGGTAGCAGTGGTCGGCGCCGAACTCGGCAACGGCCGTGACCGGGGGCGGCGAGGCACCGCAACGCCGGTGGAGCATCGAGAGGACTCCCGTGGGCAGCGGCAAGCTGCTGACGCTGTCGGAGAAGCTGACATAGCGGTCGGGTGCCATGGCCACAGCGGCCGGGAAGCGTGAGGCGAGCGCGACGAGTGGCTCCCCCGCCAGCAGATCGAGGCCGGTACGGGCCCGCAGAGCCTCGGCGAAGAGGGTGAAGTAGCCGAAGCCGTAGGCCCAGTAGCCGATGCCCTCAGCGCAGCCGCCGTCCGCCGAATGTCCGGAGAGGTAGGTGTCCATCGCCCGCAGCGAGCGTTCCAGCGCGGCGGCCAGCTCGGCGGGGTCGTCCTCGATGAGCAGCGCGGCCATGCCGGCCGCGCCCCCGCACACCGCTGACCAGTTGGTGCGGTAGGACTCCCACGGCCAGGGGTCGGGGTCCGCGTACAGGGGGTGAAGCACCCTGCGCCGGATGTCGGATCGGGCCCGTTCGATCACCGGAGCCGGGAGGCGATCGGCGAGCAGGAAGGTGATCTCGGCGAGGGAGTGTGCGGTTTCGCAGGCGAACAGGTCGACGCAGCCGGCCATGGTCCGGCCGTGGCCGCGGGACTGCTGGGCGTGGGCGGGCAGCGCCCACGTGTACTCGTCGCAGACCGACCAGACCATGTCGGCGAGAGCTTCGTCGAGGGCGAGACGTTCGTCGGCCGGCCCTTCGTGCGCAAGGGCGGCCAGCGCGAGGGCGACGAGCCTGCGGCGGCGGGCGAAGTACCGACGCTCGTACGTCACACGGTCGCCGGTGTCGGCGAAGAGGCGGAACAAGCTCCAGGCGGGCATTGGTGGCGGCCCGTCGGCGATGCCCTGGGCCGCCTCTTCGCGGACCGCTCGCATGAAGCCGGTCATGTGCGGCGCCCGCGCGCTCTGCCGCGCCGCTTCGATTTCGAACGGAGCGACCGGTCCCGTCACAGCCAGCAGGGTCTGCAACTCAGCGAGCGTAGGGCGATCCATGAAAGCGTTTTCTATCGCCTTTCGGTGTCCTGGGCAAGCCCGGATACTGCACGCACGCGCACGGTCCGGCTGGTCCACCAGGGCGACGTTCGAGCCACACGGCCAGGCAGGCCCGGGTGAACCGGTGGGTGGCGCCGGTGACGTCGATGTCCCGCGAGGCGCCGGTGCGGGCCTCGCGGGACATGGAGCGTCGCTGCGCCGCGTCGGACGCAGCCCTCGGAGACCGGCAGGTACGGCCAGCCGGCCGCGCATGGCCCGCAGTCCAGGGCAACGGCGGAAAGCACCACGGCCGGCGGCCACCACGGCCGACAGGAAAGTGCCGCGTTTCGTTTCACCCCTGCGCCTGCGCCTAGAAGGCGTGCGGGCCGAAGCGGCCCCAGGCGACCACGGCGGCGAGCGCCAGCAGGACGGCGTTGACGGTGATCATCTGGACTTCCTTGCGGCGGCCGTGCGTGACGGCCATCAGCACGATCAGGCCGGTGGCGGCCAGCGGGGCCAGGATCTCCGCGATGCCGACGAGCGGCGGCAGGATCAGGCCGAGGGCGGCGAGGACTTCGACCGCGCCGACGGCCTTGACTCCAAAGGCGCCGAAGTCCTCGGCCCAGCCCAGTCCGGACGCGGCCAGCTGCACTGGTGTGCGGCCGAGCTTCATCGCCCCGGCCAGCAAGAATATCGCCGCCAGCGCACTCGCCACGATCCACAAGAAGACGTTCATCAGCCCTCACCACTCCATCCAATAAGTTCAAGCATGAACTGACCATAGCGCATATTCACTTTAAGCTAAGAGTGATTTGGTTCTTCGTTTTCTCCATGCTTGGAGTACATTGGAGCCATGGAAGACGCACCGGACACCGCCGAGCCGCGCTGGCTCGACCCCGATGAACAGCAGCAGTGGTACGCGTTCGCCTACATGCTGACGCAGCTGCCGGCCGCCCTTGAGGCGCGGATGCAGCACGATGCGGGCATCGCCCACTTCGAGTACGTGGTGATGTCGGCGCTCTCGATGGCGCCGGAGCGCACCCTTCGGATGAGCGAGGTCGCCCAGTACGCCGGCAGCACGCTCTCCCGTCTGTCCAACGTGGTCATCCGGCTGGAGAAGCGCGGCTGGGTGCAGCGTCGACCCGACCCGTCCGACGGGCGCGCCACCCTGGCGACCCTCACCGATGACGGGATGGACAAGGTCACCGCCGCCGCTCCTCATCACGTCGACGCGGTGCGCCGTCTGGTCTTCGACCCGCTGACCAAGGCGCAGCAGCGGCAGCTGGGGGCCGTCTCCCGGCGCCTGCTGCGCGCCCTGGACGCACCCTGCCCACCCGATCTCGACAACTGGGACACCGGCGGCGCATAGCCCGACCGCCCGCCCTTCACCTTCACCGCCCACCCGATCACGTCCGGGGTCGGCGCAGTCACGCCTGCCTTCACGTAGCAAGGAGAACCACCATGCCCACCATCGCCATCGTCGGCGCCGGCCCCGGCCTCGGCCTGTCCGTCGCCAAGGTCTTCGGCGGTCACGGCTTCGACGTCGCCCTGATCTCCCGCACCAAGGACAAGCTCGATGCCCTGGTCGCCGAGCTGGCGGAGGCCGGCGTCACCGCGGAGGGCTTCACTGCCGACGTCGCCGACCCCGACCAGCTCACCGGCGCTCTGGAGGGCGCACTCGCGCGGTTCGGCCGGATCGACGTGCTGGAGTTCTCCCCGCACGCGGGCCTGACCATGACGGCGCCCAAAGACGTGACTCTGGACAACCTGCGTCCGCAGATCGACAGCCTCCTGTACGGCGCGGTCGCCGCCGCGCAGACGGTGCTTCCCAGGATGCTCGAATCCGGTTCCGGCACCCTGCTGTTCACCACGGGCGGCGGCGCCATCAACCCGTACCCGATGCTCGCCGACACCAACATCGCCCAGGCCGGGCAGCGCAACTGGGCGATCAATCTCCACAACACCCTTGGCGACCAGGGCATTTACGTGGCGAACATCGCCATCAACCTCATGATCGGCGCCCAGGCGCCCGCAGGCGTTCCCCACCGCGCGCCCGACGAGATCGCCCGGGACTACTGGGAGCTGCACACGCGCCGCGACCCGGTCGTCGCCGAGCACCTCATCGCCTGACCGACTCCCCCAGGACCACTGCGCCCCACCTCCCCTCGACACGGCGGCCCGTCATCACACCATCACGGGCCGCCGTGCGATCCCCCCTGCCCACGCCCCTGCGAGAGGACCCCCGCATGTCCGAGTCCCAGCGCCCTGGCTACATCACCGCCGACCAGCAACTCGCCACTCTCCAGGCCGTCATGGCCCAGCACGGCCCCGATGCCCAGGATCTGCTGTCCGGAGCGGACGCCGGCGCCGCCGAACCCACCGTCGGTGCAGCGTCGCCGCAGACCACAGAGGGCCCCTATTACATCGCGCCCTCCGAGCAGTTCGGTCCCCGCCAGGACATCTCGGGCGGCCGCCCCGGTCTCCCCCTCCACCTGCGTCTCATGGTCCGGCACGCGGACCACGGCACACCGCTCGCCGGAGCTGTCGTCGATGTGTGGCACTGCGACGCGCTCGGCTACTACTCCGGCCACCTCGCCCACGACCCCGACACCTTCCCGACCGGCATCGACGAGGCCGGCCACGTCGCGCCCGGCGACGACTCCCGCTTCCTGCGCGGCTCCGGCACCAGCGACGCCGACGGCGCCGCCGAGTTCACCACCATCTACCCCGGCTGGTACTTCACCCGCAGCATCCACATCCACGTCAAGGTCACCGTCGACGGCCAGGAGCGGTACACCGGCCAGCTCTATCTGCCGGAGGACTACAACGAGGCCGTCGGCACCCTCCCGCCCTACAGCCGGCACACGACTCTGGAACGGCTGCGCAACGAGGACGACCTCGTCTACCGCACCGCGGGCGGCAAGGACCTCCTCCTCGACGTGACGCCCCTGGACCCCGACCGTCTGGACGCGGGCCTCACCGCCTCCTTCACCCTCACCATCGCGCCCGTCTGACCAGCACCGCCACCGCACTCACAGGAAGCACCCCGTGAACACCATCCTCGTCAGCGGAGGCAACAGCGGCATCGGCCTGGAAGCGGCACGCGCCTTCCTCGCCCGGGGCCACCGCGTCGTCCTCCTCGGCCGCGACCAGGCCAAGGGCGCCGCGGCGCTCGCCTCCTTCGGCGCCGCCGCCGACCGCGCCCGGTTCCTCTCCGTCGACCTCTCCACCCACGACGGAGTCCGCGATGCCGCCGAACGCGTCCTGGCCGAGTACGACCACATCGACGCGCTCCTGCACTCCACCGGTGTCTTCACCTCCCGCGACATCCGCACGACGGACGGCCTCCACCCGTTCTTCACGGTCAACTACCTCAGCCGCTACCACCTCACCCAGCTCCTGCTGCCCGCACTGCGGCGCTCCGAGCAGCCCCGGGTCGTGATGATGACGGCGAAGGTCCCCCCGTCCACCCCCGTCGACGTCGAAGCGGACGGCTTCCCGCGCTTCGAGCCCTTCGACTTCAAGCGGATCCGTCTGCCCGTCCAGGTCGCCAACCACCATTACGCCGCCCACTTGGCACGCACCGAGCCCGGCCTCACGGCCGGAGTCGCCAACGCCGGAGCGGCCAAGACCGACATTCTGCGCCTGTTGCCCTGGCCCGCACGCGCCATCGCGACGGTCGTCGGCCCCCTGTTCTTCGACTCCGTGGCCACCTCGGCCCACAACGTCACCGAAGCCGTACTGCGCGACGACTGGACCGGCCCCACCTACTGGAACAAGCCCGGCGCCTTCGATCGCCGCACGCCCATCACGGTCGACGAGGCGGTCACCGGGCGGCTGATGGCCATGTCGCACGACCTCACCAAGGCCTGACCGGCTCCGCAGAGGCGCGGCAGACATCCGGTACGGCTTCGGGTGTTCCGTGTTTCTCAGGGTGGTGTCAATGACTTGACGACCCGCATGGACCATTCCCACGGCCCCGCACACCGCTAGCATCGGACCCCATGATCGTATGGCTCAACGGAACGCACGGCGCAGGCAAGACGACGACCAGTGTACTTTTGCAGCAACTACTCCCGGATTCACGGGTGTTCGACGCCGAGAAGGTCGGCGAGACACTCATGGACATCACGCCGGGGCTGCCCGCGACGGACAACTTCCAGCACTGGCCGCCGTGGCGGCCACTCGTCGTCGAGACCGCCCGTCGCGTACTCGACTACGCCGGCGGCACCCTGGTGATGCCCATGACCGTCCTGGTCGAGCAGTACTGGCGGGAGATCAGCACGGGCCTTGCCCAGCATGCCATCCCTGTACAGCACTTCGTCCTCCACGCCGACCAGGAAACGCTCCGGGGGCGTATCGAAGGGGACTCTGTCATGGGCCCTTCGCCGTTCCGTCTCAAATACCTCGAGCCCTATGCCGAGGCGGCCCGCACCTGGCTGCACGGCGAGGCCGAGGTCATCGACACCACGCACATCACGCCCGCACAGGCCGCCCGGCAGATTGCGGAGGCCGTCAACAGTTGAAGTCCCATCGCCTTCTGGTGTGCGGCGCGCCGGAACGGCACGCCGCACACTGACACCTGCTCTCACCTGTGGAGCTGTGTGCACCGCGAACACGAGGCAGCCGCGCCGCCGGTACTCCACGTGATCATTTTGAGTGGCCGTAGGTGCGCACGTAGTCGAATTGCGCCTGAGCCCCGGACTTGTTCATCGACACCAGGCCGATCTTCAGGTTGCCATCAGCAGGCAGCGTCCATACGCCGTTCCACACCCACTGCTTGCCGTCCCGACTGGTGGCGGCGCGGACCTCGTGTTCATTGTGCGCGGTGTCGCGGTGGTACGAGAGCCTGAGCCACATCGTGTCCGCCGTCGGGCCGCCGAACATGGGGGCCGCGGCCACCGGCGTCGGAGGGCTGGTGGTCGGGCGCGGGCCCTCCTTGCCGAACTCGCTGACGTTCAGCACGGCGCCTGCGCCGTTGTTGAGCGGCAGCACTGAGTGGACGTTCTTGAAGAACTGGTCGTCATTGCCGTAGAGGACGAGCCCCGCCTGCTGGGCCGGCTGGTCCGGGACGAAGTGCAGCTTCGTCTCCACCGTGAAGTCACCCTGGGGAGCGTCCCGGGTGAGCACCGAGGCCGTGTTCGTCCCTCCGCTCAGCTCGGCGTTCTGGGTCGGCCAGGACAGGGCACCGCCCGTCATGGTGGTCCCGGCGGCCGGCCCGCGGACCCAGGACCAGGGTGATCCGGTGCTGGTTCCGGGGATTTCGGTGGCGGCGAACTCGTCGCTGTAGCCCGGGAGCAGCCGGCCCGGCCGGGGGTCGGGCAGCCGCTTCGTCACCGGCTTGTAGAGCTTCACCGCGCTGACATTGTCGGCCGCCGTGGCGCCGCCGCGGGCCGCTGTGCCGACCTTGCCGGTGCGGACGGCCGCCGGCGGCAGGTCGCGTCGCTGAGTGGCCACCACGTCCCCCAGCCGGTCCTCGCTGACCTCGGCGGTCAGCTCGGTGCCCCGGATCTCCGCGGTGACGGTGTGCCAGGAGCTCCAGTCGAAGCCGGCGGGCAGTGCCGTCACCTGGGCACCGCGGCTGTGCCCGGCCACCATCGCCTCCGTCACCAGTGCGCTCCGGTCCCGGTCCAGCCAGGCCGCGACGTAGTCGCCAGGCCCTCGGTAGCCGACCGTCAGGGCGGCGGCGCCGGAGGACGACGTGACCTTCAGGTCCGCCTCCGCGCGGACGGCCGCGGACACCGATCCCTGCGCCGTCAGGAACGCGGAGCCGGCTCCGGAGTGGACCGCGTAGCCGTGGGCGTCACGGTCGTCGGCCACCTGCCAGCCGTTCGTCTGCGCGCCCTCGGCCTTCCAGCCGTCCAGGGAGCCGCTGTTGAAGGTGCCTCCGGCGTCCGGCTGAGCGGCCGGTGCCGGCTGCGGCCCGTCCGACGGGCCCGCGCCCGCCCGCAACACCGGCCAGCCGTCGATCCAGTCGAGGCGGTCGATGAGCATCGGCCGTCGGGACAGCTGGCGGTCGAGGCCGGTGAAGCGGTCCAGGTCCGGGTCGTCGGACGGGATGCCGTGATAGACGAGCCAGTCCTGTCCGGCCAGATCGGTCTGGACGGCGTTGTGTCCGGGGCCGATCCAGCGGTTGCCGTTCGCGCCTGCCACGATCGCGCCCTTGCTGGTCGGGGCGGTCAGCTCGACGCCCTCGTCGTCCTTGAAGGGGCCGAGCGGGCTGGTCGCGCGGCCGGCCTTGACCTGGTAGCCGCTGAACGCGCCGTCGCAGCAGCCGGCGTCGGAGTAGAGGAGGTAGTAATAGCCGCCGTGGCGCACGACGTAACCGCCTTCCATCCGGCGGCCCTTGGCGACCTCGGTGACCTCCCCCTGGATGCGGGTCCGGTCGCTGTTCAGTTTCGCAGCGCAGATGGTGTCGTAACTGCCCCAGTACAGATACGGCGTGCCGTCCTGGTCCGTGAACTGCGCCTGGTCGATATTGCCCGTCGCGCAGCCACTCGGGTCCGGCAGCACCGACCCCTTGTCCGTCCACGGGCCGGTGGGCGTCGGAGCGGTGGCCAGACCGACGGTGTTGCGGTCCGGCACGGAATAGGTCAGCTGGTACGCGCCGCCCGCATAGCGGATGTCCGGCGCCCAGAGCCGCGAGCCCTTGTGCCAGGCCGGCTGCGTGTCGGGGGTGAACACCTGGCCTGCGTACGTCCAGTGCACCATGTCGGCCGAGCGCAGGATCGGCAGCATCCGCTCCCCGTCCTCGCCCTTGCTCTGGAACACCGGGTTCTGCGTACCGAAGGCGTACCAGGAACCGTCCTTCCCCCGGATGATCGCCGGGTCCGGGAAGGTGTCGACCACGCCCTGCGTGACCGGGTTGGTGTACGTCCCGGCAGGGGCGGGCTCCTTGGCCGAGGCCGACGGTGCTGCCGACGGGAGCAGAGCTGCCGTCAGGGCCAGGAGCAGGAGACCGAGGGTGCCGGCGGCCCGGGTCCGGGGTCTTGCACGTGATGGCGTCGGATCTGGCATGGCGACTCCGTCCTCTTCACACGGTGCTGGACTGTCATGGGCAGGTTCTGAACGCCGGGGCCGCCCGCGGGCGAGTTCCAGCGCGCGGTGGCACGTGCTGTTCCGTGACCTGTTCCGCGTGGTCGGCGGAAGGTCCCGGCGGCGGGTGACGTGTGCCGGCCACGGCGGGGTGCAACGGCCGACCGCCGGCGGCTACTCGGCGTGGGCCTTCTGGTAGAGGTCGCCGTCGTAGTAGTCGGAAGGGTCGGGGTTCCTGTCCAGCTGCTTGTTGCGGACGAAGAAGTCGCCGAGCTTCTTCAGCCACGCGTCCACCTCACCGCTCTTGGTCTTGGCGGTCAGGTCGTCGGTGGAGAGAGTCCTGACGTGGGAGGCGTCGGCCTTGGCCTGGGCCTCGGTGACCTGGAGCATCTTGGCGGTGAGCGCGATCGTCTCTGCGGGGTGTTTCCGGCGCCAGTCGTTGGCCTGTTGCAGCACTTTGATGACCTTGGAGTTCTTCGTCTCCGACACCTTGTTGCCGGCGACGAACGCGGTGGGGAAGGCATCCCCGGTGTCCACGGTGCTGGCCACCTCTTCCAGGTCCGGCACCTTCGCCTTGATGGTGCCGATGGCCGGGTAGAAGATCCCGGCACCGTCGATCTTGCCGGCGGAGAAGGCGGAGACGACGGTGGACGGGTCCATGTTGATCTTCTGGATGTCCTTGGTGGTCATCCCGGCCTTCTCCAGCGCGATGTTGAGGATCATGTCGCCGGAGGTCCCCTCGGGTACGCCGATCCGCTTGCCCTTGAGGTCCTTCATGGTCTTCATGCCGGGCTGGCCGATGACACGGTCCGCGTAGGTGAGGGTGTCGATGGCGATGACCTTGGCCTTGCCGGACGCGGGCAGCCACATGGCGCCCGGGCCGATGTAGCCGTAGTCGAGGTTGCCGGCGTTGAGAGCCTGGATCTGGACGGGGCCGTTGTTGAAGACCGACGTCTTCGCGGTGAGGCCCTGCTTCTTCCACAGCCCCTGCTGCTTGGCGATGGCGAGGAGGCTCGCCCCGTTGTAGTCGCCGATATATCCGAACTTGACCGTCGTGTCGTCCGCGGCCTTCTCCCCGGAACAGGAGCTCACGGACAGTGATATGACTGTCACGCTGCATATCGCCGTCAGGGCGCGGCGGATCGTGCTTCTGGGCATGGTGAGTTGGTCCTCTCGGGACGCGCACGCGAAGAGTTTGAGGGGTGGGGCGCGGCGAGCCGTGTGCCGGTGGATCAGGCGGCCGCGGCGGGTTGGTCCTGGTGGTGGACGGAGGTCCACACGTCGTTGCGGATTCGGCGGAACTCCGGGGAGAGGCGGATCTCTTCGGTTCGGGGATAGGGCAGGTCCACGTCGATGACGCGATGGATACGTCCGGGCCTTGCGGCCATGACGATGACCCGGCTGGCGAGGTAGACCGCCTCGTCGACGTCGTGGGTGATGAACAGGACGGTGCGCTTCTCCTGGCTCCAGGTCCGGAGCAGCTGATCCTGCAGTTGCACCCGGGTGAGGGCGTCGAGGGCGCCGAACGGCTCGTCCATCAGCAGCACTTGCGGGTTCACCGCATAGGCGCGGGCGATGGCGCAGCGCTGCTTCATGCCGCCGGACAGCATCTTGGGCAGGGCGTCGGCGAACTCCCCCAGGCCCACGAGATCGATGGCCTGGTCGCTGCGCCGTCGGCGCTCATCGGCGGGGACGGAGGCGATCTTGAGGCCGAACTCCACGTTCTGCCGCACGGTCAGCCAGGGGAAGAGCGCGTACTGCTGGAAGATCACGCCCCGTTCGGGGCCGGGTCCTGTCACCGGCTTGCCGTCCACCAGGATGCTGCCCGAGGTGGGTTCCTCAAGGCCTGCCGCCATGCTCATCAGCGTGCTCTTGCCGCAGCCGGAAGGGCCGACGACCGTGACGAACTCCTGGTCGGCGATGTCCAGGGACACCCCACCCAGGGCGGTGAAGTCCGCGTCCTTCAGCGGGAAGGTCTTGACCACGTCCCGAAAACTGATCTTGCTGTTCATCGTCGCTCCTGCCAGCCGGTGAGGCGTCGCTCGGCCAGCAGCAGCAGCCGGTCCATGAGCATGCCGAGTACGCCGATGGTGATCACGGACACCATGATCGTGTCCATCTCGAACCAGGTGGATGCCTTCTGCATCCGGTAGCCCAGCCCTTCCTGGGCGCCTATGAGTTCCGCGGCGACGACGGTGGCCCAGGACGCGCCGAGGCCGATCCGCATGCCGACGAGAATGAACGGCATCGAGGCGGGGACCACGACCTTGGCAAAGATGGTGCGGTCCGGTGCGCCGAGGACCCGGGCGGCGTTGATGAGGGTCTTGTCCGCGTCGATGACGCCCTGGAAGGCGGAGACGACGCAGGCCATGAAGGACGCCAGCCAGATCACCGCGATCTTCGGCACCTCACCGATCCCCATCATCACCACCGCCAGCGGGATGAGGGCGAGCGGAGGGATGGTGCGGAAGAACTGGATGTACGGCTCGACCAGCGCGCGCACAGTCGGGTACCAGCCCATGAGGAAGCCCACGGGGACTGCCACGACGACGCCGAGCGCATATCCGAGGAAGACCCGGCGCAGGCTGGCCAGGGTGTCCGTCGCCAGGGTGCCGTCGGCAATCATGTCGCCGGCTCTGTGGACCACGGCGAGCGGGGTGGGCAGGTTCTCTACCAGGCCCAGCGCCGCCACAACGGCCCAGATGACGACTCCGGCCGCCAGCGCGAGGACGTTGAGGAACAGGGGACGGCGGGAGCGGCGGACGGCGCGCTGCCGCTCCGTCTTGACGGCGGTCTTCTCCGGAGGGGTGATCACTGCCATGGGTGCCTCGCCGGTGACTTCACACGTGCTCCTGCGGGATGGGTTGGGGGTAGCGGGAGAGCAGAGGGGATTCGTGGAGGACGAGGGCGATGCCGCCCAGTGCGCTTCCGGCCTCTCCGAGCGTGGCGCGCCGCACGTCCACGCGGTGCCAGGCCATCGGCATCACGTGGGCGCGCAGGGCCCCTTCGACCGGTTCGAGCAGGGCGGCGCCCGCTTCCACCAGCTCGCCGCCGATGACGATGACTCCGGGGCCGACCGCGTTGCAGACGGTTGCGAGCACCGCACCGATGTCCGTGCCGATGCGCTGCAGCACCTTCAGTGCAACCCGATCGCCCGACACCGCTGCGGACAGGAACCCGGTGATGTCATCGGCCTGGCCGCCGGCCGCCCGGTACCCGCGCAGCACGGCATCCAGCGAGGCGACCGTCTCCAGGCAGCCGGTACCTCCGCAGCCACACGGCTCACCGCTCGCGTCGACCGTGATGTGCCCGAACTCGCCGGACATGCCGTACGTCCCGCGGTGCAGCGACCCTCCGACCACGAGCCCACCGCCGACACCGTGCGACAGGCGCAGGTACAGCACGTCCGCGGCGTCGGAGGCCGCGCCCCACACCGCCTCGGCGAGGGCGGCGAGCCGGGTGTTGTTGTCCAGCAGCACCGGCACACCGAAGCGCTCGCGCAGCAGGTCGGACAGGCCTTCGGTGCTGCGCGCATGCGCGTCCTGGCTCCCGGGGTCGGCGATCGGCCCGACCACACCGACGCCGATCGCGGTGAGCGCCCCGAGCTGCAAGGTGCGGGCTCTGTCCGAACCGTCAGCTGCCGGGTCGGCCGAGGAAGTGTCGATGAGCGAGGCGAGCAGGCGCTCGGCGATGTCGGCCCGCTCGGTCCACGTCAGATCCGGCCCGTGCGCCTCGCTCGCCGAACCGATCACTTCGTGGGCGAGGTTGACCGCGGCGACGTGGACGGCACGGCGGGCGAAGTCGATGCCGATCGCCTCACCGGCGTCCGGGTTGAGGCTGAGCTTCTCCACCGGCCGACCGCGTTTGCGTGCCTCGATCTGCGGTGTGGAGGTGATGACCGCTCCGCTCTCCACCAGGCCGGCAACGATGTCGTACAACGTCGTGCGGGACAGCCCGCTGTGCGCCCCCAACTCGGCGCGGCTGAGCGGCCCGTGCTTGCGCAGGAGGTCGAGTACGGACTGCTCATGGCTCCGCCGCAGCCGCGTCAGCGGGCCGTCGTGTGACTGCATGCCGGACAGCATGTGAGCGCGGACGTATTTTCGTCAATGACTCGGAACGAAAAAGCCGTTGCTGGATGACAGGCGGTGGCCACCGGACGAACTTCCGCTCCCTCGACCTCCGTTGGACCGACCGCAGCGCTGTCCGAACGCCGTCGAGGCTGCCACGGTGGAGCTCCCGGCGCAGCCGCCGGCCGCGCTCCCGCTATTTATGACCGCCCTCTTGACATAAATCTCGGGCGGGACAGAGCATGCCTCGCATGGCATTCGTCGAGAGCACGTCGGAGCCGTCTCAGCCGTCCCGAGGCCCTCACACGGGCGCGTACTCCACGGCCCTCTCCTCCGACGCGCCACCACGCACAGTCATGGGTCACGACATCCCTGCCAGCGTCCGCTGACGTTACCCGCCTGCGAGCCGGACCGACCCGAAAGGCCCTTCGTGCGCCACAACATGCTCTTCCTCATGACCGACCAGCACCGGGTGGACACCCTGGGCGCATACGGCAACCCCCACGTCCGCACCCCGCACCTCGACCGGCTCGCGGCCGGCGGCACGAGGTTCGACAGCTTCTACACGCCCACCGCGATCTGCACCCCGGCCCGCGCCAGCCTGCTCACCGGCGCTGCCCCCTTCCGGCACAAACTGCTCGCCAACTACGAGCGCAACGTGGGCTATCTCGAGGATCTCTCCGACGATCAGTTCACCTTCTCCGAGCAACTGCGCAGTGAGGGCTACAACCTGGGGCTGATGGGCAAGTGGCACGGCGGCGTACGACGCACCGCCGCCGACTACGGCTTCGAGGGTCCGGACCTGGCCGGCTGGCACAACCCCGTCGACCACCCCGACTACCTCGCCTACCTGGCGGAGCACCGCCTCCCGGGGTACCGGATCACCGACCCCGTGCGGGGCACCACGCCCAACGGCAGCCCCGGCAACCTCCTCGCCGCCCGACTGCACCAGCCGGTCGAGGCCACTTTCGAGTACTACCTGGCGACGCGCACCATCGAGATGATGCGCCGCTACGCGCAGGAGGAGCGCGGCGGGGAGGGCACGCCGTTCTTCCTGGCCACCCACTTCTTCGGCCCGCACCTTCCCTACATACTCCCGGACACGTACTACGACATGTACGACCCCGAGCTCGTCGAGATGCCCGCCTCGGTGAGCGAGACTTTCGCCGCCAAGCCCCCGGTGCAGGGCAACTACAGCAAGCTGTGGGCCTTCGACTCAATGCCGATCGAGGAGTCCCGCAAGCTGATCGCTGTCTACTGGGGTTACGTCACACTCATCGACGAACAGATCGGCCGCATCCTCGACGCGATGCGCGAGCTGGGACTCGCGGACCGCACAGCGGTCTTCTTCACCGCTGACCACGGCGAGTTCACCGGCGCGCACCGCCTGCACGACAAGGGGCCGGCCATGTACGAGGACATCTACCGCATTCCCGGTCTGCTGCGGATTCCCGGCGCGCCCCAGGGCCAGGTGCGCGAGGAGTTCGTCTCCCTCACCGACTGCACCGCCACCGTCCTCGACCTCGCCGGCAGCAAGACGGAGCCGGCCGTGGACAGCCGCAGCCTGGTGCCCCTGGCCCGCGGGGAGCGGCCCGACTGGGACGAGCACCACCTGGCCGAGTTCCACGGCCACCACTTCCCCTACCCCCAGCGGATGCTGCGCACCCGCACCCACAAGCTGGTGGTCAACCCCGAGTCGCACAACGAGCTCTACGACCTCATGGCCGACCCCGACGAGCTGCACAACCGCTATGACCACCCCGAACTTCGCCCCATACGCATGGAGTTGACCCGCCGCATGCACGGCCTGCTCCGCGAGCGCGGCGACAACTTCTACCACTGGATGACCCCGATGTACGACGTGGAGACCGACTACGACACCACGCTCTCCGCCTTCGAGACCGAGCAGCCCGCCGGTCCCGCCGAGCCGTCCGACGCGGGGGCGACGACTAGCACGCCGTGACGGTCCCGCAGGACGACGGATTCCGTGAAACCCGTGCGCCTTAAGGGACTTGAGAGGTCCAGTAGCGCGCCGGGCAGGAGCGCTCGGCTGACGGCCTTCCAGGTCGAGCCTCGGGTGACCGGAGCGAGACAGGCGATGATGCCGGAGGCGACGGCCAGGTCTGCAACCTCCTTGAGTCCCGCACTCTCGATGGACTCGGGGTGAAGGGTGACGCGGGCACGCCGAGATGGCTTCCCGGTCGGCGAGATGCGGCAGCCGACGGGCTCGCCATCAGTACCAACCATCGGGACCGGGTCAGCGCGCGTTCAATTTCCGCCCACAGATGTGGACTTGCCCCGAGGTTCGTCTCGTCTCGGAACAACCTGAGATTCCTCGGCCGGCACCACGGCCGGTCGAAGGCCTGTAACTGGCCGTGGAAGGCCTTCGCGACGTCTTTGTCCCAGGCGTGGCTGTAGGAAATGAACGCGTCGTGCTCGACTTCGCTGCCGTTCCCACGGTCCACTGTCCCGCCCCCGTGGTTCGGATGTTCACCGCGCGCTCTGGGCGTTGCCCGTCTCCGGCCCGCCACTCCCCCCGGTCCGGCCCTCGGGGCTGCGAGGGGCGGGGGCCTGCCCGATCAAGCCCCTGGAGGCGTCGCGTCGACATCCAGCTGCACTAGGGCCTGTGTGAGGTTGTGATCAGTCGGCGGCTTTCAAGAGGTCATCGATCCAGATCATTGTGGCGCGGAGGTGGAGTCCGGCGAGGTAGCTTTCGGGGGCCTTGTCGTAGCGTGTGGCGATGCCCCGCCAGGCCTTCAGCTTGTTGATCAGACGCTCGACCGTGTTCCGTTCCTTGTAGAGGTCGGTGTCGTGGCTGACGGGCCGGCCGCCTCTGGAGCCCTTCTTCTTGCGGTTGGCGGCCTGGTCCCTCTTCTCGGGGATGACTGCCTTGATGTTGCGTTTGCGCAGGTAGGCGCGGTTGCCGCGAGATGAATAGGCCTTGTCCGCGGCGACCGCGCCGGGCCGGGTTCGGGGACGGCCGACGGGGAGGCGGATTCGTACTCTCTCGAGCACGGAGATGAAGTGGGGACTGTCCGCGGCCTGTCCGGCGGTCAGGACGAACGCGAGCGGACGGCATTTGCGGTCAGCGGCAAGGTGGACCTTGCTGGTCAGGCCGCCCCGGGATCGGCCGAGCTGAGCTTCCTTCAAGCGGAGCTCGTGTCTACGTCGGACGCGTCGACGCTCGGCCTGTCCGTTCTGTTCCTTTGGCCCGCCCCTTTTTGCTGGGCCTTCTCCTGCTCGCGCGCAGCTTTCTCCAGGGCCTCCACGAGGTCCTTGGCGACGTGCATCCCGGCGGCGTCGTGGTGGGCGCGTGCAGTGGTGGAGTCCACGCTGACCAGCGACAGGTCTGTTCTGCCTGCGCGGGCCGCCTCTACGATGAGGCCTTCCAACAGGGCCGTGAAGACGCCGGCGTCCCGCCAGACGCGGAATCGCCCGTAGACCGTGGCCCAGGGACCGAACTCGGAGGGCATCTCCCGCCACTGGCCGCTGGAGCGGAACCGCCAGATCATCCCCTCGAACTGTTCCCGTAGTCGTTCGGGGTACGGGCCGAACCTGCCGATCGGCAGGTAAGGCTCGATGAACTTCCACTGAGCATCAGTGAGTTGCTTGCGCGTCACGGCCAATTCCTACCGGGTTCCACCCCACCATGAGGGCAGAACCCGGCAACTGATCACAACCTCAAACAGGCCCTAGATCGACTCATTGCGCACGGGGCTTGGTCGTTGCTGATCGGCGAGCACTCCGAGAGACCGTCATGGACTCTGAACTCCCGTATGTTATACGGTCGTTCAGGGGCTCTTGATTGGCGAGTCGCTAGGAGTGGCGCGTGCCGAACGCCTCCTGGACAACGCAGAACTCGTTGCCTTCCGGGGTCCTGCAGCACGACGGCGTAGTGCCCCATGTCCGGCTCATCCGTGGTCCGAAGCACGCTGGCGCCGGCTGCGATCAGTCTTCCCACTGTGGTGGTGACTCGCTGCGTGCAGACCGCAGGTCCGACCCGATCGGGGACGTGCAGGCACGGACCAGGGCAGGGTTCCCGCCATCTGTATCAGTCGACGGCCTTCAACTCGCCCAGCGCGTCACCGAGGTCGAGTTCGGTACGGCCACGGGTCTGGAAGCCCTGCTCGAAAAGTTCTGCCGTGCGCTGCTGTGCCGCCTCACCCCGAACGAGTTGCTGGAACAGAGCAGCATCTGCCCGTACATCGGCAGGAGTTGCCAGGCTGATCGCGTTGATGGCCGATTTGGCCGCGATCAGCGCATCACGGGGGAAGCCCCCCATTCGCTCGGCGATACCGGCTACGAACTCGTCCAGCTCGGCGTCGGGTACCGCGCGGTTGACCCATCCGTAGCGTTCGGCGAGTTCGGCATCGAAGTCGGCCGAGGTCAGCACGGCTTCGAGCGCTCGGCCCCGGCCCAGCAGCCGGGTCAGGTGCTGGATCGCTCCCGCGCCGGGCGGGGTGCCGATGCCGACTTCGGGCTGGCACAGGACAGCGTTCTCCCGGGAGGCGAAGCGCATGTCACAGGCGAGGAGGAACTCGCTGCCCGCCCCCCGTGCCCGGCCGCGCAGTTTGGCAATGGTGACCGCCGGGATCTCGCTGAGCCTGCGGAACAGCATCCCCAGGGAGGCATCGCCCGGACCTCCGGCTCTAGCGGCTTCAGCGGTGTATTCGGGCACCTTGGTCAGGTCTACATGCGGGAAGAAGAAGTCGGGGTCCGCGCTCTCGAAGACCACCACTCGTGCAGTCGCCGGCTGGGAAAGCTCCTCGATCAGTCCGACGAGATCGCGCACGAGCTCGGGACCGATGAGGTTGATCGGCGGGGCGTTGAAGGTGGCGGAAAGGACGTTGCCGTCCAACCTGGTGCTGATGGTTTCGTACGAGGCAGTCATGTCCAAGTCCTCTCGGCGCTCATCACGGCCCGGCCAGTACCGGCTGTCAGGGCTCGTACTCCTCGAATCGCAGCACGGCCGATACGGCAATTTCCTCCTCAGCCGCGGTACACGGTCAGGCAGTGGTCCCGACCCGACGCGGCACAGACCCCCCTTCCGCTCTCTCCTCGATCACCCACTCGCACAGCCCTGAAGCGTGAGTCCCGCACGCTGCACGCACCCCAGATCCCTGCAGCGGCTCCTCGCTCCTGGCGTCTGGTTGATGCAACCGCACGGTGCCGCTCAGGCGTACCACATACCACCGCCGTCTCCACCACTCCCTGAATGGCCGAGGGGCCAACTGAAGTACATAGGGGGCCAACTGGCTCACTCGGTCACAACGACTGTGACTGAGCGCTTGGGTTGGCACCGGTCGCCAACCACGACGCTCAGCCCATGGCCGTGCAGGGGCGGGCCCGAAAAGTCCGTGTGGGGGTCGGGCAGACGCTGGGGGCACTTGGTTGCAGAGCACGGGAAAGGCCTGCGGGGTGCAACCGCCAGAAGACCGACACCTCAGTTGGCCAGGCCGGCGCTCCGCGTTGTTGTTCAACGACTCACTTCGCGGCGGTGTGGTGAGAGTTCACACGGCCCGCCTGCCCCCGGGACATCCGGGGCGGCCGACCAACGCCCGCCCCTTCGCCGAACAGCGTGCGCGGCATCCGTATGCTCCGGCCATGAGACTCTCCCGGCCGCGTGGCCGAAGCGACGCCAGGCGGATGACGAACACCCCTGTGTCCCGGGCCAAGGCACTGTACGAGGCCGGGCGCTACGCCGAGGCGGAGGCCGAGGCCCGCGCCGTGGCCCCGTCGCTGCCGCGCGACGACGCGTACGTACCACTGGCGCTGACCATCGCCGCGCTCGCGACGGGCGCCCAGGGCCGCCACGCCGAAGCCCTCGCCACATACGACGAAGTACTGCCTGCCGCCCGCAGGATCTTTGGAGCCGGTCACTGGCAGACCCTGAAGCTGCGCTCTGACCGCGCCCAGCAGCTTGCTGCGCTCGGTCGGCACGCCGAGTGCGAGGCAGAGACTGCGGCCGTCGCCCGGGCCGCGACCCGCGGTGCAGGCCCGGAGATGCGGGACATAGCTGCGGCCTCCCGCAACGCACTGGCCTTCGCCCTCAACGCGCAGGGACGCCACCAGGAGGCCGAGGCGCTCGCCCGCGAAGCCCTGGCCGCCCATCGCGCACCGGACCGACTGTCCCTGGTCCTGCGGCTCGGCCTGACCCGCAGCCTCAACGGCCAGGCCCGCCACCAGGAGGCCCTGGCCGAGGCGGAGCGCGCCGACGAGCTGCGCCGCAGTCTGCCCGAGGAGCATCGCCGCCCAGAGACCGGCGCCGTCGAACTGGCCGTGGCCACCGCCCTCCTGGGGCTACGCAGCGGTACCGAAGCCCGCCTCCAGGCCGCAGCCGCTCACGAGGCCTGCCTGGTCTCCTTCGGCCCGGACCATCGCCGCACCCTAGGGCGTGTTTCAGATGTGGATCTTGAGGTGAGATGATCTTGTTCTGTGGCACGTGGAGACATGACGGATGCACAGTGGGCTCGGCTGGAGCCG
>NZ_JBVJPM010000058.1:0-22280 GCF_055582645.1 Streptomyces sp. NPDC107517 | reverse complement strand
GCCCGGTGGTCGCTGCGCCTGCTGGAGAGGCACGTGGCGCTGAGCGAGGACATCCCGAACCTGGACCACTCCACGATCGGCCGGGTCTTAAAAAAACGGAACTGCGTCCTCATCTGAAGAAGTGCTGGACCATCCCACCACGAGGGAACGCGGAGTTCGCGGCCACGACCTGCAGGACAACGTCACCGCCCCCTACCTCCTCACCGGCACTACCCCCGCCGACACCCGCACCCGCTTCACCGGCAACAAGGGAGTCGACCAGATCGACGGCTGGCTCGTGGCCCGCATCGGCGGCGAAGTCATCGACGGATCCCACGACTTCGCCAACCAGCTCTACGTCGCCGGCCAGCGCATCCGCGTCGTGCAAGTCACCCGCAAACTGGGCTCGGGCACATGCCAGGTACGCCTCGACGCCGACGGGCAGTCGGCGGGGGCGCCCGCGCTGGAGACGGGGGCGTCGGCCGACTCCACGACGCTGAGCAAACCCCCGCTCGTCGACGGCACGGACAAGCCGGTGCGACTGACGGCGCGGGTGATGGAAGCGGCGGGGGCGGCGGGACTCGAGGTGCAGTTCGGATATCAGGTGCTGAGCTGACGACCCGGCTGCGGCAGGGGCCCGCTCTGCCGGGCAGACTCCTGCCGGGCAAGGGCCTGTCGAGTAGGCAGGGACCGGGAACACACGGCGGACAAGTGCGGGGACCGCCGTCGCGGAACGGCGTGGCGGCCGCATGTATCGGCCGTCGCCTGCGAGTCTGTGGGATGCTCCCCGGGACGGCTCAGGCCCCCAGACCCCCGAGGCAGCAGCACGCGGAAGGTCGCGCCCGCACCCGGGGAGGTGACGAGCGTGACGCGACCGCCGTGATGGCGAGGCCCAGGCCGCTGCCGCCTGCACCGGCCACACGGGAGCGTGCCCGGACGGTCCGGGTCGAGAGGAACTCTGAGCGCGCCAGGTCGACAGCCGCTCTGTACCCGCTGGCGAGGGGCATGGAGTAGGACCGCAGAGCCCCTGGCACAGTAACGGCAGGCCGGTCGCGGGCGGCCAAACGCCCGGTTGAACATACCGCGCCGGGAGAGCCGCTGCCGCGGCCGGGACGGCACATCGGAGTGGCTGGCCGATGCCCCCTGCGGTATCCCCGCGACCTCGCCGCGGGGGCATCGTTCGTTCCCTGCAAAGCAGCCGTCGTGCGCCCCGCTCAAGCGCCCCAGGGCGCTTCTCACCGGGGGGAGACAGGCAGGAGGTAGAGGGACGGGCCCCTTGCGGGACGGCGCAGAGAGGCCCCGATGCCGGGCAGACACCCCAGGTTTGCACCGCCATCCCCGCTGTACGTCCCCACAGGCTGTTGACGAACCCAGGGCGCGGCACGCGTAGCCGAGTACGCAGGTCGTGCCAGGCGGAGTCCACGACCGGCATGTCCGACAGCTACGGCCGGTGCGGCGGATCAGGCCCACCGCGATACTCAGCCGAGCGGGACGTCGATGTCCTTCGCCGAGATGGCAGCGAGTTCCGCCCCTTTGGGAGGCAGATGCTCGCAGCCACAACTGCCATCGGTGTCAATGCCTCAGTAGTCCCGACTCAGACGTCGGCTTCCGGTCAGGACGTCGCCGGCGGCGTCCAGGTAGGGCGTTCCGTCCTCGTCCGCTTCGAGGTAGGAGCCTTCCGTCCATTCGTTCCACGCGTTGACGGTGACTGCGCCGGGCCCGACGGACGGTGCCGCTTCGACGGCGTCGGCGAGCGCTTCGGCAAACTGCTGTGGACTGCGGTCTCCGATCACCGGCGTGAAGGGGTACTCCTGGTCGTCGGGGCGGGGCCAGGTGCCGGCGCAGCGGGGAGTGGGGTCCCAACCGACGGTCACGTTGGGCAGGTAAGGCCTGCCGTATGTTTCGGGGGCCGTACGCCAGACTTCGCGGGCTCGGTCGGCCAGCTTCGCGTAGGGGGAGGTGGGAAAGGTGTCCAGGCCACTGTCCTGGTGGTGCATCCATGTGTAGTGGGTGGTGCTGTCTGCGTCGAGTCGGTCGAGGAGCGCGACGCCGTCGGGGGTGTACCAGTTGGTGCAGAGGTTGAGGTGGATCTCGGCACCCGCGGCGGCGGCCCGCCGGCGCAGGGTTTCCAGCATCGACCGGGTGGCGGCGACTCCGCCGCAGGCTTCGACGAGTGTCTCGAGGTCGTAGAGGGAGAGGTAGGCGCGGCCGTCAATCCGCCAGTAGGCCGGGTGGATGAGGTAGGTGCTGACGATGTGGTCCAGTGCCCGCTCGACGTCGTAACGGCTGCGGGGCTCCCGCAGCAGCACCGGCGGTTTCGAATCGGCGGCGGGAAAGAGGTCGAGCCAGGGATGGTTGGCCCACATCAGGGCGAAGCGGAAGTCGTCCGACTGCCCCGCGCCGGATGTGAGGGCGGGCAGCAGTCCGCGGTCGAGGAAGCCGTTCAGGAAGGGCGCGTTGTCGTACCGGTACCAGTCGACGATGAACCCGGTCAGTCCCGCTCGGGACGCGGCGTCCACCTTGGCGGCCGCCACCTGGGGGTCGGATTCGTCGGCGGGGCCGTCGGCCGGTCGGCCGGGCGGGCGGTGCCCGGCGAAGCGCGGACGCGCCGTGCCGAGGATGTCCCATTCGGTCCAACCAGGGCGGTGCATACGGTCGTTGACGGGGTCCGCATGCCACTGCGGGTAGTAGTACGCGAGCACGTCCACCGCTGTGGACCGGTCGTCCGGCTGTCCGGTGTTCGTGCGATCGGTGCGCGCGGTCATGCAGTGGCCTTCTCGGGTGCGGTGGGGGTGGTGACCGGTACAGGGTCGGCGCCGTAGACGATGAGCTTCACGATCTCGTCGACCGTGGTCTCTTCCTTGGCTCTGATCCCGGCCACCTTGCCCAGGTGCATCACGAGGAAGCGGTCGGCGACGGGCCAGATCTGCTGGAGGTTGTGGCTGATGACGATCTGGCCGCGGCCTTGCTCGCGCAGTGAGGCGATCAGGTCCATGACGCGTCCGGACTCCTGGACGCCCAGGGCGGCGGTGGGCTCGTCCATGATGACGACGTCGGCTCCGTGAAGGAGCACACGGGCGATGGCGACTGCTTGGCGCTGTCCTCCGGAGAGCAGGTTCACCGGCACGCGGACGCTGGGCAGGCGGAATGTGAAGTCGCTCAACACCCGCTCGGCCTCTGCGCGCATCCGGCGTCGGTCCACGAACGGACCGCGCTTGAGCTCGCGTCCGAGGAACAGGTTCGCCGCGACATCACGGGTGTCGACGAGTGCCAGGTCCTGGTGCACGGTCGCGATGCCCGCCTCGGTGGCGTCGGCGGGGCGGGAGAAGCGTCGGGTCCGTCCGCTGACGGACAGCGACCCTCCGTGGTCGTGGTCGTGCACACCCGAGAGGATCTTGATAAGGGTGGACTTTCCGGCTCCGTTGTCCCCGACCACGGCCAGCACTTCGCCGGCGTGCAGGTCGAAGCTGACGCCGCGCAGGGCCTGCACGTGACCGAAGGTCTTGGCGAGATCGGTCACGCGCAGCAGCGGCGTCGCGGTGTCGGTCGCGGGCACGGTCGGGTCGGGGGTCATCGCTTGTTCCTCCGTTCGGCGATCGCGCCGAGCACGACGGCGAGTACGAAGACCGCGCCCCGGACGGTCTGTTGGTAGTAGGTGTCGACGTCCAGAAGAGTCAGGCCGTTGTTCAGCACGCCGATCAGAAGCACCCCGGCGAGCGTGCGCTGGACCGTGCCGGAGCCGCCGCCGAGCCCGATGCCGCCCAGAAGGACGGCGGTCAGGACGTCGAAGGCGATGTTCATCCCGTAGTTCGGGCCACCGGAACCGGCCTGCCCGGCGGTGATGACGCCGGTCACCGCGGCGAGTAGCCCCGTGGCCAGGAACACCCCCGTGAACAGGCGCTTGACCTTGACGCCTGACCGCAGGGCGGCGTGCTCGTTGCTGCCTGTCGCGTAGACGTGCCAGCCGGTGCGCGTCCAGGTCAGCAGGACCCAGCCGGCCAGGAAGAGGACGAGCATCAGCAGGAACGGCAGCGGCAGGCCGAGCGGGCGCAGGGCCACGGTGTCCTGGAGGGCCAGGTTGTTCATCGGTTCGAGTTGGCCGCTGGTGGAGATCAGCGCGAAGCCCTGGATCGCGATGCCTGTGGCGAGTGTGACGATGATGGCGTTGATGCCGACGCCCACCACCAACAGGGCGTTGAGCGCGCCGACGAGCAGTCCGGAAAGCAGGCCCAGCAGGACTGCGACCGCGGTCGGCAGATGGGCGCTCTCGATGGCCAGAGCCGTGACGACCGAGGACAAGCCCAGGACCGATCCCACACTGAGGTCGAGCTGACCGGCAATCAGGGCGATGGTCATGCCGACGGCCAGGATGCCGGTGACCGCCACGGTCTGCCCGATGTTGAGGAGGTTCTTGGTGACGAGGAAGTAGGGCGAGGCGAAGGAGAATCCGATCAGCAGCGCGGCGAGCGCGGCGTACAGCCCGTATTCCAGTCCGCGGTCCGTCCAGCTGCGGCGGACCTCCGGCTCTGCGGCGCGGGGCGTCCCGGTGCCTGGCGTCGGCCGAGGCTCCACCGCCCCTCCGGCCGGCGCCTGACTCATGGCAGACGGTGTCATGTCGAGCCCTTCGGGTAGTACTGGTCGACGTTGTCGTGGGTCAGCACGCGCTTGACGCGGTAGCGGGCGAAGGGCCGGTCCATCGCGGTCGCGATGGCGGCTTCCACCCAGTTCCAGCCTTCGGCGTAGGGGGCGAAGTCGATCGCGCCGAGCAGCACGTCGCGGTTGGCCGGGTCCCGAAGGGCGGTGCGCGAGGCCGCGTCGCCGCCGGATGCCACGGCCAGGGCGTCGGAGGAACGGTGAGCGCCGCGCAGTGCGTTGAGCGCGCCGAGCACCGGTTCGTCGCCGTAGGAGACGAACAGCACGACGTCTTCGGGGTGGGCGGTGAGGAAGTCGGAGACTGTGTTCCGTGCGGACGTGGTCGGGTCCTGGCCCGGCGGTATGAGCCGGAACATTCGCTTCTTCGGGATGTCCAGCGCCGAGCCGGCCTCGGCGAAGGCAGCGTTGACACGGGTGTCGCAGGGCTGGCAGTTGGGCGAGGTCAGCCCGACGACGTCCACTGTCCGGCCCTTCCAGGAGCCGCCGAGCTTCTTGCGGTAGGCGTTCTGCATCAAGGAGATGCTCTGCGCGCCGACGGCTTTGTCGTCGATGCCGATGCTCGGGGCGTTGGTGCTGGAGTCGTCCAGGAGGACGACCTTGGATCCGTCCTTCTCCACCGCATGCACGGTCGGCCGGTTGAGCGTGTTCCCGCCGACGATGTGCGGACTCTTCACAGACAGCCGTTGGTACTGATTGACGGCCTGGTCGTAGGAGAAATTGAGGTCTGACTCGTCCAGTTTCACGCCGTAGAACTTCGCCGCGGCCCGCATCCCTTGGGACCAGCTGCGGAAGGTGGGGTAGCTCATCGCCGGGTTCAGAAAAGCGAGCCGGAGCTCCGGGAGGTCCTTGGGGACGGCGAAGACCGGCTTCACCACCCGATCGCCGGAGGCCTTCTCGATCTCCCGGGCGGTGTAGCGCGGGCCGTTCATGGCGGCTTTGGCGTCGAAGTCGGCCGGTCCCGGAGGCGCGCATGCGGTCGCGATCATCGCGACCAGTGCGGCGACCGTGGCTGCAGTGGCGCCTCGCGCCTTGCGGGCCGTCGGGGGCGGCAGGGACAGCGCCATGTCCGTCTCCTCGGAGAAGGTCAGCTCCGGAAGCGCACGGAGCAACGAATAGGAACGGTCATATGACCGATCATCTGAGGACCGTAGGTGCACGCTCATGCCGTGTCAACGGGTATTCCCAAACTGATAGTTGGCGCTCCCGCCGCCAGGCGACCGTGTCGTAGGATCGATCATATGGATGCCGTCAGGACGTTTCGATGAACCGGCCGTCGCGGGTGACCGCCCGTGACGTGGCACGCGAGGCGGGCGTTTCCCGCAACACCGTCTCCCTCACCATGCGCGACAGCCCGCTCGTACTGCCCGAGACCAAGGCGCGGGTGCTGACGGTGGTGGAGCGTCTGGGGTACCAGCCGCATGCCGCGGCCGCCGCCCTGCGGTCGGCACGCTCGCACACACTCGGTTACCTGGTGCGCCGTGAGCCCGAGGTGGAGGTCCTCACCGAGGTCGACGTGTTCCGCAACCGCACCTGGCACGCCATCACCGACGCCGCGGAAGCCCGCGACCACTTCGTGCTGCAAAGCGGCCTGACGGACCCGAGGCACTGTCGCGCACTGTTGTCCAGCGGCCGCATCGACGGCTTGCTGGTCGATCCGCTGGTACCGGACACCTTGCTGTCCGAGCTCGTCGCCTCGCAATTGCCGGTGATGGCGATCGGACGGTCGACGGACATCCCGGAGGTGGGCTGGGTGCGCGCCGACGAGGAAGGAGGAGCGCACGCAGCGGTCACGCACCTACTGCAAGGCGGCCACCGCGACATCGGCATTCTGAGCATCCGTCAGCCCAACCACCCCATCGTCGCGGAGCGCGAAGCCGGCTTCGCACGGGCGCTGGGCGACCACGGGATCGAACCGTCGTCCGTCGGGCGCTGGTACGGCGACTGGACCTTCGAGTCCGGCTACCAGAGCACAACCACACTCCTGCGGGCCCCCCGACGCCCCACCGCACTGTTCGTCCTGGACGAACTGATGGCCGCCGGCTGCCTCAAGGCCGCGCGCGACGCGGGCCTGACCGTCCCGCAGGACCTCTCGGTACTGACCGTGGAGGACTCGAAGTGGGCGCAGTACATCGACCCACCCCTCAGCGCCGTGCACGTGCCCATGTACGACGTTGCCCGGCACGCCACGGAGGCCCTGCTCGACGTTCTCGCCGACGACACGGAGGCGGCCGCGACCCGGCGCACGGTGCCCACGGAGTTCGTCGCCCGCGCCTCGACCGCGCCGCGCTCCCCCTGACGCGGACCGGTCGCGGGGCTGTCCCCTGTCTTGACTGCGCGGGACCGGCTGCCTAGCGTGCTCCCGGCTGAAACGTTCCAAGCGCGGTCATGAGCCTCCTCCCGCGCCAGGCGCTCCGAACGAGGGCGCACATCCCGCCATGCCCTCCGCCTCTTTCCTCACGATCGCCCCGTGAAAGGACTTCGCGGCATGTCCCCTTCGCGTTCCTCGCAGCACACGCACCGCGCACCACTCCTGCGCGGCAGCCTGACCGTCCTGCTGATGGCAGGTGCGGCCCTGACAGCGTCCGGCGCCCCGGCGGCCCCCGCCACCGGCGCGGCCTCCACCCACACGACGGTGGAGTGCTGGCGCACGGTCGAGATCAAGCTCACCGCCCGGTCCACGTACCGCGATCCGTTCCAGGACGTACAAGTGAACGCGGTGTTCCACGGCCCCGCAGGCCGCACCGTCACGCGTCCCGCGTACTGGGACGGCAAGTCCACCTGGAAGGTGCGCTTCGCACCCCCCACCACCGGCCGGTGGACGATGACCACCTCCGCGACCAACGCCGCCGACAAGGGGCTCAACGGCGTCACCCGGACCGTCCATGCGGTGTCCTACTCCGGAAGGCAGCCGATCTACCGGCACGGGTTCCTCAAGTCCAGTGCCGACGGCCACTACCTCCAGTACGACGACGGCACTCCGTTCCTCTACCTCGGCGACACTCACTGGGTCCTTCCACACGAGCGCTACGGCACGTCCAACGCACCGGGCGTGGCCTCTCAGTTCCGGTATGTCGTGGACAAGCGCGTCAAGCAGGGCTTCACCGTCTACCAGTCGGAACCCATCTGGCAGCCGCACGGCGCCTCCGACCGAGGCGCCCAGACCCACCACGGCCCCGACGAGGAGAAGGTCGCCGACCTGACCGACGGATTCCAGGCCGAGGACCTGGCCGGATTCGCCAATCTCGACCGCAAGTTCGCCTACATCGCGGACAAGGGACTCGTGCACGCGAACGCCATGATCGCCTGGGCGGGACAGCCGGAAGAGTTCCCGCAGGTGATGACCCCCGAGTTCATGGCCAGGATGGGCCGGTACTGGGACGCCCGCTATGGCTCCTATCCGGCGATCTGGACGGTCGCGCAGGAGATCGACAAGGACTTCTACGGCCGCTACTCCGGCGAGGCCATGAAGCCGTGGACGGCAGCGATCGAGGCGCTCGACCGGGCCGACTCCTACCACCAGCCGATCATGCCCCACCAGGAGAACACCGACAGCACCAGCGTCGAGAACTCCCGCTTCGCGTCCGAGCCTTGGCACACCGGGTTCGCCTCACAGTGGCAGCAGACCGACGGATGGAACCAGAAGCTGGCCGAGGAGTACTGGAACTCCGGCAAACCGACTCTCGCGTACGAGACCCCCTACGAGGACTTCTGGGCCGACGGTCGGCACGCATTGAGCGCCTACTACAAGAGTTACCTGCTCGGCATGCGCGGCTACGGGTACGGCGTTTCAGGGCTGTGGAACGACGTGTACTCCACGCCAGGCGCACCCCTCGACGCAGGTACCGAGTACGAGCTCCCCGCGCGCTACCAGTGGTGGAAGACCGGCGCGGACCGCACCACGGCCGACCAACTCGGCTATGGCACACGGCTTTTCGCTTCCCTGAAGTGGTGGAAACTGACACCGCGCTTCTCCGACAACGCCTGGTCCGACTTCGGCGACAACAAAGACGCGTACCTGGCCAGCGACAGGAACAAGACCTACGTCGCCCTGTTCGCCGACGGCACACAGCGCACCGGCACCCTGAAGGGCCTGGACCGTCAACACCCCTACCGGGCCTCGTGGTTCGACCCCCGCACGGGCGCACGCACGCCGGCCGCCACCGGCTTCTCGGCGCCGTCAGGATCCTGGACCGTTCCCGCCAAGCCCACGACGGCCGACTGGGTACTGCTCGTCGAACGGTCCCCTGCATCCGGCTGACCGCCTCCTCGGCGGCCGGGTCAGCGGCTGTGACGTTGTTCAGCGACTCCGGCAATTGGCTTCGAGCAGCCCCGGTTGGTGGTGATTTCGCTGCCGCTGGACGCCCTGAACCGGCCCGGGGAATAGTCGGGACCGAATGAGGCGGAAGGGGAGTCGGGACACCGCGATCGAGGTGAAATTGCGGCGGGCGCTGTTCGCGGCCGGGTTGCGATGCCGGGTGAATCGACGGCCGGTGAAGCACGTGCGGCGGGAGGCGGACGTGGTGTTCGGGGCGCGGTGTTCGTTGGGCAAGGGCGGTCAGGTCGCGGTCATCAGGGGACGGGCGGGAACGCGTCGTCGGGGAGCGTCGCGCCGGGCTCCAGGCCGAGCGGATCCGTGCAGACGTGCCGGTCTCCGGTGTAGCGGAGATCGCGATCGACGTAGATGTTGACGTGTGCGAACCGGAACTCGTCGTTGGCGTTGGCGGTGTGCGGCGTGTACCCGGAGTGGAAGGTGATGTGGCCGGCCCAAAGCGGGATGGTCACCCTGGGGCAGTAGGAGAGACCAGGCGCAGCCTCGAACAGATCGCGAGCGTCGCCGCCGTCGATAGCCCGCAGGTCCCGGCGCTCCTGCTGGCCGGGGATGAAGGTCATACAGCCGCGCTCCACGGGGACATCGACCAACGCGATCCAGGCGGACAGCGAATGCCGGCTGTGGGCGTGCGGCCAGTACGGCGCGTCCTGATGGAACTCGGTCGGGGTCCCGTTGCGCGGCTGCTTGATCAGCAACTGGTCGTGCCAGATCCGCAGCGGGATCCCTGCCAGCCGGCCCGCAAGAGCCGCCACCCCGGGGAGCAGGGTGAGCTCGCGCAGGACCTTGTCGCGCTGCCAGATGTTGACCACCTGCTTGAACATCCGGTTTTCAGGGTCCAGTCCCTGTTCGGGGGCGCAGACAGCACGTGCGGAGTTCCGGAACCGTTCGACCTCATCGGGCCGAAGCACACCGGGTATGTGGACGAAACCGTCCGCGCGGTATCGGGCCATCATCAGGTCGGTCAGTACCGGGTCCTGAGGCTGATCCTCGATGCGTGCCGAGCGGATAGCCTGATCTGCTGGATTCATGTCCATATCGTCAGCGCACCGCCGTACGGCGACTAGTGTCTCGTGATCCTTTTTGCGTCAGTTCGCATTGTTGTTGACGAGTTTCTTCACGTTGGTCTGGACGAGCCGAACCTTGGCGAGAACCTCGTCGGTGGTCGCGGTCCAGGTGAAGGGTTTTACCTCCTGGTTCCAGGAGTTGGGTTAGTCGCGGATCTGCTTGACCAGGACGTTGACGCTGGAGAACGTCCCGCGACGGATCGACTGCCTCGTCAGGATGCCGAACCAGATCTCGATTTGGTTCAACCAGGAGGAGCCGACGGGAGTGAAGTGGAAGTGGATATGCGGGTTCTTCGACAACCACACCTTCACCTCCGGCGTGGTGTGCGTGGACAGGTTGTCCAAGACGACGTGAATCTCCTTGCCCGCGTGTGGTTTTACGGCCTTCTTCAAGAAGGCGAGGAAGGTCGCACCGTTCCGGTTCGGCTTGCACTCACCGATGACTTCCCCGGTGCCGACGTCGAGGGCGGCGAACAGGTTCGTCGTGCCATGCCGCACATAGTCGTGGGTGCGCTTCTCGGTCGCCGCGAACGCCACGGGCAACACCGGCTGGGTCCGGTCCAGCGCCTGCACCTGCGTCTTCTCATCGATCGACAGCACCACCGCGCCGCCCGGCGGGTCCAGGTAGAGACCGATCACGTCGGCGACCTTCTCCGCGAACACTGGGTCCTTCGAAAGCTTGAAGGTGCCCGACCGGTGCGGCTTGAGATTCTCCTCCCGCCAGATCCGCGCAATGTAGTGCCAGGACACGGTGACGCCCTCGGTCCGCTTCAGGTACTTCGCCAACTCGCGTGTGGACCAGTGCGAAAGACCAGTGCCAGCCGGCGGCGTCATACGCGTCAGCGCAATCACCCGGGCCCGTACCCGCGCCGGCACTTGTTCCCGGGCCCCGCCAGGCCGGTCGCCTTCCAGCCCGGCCAGGCCATGCTCGGCATAGCGGCGCTTCCAGCGGTCCACCGTCGGCAGCGACACTCCAAGCAGCTCGGCAATGTCCTTGCGTCGACGCCCCTCACCCGACCACAGCACGATCCGGCCCCGCATGGCTATGTCCGCGGGCACGTCCCTGCTGTTCACCAACTCCCGCAACTCGGCGGCCTGTTCCACGGAGAGCTCCATACCCAGAGACCCTGCCACACAAGATCAAGTAACGCTGACGGAATCACGAGACACTAGTTGACGCTTCGGGGAAAGCTCGCCTGGTGACACCACAGCCTGATGCCAGCCGAGCTCATGCCAGAACATCGTGGTGCCTGCCACAGTCCACTTTGCAGGCACCATTGAGCCCCGATCCACCAGTTGGTGATGCCGGGCTATCGGCCAGGAGGCAGAAGTGCCTTGTGACCTGTGATGATGGGAGTTCTTCAGGCTTCCAGCCCTCTCTGTCAACGTAGGTCAAGCCAGGCATACTGGATGATTCATTGCGTCGAGGGCGGAGAAGGAGTAGTGCGCCAGGTGGCCAGAACCAACGACCACGGGACCCCTGATCCGCAGGTAGAACCCCGTTCCACCGGTCCGGGCCGGTACTCGGCGGAGTACAAGGCGAGGATCCTGGCCGAGTACGAGACGCTCGACCGGCAGGGCAAGGGAGCCCTGCTGCGCCGGGCTCTCGATCCGCGGGTGGTCGGCGCGTGAACCTCAACCCCCTCCTCCCGGTGCTCGACCTTCAGGAAGACGCAGTCCGGGCCCTGGCCGACGATCTCCGCACCCAGATCGACACCCTTCAGACCCAGCTCCGCGAGGCTGAATTGCGTCTGGAACACCTCGCCATCACCCGCACGACCATCACCGGCCTCGCCGACCGAATCCCGGTCCAGAGCGCCGGCCCATCAGGGAGTCCGGAGCTGCCCGAGCGCCCGGACTACCCGCGCACTCTCGCCGTCTTCAACGACACCACCGGGCCACTGTGGGCCCGCGACATCTGTCAGGCCCTCGACTTCGAGCTCCTGCCGAAGCACATAGAACGCACCCGCGCCAAGTTGAAACGCCTGGTCACACTAGGAATCCTCGCCGAGGCCGAGCCCGGCACGTTCAGCAAGAAGCAGTAACCAAGTCCGTAACGGACATCAACTCACGAACCGCCCACTCAGTCCCCGGGCGGGGCGCCGCTGGCACGGAGCGCTTCCGCGATGACCTGTACCAGGTGGCGGCTGTCCAGGCCAGCGAGGTCGCGGACCTGGGTGCGGCAGGAGAAGCCATCGGCGAGGATCCTCCGGTCCGGGTTGTCGGATGCCTTGACGAGGATGCCGCTCCTGGCGATCTTCTCCGAGACGTCGTAGTGCCCCTTCTCCATGCCGAAGTTCCCTGCCAGGCCGCAGCATCCGGCGGACGTCTCGACGTCACAGCCCATGGCTTCCAGGAGCGCCCGGTCCGGGTCGTACCCCATGACGGCGTGGTGGTGGCAGTGGGGCTGGACGAGGAGACTCTCTGCGGCGTGCGGCGGGGTCCAGTCGATCGAGGTGAGGAACTCCGCGACGGTCTTCACCGAGCGGGCGAGCTCGGCGGCGCGCGGATCGTCGGGGAGTAGTTCCACGAGGTCCGAGCGCAGAGTGGCCGTGCAGCTGGGCTCGATACCGATGACGGTCCGTCCTGCGCGTACGTGCGGGAGCAGGAGGTCGAGTGTCGTACGAAGTCTGGCCTTGGCGGCGGTGAGTTGGCCGGTGGAGACCAGGGTCAGGCCGCAGCAGGCTCCAGGCGCGGCGATCTCGACATCGCAGCCTGCGGCGGACAGCACGGTCAGGGCGTCGTGTGGGATACCGGGGTCGAGGGCGTCGGAGAATGAGTCGACCCAAAGGAGGACCTTGGGGCTGCCGGGCTTCGCCGGGGCCGTCGGCTGCGGCCTGGTGCGGCGGAACGGCTTGCGGGGCAGCAAGGGCAGCGATCGGCGCCCGTCGGCGCCGATCATCGACATCATGGCCCGGCGAAGCGGCGTGATCCGGCCTGCGAGATTGATCAGCGGGGCCAGCGGCGCGGCGAGCCGGAGCCACTGCGGTAGGCGGCCGAGGGTGTAGTGGCTGAGTGGGCGCAGCCGTCCCTTGTACGTCTGGTGCAGGGACTCCGACTTGAACATGGCCATGTCGATGCCGGTGGGGCAGTCGTTGGCGCATGCCTTGCAGCTCAGGCAGAGGTCGAGAGCCTCGTGAACCTCGGGCGAGGCCCAGCTGTCCGTGACGTGGCCGCCGTTGAGCATTTCCTGGAGCATGCGGGCTCGGCCGCGTGTGGAGTCCTTCTCGTTACGGGTGGCGGTGTACGAGGGACACATGAAGCCGCCCTGTTCGCGCAGGTCGGCGCGGCATTTGCCGACGCCGACGCAGCGGTGGACGGCGCCGGTGATGTCGCCGCCGTTGTGCGCGAACGCGAAGCCGTCGCTCGCGCGCAGTGGGCGGGCCTGTGGGCGGCGCAGGTCGGCGTCGAGGGGGGCCGGGCGGACGACGACTCCGGGGTTGAGGAGGTCGTCGGGGTCCAGGAGTGCCTTGAACGCCTCCATGGCGTGCAGGGCTTCGGGGCTGTACATGGTGGGGAGCAGTTCGGAGCGGGCGCGGCCGTCTCCGTGTTCGCCTGACAGGGAGCCGCCGTGTTCGGCGGCGAGGGCGGCGGCGCGTTCGAGGAAGCGGCGCATGGGGGCGCCGCCGCCGTCGAGCGGGAAGTCGACGCGGAGGTGAACGCAACCGTCGCCGAAGTGGCCGTAGGCGAGTCCGGAGACGTTCTCGTCGGCCATGAGGGCCTCGAGTCCGCGCAGGTAGTCGCCGAGTTGCTCGGGCGGTACGGCGGAGTCCTCCCAGCCGGGCCAGGCCTGCTTGCCGTCGGCGGTACGACCGGCGAGGCCGGCGCCGTCGGCGCGGATCTGCCACAGCCGGGTCGCTTCCGGGCCGGCGGGGAGAACGGCCGTGTCGGTGGCGCTCGAGGCGGCGACCAGCTTGCCCGCAGCCTTGAGTGCCGCCTCGGAGGTGGCGCCGCCGACCTCGGCGATCAGCCAGCCTCCGCCCGCGGGCAGGGTCGGTACGGCGGAGCTGCCGTGCGCGCGGCGGACGACGTCGACGAGCTGCGCGTCCAGTCCCTCCAGAGCGAGCGGTCGGAACGGGAGCAGGTGCGGCACATCGTCTGCGGCGGTCGCCATGTCCGCGTAGCCGAGGACAGCGAGGGCGGGGGCTGGGGCCTGCCGGACGAGTTTGACCGTGGCCTCAAGGAGGATGCCGCAGCTGCCTTCGGTGCCGGTGAGGGCGGCGGCGAGGTTGCGGCCGTTCTCGGGCAAGAGGTGTTCGAGGGAGTAGCCGGAGATTTGGCGGCCGAAGCGACCGAACTCGGTGCGCAGGACGGCCAGGTTACGCGTGACGAAGTCGGAGAGTCCGGGCACGGCGTCGAGCGCGGCGTCGCCCGACCCTGCGGTGATCACGTCGCCGCTTCCGGTCAGCCAGGTCAGGGAGACCACGTTGTCGGCGGTGCGCCCGTAGGACAGTCCGTGCGGTCCGCAGGCGTTGTTGCCAATCATGCCGCCGACGGTGCAGCGGGTGGCGGTGGAGGGGTCGGGCCCGAACCGCAGCCCGAGCGGCCGTGCTTCGCTCTGCAGCGTGCTCAGCACGACGCCAGGTTCGACGACCGCTGTCGAGGTGTCGGCGTCGAGCGACAGGACGCGGTTCATGTGCCGGGAGAAGTCGATGACGAGGCCGGGGCCCACGGCGTTCCCGGCGCAGGATGTGCCGCCGCCCCGGACGGTGACGGGCACGCCGTGAGTACGCGCGATGCCGACCGCGGTGATCACGTCGTCCTTTGTACGGGGTGTGAGCACGGCCTGCGGAATGATTCGGTAGTTCGAGGCGTCGGTTGAGTAGACGGCCCTGGTCGCGGACGACCCGTCGACGAGGTCACCGAGGCGGTCGAGCAGCGCGTTGACGAAGGCGCTCGCGGAGCGAGCGGGGGTGAGAGGCGACGCGGATGCGTACGCCTCGGTGTCACGCCGCTCAGGGGGCGACGCCTTGGTGTCGCGCGCCTCGTGGGGGAACGCCTCGGGGTCGGGCGTCGGATCGTCTGCCATGGTCGCGTCCATCGGGTGGTGCTCGCGAAGAGCGGTCGGTTCTGTTCTGTTCGGCTGATGACGCCTGTCGGTGGCAGGCCTCGGGTGTCAGGTCTCCGTGGGCCTTGACCGGGCGGCCGGTCGGTCGGTCGTCGGCTCTGGGCCGGTATCCGCGGCGCCCGAAGCCGGCGGAGAAGGTCAGCGCTCCTCCCTCGCCGGCCCGGCACCGCTACTGCAGCACGAGTGCCCTGGGGATGTCCGAGGCCGAGGCTCGTAGCCAGGCGCGGTCGAGGCCCTCGGCGGCGAGCGCGTCGATGAGCTGTTCCAGTGCCTGGGCGGTTCGGGGCTGTCGGGCTGGCCCGCGTCGGAGGCGAGGACCAGGCGCGGTCCCGCCGCGCGGGCGACCTGGGCGAGGCGGGCGGCGGTCATGCCCGGCTGGTGGAAGAGCTGGTACGCGGTGATCTCTACGTACGCGCCGCGCTCGGCGAGTTCGGCGATCTCCTGGGGGGTCATGCCGGGGACGGTGTACGACGGATGTGTGAGGAGGAACCGGTCGATGCCGCGGGCCTGAGCCTGGTCAAGCAGCCACCGGCATTCGGGTCCGCTGACATGGCCCGTGCACAGCACCGCGTCGTGCTCGGCGATGAGGTCGAGGACGAAGGTGGCGTTCTTCGCGGCCTCATCGTCGGGGGCGAGTACCGGCGGGACGGCCAGGACCGAGCGGTCCAGGCGCGCGTCGAGGTCGCCGAGGCGGGGCAGCTTGGCGCTCTCCTGGGTGTGGGAGTCGGCTGTGGGGAACCACACGACGCGGCCGCCGGTGGACAGGGCCGACAGGACTGCGGCCGGATTGACGCCGCCGACGGCGCGGTTGAGGGTGATGCCGCCGACGACGTCCAGGCCGGTCGAGCGGGCCAGCGCGCTGGCCCGGCCCACGGTGGACTCGTGATGTGCCTTCAGGACGAAGCCGCTGTATCCGGCGGCGGCGTAACCTGCCGCGATCTGGTCGTCGTGCCCGATCCGGGCAAGCACGTCGGGGGCGGCATGGACATGGACGTCAAACACGTGACTGCTGCTTTCGGGCGGTGGGCAACGGGGGGCTGGGCAGGGCCCCGGTGAGGAAGTCGGTGCGGCACTCGGCGAGCAGCGGGACCTGTGCCCGAAGCCGCCGCAGCGCCGCCAGGTCGAGATCGGCGACCGCGGTGCCCGGCTCGCTGCCGAGCCGGGTGAGGACACGGCCGTCGGGCCCCACCACACGCGAGCCGCCCCAGAACCGGGCCTCACCGTCCGTACCGCATCGGTTGACGAAGACGACGTAGCACTGCAGGAGTTTCGCGGTGTGTTCCAGCAGCACGTCCCATGTGCGCCGGATCCCTGCCGGGTCGGTGCCTTCCATACTGGCCACCGGCACGATCAGTACCTCGGCTCCGCCCTGGGCGGCCCGCCACGGCACGACAGGGTGCCACATGTCGTTGCAGATAACGGTGGCGATCCGGGCCCCGCGCAGGAGGGTGATGCGCAGGTCTGTGCCAGGCCGGAACAGGAGATGTTCGTTCCAGGGGGCGTAGGACACGGGCTGGAGCTTGCGGTGCAGATGGCCGGTCCCGGTCACCCGGTCGGCCAGCAGGTAAGAGTTGCGAGGCAGTCCTGAGGCGCTGCGCTCCGCGAAACCCACGCCGATACCTTGGGACACCAGGGCGGTCAGCCGGGGATCGTCCCGGTCCAGGAGGTCCGTCTGGCGATGCTGGGTGAACCCGTAGCCGTGGGCGGAGAGCTCCGCGGTGACGGCGAGGTCGACAGGGCCGAGCCGGTCGCGCAGAGCGGCGATCTTGCCGAGGTTGTCATCCACAGCACCGTGCACGGGTGCGGTCTGCAACAGCCCCACTCGCAGCGTCGCTCGGTCCTCGGTGGTGTCATGCACGGTCAGTTCAGCTTGCTGGCGGCCAGCCACTGGTTCGCCACCTCCTCCGGCCGCTTGCCCTCCACGTCGACCTGCGCGTTGAGCCGTGGGCCGTGGCGGCCTGGCTCGGTGTCCTCAAGGCCGGCGGTGTCGCGGTCGTCGCCTTCTCCGCGCTGCGGGCCCGTGAACTCGCCCCGATCGTAAAGAAGTCCCAGCCCCGCTTCGCCCTGGTCGACCACCGCTGCGTGGAGGACATGGACACCCTCACGGACACGGTCGCGCCGTCCCTGAGAACCGTCGTCGTCGGCGGTGACGGCACGGACGATCTCGTGCGGACAGCAGCCGCGAAGAGTGGGACGTTCACCGCTGTGGAGACCGCGGCCGACGATGTCGCGCTGTTCTGCCCCACCTCGGGAAGCACGGGCGCACCCAAGATCTGCGCGCACTTCCACCGCGACATCCTCTCGATCGACAACACCTTCGGCAAGCACGTCCTCCAGCTCCGGCCCGACGACATCGTGTCCTGCACAGCGCCGTTCGCGTTCACCTTCGGGCTCGGCATGCTGGTCGTCTTCCCTCTGCGCGCGGGAGCCTGCGGATTCCTGACCGAGTCCGTCACACCGCCCCAGCTCGCCGACCTGCTGCCCGAGCACGGTGTGACCGTGCTCGCCACCGCGCCGACCGCGTACAGGCAGATCCTCGACGCAGGCAAGGCCCACCAACTCACCGCACTGCGCACCGCCGTGAGCGCCGGCGAGCACATACCGGCCCAGACCTGGCAGCAGATTCGTGACACGACCGGGCTGAGCATCATCGACGGCATCGGCGGCACCGAGCTGCTGCACATCTACATCGCGGCGTCCGGCGACGACATGCGTCCAGGAGCCACCGGCAAGGCGGTTCCCGGCTACCGCGCCACCATCCTCGACGTCGACGGCAAGGAAGCCGGCCCCGGCATCGAAGGCCGTCTCGCCGTGCGCGGACCGGTGGGCTGCCGCTACCTCGCCGACGAGCGTCAGACCAGCTACGTACACGACGGATGGAACCTCACCGGCGACACCTTCACACGCGACGAGCACGGCTACTTCTACTACGCCGCACGCACCGACAACATGATCGTCTCCTCCGGCTACAACATCGGGGGACCGGAGGTGGAGGCGGCCATCGACGACCACCCGGACGTACAGGCGTCGATGGTCGTCGGTAAGCCGGACCCACGCCGTGGATCACTGGTGTGCGCGTTCGTGGTCCTGCGCGAGGGCGTGGCCGGCGACGAGGCCAAGGCCAAGGAGATCCAGGACTTCGTCAAACGCACCCTGGCGCCGTACAAGTACCCGCGCGAGGTGCGCTTTACCGAATCGCTGCCCCGCAACGCCAGCGGCAAGCTGCAGCACTTCGCGCTGCGCAGGCTCGTGGAAGAAGAAGCCGCCCGGGCGGCCGAGGAAACACAGAACTGAGGACAGGACGATGAAGATCGCAATTGTCGGCGGAGGCCCCGGCGGCCTGTACTTCGCCGCGCTGATGAAGGGGCTCGACCCGTCGCACGAGGTCACCGTCTGGGAACGGAACGCTCCGGACGACACCTTCGGTTTCGGTGTGGTGTTCTCCGACGAGACCCTGGGCAGCATCGAGGGCGCCGACCAGGTCATCCACGACGCGATGGAGAGCCGGTTCGCCCGCTGGACCGACATCGACATCACGCTCTCCAGCCACGAGGGCGCCAGCCGCACCCTCACCGTCGGCGGGCAGGGCTTCGCCGCGATGAGCCGCAAGGAACTGCTGGCAATCCTGCAGCGGCGCGTCGACGACCTGGGCGTCACCGTCCACTACCGCACCCAGGCTCCGGACACCGACGAACTCCGCGCCTCGCACGACCTGGTAATCGCCGCCGACGGCATCAACTCCGCCATCCGCACGAAGTACGCCGACGTCTTCCGGCCCGACCTCGACCGGCGCAGGAACAAGTACATCTGGTTCGGCACCGACCTGGTTTTCGAGGCCTTCCAGTTCCTCGTGAAGCAGACCCGGTGGGGCACCATGCAGATCCACGGGTATCCCTACTCCGACCAGGGCTCGACGTTCATCGTCGAGATGCACGAGGACGTCTGGCGCGCCGCCGGCCTCGACAGGTCCAGCAACGACGACCTCCCACCCGGCGTCTCCGACGAGTACGCCGTCGAGCGGATGCGCGAGATCTGGTCCGAGGAACTGCACGGCCACCAGATCCTCACCAACAACTCCAAGTGGATCAACTTCCATACGGTGCGCAACGAGCACTGGTCCAACGGCAACGTGGTACTGCTCGGCGACGCCGCTCACACGGCCCACTTCTCCATCGGGTCGGGCACCAAACTCGCCATGGAGGACGCCCTCGCTCTCGCCGCATGTCTGCACGAACACCCCACCGTCGAGGCCGCGTTGGAGGCGTACCAGAAGGAACGCAAGCCGGTGGTCGAATCCACCCAGCGCGCGGCTCAGGCGTCGCTGGAGTGGTTCGAGAACATCGGCATGTATGCCGACCAGGACCCCGACGAGTTCTGCTTCAACATGCTGACCCGGTCCCGGCGGATCACCTTCGCCAACCTCGCCGAACGCGACCCTCAGTTCGCCGACCGGATCGAGGCCAGCTTCGCCGCCCACAACAACACGCCCCAAAGCCCGGCCATGTTCCAGCCCGTCACCATCGGCGCCCTGGAAATCAAGAACCGGATCGTGCTGGCACCCATGGACATGTACCGCGCCGTCGACGGTCTGGCCAACCAGTTCCACGTCGTTCACCTCGGCTCGAAGGCGCTCGGTGGTGCCGGTCTCGTCATGACCGAGATGGTCTGTGTGTCGCCCGAAGGCCGGATCACTCCCGGCTGCACCGGGCTCTACACCGACGAACAGAGTGCCGCCTACCGAACCGTCGTCGACTTCGTGCACGCGAACTCCACCGCCAAGATCGGCGCCCAGCTCGGTCACTCAGGACGCAAGGGCTCCACCAAGATCATGTGGGAGGGGATGGACCAGCCCCTCGACTCCGGCAACTGGGAGGTCATCGCACCCTCGCCACTGCCCTACGGTCCCGGCTGCCATGTCCCCCGCCAGGCCACCCGCGCCGACCTCGACCACGTCGTCGCCGACTTCACCGCCGCTGCCCGGCGCGCCGTTGCCGCCGGCTTCGACCTGATCGAGGTCCACGCCGCCCACGGCTACCTGCTCAGCTCGTTCCTCTCCCCCCTCGCCAACCAACGCGACGACGCATACGGGGGATCACTGGAAAACCGGCTCCGCTTCCCCCTTGAGGTCTTCGACGCGGTCCGCGCCGCCGTCCCCGACGGCTTCCCCGTCACCGTGCGCATCTCAGCACACGACTGGGTCGACGACGGCAACACCGACGACGACGCCGTTCTCATCGCGGAGGCCTTCGTGGCCCACGGCGCCGACGCCGTGCACGTCTCCTCCGGCCAGGTCGCCAAGGAAGAACGCCCCGCGTTCGGCCGCTCCTACCAGACGCCCTTCGCCGACAAGATCCGCGCCACGATCGCGCGGAAAGCCGGCGCCAAGGTGATAGCCGTCGGCGCCATCTCCTCCCACGACGACGTCAACTCGATCCTCCTCGCCGGCCGCGCAGACCTGTGCGCACTGGGCCGTCCCCACCTCTACAACCCCCACTGGACTCTGCAGGCCGCCGCCGAACAGGAGTACACGGGAACCGGGGCCGACTGGCCGGACCCCTTCCGGGCCGGGCGACGCAAGCCCCCGACCTCCAGGACCGACAAGATCCCGCCGCGCCTGAGCCTGCTGCGCGACGGAGAGGCCGGCGCCGCGCACGTGCGCTGGAAGCCAACCGTTCATGCCGCCGCGGCAACGACGTGACCGACACACACACGCCCCGCGTCGGTGTCTTCCACTCCCAGGTGGAATGGATCGACACCGACGCGGCGGGGATCTACCACAACAGCACCGTCCTGCGCTTCGTCGAAGCCGCCGAGGCGCGGCTCATGGCACAGCACGGACTTCACGACTACTTCCCCGCAGCACCGCGCGTCCGCTACGAAGTCGACTTCGAAGCACCACTGTTCTTCGGTCAGCAGGTCACCACCACCGTGGAACTCGCCCGCCTGGGGACCACCTCGATGACCTTCGTCTTCGAGGTGTGGGGCGAGGCCTTCCGCGGCCGGTCCCGCAGACGCTCCGCCCATGGCCGCTACGTCAGCGTGCACATCGACCGCAGCCACGAAGAAGGAGCCCGCAGCGCACCCTGGCCAGCCGCCTGGGTCAGTAGACTGACCGGCACTCAGACTCCGCAAAGCCCAGGCACAATATCCCCCTATGACCACTCGTGATGACGCCCGTCCCGCAACGCAGCGCCTGCGCACCCTACTGGTCACCTTCCTCGGCTCCGTCGTACATCGGACCGGCGACTGGATGCCGATCGGCGGCACCGTCGAACTCCTCGCCCAGGCAGGGCTCGATCCCACCAGCGTCCGAACCTCGGTGTTCCGGCTCAAGAAGCGCGGCTGGCTCGAGTCGGAAAGCCGCGACGGCGTCCGCGGCTATGCGCTCACCGAGTCCGCGGTCGCCGAACTGACCGCGGGCGACGAGATCATCTGGCACTCCCGCCGGCCGGCCGATCTCGCGCAGGGGTGGTGCGTGGTCAACTTCTCCGTCCCCGAGGCCCAGCGCGACAAGCGGCACCAGTTGCGCAACCACCTCACGTCCCTCGGCTTCGGCAACATCGGCGCGGCGGTGTGGATCGCTCCGGCCCGCATGCGAGCCGAGGCGGAGAAAGCCATCGCTTCGCAGGCAATGACCGATCACTGCGCCATCTTCGTCGGCGACTACGTCGCGGGCAAAGACATGCAAGCGCTGATCCATGAGGCCTGGAACCTCGACGAGATCGACAGCCGATACCGCCAGTTCGTGGACGCGTACTCCGCAATCGAGCAAGACCCCGTGGCGCTCGAGAACCTCGGCGTCCAGGAAGCCTTCGTCCAGTACCTCGAAGTCATCGACCACTGGCGAAAGCTGCCCTATCGCGACCCCGGTCTGCCGTCGCAAATCCTTCCGGACGACTGGAGCGGTCCGGCCGCGACAGCGCTGTTCGAGCGTCTCGTCGCAGCGCTCGAGAGCCGCGCCCTCGAACACGTGTCCGTCACCTACGGAGCCCACGGAGCAACTCTCAACTCCCGTTCATGAGCGGGCGGGTGCTCTGGCCGGCACCCCTGCGGCGGGCTGATCCGTTCAGTGATGCAGGAGCGGTGACTGCGTGACTCCTCCCCCCGGATAAATCCGGGGGGCTTCTCCTGTCGGTGGCTATGCCACGTCGGGAAGGACCAGCCCGGCCCTGAGTGCGACGTTCCA
>NZ_JBVJPM010000057.1:0-23271 GCF_055582645.1 Streptomyces sp. NPDC107517 | reverse complement strand
GCGCGCCGTCTCCTGCGGAGACATGACGCGGAGTGACTGCGTCACTCCCAAGGGGGCCGGGCCGCTGGGCGGGGGCCGGGGAAGTGATCCCGGTTGGCAGTCACCTGCGGTGACTGCGGGGCGGTCCCGGTTGACCCGGGTCTGCAGGCCGTCTGTGGTGCCGGCCCCTACACCCTGCTCCCTGAAGGGGAGTCATTTTACCTGCTCAGGAGGCTATTTGGCCGCTGATTACCCGGTGTCTGTTCCCTCCAGCCCTGCGGGCCTCCGGTCACCGGGTCGCGCTCCCGCGCTCCCTTGCAACTACAGAATGCACCTGAAACTGACCCGGTGTCAAGCCCAACCACACCCCTGACCACCCATCACACACAGCCACAGGCCTACTCTCAGGCTCGCTAAGAGTGGTCTAAACCATCAAGGAAAGATCGCGATCTCAAATCGAGCAGAATTCCACCCAAGAACCTGATCCAGCACAATCCAAAAACGAAAAGACGCATCAACAAGAAAGGAGGCCAGAAAAGGCGTGAGCGGGGCCTATACCAAACCCGCAAAACCCACCCCATACACAAACAGCAAAAGGCTCGAAACACGATCGCGGGCCGAGCCCTTTACCTGTCAGGCGACGACTCCGGCACGGCAGGCGGCCCACGAAATTGAGGCAGCCGCCCAACACTTTGTCCAGCGCCGCGCGGGCCGATCCAGAGCCCGCGGCCCCTATTTCTGGGGAGGAAGCCATCCTGGCGGCGTCCCAACGGGCACGAGACGTCCGTGACCTCCCTGCCCCGGGCGCCGTGAGCTTCCGATATACGTCTCACCGTTCGGCGAGGTCGCAGGCGGTGGCGGTGCCGGACCGGACGATCCAGATGCCGCTGCCGCTGCCGGGCGGGGCTTTGTCCGAGCGGGCCTTCAGGTCTTCGATGTCAATGGCCGGCGGCCACTGCGTGGTGTGTTCGGACCAGCGGACACCGCTGAGGTCGATAACGGTCAGGTCGACGTTGCTCAGGTCGGTGGTGGTGAAGTCGTCCAGGAGCGCAGGTAGCGAGTCCTTGTCGACCATGAGGGGCTCCCGACCGAGTGCCAGACCAATGGCCCGGCCAACCTCGGCGGTACGAATCTCGACGATGAGGCCGAGGTCGAGGTCGCAGGTACGGACGAAGTCGGAGGCACGGTCAAGGTCGCAGGCGAGGGCGAGGGCACGGACAAGGTCGCGGGCACGGTCGCGGGCGAGGGCAAAAGCACGGTGGTCGAGGGTGCGGACGAGGCCGCCGACGCGGTCGAGGGCATGGACGAGGTCGCGGGCACGGTCGAGGGCACGGACGAGGTCGAGGGCACGGTCGCGGGCGGCGGGGTCGCGGTCGCGGTCAAGACCAAGGGCATAGGCGAGGCCGTGGGCGACGTCGAAGACGACGTCGAAGACGAGGGCGGGGTCGCGGTCGCGGACCATGGCGTCGGCGAGGCCACGGGCGAGATCGAGGACGAGGTCGCAGGCGCCGGCGCGGTCGAGGGCGGGGTTGCGGACGCGGGCGACGTCGAGGTCTTGGCTGGCTGTTTTGACGTCGGGGTTGTTGCGCAGGGTCATGCGTTCTGCGGGGCTGAGGTCCGGCGTGTCGGTGTGGTGGTGCGGTGTGTCGGGTGTGTCGAGTGTGTCGGGCAGTGAGGTCTGGGGGGTGGGGAGGATGGCGGCGAGGCCTGCTTCGGTGTCGAGGACGGTGTCGAGGTTGTCTGTGGCGGTGTCGTGGTGGGAGTGGAGGAGGATTTCGCGCAGGCCCGCTTCGGTGTCCAGGAGGTCGTCGAGAGCGTGGGTCAGGGCGTGCTGGTGCTGGGTGAGCCAGTGATGCGCGGCCGGGTCGTAGTCGTTGGGCTTGGGGCGGCGGGTCACTGTGCCTCCTCCCGTGCCTTGAGGTAGACGGCTGCGGCGCGGCGGGCCTTTTTCAGGTTGGCGCGTACGTTGTCGGCCGGCAGGCCGAGGTGGTCGGCGATGTCGGTGGGAGTGAAGCCTGCCAGTGTCCAGGCCATGGCCTGGCGCTGCTTCATCGGCAGGCTGCGTAACAGGGGCAGCGCGTCGTGCTGGGCTTCCCATTCCGCGATGGCGTCGGGACGGGGCACCAGGGAGGTGGGTTCGGGTACGTCGTCGACAGGTTCTTCGACGGAGGCGACGTTACGTACGAGAGCGCGTGAGGCGGCTTTGTGGACCCAGGCCTTGGGATGGATGATGCCCTCCCAGTTCCGGTACGCGTCGGTCATGACCTCCTGGGCGACGTCCGCGGCCATCTGAACGCCGGCGCCGTGGTTGATCAGGAACCCGGTCAGAGGGCGGATGTTCTCGCGGTAGAAGGCGGAGAACTCCGTGTCCGTCTGCTGCCGGACGCGGTGGCGTTGGCCGGGAGGTCCGGGAGGTCCGGGCGCAACTGCAGGTCGGTCAACGCTGTCCGCCGGGTCATGGTTGCTCACGCTGCCTGGTCCTCCCCTACAACCGGAGTGCGGGTGATCTTCACGTGCAGGCGATGGCCGTCGCCGTCCCGGTCATCGAGCTCCACCTGGCCGTCCAGGGCCACCACCTCGGTGACCTGAAGAAGGTACTGCTGCCGCTGCTGTTCACGGCGCGCCCGCCCGCGCAGGCGGATCCAGAGTGCCAACAGCGCGCAGACCTTGGCGATAACGGTCGAGACGATGACGGCCGTGGTCGGGTCCATCAGAGATCCCCTCTTACTCGGACTACGGACCCGTCCTTGAGGCCGGGCAGGAGCTAAGGGGGCGAGAAGATCATGATCGTGAACTCGCGGGCCGAACTGGCCGGAAAATGTCAGCTCGTACTGGAATCTCACGGCGCCACTCAGGCGGAGGACCGTCGGCTCGGCCGCCGGCTCCGAGGGTGCGCCGCGGGGCCGGCTGATCGCGGCTACGACCGTTCCATCGTGATGGAGCTTCGGCCCAAGGTGGCCGATGTCCCATTCGGCCGCCGACTTCGACACACCCAACAGCGGTGCCAGTTGCCGCATCGAAGTCGGCCGACCGCCCCGACCGGGTGCGGCGATATCCCCTCCAAGCCCTGATCCACGTGAGAGCACCGCAGGCCCGCACCGGATGATCGGTGCAGGCCTGCGGCGGGCGGAGGTGGCGTCGGAGTTACTCAGCGGCGCCCAGCTCTATCCGCTTGCTGGCCTGGTCGAAGAACCGGTTCGGCATCGGGATGTCGTTGGCGGTGATCCTGATGTAGTCGGCGTTCAGCTCCCGCGCCCTGGCAGACAAGTCCGCAGGGTCGGCGTCGGGCGTCAAAAGGCCGAGTTCGGATTCCACCCGGTGCTTGAGCGCGGTGTAGGCCCGCGCGGAGGACAGGTAATCCGCGGCGTTCTTCTGGGAACCGAGGAATGAGGCGGTGGCGGCGACGGAGCCGGCAACGGCCGCGACCGCGCTGAATGGCCCCTTGATGCCGATGGCGTCGAGCAGTCCGGCCACGGCAGTGATGCAGGCCGGGATGAAGACCATCAGCCGCCCCCACAGTTCGGCGTTCTTCGCGGCCTCGAAGTAGCCCTGTGCGGTGTAGAGGCAGTTGCCCTTGATGCGCTCCAGTTCGGCGCGCACGGTGTCGATCTGCTGGGACGGCTGGAGCATGATCATCCGATCTTCGGGAGGGCTATGTCGGGTTCGGTGGCCAGGAATGTGCAGGTCCACCGAAGATGCGCGTAGGCGTCCTTGACCTCGCTGAGGTAGTCGCTCGTCAGATGCCCGGACTCGTACAGGCCCACGAGTAGCGCCCTCCGCACGGCGGGTATCTGCTCGCGCTCGAAACGGTTGCGGAGGATACGGGACTCGGCGAGGGAGGCGTGCCGCCCGGCGCAGCGGGCGGCGACCTCGCGTGAGTAGTCCTGGCGGTTGCGGTCTTCCAGGACCATCCACGCGGCCTCTTTCGTCTTCGCCGCGCTGTCCTGGGTGCTCAGGAAGTAGCGCAGGATGCGCTGTTCGGTGAACGGGAACGAGGCGCTGGCCCCCTGGTCGATGAACCGTGCCAGACGGCCGGTGATCTCGCGCTCCCGCGAACGGCCGGTAGTGGCGAGGTAGCGGAAGACCTCGGTGACGGCATGGGGCGTGCGCTCCAGGCTTTCCAGACACCAACTGACGGCGTAGTCGTCGTCGAGCTCGCTCATGCGGTTCAGGACGAACCGGGTCTTCGTGCCGCTGAACGTGCCTTCCTTGTCCAGGGACTCGAACTCTTTCCTGATCTTGTCCCGTGATCCGGGGATTCCGTTCTTGACCGCGTATTTCAGAGAGCTGTAGCGGGTGTCGAGTTCTTCGGCCAGGCCCGCTTCCGGGTCCAGGATCCGAGTCTTGGACCCGGCGATGGTCAGGCCTAATCCGCGCAGAAGCCGGGTGATCTCTATGAGCACATCACGCAGGGCCGTTCGGTCCCGGTGGAAGATGCGGATGTCGTCCGAGTAGCGCCCGAACGGGAACTTCTCCCGAGCTAGGAACGCGTCTATCGGCATCAGGACCAGGTTCGCGAGGATGCCGGAGGCGTCCGGTCCCTGGGGCAGTCCGCGGGCGTCGGTGATGGACTGGAAGCGGTTCAAGAAGGCTGCCAGATCCTCGCCCGGACTCTCGTCGCCGTCCAAGTCGTACAGGCTCTCAACGAGGGATCCGATGTCGATGTGCTCGTAGAAGGCGGAGACGTCGGTGTGCGCGATGTGCAGCGCGGGATTGCGGCGCAGGGTATTGCGGGTGCGCTCCTTCATCCTTCGCCAGCAGGCCGACCACGGTACGGGCCGGGCTAAGCGGTGCCACCACTTGTTGCCGTAAACGTAGGGGTGAAGCTGTCGGTCGATCCGGGGAGCGATGCGGTAGACCATGGCCTCGTAGATGATCCGGTCACGCGGGTCGAAGTGAGCGAGCGGCCTGACGGCGGTCTCGTTCTTGGGGAAATCGTGGATCTGGGCCCCCCTGGGGCCGGTGTCGCCGGAGCGGATCAGGCGTTCCAGCGTCGCGCGGTATCCGCGGTCCCACTGGTGGACGATGTCCTGGTAGCCGATGACGTCGGGAAGTTCCGCGAAAGGCTCGTCATCGATGAGCAGGTCTTTGGCCTTGCTCAGCCGGTCTGCCAGATTCACACGGCCCCCCCTCCGCACATGAAACACCCCGCAGGAGAATATCCGTGCGGGGCTTGAACATCCCTGCGGCCGGGGTTAGTTGTGGGAGCCAGCAAGAATTCCGCCGTTCCGCGTGACCCTCGAGGACGAGCTCGCCGGGATGGCCGTGCACCACGGCAGCACCATGCGGCCTGCTCCCCCGCCTTTCCGAATCTCGTAGCCCTGGCGAGGCCGACCTCATCGTGGCCAAGCACCGCAACGGGCCCACGGCCATCGTCACGGCGAGACCTGCCGCTATGCGGCAGACCTGAAGCCCGGCGCTCTGGTCGTGAGTTGTGCATGCACAGTCACGGCCAGGGAACCTGTGCTTCCCGCCATCAGAGCCCCGGCCTGCCGCGTGGCGAGAGCTTGTCTGCCATCAGTCATACGAACGCCTCGCCTGGGTGATCGGGGAGCACCGCCCGTGCCTGCCGCAGAAAACACGAGAGCCCCCGTCCTCCTGGTAGCGGAGGCGGGGGCGCTGCGGTGTGCGAGGTCTGGCAGCGTCAGGTCTGGCACTGCGAGGTCGCCGCGCTGGACCAGTTCGACCAGGCGCCCCCCGCCGGCCTCACGTGGACGCGGATCGTGGCTTTGACCGTGTCACAGACGCGGGACTTGGAGGCAATGGCGATCGGGCCGACCGTGGAACGCCGCTCCACGATGGTCCGGCCACTGCCCATTTTCACCCAGTCGCCGCTGCCCGCCTGGAGGTACGCCTCGTACTCGACCCATGAGGCGTGGGAGCGGGAGTTGGTGATGAGGGCGTGGGCGGTGATGTCGCGCCAGAAGATCCCCCCGTTTTTCCAGCGTTCGGCGGAAATACAGCCCCGGGCGCCGATGTTCTGCGTCGAGACCCCGCCGCCGCAGGCGACGGCAGCGGCGTGGGCCTGGGCGGGGAAGACGAGCGCGGTCACGGCGGCTGCCGCGACGAGGGCTCCCATACGCTTCGCGGTCCGGGCAGTTTTCGTCATGGGGGAACCGTATCCGCTCGTTTCAGTCGCCCGCCCCAAGGACACAACCGGCTTCGTCGTGATCCCCCGACGCTGCGTAGTCGGGGTTGGGGCTCCGGTCAGCGGAGCCGAGGGCATCGAGTGCTTCGCCGAGAGCTTCGATGGAGCGTGCCGGGTCGACGACGCCCGGTACGCATTGCGTACCGGGCCCTGTGGCGTTGTGGGTGGTGGGGTTCGGGGGGCGGGCGGCTCAGTCCCGGCGCTTCTTGCGGCGTCGGAGCCAATTGGCCAGTACTGCCCCCGGCCGCGCTGCGGTGGCAGCGGCGGTGAGGCCACCCGCGGAGGACGGGAAGGCTTGGGCGGGGCCGGGCAGCGATCTCTTCCGGTGACGGCAGTACAGGCATGTGGAATCAACGAACCACCGAGCTCGGTGTCACCCGCGGCTCGGCAGGCTCAGTGGGCCCTGGCTTTGTTCATGAGAATGGACAGCAGATGTCCAGCACTCCGGGAGGCAGTACGGCCAGACTCTGTTCGATTTTTTGCAATGGCGGGTGTTTCTGCCTGCTCGTCAGTCAGGAGCACGGAGCAAGAGGCGGGACGGCTGCCGCCTTCACGTCTGTGGAGCAATAGCATGCGTTGATGTCAGACTTCATAAAGCAACTCCCCGCCCTGCTCGGGGTGATGGTCGGAGCCTTCGGCTCGTACGTAGTGGTCATGCGTGGCGATCGGGCGAGGTTCCGTCGGGAGCACGCAGCCCGACGGCAGGAGCAGCAGCTGGCGGCCTACGCCGACTACGCGCTGACGCTGAAGAAGACCGTCACTCTTCACCGTCGCGTCGCAGCACATCTCGGCCACGACGGTTATCCGCACCCCTGCCGTCCGCAGAGGTAGCTCCCCTGCTGCTCGACGCCGCAGACTCCCGGTCCGCAGCCGGAGAAGGGCTGCTGATGCTCGGCTCTCCGGACGTTGTAGAGGCTGCGCACAGGTGGGCGGTCACCGTAATGGAGGTTGCCGACCTTCTGCGAGCTCCTGGCTGTACCGCTGACACATGGTTGGCCCAGATCGAGAAGCAGCGCATGGCTCGGGAGAAGTACTACACGGCGATCCGGCGCGGCATGGGACTGCCGCCCGGCCACTCGGGCCGGTGGCAGCTCTCGCCGACTCAGCCCTCCTGAGTCAAACCGGCATGATCTCGAACTGCGCCGTTGTGGTCGTCGGAGATCGAGTTCGACTCACGCACTGTTCGAATCCTTCGGTGCGCCTGCCGCCTTCCGGAGTAGTGAACATCTGCTGTCCATTCTCATGAACAAAGCCAACCCGATCCCCGCCCCCACGGGCGACGCGGTCACCGCGGTCACCGCGGTCACCGCGGTCACCGCGGTCACCCAGGATGCCGGTACGCAGTGAGACGGTTGCGCGGAGCACGACCAGGTACTCGGCTCCAGACAGCACACAGCCCAAGCAACCCAGAGACTCGGAATGAGGAGGTATCGACGTGCACTCGATCAGGATGAGAAGGATTGCGGTCCTCTTGGGCGCCGCCGTCTACTGCCTCGCCGCTCCGGCCCCGTCGTTCGCCGATTCCGGCACGGCCCCCAAGGCCGCCTACTGCGGGACAGATGGGGCCACCGGGCTCGCGGTGTCGGCGACCAGGAACGTGTCCTGCACCGCCGCGCTGCAGGCGGCGGCCGCCTACATCAATGCCTGGCACGGCGCGGCGGCCAAACCCGTCCAGGTCCGCAGGGCGGGCATCACGTGGCAGTGCCAGGAGCGGCCGGGCGACCCCAACCCCTACCAGGCGTGCGTCGACGCACAGGACCACACCCGGCTGGTCACGCTGTCGTCCTGACCCGACCGGCTCCGCCACCGAAAGGGCCTCCCCCATGATGTCCCTGCGACTGCCGTCGATCGCGGCCGGCGTCCTTCATCTGCGGTCGTCTCAGCTCCCGGTGCATCTTTGCCAGGTTCACTGAGGCCGCTCCGGACGGGCAGGGTGCTGACCTGCGGTGTCTCATGGCCTGCTTCATAAGAGCTCGTAACACGATCTTCTGACCTCAGATTCAGCACCGCTGATACGCGGCTGCCTACTCGCTCGCGATACTTGAACCATGGACAGCTATGAGGGCACCGCGACGCTTGAGTGGTGGGCCAATCGATCGACGTGTCTGGGCAGGTTTGGTGTGCAGGTCGCGGTCCGTACCGGCGGAGACACCTGGATGTCCGAGGCGAGCCTCGAATCGCCCTTGGCCGCGGAGGACAGGGAAGGCTTCGACTTCCTGATGCAACTCGATCCGCACTTCACCCTGCGCTTCGACGACACGAGCACGCTGCTGGTGAAGGTCGTCGAAACCGGAGTCGAGGGACGGCTCATCCTCACCGCATTCGAGGCAGACACTGCAGAGCCGACCAGAACCAGGCGCGCATCGCACCAGTAGCCCCAAGGACCCTCGAGGTGCTGCGCTGCCCGTGATCGCTCGGGGCGCGATCACTTGAGATCCCACAACGGATCAGGCGCCGATGCCGACGGAGGACACATACGCGTAGGCGGCGTAGTCGCTGTCGAGGTCGGTGATGACGTCGTCCCAGATTTCGTCCATCAGGTTGGCGTCCTGGTCGGCCCAGGCATCGACCATGTCGGCCCACACGTAGCGGACCGTGATCGAGCGTTCGGTGATGTTCGTCCGGGCGCGGCTGGGCGTGACGGCGCTCTGGTCGACGGGGTAGATCTCCATGCGGCGGCCTTGGCCGTCGTTGTGGAGGTGGCGCTTGAGCGAGCCGGAGCGGATCAGGTTCTCCCGGCGGCGGACCCAGTACGCGCTGTCGAGGCGTTCCAAGTTGGCTTTGGAGGGACGGGACTTGCCGCTGAACCAGGAGCGCATGGCGCGGTCGGTGACGCCCTGGGCGCTCAGCTCGGCGCGGCCGGCCTTGCTGTCGAGGTAGCGCAGCCGGGCGTTCTGGCCGCGCGTTGAGGTGATGGGTGAGGAAAAGCCGGACTCGTAGACGATGCGGTTGAGTTCCAGGATCAGGGCCTCTCCGCCCTTCATCCCGCGCGTATCGAATTTCTTCCAGTCGCCCCAGCGTGCCCACAAGTCTGGCGACCCGGCCATTAGTGCTTACCCCCGAGCGTGTAGAGCTTCTTTTCCTTGACCTGGTTCAGGTCGCGACCCTGAGGGAACACCGGACGCCAGTCGCCCGCAACGTGAAGTTCGTCCGTTCCGGAGATTTCCACCACCGTCAACCCCGCCGTGTGCGCCTTATAGGCTTTGCGCCACAGGTTCGTGAAAGCCTTGGCACGGATGATGTGCATCCAGTCCGGACGGCGAATATCCGTGTTGGCGCTGGATTCACCGATCGTGGACACGAACTTAGAATACATGGATTTCACGTACTCCACGGCGACTTCGCCACTTTCCGCAATAGCCGTTTTCCGTGATTCCGCCAGAGCGCGGCGCAGTTTTTCGAGCAGACTTTCCGTACCGCCGGACAACAGGGCCCGGTGGATGACGGGCGTCTCACACAGGCCCCACTGCGCGCAGTCGAGCAGGAGACGCAACAGGGAGTCAGGAACCCACAGCGGACCCGGCTCCTGCCGGTTCCCCAGCGGGTTGGGCAGGTTGGTGTGTGTCCACTCGGCCGGGGTGATCTGGTAGACACCGGACCGCTTCGGCTCGTGCACGCCCGTCGTGTCTTCAAGAAGTTTCCCGACCGGGAGCCAGCACTTGAACGCGGACAGGTAGGCCGCATTCATGTCCAGGGCAGTCACCTCGATGTCCTGGCCCTTCCTGGCCAGATCAAAAGCCGCCTTGTTCCGCCACTTCGGACGGCCCTCCCAGATTTCATCCGCACCCTTCTGCGACTTCTTCCGCAGAATGTCATCGGTCGGCGGGAACTTGGAGTGCGCGTAGCGTCCGCCGACCCGGGAGCGCTCGAACAACGCCATCACGTCCGGGATCGCACGCTTGATGAGCTCCGCCTGCGCCGTCTCGACGTCGCCCTGATGCTCACTCAGGACATCCCGCACACGGGCGTGGATCTGGTCGACCAGCGTCCCCGAGGCGTAGCCGGGTGCCCGACTCACCGCCGGCCGCGAAGCCTCCGCAGCAACCAGAGCCGGTTCCCCGACGACGGCCGGAGCGGGCTCCCCCTCCGGCACAGGTACGGACGCCGGCACGGCAGGCTCCACGGGCGCCACGGCCGAGTCAGGCTCCGGCGCGGGCACCTGCCGAACGGACTCACGCGCCGCAGGTGCAGCCGAGGCCGCGACGACGTCCGAGCCGACATCCGCAGCCTCGGGCTCGGGCTCGGGCTCGGGCTCGGGCTCGGGCTGCGGATCGCCGGGGTACGGCACCGCAGACTCCCCCGCCCCCATGGGCGCGACGAAGTCCACGTCGGCTTCTACGGAGCCCTGTTGAGGTTCCTCAAGGCCCGGCAGGACTGACTCCCCCGAGCCGGCGGACGTGAACTCCTCCTCTTGGTCCGCATCTTCAGCGCAGTCGGCCAGCGGCGCTAGCGGCGCAGCCGCGTCCAGGGCCTCGGCGCACTCCTCGCTCGTCAGGTGCTGCCACACGCCCTCCACCGCCTCCGTGGCAGGCTCACCGCACAACACACACGGCCCGCCCAAAGCCTCATTGCGCGGCACCAGCGCAGGGCTCCGCGTGAGCGCTGCGGGGGACGCAGCAAGCAGGAGCGAGGCCTGCGCGGCACCACCGTCGCGGTCCGCGGCAAGGGCTGTCACTGCGTGCGTCGGGCCGGCCAGCAGATCCAGCACCCCCAGCCCGTAATGCGCCGCCAGCCGGTCCACATCATCCAGAGTCCAGTGCTGCTTACCCGACTGCTTACGCGACACCTGCGCCTGAGCCTGGCCCAACGCAACCGCAAGATCCCCCTGCCGCTCACCCACCCGACTCATCAGCGCCGACACCGTGAGCCTCAACAGTTCTTCAGTACCAAGCGACATGTATGACACACTAGCAAGTTCGATACTGAAACCGCATAGAAGATGCTGCTTCTCGCTCCTTGATTCGCCTCAGAGGCGGGTTAGTTCATAAGAGCCCAGTGAATGGCCCTGGTGGGGGCAAGCTGTGACAACTGGACATCTCCGGCGGCACGGGTGGTCAGGTGCACCAAGATGCCGTCGCACGACGCGCAGCAAAGGCCGGGCTGCCTGCCGGGTCGAGTCAGACGCGACAGGCACCGACCCCCAGACCCCGGCACACACAGCGACCAGGCACACCCAGACACCTCCTCGGCGTCCCACCCACTCCTCAACGCGCGAGTGCGCGGAGCGGCCGTCCGGCACGCGACCAGGCCGGTGCAGCGCGTAAGCGCTACGCCTGCCGTCCGATACATGCCGCACTGCGGCCCACCAGCCCTGCGAAAGGGGCGTGTACGCCCCGCAACCCGCAGGCGGGCGACGGCGGTACGCCCGTTGCCCGCCTGCTCCAGCTCGGCAACACTTTACCGACGGCACGAAGCGCCACCCCACGTCCCTCACCGGGCGGGCCGACGCTCCACTGGTGGTGGTGGGCGTCTTTGAACCGGGCCTCGACCAGAGCGGGCTGGGGCGCGTCGTCGACACAGGGACAGCTTCGCAGCGCCAGAACACCATGCTCACGTCTTGGCATCTCGGCTTCCAGGCGAGCAGCCGATTCCGGCCCGCTGCCTGCGCCAGGTGGGGGCAGGGGGCCTTCGTGTCCGGGTTAGGCCGGGGACGCGGCGGCTGGCGGTCGAGGGTCAGGCAGTTCTCGGAGGGCCAGGAGGAGGATGGCGATCGGCTGGTCGCAGTGCTGGTGCATTGCAGCAGGTCGCCGTGGGCTCCACGGGTTGTGGACGCAATGTTGTCGGCAGGGTGTGGACCGTGGCAGCGGGCGATGGCCCGGTCGCGCGAGCGGTTTCACACCGAGGCGGGGCCCTGTGTCCTCGTCACGGGTCTGTCCAGTTGCCAGTCGGCGTACTGGCAACAGAGACCGGCAAACCGTCGGCAGTCCGGCTCCTCACTTTGTCGCAATTCCACTGTCTTTATGCGCGCCGGGCACAGCCCTGGGCCGCTGAGCAGCACGCCAAAGACCGGGGATGCTTGTGTTCGGCCTGGCTGCGGTGGCCTGATCATTGCCTGCGCAGGAAGATCGCTCTTGTGGGCGCTGCCGGCTGTCAGACCCGGCCGCAAGGATGCGGGGCTATGAGTCTGACGTCCTCGCTCGCGGATCCCGCCTCGCCCCTGTCCCGCTTCCTCGCCGACCATCTGCCGCGGCCCCAGGGGCTGTTACCCGACTTACGCAGGCGGCTGGCCCTCTTTCCAGCCCCCGTCACACCGGAATCCGAAGGCGTGCGCCCGGACTACGCTCTCATCGGCCACACCATCGACCACCGGCTGCGCATCAGCCTGGGCGCGCCCACCGGCGGGCCCATCGCCTGCGGTGTCGATCTGGCCCGCATCGACGACAACGGCTGGCCGAGTCGGGAGGTGACCCTCGCCGTCCAGGAAGCCGGCCACGACCTGCTGGCCGAACTACGCGACTACGAGAAGCGCGAAGGTGTGCCGCTGGCGTTGGCCGGGGAGGCGGAGGACCGGCTGGTCCGGCTGTGCCACGTCGCGTCCGGCTTCGAAACGATCTACCGGCTGGGCGGTTTCGTGCGCGGCAACAGCCTGGGCCGGTGCGCGCCCGATGCCGGCCTCGAGGACCTGCTGGCAGCCGTGCCCGCCACCGTGGTGGACGATGTCCGGCGCCAGATGATGCCGGCCGCGGACCCCGGCCCGTTCCCCGCCCTGCGGGAACTGCCCGCCGGGCAGCGGATCTGCGGTCCCGTCTTCGAGGGCAGCGGGCACGTGGGTGGCGCGGACGCGGACTTCATCCTGGGCGGCTGCCTCATCGACTGCAAGGCCACCATCCGGCCCGAGCGACTGGGGCGCGCCGCGCTGTATCAGCTCGCCGGCTACCTCCTGCTCGACTACCACGACACCTACCGCATCCGCCGCACCGGCCTCTACCTCTCCCGGCAAGGCGCCCTCATCGACTGGGACATCGACGAGTTCCTGCGATTGCTCGGGGCGCGCCTGCGCCTGCCCGACCTGAGGGCTGCCTGCCACCAGGCCCTGACCGGCACGGCTGTGGCCAACACGGCCCGGGACACCACACCCGCCGACCCCTGCCCGCCACCACCGCGGGCCCCGCTCCCCCGGCCACGCCATCAACACCCCGTCCAGGACGCCCTCTTCGACTGACCCACCCACTCGCACAGGCAGGCGGACCGGCGCCGGCCCGGGCAGCACTGCTGACCAGCACACGGCTGGCCGCCGGGCTGACGCTTCCCTCCGCCCCCACCGCACCACCGGCCCGGTGCCGACGCCGTGCTGTCTTCGACAGCCATCGGATCCGATGACGCATCGGCCCCGCCCTACGAAAGAAAGGCCCCTCAGCCATGCTGATTTCCCCCGCAACAGCCCAGCAGATACTCGCCGACCTCACCGGCAGCAGTGCCGTCCCCGCCGCGTGCGAGGGCCTGTCGCGTTACTGGTTCCAGGAGAACAACCACGTCATGATCGGCGAGGTAGCCGTGCGCGGCTACAAACACAAAGGCGCGTGGCGGGTCGACGACCGCGACATCCGGCGCGCCGCCCATGCGCTGGCCCAGCTCGATCTCCGTCCGGAGCGCACCGTGCCCCTCGCCCTGCCCCGGCAACGACGGCGGGAGGCGAGTCTGCTGCACGACTGGCGGGCCCGACTGCTGGACTGGATCGAGCAAGCGCAAGATCTGCACCAGCACAACCACAGCTGCGGTTGCAGCGACTTCGTGTGCCGCAAGCCCCTCAATGAACGCACCGCGGTCGAGGACCTGACGGACCCCTTACTCCTCGAAGCCCTCCTGGCACGCCCTCGTCCACCGGCGCTGGCCGGCACCCGCCCCTTCCCTCTGCTGTCCTGGTCAGGCACGAACTGGCTGCTCCCTGACGCCTATGCGGCCATGCTCACACGCGCCGAGACCACCGCCTCGGATCTCACAGTGAACGCAGCGGCATGCACACGGTGCGGTGCACACGGGGACTGGCCGCGCAGCTCGACCTCGAGCGGGTTCGTCACCCTCTGCCCGGCCTGCGCCCAGGCCGTCTACCAGGTCTACAGCGGGCATCTGGCAGGCGTGCTCTACGCATCGCTGTCACCCAGAACCCGAGCCGACGCCTACCTGTGCTGCCTGTGCACCCAGCCACGGCGCGCCTACTACTGGGACCACTGCCACGAACCCGGACACGGGAAGGTCCGCGGACCCCTCTGCGCCGGCTGCAACACACTCGAAGGCGGCGGATGGCACTACCTCCAGCACCCCGAAGCCGTACCACACCTACTGCGCTGCACAGACTGCCGACGCAAGAACACCCTGCCCGCACGACACCGCGCCACCCTCGTCCGCGACCTCCACACCCCCGACCCGCACAAGAGCTGCACCAGCAAACCCCACAAAGACTTCGCCCGAACCGAACCAGACGGATCCGTAACGATCCACCTCACCTGCTACCCCTGCCCCGACGGACCGACCCGCTGGGAGCAACTCGTACCTCCCGCCGAAGTGGACCGCATCATCAAGGATTTCCTGCAGAACACATCAGACGAACCGGAGTGAAGGGCCGGCCCGCCACCGTGAAGCGGGCCAGCCCACCACATCCCAGAACGTTGCACTCCTTCACCTTCAAAACCAAGACGCCAACCCGCACACACGCCTTCACATCCCAGAGCTCGCCCAGAACCGCTCTCAGAATTGAGTCTGCCGCAGGCCTGGGCGACAGGATCGGTCACACAGCTTGGAGGGCCGGTGCAGTCATGACCGTCTCGCATGCGACGGGAGTCAGACGGCCGTGACGACAGGCATGTTGGTAAGTGCGCGCCGCAGCAGCGATCCCAAATGCGAGGCGCCGCGCAGGGCCGCCGCCGAACACGCTCGACGCCCACCAGACTCAGCGGTTCAACGCGAGGTCGAGGTATCACCCAAGCTGCGTATGAGGGTTGACTCGACGAGCGGATCCTCCTGCACTCCAGCGGACCACAGGAGTTGCGCTTCCCTCGACCGCCGCGCGTCAGACTCCGCGCCCCCGCCGGGAAGACCTTGCTCTCCCCGGCCCTCACCCACTTCGTCCGCGTCGAGGCCCGCCGCACCGGCATCGACGCCGTAGGCCTCAACGAAAACGGAACCCGCCACCTGGCGCAGTCCAAGCACCCCACCGACACCACCCCGCCCGGCACCAGCGCAGCCAAGCCCCAGCCCGACTCTGACCGGCGTCTGGCTCTGGCGAACCGGCCACGCACCGCGGGCGAGCAGGTGAAGACCGGCCAGGCACGCCATGTCGGCAACCCGCAAGGCCGCCGGCAGGTGCCTGGGTCCGGTCGTGTGATTGCTGTGGTCAGTGCCGGTGATCGGCGAGCACGGTGCGGTAGTAGGTGTACTGGTCGCGAGTCAGACGTTGCCCGGACCATCCGTGGCAGAAGGAGCAGCGGGGCCCTTGCCATTCCCAGAAGCTGCTGAGGTTCAGGAGGTTGGCCAGGGTCATCCGCTCGGTGTGCGGGGTGAGAGGGCGGCCGTGCTGACAGCCGTCGCCGACGGCGTGGGAGCGGCCCTGGTAGCGGCCGTTGAGGTTGGAACCGTAGACCCACACGCCTGCCAGCGGTCCCAGAGGGATGGGCTCCTCGCGGAAGCGGGACGGGCGGAAGGGGGACAGATCGAAGCTGGTGGCGGGGAAAGTTACCGCGGAGGCCCAGGCACCGCGCAGGCCGAAGTGCACTTGTTTGACCTGGCTGGCCAGGTCGCGCAGGTCGCTGTCGTGGGTGACCTGCGCTGCGGCGGCCAGGGCAGTGGCGCGGTCCTCGGGGATCCAGCCGGTGCCTTCGCACACCCGTCGGAGGTCGGACAGGCTCGCGGCGGCCGCCAGTCCGTCGCTGTGCTTCGTCTCCGCCGCTGCGGCTGCGGGCGGCGGCTGGCGGATACCGGAGGCCGATGTGGAAGCCTCCGGCGCGGCGGACGGGGGCGTGGCCGGCTCACGGCTGACGGGCTGACCCTTCAGGTGGGCTCGGTAGGCGTCGGAGAGATCCTCCAGGTCCTTGCGGCGTGCGCGGTGCAGGTCGATGGGCTCCTGCAGGCTGGTGTCGAGCAGTTGCACGCCGCCACGGAAGGCGCGGAAGCCGATCGACTCCCACAGGGCGGCGATCTTGGCTTTGGCGGTGGCGCGGTAAGCATCACTCACCTCGTCCCGGTTGTCGGGCCATTCGGCCATGCCGGGCTCGGCCGCGACCGCGCAGCAGCCACCGGACAGACGGCGCACGGCCTCGGCAGCAAAGACCGGGCCCAGCCCGAAGCCGCGCCATGGCCGGGCTAGGAACACACGATCCAGGATGAGCAGATCCCCCACCGGGCAGTCGATGGCCTCCTGGAAGGCGGCGCAGTACTCGTCGTCGTCGAGGACGGCGGAGGCGATGCTCTCCAGGTCTCCCGACTGGGCGTCCGCGACCATCCAGCGGTCCGCACCGGTGTAGTCGCGCAGCCGCCACAGGCGCAGACGGCCGACTTCACTGCCGTTGTCAATGAGTTGCTGGCAGGCGTCGGTGCAGCCGCCATCGCATTCCTCCTCCTCGTCGTGGTAGGCGCGGATGGAGACGTGCCAGTCTTCGAGGGTGTCCTCGTCCTCGTAGGGCACGGCGGGGTGAACATGGCTGTAGACCAGCCGCAACTTGGCTGGATCCCAGGGAAGTTCGCTGGCCGGTCGGCGCGCAGGACTCATGAGGATGGAGGCTAAACGCCACCACTGACAATCGGTGTGTTGCGCCGGGTCGGGACGGATCCTCACGCAGCTTCACGATGTACACCGCTCAGTGAGACGCTACGGCCTGCGGCAGCACTGGCCTCCGGCCCTCGCTCGAACGGCTGCCTGACAACGAGGACCATCTGATCGAGACACGTGATCGCCGGGACGCGCCGGCCTGTGTCATCGGGGGCGCCAGGTGCGGACTTCCAGATGGATGATGTGGGCTTCTGGGTGGATGCGGCCTGTCTCGACGAGCCATTGGTGGACGGCGGCGGTGACGTCGCCGGCTGCGGCGTCTACGCGGCGTGGGAGCGTCTCTGCCGTTAGCGGGGATCCTGGTCTGCGAAGGACTCGCGGGTCAGCAGGACGGCGAGTTGGTCGCCCGTGAGGTGCCGCCGCAGGACGTCGGCGGTCTTCTCGGGGTGGGAATGGGGGGAACCGTAGGTCAACGGGCGCCGCTCCGACAATGAGTCAGGAGCTGCGTCGCAAGGCGGCTGCCACCACGGCGAAATGGCAGAGTTTAAGTGAACTCTTCCGCAATGAGCTGCAGTCCTATGCAGCAGAGCAACTCGGTGCACCAGAAGGTGTGTTGATTATCGATGACACCGGCTTCGTCAAGAAGGGCACCACTTCGGCCGGGGTGCAACGACAGTATTCGGGAACGGCGGGCCGGACCGAAAACTGCCAGATCGGTGTCTTCGCCGCCTATGCCACCACACGCGGTCACGCCCTGGTCGACCGAGAGCTCTACCTGCCCAAGTCCTGGACGAACGACCCAGATCGCTGCCGGGCGGCCCGGATCCCTGACGAGCGTGACTTCACCACCAAAAACGATCTCGCCCGGGCCATGGTCGGGCGGGCCCTTCACTCCCCGCTCGTCTTCTCCTGGGTCACCGCGGATTCCGCCTACGGGCAGGATTCCCGCTTCCGCCGCTTCCTGGAAGACGCCGGCCTGTCCTACGTCGTCGCGGTGCCCAAGTCACAGCAGGTCCACGGCCCACGCATCGACTACCTCATCGACCAGGCCCCACCCGAGGCATGGCAACGCCTGTCCTGCGGCAACGGCGCCAAGGGGCCGCGCCTCTACGACTGGGCCGCCGCCCGGCTGCCCGCCGTCTGGGAGTTCGACGGCGACGAACCCACCCGGCAACGCTGGATGCTCGCCCGCCGCAGCACCACCAGGCCCGACGAGATCGCCTACTACCTGGCCAGCGCGCCGCTGGACGCCACCATTGCCAACCTGGCCCGCATCGCGGGCTGCCGCTGGAAGATCGAGGAGTGCTTCCAGAGCGCGAAGAACGAGTGCGGCCTGGATCAGTACGAAGTCCGCCGATACGTCGGTTGGTACCGGCACATCACACTCGTCATGCTCGCGCACGTTTTCCTCGCCGCGATGGCCGTCCAGGAGCGCGAAAAAGGGGTGACGCGGCCGACACACCCGAGCTCGTGGATCTCACCCCGGCAGAAATCCGCCGTCTGCTGGCAGTTGAACCCCACCACCGCCCTCCACCGCGCGAGCATGCAGTGAGCTGGTCGCACTGGAGACGCCGCCACCAAGCACGCGCCCGGCACTGTCACTACATGCGGCGCGGTCACACGTTCGCGGGACGGACCGCCAGGACCGCCCCGCACCCAAACCCACCCCGCTACACTCCCCACACTCAGGCCGTTGACCAGCAGTAATGGAGAAGTACGGCTGGAGTACTAACGACCATGGGAGCGATTGAGGTCTGGGCATGCAGGCCTGGCAATTTGGCTGGTGCGTGACCAGCAGGCGGTATGTGGGCGAGCACCAGTTCAGTGCTCGGCTTGCGCCGGGTTGCCCTGCGGGCGGAGCGATCGGAGACCAGTCCGGCGATGGCGAGGTGGGTCTCGGCGTAGGTCTCGCGTCGGCGGTGAACCGCTGCAGCGGCCGCCGTAGACCTCGCGCAGTTCACTCAGGTCCATCACCTTCACCGGGTTCCGCTCGCCGCGTTTCCAGCGTCGCGGCGACGGGCGGCCGACGAGGTGGGCGAACTCCTTCGAGGCCTCCCCGTGGAAACGGACACGTTCCCGGCCTGCGTCGTCCTCGACCGGGTCCCACGTCCTACCGTTGGGGTCCTGAATCACGTTGTACGCCCCAATACGAGACGCGAGCGCGGACGTCGCTGCCGGACATCGACGTCGATGTGGAGTCCGCCCGCCGGCTGGAGGTCTACGACCGTATCTTCGAGCGGTTCAACGCGGAGCGGGTGGCCGTGACGGGCATGCCGGAGACCTACAGGGCGCGTCATGCGCTGCGGGACACCGGGCTTTCCCTCGGAATCTCGCCGCAGAGCCTCGACGGCGGCCTGCGCGCCCGCGACCTCATCGAGTTCGCTACCGTCGACGCCGCCGCATCCTGCGGGCTCGAGAACCGCACCGGCAGCATCACCCCCGGCAAGGACGCCGCCTGGATCTCGGCTGCGTCGCCAGTTCGTGCCGGGGATGCCGCGCGACGACATCAGCCACGAGGGCCTGCGCATCCTGCTCCGCAAGTGTGCCGCCGATGAGCTTTCCCACGCCCTGGTCGGACGGACGGATCAGCGCAGTCCGGCGAAGAGATCGTTCTCGGGTACGGCCGCGCCGGTGGCGTCCTGGACACGTACGAAAGTCTCCATGCCCATCAACTCGCCGAACCTCTCCCTGCCCATCTTGAGGAAGAAGATGTTCTCGCCCTGACTGGCGTGCGCGGCCAGCGCATCGAACTTCTGACCGCTGAAAACGGTGGTGTCCACCCACGTCGTGATCTCATCGTCGGGCAGCCCAATCTCAGCCATCGCGGCGGCCTCGGCAGGATCCGGCTCCGGCATGTCCGGATGAAACTCGCGCATGATCTCCCCGAACCGCTGCATCCCCGAGCGGGGCATCGTCGTCCAGTACACCTTCGGTGTCAGCTCGGTCATCTCCACCGCCGCCATCGTGATCCGGTGGGCCTGGATATGGTCGGGGTGGCCGTAGAAACCGTTCTCGTCGTAAGTGACGACCACATCGGGCCGGTAGCGGCGCATGAGTTCCGCAAGCCGAGCGGCGCCTTCCTCAACGGGGGTCTGCCAGAAGGATCCGGGGGCGTCGTTGCTCGGCCAGCCCATCATCCCGGAGTCGGCATAGTCCAGCATCTCCAGATCGCCGACCTTCAGCACCTCACAGCTCGCCTCGAGTTCTTGACGGCGCATCAAGGCAACAGCCGCCGGATCGTGCCCGGGACTGTCCGGCTTGGCACCCCCCGGCCCGTCGCCGCAACCGCCGTCGGTACACGTCACGAGAACCGTGCGGATGCCTTCCGCCGCGTACCGCGCGAGGACCCCTCCGGTTCCGGTGGCCTCGTCGTCGGGGTGGGCATGCACTGCCATCAGCGTCAAAGGCCGGTCAGTCATGAAACAGTCCTCCTGAAGAAATACATCTCGGTCCGAGTCCGCGGCGGGCGTTCCCCGATCCCGGGGGCCCGGATCCCGTCGGGGCGGATGACCTCGTTCCCACCCGTGCCCCCACCAAGGCCGCCGTCGCCAAGACGATGACCATCGCGGGACGCTGGCCCCCCGTCGAAACAGTGCGGGCCGCCGGCTGTTCTCGGCGCGGCCGCTCGGCCTTCCTTACATGACAAGTCCGGTGCCGGGACAGCCGCCGTCGCGGGGCTGGAGCGCGGGTGCGGGGCCCGAGGTGGTCGATGATCCGGTCGGCCGCGGACTTGGAGACACCGAACAGCGGATCAAGTTGGCGCATCATCAAGTTCGCCCGCCACCACGGCCGCCGTGAGCGCATGAGTGACATCATCCAAGCAGTCGCCGGACTGCTCTCCCACCAACAGGACGCAACCATGGCCAGCAGTACGCGAACGTGAACACAACAGCCGATCCGCGGCCTTCGATGTGCTACCGCCAACCATGCACGAGCTCGTTAGGGCTCGCAGACAATTAACTTGTTGGTTCTGAGACTTGACGTTGCAGGTCAGCGAGCCGCTCGCCCGCATGTTGATTGTCTGCGCGCCCTTAGGCCTCCGCGTCGGCCTTCACCCCGGCGAGCGTCGTCCCGATACCGGCACGCAGGCGGGCCAGGCGGCCGTCGATGATCTCTTCCTCGCGCTCCGGGTACTGGGCGACGAACTTCTGCAGCGGGCCGGGGGCGTCGCCAAGTCGCATGCCGTGCCGCAGACGGGTGGCGGTACCGTCGCCGACCGGCTCCAGGTGGTACGTCCAGGTGGCCAGCGGGACACCGTGGTGCCGGTCCTCGTAGTAGACGACCTCCCACTGGAAGGTGCGGGCCGTATCCATACACACGATGCGACTGACGGTCTGCCACTCCCCCAGGCCCGCGTTGCGGTTGCGGCCGACGAAGTAGGCACCGACGGCCGGCCCCTCGGCGCCTTCGAGCCACTCCACCTCGTGCAATTCGGGGCTGTGGCGCACCGACGTACCGATGTCGGACACCAGCGCCCACACCCGCTCGGGCGTGGCGTCGATCTCGATCTCGCACTCCACGCGGGGACCATCGGCAAGACGCATCGCTTCAACCTTCTTTCACAACGAGGCCGGTCGGCCGTACTGATTGTCGATCTTCGAGAACCGCCCGGGTGGGGACGGTCAACGCCGTGAGGGCCACCCCCCGGGCCAGGAGCCAGCGCCCGGCCACTGAGCTGAACGGCCCGGGGCGCGTCAGGTCCGCGGTGAAGCCGCCGGCGTGCGTGCCGCCCGGGTCCGGCCACAGGCGCACCTCGGCCTCCAGGAAACCGAGTTCGCAGCGAGCCAGCGGATACCACGCCTTGAAGACGGACTCCTTCACGGAGAACAGCAGGCAGCTCCAGGACACGTGCGGCCACCGCCGCGTGAGCGCCGCCAGCCGGCTCCGCTCTCGGGTACCCGCCACCATGTCGAGGACATCAGCGGAGAGCCGGACACGCGATTCGGCGTCGATGCCGACCGCGGCCACCCCCGCTCCTGCGCGGGACAGCGCCGCTGCGCGGTATCCCCGGCAGTGCGTCATCGCTCCCACGATCCCCGGTGGCCACCCCGGCTCGCCCCGGGGCCCCGGCAGCATCGGCACCGGGGGCACCTGCAGGGCCCGCATCGCCTGCCGGGCACACATCCGTACTCCCGTGAACTCCCGGCGGCGTGTGTCCCCTGCCGCCTCCACGATCCGCGCCTCGGCAGGGAAGAGTGCCTGGCGCCAGTCGCCCGCCCACGGCCCGAACGACTCCCTGGCCACGACATGTGCGGGGAGCAGGGACCCCATCAGTGTGCTCACTGCTCCGTCCACGTCATCCCCTGATGGCGCAGATGGCGGCGTCGGCGGTGAGACTCGCGCCGACCCGGGCCGTCAGCTCGGCGACCGTGCCGGCTTTGTGCGCAGTGATGGGCTGCTCCATCTTCATCGCTTCCAACACTACGACGAGATCGCCCTCGGCTACCGTCGCGCCCTCTTGCGCCACCACTTTGACGATCGTGCCCTGCATCGGGGAGGCCAGGACGTCGCCGCCGACGGTGGCACCGCTCCTGCGCGCGCCGCTTCTGTGCCCTGCGCGGCGTGCTCCGCTCTCCACCGGGCGGGCGAACGACCTGCCGAGCGCCAGGGGGATGGAGACCTCTATGCGTCTCCCGCCGACCTCGACCACGGTGGTCGTCCGAGGATCCGGCTCCCCGGCGTCGGGGCCAGCGCCGGCCGGGGCGAACGGCGGGATGTCGTTGACGAACGCGGTCTCGATCCACCGAGTGTGGATGGTGAACGGGTCCTCGGAGCCGGTCAGTTCGGGCGCGAACGCCGGGTCTGTGACCACCTTGCGGTGGAACGGGATGGCCGTGGCCATGCCTTCGACCTCGAACTCGGCCAGGGCGCGGGCGGCGCGCTGCAGGGCCTGTTCGCGGGTGGCGCCGGTGACGATCAGCTTGGCGAGCAGGGAGTCCCAAGCCGGGCCGATCACGCTGCCGGACTCGACGCCCGCGTCCAGGCGCACACCCGGGCCCGTGGGCGCCTCGAACTTCGTCACCGTGCCGGGGGCGGGCAGGAAGCCGCGGCCGGGGTCCTCGCCGTTGATGCGGAACTCGAAGGAGTGGCCGCGCAGGGTGGGGTCGTCGTAGCCGAGGGCCTCGCCGTCGGCGATGCGGAACATCTCGCGCACGAGGTCGATGCCGGCGACCTCTTCGGTGACGGGGTGTTCGACCTGGAGGCGGGTGTTGACCTCGAGGAAGGAGATGGTGCCGTCCAGGCCGACGAGGAACTCGACGGTGCCGGCGCCGACGTAGCCGGCTTCCTTGAGGATGGCCTTGGAGGCGGTGTAGAGCTGCTCGTTCTGGGCCGGCGTCAAAAACGGCGCGGGGGCTTCCTCGACGAGTTTTTGGTGGCGGCGCTGCAGTGAGCAGTCGCGGGTGGAGACGACGACGACGTTGCCGTGGGTGTCGGCCAGGCA
>NZ_JBVJPM010000056.1:0-23620 GCF_055582645.1 Streptomyces sp. NPDC107517 | reverse complement strand
GAGATACGACAAACTCGCCGTTCGCTACGAAGCGACCCTGACCATCGCGGCCATCAACGAGTGGCTGTGACCAGCACATCTGAAACACGCCCTAGGGGCGGCAACTCCGGCAAGTATTGCGCCGAATCCTCCGGTGACCTGGCCGGACTCGCTAAGCGTGAGAGCGACTCCAACCCCGAGCATCATCCGGAGCAGTGACGCGAGCAGGTAGAGGTTGCGAGCGGCCGCGTTTCTGCCTCTCCAGGGGAGCTTCCCGCGCAGCCTCAAGCTCTTGTGCAGGTCGGCGATTTCCACCAGGGCGGACCCCAGAGCGCCCCACAGGCTGGCCTGCCACCACTGCACCAGCGCCTCCCTCGCGAGTTGCTGCCTGCCATCAGGATTCCACGCCTGCCAACTCCCGTGCTTACTGTGATGAGATCTCCTCAAGCGGAACGCAGTCCGCACTCGGCGGCGACTCGATGCCGGCGATCGGGCCGTTCGTGCAGCACGCGGCTCCCGCGTTCTCCATGTTCATCGGCTCGGCGACGACGGCCTCGTCCTGGGGGTCCGAACAGTTCAACGGCCCCGAACAGTGGCGATTCGACTGGGAGCAGTCCTACACGCGCGACCAATGTCTGGACCTCCTACCCACCACTGGCGGACTCACCCAACTCCGTCCCGATCAGCTGGCCGAAATACTGGACGCGGTCGGGAACGCCATCGACTCCTTGGGCGGCCTTTACGATGAACTACACGACCCTGGTCCGCGACCGCTGTGCGCGTCGGCATCCTCTGAGTGCATCCGCCAAGTCGCCGGTCCGTGATCCGCCGCATCAGATTGGTGACCAACTCCTTGGGGGTCGTCGGGCTGGCGGATCCTCGCTGGCGTCCCGCAAGTCCGAGGGGTACATCTTGATCGCCCGCGCCCGGATCGCGTCCACCAGCTTCTGCGAACATTCTGCGAACAGCCCCTCTGGCAAGCCGAGTTGCCGTACGGCGGTGAGCTGGGTGATCTCCGTCAGCAGCGAGTCCAGCTTTACCGCGCCCGGGTCCCGCTTCAGCGAGGGGCCAGCAGCGCGCTGCCGTCCTCGTTGCCCTCCGCCGCCAGCTCCAGGAGCGCACACCTCACCCAGGCGCGCGACGGTCTGCGCGCAGAGGTGGCGGTCCGCCCGCGCCCGCGCGGCGGCGACTACCCGCTCGACAGGGCCCGGGGGCTGGATGCGGTCGCTGCGGCACTGCACGAGCAGGGCCTCGCGCAGCCGGTCCTTCACCAGCTCGACTGGGCAGACCTCATCGGCGACCTAGCCGGTCAGCGGCAACTCATCGGCCCGGGTCGCCGGGTGGAACCCCGGGGCCTCGCGGATCTGAGCACGGTGGCTCTTCGCCGAGCGGGACGACAGGTCGTACTTCGCCAAACGGGGCCTACCGGCGTCCACACGCCACCACGTACTCGGGTGACCACTCTCGGCGCATGAACGGCCCGGCCCCTCCGTCGACTACTCATTCGGCCTAACGAACGGGCCGGGGCACGAAGCACCGGGGCGGGAAGGAGGGCCGGTGGCCACTGTGCACCGGGGCCAGACACAGGAGACCGTGTCGTGGGAACGCCGATACCTGTGATGGCGCCTATGCGGCGGGTGTCAGGCTCGGCAGTGGTCAACTCGTAGGCATCTTGGCTATCTACGAGTTCGGGGCGCTGGGCGCATCCTCGGATTCTTCCCGCCAGTGAACAACGAATTCCTGTGCGAGGAGGGTGTCGGGGGCACTGGCGTCCAGGGCTTGGTGGGCGGCTGTGGTCTTGGCGGTGAGCTGGGTCGCCGTGCTCGCCGGTCGGGTGAGACGCCGGTGTGCCGTGTTGATGTGATGCTGCGTCAGGTCTGCTGAGTTCAACTGATGTGGGCAAGCCATGCGCGGTAGCGGGTGGCGAATGGTTCGGTGCCGTCGCGCAACGCTGCTGACAGCCAATGCGCGGTGTTCTCTGCGTGGCTGATGACGTGCGGCGGGTAGCCGTAGCGGTCCTGATGGATGGAGAACTCGTCCTCATCGGCGATGTGGACGGATCCGTCTGCACGTGTCCGGCAGACGTCCAGGTCCAGGTCGACCGTGGTCACTTGACCTGTGTGTACCCACTGTGGCGGCGTGGTGACGTCGCAGTACACATCGAGCTGCGCGGGTGTCTGCTGGAACATGGCCGTCCACCAGGCGTCGTGGGGAAAGAGCATGACGCGTGGCTCTTGAGTGGCGTAGACCTCGGACTGTTCGCCCTTGCTGTAGATCGTCCCGATCGGCTCACCGAGCCAGACCCCGTGCTCGTCCTGTCCCAGCCGCACCATGGTGTGGTGCCAGTGCAGACTGCCGTCGAACTTGCGCACGACGACCCGAACCTCCCCTTCACTCACGGAGGGAGACTACGGTGTGCACGCCGACGGGTGAACCTTCCCGGTCAGAGCATGAGCGGGCCGGCGATCATCCGGGTGAGCCAGACGAGGATGCGGTAAGTAACCGCGGCCTCGAGGTCGTGCGGCCGCAGCCCGTGATCACCATCCGAGGGTCACATCTGGGAGAGGAGAGCCGGCAGGTTACGCATGTCATCAAAGACCACTGTGCCCGGCCCGTGCAGCCACTCTGCCGGGGTGAGCCCGCCGCAGTAGCCGAACACCCGCATCCCGGCGGCGCGGGCAGCCTGCACACCGTAGCGGCTGTCCTCAACCACGGCGCAGACCTCCGGGTCGAATCCCATGTGCCGTGCCGCGTGGAGGAAGAGGTCAGGTGCCGGCTTGCCGTGGGTCACTTCCGCCGCGCTGTAGATACGACCTTCGATGCGCGGGTACAGCCCGGTCAGACCCAGAGTGTGGCGAAGACCGGCATGCGTGCTGCTGGAGGCCACACAGGTGGGCAACGAGATCTCGTCGAGGGCCTCCACCACGCCGTCGACGGCGGTGAGTTCGGCTTCCATGGCCTGACGGTACAGCCGGTGCTGCTCCGCCTCCCAGCCGTTCCGGAGCCGGTAGCCGAGGTGCTTCTCGACCTCGGTGATCATGTCGGCGTGTGAGCGGCCGACGAAGCGTTCGACGATCTCAGCCTCGCTGAGCGGCCAGCCGAGCTCCTCCAGGCTCCTCGCGTCCACGCGTACTGCGATGCGCTCGCTGTCCACCAGGACGCCGTCACAGTCGAATATCAAGAGTTCAATGGGCTTGATCACGCCTGCATGGTAGGGGAGGGACGCCCAGTCCATTCCTTGCTGCGCACTCCTCCGCCTCGGCACGCAACCGGCCCCGTGCCGGGACTGGTTGGATATCTGCTCAAGCCTGCACCGCCGCTGGGCGGGCGGCGGCCGAACCACGGGAAGGAATTGTGCTTCACCAGATCGGCCACATGGGGCGAGCCCGATGCCGTGACCGCGCAGGTCACTTGAGGGTGCCTTCGTTCGCCGACACGGCCTTGAGGGATCACTGGCGCAGTGCACTTGCTGCATGGCTGTCGTATTCCTGGCCAACAAGATCCGTCAGACCCCTCGTATGTGCCCCTGGGGCGTGCGAATTTGCTGGATGAGAGAGGGGGCTGTGCGGGATGCTGCAGGCGTGATGGAGCGAGAGGCCGCCGTTCGGGTTGTCGAGGACGAACTGGAGCGCGACTTTCAGCAGTGGCGTGCTGTGGGTGTGGACGCGATGCGGATGGCTGTGGTCGATGTCGAGGAGCACGAGCTGGTATGGATCGTCTCCTGGACCTCTGAGGAGTTCGTACGCACCCGGAACCCGGATTTCATGCTGGCCGGTAACGGGCCCTACCTGGTCGACCGCGTCGACGGAGGACTGCATCAGATCGGCGTCGTCTCCGCGGGACCCGGGGAGTGGGAGGCCGACTATCGAGCTCGGATACGTGGGCTGCCGGTGCGCACCGCAGTAGACGATCTACATGATGCGCTGTGCGAAGTCGCCACTGCGCGCGGACGCATGCACGCTGTGCGGACGCTGCGCCAGAGGCTGCCTGTGCTCTCGCCTGCGGAGGCCATCGAATACGTGAGCGCGTTGCTGGACGGTGATACGCCCGCACGTCTCGTGGCCGTCGCTACGAACGGGCTCGTGGAGCCTGTCAATCCGGTGCTTGCAGTGAAGACGATTTTGAGCGGGGCACAGATCCAAGCCGGTCAGAGACCCGAGGGATGACTGGAAAGCCAGTCGGCATGCCGATCGCGTATCCGATCCCCTTCCTGCGACGTGGCGAGGAAGACGTCGGCGCCACCGTCGTAGGGGTGGCGGATGCGCTGCACCCGGGTGTCGATGATGAGGACCTCCGCCACCTTGTGGTCGGCGATGTCTCGGAGCAACTCGTCGATGCAGCCGCGCCGTCAGGGCCGACAGACGGCGAAGAGGTGGCAGCACGGCGGCCCGCAAGGCCGCCCAGGTGTCGCGCCCCTCTCTCTGACCGGGTGGCACAACGCCAAAAGAGGGTGGCCTTGTTGTGTACCCGAGAGGCAGGATCGGCCCCGTGATGCGCCATGCCCACGAGGATCCCGAACTGCTGGCCCTGGTTCGCCGCTATGTCACGCCCGAGCGGCGCTACATGAAGCTCAGCGGCGCCGTGCTGCGCATGCAGAGTCCTGAGTACGACCGATTCCTGCGAGACCTCTGCCAGGACGCTGGAGCCATCACCGCGAATGAGATCGCCACCCTCCTTGAAGGCGGGCCGTCCCGACATGGAGGTCCATGCGCCCGGCTTGCCTTTGCTTGGCTTTAAGTGCGCTTCTTTGCTGCATCAGGAGGTGTGACCTCCGTGAAGCCTCTTGACGGCCCACGTAAACACAAGTAAAAACAACTATTAGCAAGCGGCGAATCTGCTGCTTGAGGTTGTTCACTGGAGGTTGTCCATGGCGGACGCGCTGTTGGTGGGTGTCGATGTCGGCACCACCTCATGCAAGGTCACCGTCTGCGATGTCGACGGAAGCGAGGTGGCTGGCGGCCGGGCCCGGCTGCACTGGCAGGTCACCGGACGGGGCGTCGAGACGTCTCCCGACGCGGTGCGCGACTGTGTCCGTGCGGCGTTGGCCGAGGCGCTTGCGCAGGCCCCAGTCGGGCGGGTGGCGGCTGTGGGCGTGACCGGCATGGGCGAAGCCGGCGTGCTGCTCGACGCGCACGGCGAGCCGCTCGCCCCCGTCATCGCCTGGCACGATGACCGTGACCGCCTGCTCGTGGACCAGTTGGCCGGCGACCTTGGGGGAGGGGTGTTCACCGTCACCACCGGACTCCCGGTACGAGCCCAGTGGTCGCTGACCAAGCACCGCTGGCTGGTCGAGAACACCCCGCAGGTGCACCGTGCCGTACGACGACTCGGGATCCCCGAGTGGATCGTGCACATCCTCGGCGGCGAACCGGTCAGTGAACTGTCCCTGGCGTCGCGCACCGGCTGGCTGCGTGTGAACGATGCCGACTGGTGGCCGGAGGCCGTGGAATGGTCCAAGGTCGAGCCGTCCCTGCTGGCTCCGCTGGTGCAAGCCGGCACCCCCTTGGGCAGGGTGAGTACCGACTGGGCCGGTGACCGGCTGAACGGCGCGGTGATCACCGTGGCCGGCCACGACCATCTCGTAGCCGCACTGGGTGCTGGAGCTGCGCACGACGGCGACCAACTCGACTCCTGCGGAACCGCCGAAGCACTGGTGCGCACCATGCCCGCGCCCGTGTCCGGCGAAGCGATCCAGCGGCTGGCTGCCATTGACGTCACCATCGGCTGCCACGTCCTGCCCGGCCGTCTGGCCGCGCTCGGCGATACACGCGGCGGGCTGTTGCTCCAGAACGTCCAGCGTCTTCTCGGGCTGGACTCCGCCCAGCTGCACGCGTTGGGCGCCGAGGCCATGAGCCTGCGCGGCAGCGCCCCCAGCGCCGCCCTCACACCGGACGGCCGGGTCTCGCTGACCGGTATCGGACGCGACGCGACACCCGCCGCAGCCTGGTGCGCCGCCCTGGAAGCGTCCGCAGTCCGAGTCAGGGCGATGGACGCGGACATGAGCGCCGTCCTTGGCCCGCACCGCCGCGTGGTCATGACCGGCGGATGGGCGCGCAGCGCCGCTGTACGACAACTGCGCCGTGAGGCATGGCAGTCGGTCGAGGTGGCACAGGTGGAGGAGGCCGGTGGCCGCGGTGCCGCGCTCCTGGGCGGGCACGCGGCCGGGCTCATCGAGGATCTGGCACATACCCCCCGGATAGCCGCGGGCTTGGCCGAGCCCTCCGGCGACCGGCGGCGAGCCGGCGTGGTGACGGGACAGTGAGCAGCAGATGGACATGCGAGTTGGAGGAAGCACCATGAGCGAAGCCCCTGACACTGCACCCGAGTCGCGGCGCGCCCGCTACGCGGAAGAACGCCATCAGGTGTTGGTGCAGACGGTGCGCAGCCATGGACGTCTGGACGCCGCGGCCATGGCGGAGCAGCTCCAGGTTTCCACGGAGACCATCCGCAAGGACCTGCTCCACCTGGAGAACGCAGGACTGCTGCGCAGAGTCCACGGCGGCGCCATGGCCATAGAAGACCTGGCCTTCGAGCCGGCCGTCTCCAATCGCGGGGCCAATGTGGCGGAAAAGCAGCGCATCGTGCAGGCCGCGCTGGCTGAAGTCCCGCACGAGGGCGCGGTCTTCATCGACGCAGGCTCCACCACGACCATGCTGGCCGAAGCGTTCCCGGCCGACCGGGATCTGACGGTGTTCACCAACACCCTCACCATCGCCCTCGCGCTGGTGGCGAAGCCGCGCCTCAACGTCCACACCCTGGGCGGGCGCGTGCGGGCCCGCACCTTCGCCGAGGTCGACAACTGGGCGGTGCGCGCCCTCTCCGAGATCTGCGTCGACGTCGCCTTCCTCGGCACCAACGCCATCTCCAGCGAACGCGGCCTGAGCACCCCCGACGAGTCAGAAGCCACGGTCAAGCGCCTGATGCTCTCGGCCGCCCGCCGCCGCGTGCTGCTCTGCGATCACACCAAGCACGGCCGAACGAGCCTCTACAAGTACGGAAACCTCATCGACATCGACCATCTCATCACCGACGACGGCCTGTCCGAGGCGGACGCCCACCGCCTCGAGGCGGCGGGCCTCAAGCAGGTGACCCGCGCATGATCGTCACCCTCACCCCCAACCCGAGCCTCGACCGCACTCTGCGCATCGACCAGATCACCCCAGGGGCTGTCCACCGGGCCGACGCCACCTGGGCCGAACCCAGCGGCAAGGGCGTCAACGTCGCCCTCGCCCTACGCGCCCAGGGCATCGCCACCCGCGCGGTACTGCCCATCGGTGGCCCCGACGGCAGCCGTCTGGCGAACATGCTCGAAGCGGCCGACGTCGACTACGTAAGCGTTGCCATCGCCGGGGACATCCGCACCAACATCAGCATCCTGGACAGCAGCGGAAGCGTCACCAAGGTCAACGAACCCGGTCCCACGCTGACCGAGGGCGAAGTGACGGGCCTGCTGGAGACCACAGTCAAGGCTGCTGCCGGGGCGCGCTGGGTCCTGGGCGCGGGAAGCCTCCCGGATGGCGTTCCTGCCGACACCTACGCCCAGCTGGTACACCAGGCCCACGAAGCAGGGCTGCGCGTCGCCATCGACAGCTCGGGCCCGCCCCTCCTGGCGGCTCTGCCCGCCCGTCCCGACCTGATCAAGCCCAACGCGCACGAGCTGGCGGAGGCTGCCGCCATGGCCGTCACCACCGTGGGCGAGGCCGTGCAGGCGGCGCACCGCCTGCAGGCGATGGGCGCTCGTACAGTCCTGGCCAGCCTCGGCGTCGACGGCGCGCTGCTCGTCGCGGCGGACGGCACGTCCCTGCACGCCGAGACGATCGTCGAGGACGTCCAGAGCGCCGTGGGCGCCGGCGACGCGCTCCTGGCCGGTTTCCTCGCCGGTGGCGCGGAAGGCCAAGAGGCGCTGCGCACGGCACTGACCTGGGCTGCCAACGCACTGCGGCAGCCAGGCACGCTCCTCGGACCTGACATCGACACCACCGGCTTCCAACTCCTGCTCCACGCCCAGCCCGAGACGCACCGCACGCTGCGCGAGGACTGAGCGCAACACACCAGCTCATCCCTACACATCACCACTCAGGATCACCATGCCCCTCAGCCCCACCGGCGACATAGTCGACACCGCCCGGTCGACCGGCCGTGCAGCAGCCGCGTTCAACGTCATCCAGCTCGAACACGCAGAAGCCATCATCGCGGGAGCCGAAGCGGCCCACGCCCCCGTCATCCTGCAGATCAGTCAGAACGCCGCCCACTACCACGGCTCTTTGGCCCCCCTCGGCCGCGCCACGCTAGAAGCCGCCCGCGCCGCGGCAACCCCCGTCTCTGTCCACCTGGACCATGCCACCGACGTGGCCCTGGTCCGGGAGGCGGTGGCCCTCGGCTTCTCCTCCGTCATGTTCGACTCCTCCGTGCTGAGCTACGTCGACAACGTCCAGGCCACCTTCGACGTCGTACGCGAATGCCACGCCGAAGGCGTCTGGGTCGAGGCCGAACTCGGCGAGGTCGGGGGCAAGGACGGCGTCCACGCCCCCGGCGCCCGCACCGACCCCGCCGAGGCCGCCGCCTACATCGGCGCCACCGGCGTCGACGCCCTCGCTGTAGCGGTGGGCACCTCCCACGCCATGCTCACCCGCGACGCCTGCCTCGACTTTGAGCTCATCGCCGCCCTGCACCGCGCCTCGCCGGTGCCGCTGGTCCTGCACGGCTCCTCGGGCGTTGCGGATGCGGACATGGCCCGCGCGGTGGCCTCCGGCATGGCCAAGATCAATATCGCCACGCACCTGAACAACGCCTTCACGGCTGCCGTACGCGAGGACCTGGCCGCCAACCCGGCCTGCGTCGACACCCGCAAGTACCTCGGTGCGGGACGCAACGCCGTGGCCGCCGAGGTCACGCGCCTGCTCGGCATCCTCCACCCGGCCCTCTGAGGCCCTAGCCGGCCACGCGCCGCCCCCTGAACTGGGCCCGGCCCGTCAGCCCGGAAACCCCGACCACCGGACTCGACCGGGCCCCGGCCGCGGTGGTCGTCGGTTCGCTCCCGCGGACCGGCTACGACCGTGCGCCTGACGACCCGCCCCGAACCCGCTCCGCGCCAAGACCGGCACCGTGGCAGGGACATGACTCACGCCCGCGATGCCCGTCGCGCATACACGGGCCTCCTGTCGCCCGGCATCTCTCCCCGAGAGGCACAGATGGATACGTCAACGAAGACGCATACCCGAACGGTTCTACTGATCGCCGTCGTCACGTCCGTCGGAGGATTTCTCTTCGGCTTCGACAACGGCAGTACGGCCGGAACCATCGGGTACCTGGAAACCCGCTTCGAGCTGAGCCCCGCGGGCGTCGGCTGGGTCGCCTCCAGCCTGATCCTCGGCGCGCTGGTCGGCGTCGCGGTGTCCGGCCGGCTCAGTGACCGCTTCGGCCGCCGACGCGTGCTGCTGCTCGTGTCGTTGCTGCTCGCGTTGGGCGCGGCCGGTGAGGCACTCGCGCTGAACGAATCAACCCTCGTACTGGCCCGGATCGTGCTCGGATTCGGCATCGGCGCCGAGACCATGATCGCCCCTCTGTACATCGCCGAGGTTGCCCCGCCGGATCAGCGCGGAGGCCTGGTGTCGTTCAATCAGCTGTTCAACACCATCGGAAACGTCATCGTCTTCGCCGTCAGCGCCCTGATCTCCAGCACTGCCTCTCACGCCTGGCTCGTCGCGTACGGCTGGCGGGTCGTCTTCGGTATCGGCGTGGTACCCGCGGTGCTGTTCATCCTGCTGCTCAAATACGTGCCCGAGAGCCCTCGATGGCTGATCAAGCAGGGGCGCGAAGACGAGGCGCTGGCAGTGCTGCGCACCCTCACACCGACTGCGGACGCCGAGATCGAGGCGATACGGGTCGCGGTACGGACGGAGCAGCACGGTGGAATACGAGTCCTTCTGCAGCCCCGCTACAGGCGCATCCTGCTGATCGGAGCGGGCATCGGCCTCTTCCAGCAGATTACCGGAATCAACGCCGTCTTCTACTACGCCCCCGAGATCTTCAAGGGAGCCGGTCTGGACAACAGCGCCGCGATGCTCAGCACCGTCTTCATCGGCCTCACCTTCGTGATCGCAACACTCGTCTCGATGCGGCTGATCGACCGGATCGGGCGACGCACCCTGTTGCTGTTCGGCGCCTCCACCATGCTGCTCATCCAGGTCGCCGAGGGCCTCCTCTTCCTCCAGTCCCAGCCCAACGCGATCCTCCTCATCGCGCTCACCATCATGTTCGCGGGCGTCTTCGCCGTCTCTTTCGGCACAGTGACCTACGTACTGATCGCCGAAATCTTCCCGACCCACCTGCGCGGCATCGGGGCCTCGGTCTCCACCTTTGCGCTGTGGGCGGGCACTTACGTGGTGGCGCAATTCTTCCCCGTCCTGGTGTCCGTGGCCGGATCCGCCATCACCTTCTTCACTCTGGCCGCCATCACCTGCGCGGCGCTGGTGTTCGTCATCTCCCTGGTGCCGGAGACCCGTGGCAGGAGTCTGGAAGAACTGGAGCAGACGCTGTACTGATACGGCGGTGCTGAGAGTGCGCCCAGCGGAGGGGCTGTCTCGGAGCCTGTCGTGACCTGACCTTTGAACGCCCCGAGTTCTCGCAGTGCCTGCGGCGCACGCTCATTTCATGTGGATCGGACGGCTTGCCATCGCCGTGTCGGCAGGGCGTTGTGCATAGCGGCTGCACCCGGCCACGGGTGGCGCCGCAGCCTACGGGCTCGTAACACGATCTTGCTGCAATGTCCTGGTCTGCCGTGTCCGGTGGGATGATTCGGCCGTTCGGGATGGTGTGAGAGGACGTCCTGCTTGAAGAAGCGGTAGTTCATGGTTTGTGCCAGGTTATGACTGTTTCGCCGGTCGCTCGTTTCGCAAGGTTGGAGATCATCGCGAGGCGGATCATGCTTTCGGAGTGCGCCGGTTTGGTCTCGTAGTCGCGGGCGAGGCGGCGGTGCATCATGATCCATCCGAAACTTCGCTCTACCACCCAGCGCCGCGGGATCACGGAGAAGCCTTTGACCTGCTCATTTCGTGGAACAACGTCGACGTCGATGCCGAGGGTGGCTCCGTGTTCGATCGCCTTCTTCTTGTAGCCGGTGTCGACCCACGCCTTGCTGATCGTTGGGTGGTCGGCGGCGACGCGGGTCAGCAGCTGCATGCCGGCCTCGTTGTCCGAGACGCTGGCGGCGGTCACGATGACCAGCAGTAACAGGCCGAGGGTGTCGACGACGATGCTGCGTTTGCGTCCGACGATCTTCTTGCCGGCGTCGGTGCCCTGGGTCTGCTCGTTTCCTCACTTGATCCGTCCCTCAGCCGAGCTGGATGTGAGCCTGGCCGAGGGCGCCGGCGGTGGCGCTTCGCGCTGACTCCGAGCGGCGTGCGGCGGTGCTAGTCAACACCACCGCACGCCGAGAGTTCCGCTGGCTCCTCGGATGGGAGAGGGCTACACGCTCAGGGTGCGTTCAGCCCGAAGTTCTGGCGGCTGTTGTTGCTGGCGCCGGGGCTGTCGATGTTGTGATTGATTGCGATGTTGTTGAACATCGGAATGACACCGTTGAGGTTAACCGGGAGGATTGAGCCCCCTCCGTTGCCGCCGTTACCTCCGTTACCTCCATTGCAATTGCCGGTGCCGCCGGTGACCGTGGTCGGATCGCTGGCGGTGTCCGGGGCGCTCGCGCCGCCCGATACGGTGGCGCTGTTGGTGATCGAGCAGGCGGTGTTGGCCGCGACGTCGACAGTCAGGTTGATCGGGGGGTAGCTCGCCCCCGCCGCCAGCGAGTCGTTCCGGCGGCACTCGAAGCTCATCTCGGTGGTCTCGCAGGTCCATCCGGACCCGTTCACGTTCACGTGCGTGAGCCCGGCTGGGTAGGCGTCCGCGACGGTGACCTGGCCAACGGTCGGCTCGGCATCGGCCGCGTTGGACACGGTGATCGTGTATGAGCCGGTGCTACCCACGGTGAAGTTCCCCGTATGGGACTTGGTGACGCTGAGGGACGCGCGCAGCACCGGCGTGATGGCGGTCGGGTCCTCGTCGCTCACCGCCCCGCCGCCGCCGCCACTGACCGAGGCGGTGTTGGTGACGTTTGCGGGTGCGTCGGCGTTCACGTTCACGGTGAGGGTGATTGGCGGGTACGAAGTTCCGGCCGTCAGTACGTCGGACCGGGAGCAGGTCACGACCGCGAGAATTTCGATGTTGCAGGCCCAGCCGTTCCCGGACACAGCAGTTGGAAGGAGTCCGTTGGGCAGTGCGTCGATAACGGTGACCTCTGAACCGTCAGTGGGCGTGTCCCCGACGTTGGTCGCGGTGATGGTGTACTGAGCACCGACCTGCCCCTGGGAGAAGTTCCCGACGTGGGTCTTCTCGATTCCCCATTGAGGTACTTGCGCTGCGTGCGCCGGGGTGGGACCTGCGGCGAGCGGCATCACCACGGCCAGCCCCGTTGCCACTGCCAGCCCGACCGCCCACTGTCTCAAGCGGTGAAATTTCATGCGTTTCTCGATCCTGTGAGTTCACGTCATGATGTGATCCGCTCGAGAATGGAGAGCGGAACTCATGCGGAATGCCAACGCATCAATGGGGCACGGGATTACGGAGGTTCGCGGATTTCACCCACTCGCCGGGCTGGACCTGTCGGCCGGACGCCCGACCACAGGTCAGGGGTGTAGTTGAGGAGATCCAGTGAGCAGGCCTGGGGTCGCCACCGAGTTTTGTTGGGTGGCCGCTTGCAGGAAGCCCCATCAACAGAGCGCGCGGCTCCCAGCTCGAGGTCCGGTGAAGAGGACATGGTCCTTCGGGAGGCTCTCGCTGCCCCGCTCCGTCTCCACACGAACGGAGCACAGGAGAGGGGCCCGGCTGCTCAATTGCAGACCGGGCCCCTCTCGTGTTCTGTGCCCCTGCTGATGGCAGGGGCCGGCGGCTACAGGTCGCCTCGCTGCCACCGTTCGAGCTGCTCGTTGAGCAGGGCCTCGTCGACCGTACGGTGGCGGACCGACTCCAACCAGGCCGCAGCGAGCCCGCCGAACGTCTCCAGATTGTTCGGCGAGAGTCCCTTCTCGACGGCGAACAGCGCCGACAGGTCGACCGCCGCCGGTTCGAGGCTCGTGGATCGGCGGGGCGGAGTGCGCCGTAGGCACTCCTGCCAGGAGGCAGCCCGTGCGTACTTGGCCACGGTGCGCCGGTTCAGACCCAGCTCGCGGGCGATCGTGCTGATGCTGCGGGCCGTTCCGATGTACTCGTGGACAGCCTCGAACAGCCGCTTGGCATGGCGACGGGCGGGAGTGTCGGCCGCCTCGGACGGTTCCGCCGACGATGGCGGTGAGGCCGGTTCGGACTCAGGTACTGCGGCGCGCAGGCAGCCACGATGGGCGGCGGCGATGTCCGAGACCCGTTTCGACAGCCCTTGCCAGAGGTGAAAGCGGTCGCTGACCTGCACCGCGTTCGGGGCCCCGTCGGTGATGCCCTGTCGGTAGGTGAGCGAGCCGTCCCGGCACACCCCCTTGACACCGGGGTGCGTGCGCAGCCAGGCGGCCAATTGTTCGGCGTCGCGACCGGCCCACGACTCGATCGGCAACCGCGTGCCGGCGTCCACGAGCAGCGTGCCGTAGACGTCTGCGTACAGGGCGAAGTCGTCGACGCCCAGCACCCGCGGTGTCGCGACCGGAGGCAGTCGCATGCGCATGAGCTGGAACAGCACGCTCGTCCGTGACAGCGGCGCCTCCAAGATGTGCAGGAGCCGGGCGCCGCCGCGGCCGGCAAGCAACACGCCTGCCGCCTCCACCAGTTGCTGCAGCAGCGGGCTGCGGCGCTGGTAGCGCACCGTCAGCCCCTCCACCTGCTCGACAAACGTCCGCCGGTCGCAGCTCGGACTGTCGCAGAACAGTCGCCGCACCGAAGGCCGATCAGCACCGGGCGGCCACCGACGGCAACATCGGACAGTGTGCGCGAATACCGGCTGTGCACCCGTGCCGTGAAGATTTGGATTGCCCACTTGAGCCGAGGAGGATCCATGCGGGTGGAGCAGGTGAACTGGGTTGACATCCCGGCTGGGTTGTTGCGTCGGGGTACGCCGCTTGAAGATGTGCCGGCGGTGGCCCGCTGCTATGCGGATACCGGGGTGCCGGTGGAGTGGTACGTGAAGGAAGCCCCGCGCACGGTGATCGACGTGCCGGCGTTTCGGATCGCCCGTACCCCGGTCACGGGCGGCCAGTGGGCACGTTTCGCGGCGGCCACCGGCCGACCGGTCCCCCAGACGCCGGCAGACCACCCGGTCATCGGGGTCGCCTGGGAGGCGGCGACGGCCTACTGCCGGTGGCTCGGGGAACTGCTCGGCCTCGATGTGCGGCTGCCCACGGAGGACGAGTGGGAGCGCGCCGCGCGGGGCGACGACGGCCGGGAGTTCCCGTGGGGCGAGGAGTACCGAACCGGTCTGGCCAATCTGGTGGACCTCGGCATCGGCACCACCATGCCAGTCGGCTCGTTCCCCGACGGAGCCAGCCCCTTCGGTGTGCTGGACATGGCGGGCAACGCCGACGAATGGACCTCCACCCTCTACGCTCCCTACCCTGGCGCGGCCGCCGAGGTGCCGACCACCGAAGAATGGGCCTTCGACCGGCACATCACCCGAGGCGGCGCCTTCCGCCACGACCGCGACCTGGCCCGCTGCGCCCGCCGGCACGGCGCCTATGAGCCGGATCTGGAAGCGATCGGCGTGGGCTTCCGCCTCGCGGCACCGGCCGCGTAGCACCGGACACCGTGCCGACTTCGCACGACGGTCTGTTCGACTGGGCTAGCTGGGCTCGGGTTCGTCGTGGATGGTCAGTGCTCCGGCGAGGTCGAGGTCGGCGACGGTGCCGTGTGCTCCGGCGCGGACGAGGAGCACTGCGCCCAGGGCGGTGCTCCAGAACGTCCTGGCCTCCACGTCGAGCGGTCGACGGGCCTTCCAGCCGCGATTGTTGATGAGCTGGCTTACGAAGCGCTCGGATTGCCGGAACAGCAACTGGAGGTGCTGGTCGACCACGGGGGCGAGTTCGGGCTTGGAGATCCCGGCGGCGAGTGCTCGCGCGACTGACGGGAGCGCGGGCATGGCCAGTACGGCGCGGGCGATGTTGCGCCGAAATGTCGCCGCATCGGGGGCTTGGCGACCGATGCGCTCAATGCGTCGGGCGTCGTGCAGCAAGCCGAGAAAGGCGGCGTGCACGAGCAGCGAGTCCTTGGAGCCGAAGTGGTAGGTGACCTGATTGGGGAAGACGCCTGCCGCGTTCGCGATCTCGGCGACGCTCACCTCGGCGCCGGGCTGTTCCTTGCAGAGCTGTGCAGTTGCCTCAATCAGCCGGTGCCTCGTCGCGCGACCGCGGTCACGCGACCGGGCGGACGGTGATCGAGCTTCGGTTCGCTTCTTGTCCACACCCGGATTGTATGTGATACAACAAAACTGTTTCCTTGTATCGCATACAAGAAGGGTTGAAGGGCATGCACCGCACTGAAGTCGTCGTGACCGGACTCGGCGCGATCACACCCCTCGGGGCGGACGTGGCGTCCACCTGGGACGCCCTGCTTGCCGGCGAGTCCGGCATCCGCGGCGACGTTCTGCGTGGTCACGAGGACGTCGGCCTTCCTGACACCGTCGGGGGGACGATGGCGATCGATCCCGCCGAGTTGCTGCCGCCGGTACAGGCCAGGCGGCTCGACCGCTCGCAGCAGGCAGCCTTCGCCGCGGCGGCCGAAGCCTGGGCCGATGCCGGCGCCCCAGAGGTGGACCCGGACCGGCTCGCTTCAGCGATCGGCACGGGCATCGGTGGCGTACGGACGCTGCTGAAGGAAGACGACACACTGGAAACGGCCGGGACCCGGCGCGTCTCGCCACGCACGGTCCCGATGCTCATGCCCAATGCAGCGGCGGCGCTGATCAGTATCGAATACGGCGCACGGGCCGGGGTCTACACGCCCGTCTCGGCGTGCTCTTCCGGTGCCGAGGCGATCGCCCTGGGCGCCAGGCTCATCCGCGCCGGCGAGGCGGACGTCGTTATCGCGGGCGGGACCGAGGCTGCCATCACCCCGATCACCGTCGCCGGCTTTACCCAGGCACAAGCACTGTCACGGCACACCGCCGAACCCGCCTCGGCGTCCCGGCCGTTCGCCGCGGACCGCAGCGGATTCGTCCTCAGTGAAGGCGCCGCTGTCATAGTGCTTGAAAGCGCCGAGCATGCCAGCGCCCGAGGCGCGCGTGTCCGCGCGGTGCTCGCGGGCGCCGGCATCGCCGCCGACGCGCACCACATCACGGCGCCCGCTCCCGACGGCTCCGGCCAGATCGCAGCCATGCGGAAGGCCCTCACGCAAGCCGGTTTGGCTCCCGAGCAGATCAGTCACATCAACGCCCACGCCACCGGAACTCCAGTCGGCGACGTCGCCGAGGCACATGCGATCGGGAAGGTCTTCGGCCACGCCACCGTGACAGCCCCCAAGGCGGCGCTCGGTCATCTCTTTGGCGCCGCCGGCGCGATCGAAGCGCTCATCACGGTCCTCAGCGTGGAGCACGGCGTCATCCCCCCGACCCGCAACCTCACCACGGCCGGCGTCGGACCCGACATCAATCTCGATGTCGTCGCAGAACGACGGGACATCCCCCAGGAGGCCGTGCTCAGCAACTCCTTCGGCTTCGGTGGGCAGAACGTCTCACTCATCGTCACCGGCGCACGGCACCCCGTCTCCCGTACAGCCCCGACCACACCATGACCCACGCGAACGCACTGTTGTCCGTGCAGCCGTCGGTGCCAGCTTGTGCCGAGCCCGGGCAGGGCCGGTGCCATCATCGTCGCCGTGCCGGTCCTGCCCGCGCTCATGGCCTGCACCATCGGCGAGCTTCTGGGCGTGCTCACAGTGCGGGAATCAGCTGCCGAGGCCGGCGCGCGGCGATGGGTGGAGACGGCCAGTACGGTCAGACCATCAGGCGGTTGACGACAGCGATGTTGGAGGCCCCGGACCGCGAGCTGCCCATGGTCTGCGTGGCGTGCCAGCCATTCGACCCGGCCTCGGAGCCCAAGGGATGAGAAGGGTGTGCTTGGGCCGACCCGAGCGGGCGATGGGCGTGGAGCCGACGAAGGACGAGGCCTCGATGCAGGGGTGTGTCAGGATCGCGTCGACGGCGGTCTCGTCGCCGTGCACGACGTTGAAGACGCCGTCCGGCAGTGTGAGTGCGCCATGCCGTGACGCTGTTACCGCTCAAGATGCGGAGCTGGACGCCCGGGCGGGATGGGAAAAGGCGCAACTCTGGTGGCCCGCTCGAGTGCAGGAGAATCTGCTCGTCGAGTCAACCCTCATACGCAGCTCGGGTGATACCTCGACCTCGCCTTGAACCGCTGAGCCCGGTGGCCGCCGAGCGTGCTCAGCGGCCACCGCTTCCGTCCCTGCTCAAGCTGCCGAATCACATCCACCGACACCTCAGAGTATGTGCCGGATTCTGGATCTAAAATCGCATTGTGTGCCGGAATCCGGCCCCCGCACCTGCCCGGTGCTGGGCGTCGCCAAGGCCCGCGAGGCACAGCTTGCCGCGTAGGTCGTCCGCTACCGCTGGGAAGCCCACCGGGCACGGCGCCGCCGACTGCCGGACCGGACCGTAATCAGCCCATGCCGAAGCCCTCGGGCACCGCCCGGGAGCTCTGGATGGGTTGAGCAGCCCGTGCGTCTTGACCCTTGAGCGCATACAGCATCGTCGAGTCGAAGAAGGCGATGAAGCAGCGCGGCATGAAGTCTGCGGACCGTGTCGATGCGGCCTTGCTGACCGTGCATGAGCGCGAACCGATCGGCCCGCCGCGCCGAGGTGGCCTGCTGAAGTGACGCTCCTGTGCCCGTCCGTGCCGCAACAGGGGCACACTGAACGCACAAGACGCTCGGGACGGCGACTGCACCCAGGCCCACCCCCGAGCCCTGCGGCCCTGTCATTCCCCCGGTGACGGGGCCGCTTCATGCCTCGGCTACTTCTTCGACGTTCACGTCCCGTAGTCCCGCGGCGTGAACAACTCCCCGGCCTGCACTGTCGCTGTGATCGGCTGGGCCGCCGTCGCGAGTTGGTTGTCGATGTTCGTGAATGTTCGTGCTGTCTTTCCGAGTCCGCTCCCGGTGGCAGTCCGCGAGGTTCCACGACAGCGTGTATGTGCCCGGGGGAGCCGCGTCTTCTTTGCTCGGACCGGCCTTCGTGACGGTCTCGTCTGGTTCTCGGCGACGCCGTGATCGCATGAAGGTGGGGCACCTGTGCCGGGGCCCGTGAGTGGTGGTGCGTGTGCAGGGCGGCGGTATTCGAGGGACTGCATCGCCGTCGCGTAGATATGACTATTTGGGCTGAATGAGAAATAGATCTGTATTTCCTGAGAGGCAGTGTTCTGCGGTGATGTGGCGGTGTCGGAGGGTGAGGATCTGTGCGTACCCGGCCGAACGGTCCGGGCAGTGCCGGGGCGTCAGCCCCGGTTCGTACGGAAGGGTCTGAACATGATCAACGGGTTGAAGAGGGCCGCGGCCCTGGGGGCGGCGACGGTGGCCCTGGCGGCGGGCGCGGTCGTCGGCACGGTCAACGCCGCGTCGGCCGCTCCGCAGGATCATCGCCCGCCGGTGGCGTCGCACCACTGTGTGAGGGTGGCGGGTCACTGGGCACGGCAGTGGCAGCCGGCGTTCCGGGACCGGCACCACCGCTGGCACCGTGGCCAGTGGATCCGCGTCTGGCGTCCCGCCCATCAGGAGTGCCACCGCGGGCACCGTGGCTGACGCCGGCACCTGCCCGTAGGGGGCGGTGATCCGAACCGGAACCGGCCCCGGCGTGTCCCTTCGAGGGCGTGCCGGGGCCAATTCGTCGTGTCGCACCCGCTCTTCAGGCTGTGTAGACGGCGCATGACGAGCGATGAAGGCCGCCGCCCCGGACGGGGTGGCGGCCTTCAAAAGTGCCCTGTCGCTTCCCTGCTCTCCCCGGCTGCAACTTCCCCGATGGGCGTGGACTGCGCCACCGGTGTGGGAGGTGGCGGACGACGACAGGGTGCGCCGGCTGGTCGAGTGAGGGCAACGGGAACCCGCCTGCCTTGAGAGCGGACAGCGCAAGATCCTTGTAGGCGGACGTAAGTCAGATCCTGCTCTGCGGACAGTTGATCTCCCTTTCCGTGGACCCATTCGTGTCGGTTCCGAACAGATGATCCCTCCGGGGGTTGGCTCAATGCTGCCTGAGTCGTCTGTCTCCCGGAGGGATCGTTGAAGAAGTCTGGCAGGGAGATCATGGAAATCTTCGAGGCCCTGGATGCCACCGGGTGTGCGCATTCGGCCGCCGAGCTGGCGGGGGTCGACCCGAAGACCGTGCGCAGGTACGCACGGATGAGGGACATGGGCCGTCCGGTCGACGCGGCCGTCGTCCGGCCGAAGCTGATCGACCCGTTCATGCCGAAGATCGAGGAGTGGGTCGAACGCTCGCAGGGCCGTACGCCCGGGGCCTGTTCGGCGTCCGGCACGCACTGCACGGGCACGGTGAACATGGGCATTGCGGGGGCGGTGATGCCCTCGACGGCGATGTGCAGGAGCGGTCGTAGAGGACGTCCAGCACATATAGCGAGGCGCGCAGGGTGCTGGCCACGACCTTCCCGCCAAGCGGGATCAGTACGTCCTCGCGCCCGCAGTCCACGGTCATGACTCCACCTCCGTGAGCAGGAATTGGCCGCCCGACGCCTCGGCGAGCTTCGGGCCGAAGAGGACACCGGGGGTGTGCGCGCCGGGCTTGCCCTCGCCGCGGGCGAGCCGGACAGCGACCTCCGCCGCGACGGAGGCGGTGAACGCCATGGCCTCGCCGGTGCGCAGCCAGCCCTCGCGGACCGTGCCGTCGTCCCAGTGGATCCGGGTGTGCGCCCAGGAGAACTCGCGGGGCCGCGGACGGGACTTGAACCGGATGGCGGCGAGGCACCGCTTCGCGGCACGGCGCAGCGCGGGCACCGACATCAGCGCCCCCGCCAGCGGCAGCACGGCGCGCATCGCTCGCCCGGAGGGCATCTCGCTGGAGGCGGCGACGACGGACGGTGCCCCGCTCGCCCGGTGGGCTGCTTCCAGTTCACCGGCGGGGAAGGCGCGGTGGTGACCGCCGACCCGTCGGGCAGCGTGAGCTGCTCGACGGAGCCGACCAGACCGGTGCGTACCAACAGGCCCTGGTCGTAACGGCGTCCACCAGCGGTAAGACTGTCGACGATGGTGGCGGCCAGCGCCATGCCCACCACGCCCTCCTCCATCTCGATGGACGGGACCGCGGCCACCCGCACCCGTGCGGGGGAGGGTCGGTCCGCGCAGAGCTTGAGTACGACGCTCTCCGTGCCGAGCACGCCGAATCCGGCGCCCGTGACGAGGCACGATCCGGAGCTCGCGGCCTCCTCGTTCAGGCCGAGCAACTCGTTCGTGGTAGCGATGTCGTTGGCGAGGTCCAGGTAGTGCGTGCCCGGCGGGCAGGCGGCGGCGACCGGCAGGGCGGTCTGCGAGAACGGCCCGATCGTGTTGACCACCACGGCAGGGCGCCGCTCGGTGATCTCCCGGACGGTGGCGTGCACCGACCCCGCCACCAGGATCGTCGCGTCACCATCGAGGTGAGCTGCCACCTCGCGCAGCCGCCCCGCATCGCGCCCCACGAGCACCGGTGCCGCCCCGCGCGCGGCCAGGGCCGCGGCGATCGCCCGCCCGGTGCGCCCGGTCGAGCCCAGGATCCAGATCTCGTTCACGGTGCCGTCCTCACTGTCCGTCGTCGGCTGTGCCAGGTTTGTCGCCTGTGCCGTCGGCCCGAGCCGACCCTTTCACCGTGCGACCGCCGGACGGCCGAGGTCCAATGAGTGTTTCGCAACAAGCAACCCGCTTTACGCAACACCACTGGTCAGAGCCGCATGAGCCGATGGCACCCGGTGTCTGTCGCGCTACGCTGAGGGCATGTCCGACTCGCTGCCTCCGCCGGACCTCGACCTCCGGCTCGTCCGGTGCTTCACCGTGCTTGCCGAGCACCGGCACTTCGGCCGGGCCGCCGAGGCCCTGCATGTCACCCAGTCCTCACTGAGCCGCCAGATCGACCGCCTCGAACAGCAGGTAGGGGCGCGCCTCCTGGACCGCACCCCGCGGGGCACCAAGCTCACCGAGGCCGGCGAAGCCTTTCTCCCGCTCGCCGTCGCGGCGCTGCGCTCGACCGCCCAGGCCGCCGCGCGCGCCCGCGCCGCCGCCCGCCCCAGCCACGTCACCATCGGGCACACCGCCCACATCCTCATCACCCCGGCGGTCCGCGAGCTGCGCCAGCGCCACCCCGACGCCGAGGTGCACACCCTGCACCTGGACTGGCGCGAACCGCATGCCGCCCTGCTCGAACACCGAGTTGACGTCGTGGTGGCCCGACTCCCGTTCCCCACCGACCAGTTGAAGGTGACCGTCCTGTACGACGAGCCCCGGGTGCTCCTGGTCCCCAGCGACCACCGTCTGGCCGGCAAGGCGTCCGTTGGCATCGACGACATCGCCGACGACCCCCTGATCCAGGGCACCGACCCCGCCTGGAACGCCTTCTGGCGCGTCGACCCACGCCCCGACGGGGCCCCGGCCCCTGCCGGACCCGTCGCGCACACGGTCGAGGACAAGATCGAACTCGTCGCCGGCGGACAGGCCGTCGCCATCATCCCGGCCCTCCAGGGCATCTGCACCGTCCGCCCCGACCTCGCAGTCGTCCCCCTGCACGACATCGAACCGTCCCATGTCGTGGTGGCGACCCGCGCACGCGACAACTCCCGTCTGGGGGCGGCCTTCCGCAAGTACGCCATGGGTCACATCACCGCCCCGCAGCCCACCCCCGGAGACCAGTCCGGATAGGAGGGAGGATCTGCGCGTTGCCGGCGCAGACTCCGAAGGGGGCCGCGGTCCGTCCGGTGTGCGGAGCGTCGTCGGGGCGGGTGCACGGATACCAGCTGCGGACGGAGGCCGACGTGCCGGTCGACGGGCGGCGGGTGGTGGTCCGGGTCCGGTACGGCGTCTGTGTGTCCCACGCGTGGCTGCCGCCACACTTTCCGCGAGCAGGTGCCCGGTGTGCACAGCCCGTCTGACGACGTGGCGAAACTGCCCCTCTACGTCGTTGACTGGACCCCCGACAAGATGCCCCAGCTGATGGAGGGAATCTCCCGGGCGACGGCGAAGCTGGGCAGCACGCATGACCCGCCTGACACCTTGGTGGGCGTCGCGGCGCTGGACGTCCCCGCGCATCTGGTGGAGATCGAGGCCACCGCGGTCCTCGACTGAGCAGTTGAGCGACTGAACAACGGAACAACTGCCGCTCAGCCGTCGCCGAGCACGACCGCGAGGCACTGCCAATGGTTCGGTCGCGATGCCGACGCAGACGAAGACGGGGCGCCCATCCGGCAACCGCGTTGCCTGTCGCCGGTTCCTCGGACTGTTCCTGCTGTCCTTCTCGCCGCTCGCCGCGTCGTGAGTACCGTTACTCAGCCCGGCCGTCGTCGTACCCACCTTTTCGGGCGCTCCCTCCCCGGCCGCCCGCAACTTCGGCCAAGGCATGGGACGGGCGCAGTCGTCACCACGCTGCCGGGTTTCGGTCTCCTCGGGCGTGATCGGGTCGTCCGGGCGCGGGCTGCGGACTCGGCGGGGCGGGAGAGGCCGGCGAGTCGGCGTGGGCCGCCGCGTCGAGCCGAGTCAGCCGGCCGTCGGCTTCTCCGCCGATTCCGCGCGGCGCCGACGGTGCGCCTCCAGTATTCGGTCCCGCTGCTCCGGGTCGGCGCACAGGTCGACGGCGGTCCAGGCCAGGGCGGTCGCGGCGTCCAGGACCGCCGCGTCGGCGGCCGGGGAAGCGGCGGCGACGGCGAACTCGGGGGCGTGCGGGGCGGTGTCGCAGTGGAAGCCGATGCCAGGGTGGATGGCCGGCATCAGATGCGGGATGTTGCCCATGTCGGTGCAAGCGCCAACGGGCCCTCCCCCGTGATGGTGGACACGCTTCGTTGATCACGCGGCGAGCGTGAGCTCAGCTGCGTGGTGTCGGCGTTCGTATTCGTTGGGGCTGAGGTGGCCGTTGGTGGAGTGCCGGCGGCGGGTGTTGTAGCGGGCCAGCCAGGTAAATACCGTCCTTCTGCAGGTGCCAGCGTCGCCGTAGTCGCGGGCTCCCTGGAGGGTCTCGCGTTTCAGGGACGCATGGAAACTCTCGCAGGCCGCGTTGTCCGCGCTGGTGCCGACCGCACCCATCGACCGAGTCACCCCGAGCTGGTCGCAGAGGCCGACGAAGGCCCGGGAACCGTATTGCTCAGATTCAACTGGTCGATGCAACACCGTCTTGTTGGAGCAACTGTAGGTGCTCGTTGAACGCTTCGGCGGGTGTCTTCCAGCCGAGTGTTTTTCGTGGTCGAGTGTTCAAGGCGTGGGCGACTGCCTCGATCTCCTCGGCGCTCCAGCGGGACAGGTCGGTGCCCTTAGGGAAGTACTGGCGCAGCAGGCCGTTGGTGTTCTCGTTCGTGCCGCGCTGCCAGGGGCTATGCGGGTCGGCGAAGAAGTACGGGCAGCAGTCCGCGCAGCTCAAGGAGATCCGCGCCTTCGACCCGGAGCGTCAGGGCCGCTGGTCGTTCTCCTCCCAGCAGGCCACGCT
>NZ_JBVJPM010000055.1:0-24202 GCF_055582645.1 Streptomyces sp. NPDC107517 | reverse complement strand
CAACTTCACCCGAGCACGGTTCACTTCGTGTGTGTCCACACACTCAACATGCTCCCGAAAAGGACCGAGAGGAAGACCTAACGGAGTCCTACTAGGGCCTGTCCGCACCGGCCACACGCGGAAGGCCCGAGCCCCCAAGGGGACTCGGGCCTTCGTCATCCGGCAGCGTCCGTCACGCCGCCACCGGAACCTCCACCGCGGCCGGCGCCAGCGCCAGTTCGAGAACCTGCCGCACATCCGTCACCGGGTGCACGTCCAGCTTCTCCAGGACCTCGGCGGGGACGTCGTCCAGGTCCGCCTCGTTCCGCTTCGGGATGACGACCGTCGTGATCCCGGCCCGGTGCGCGGCGAGCAGCTTCTGCTTGACGCCACCGATCGGCAGCACCCGGCCGGTCAGCGACACCTCACCGGTCATCGCCACATCCGTACGGACCTGGCGCCCGCTGAGCAGCGACGCGAGAGCGGTCGTCATGGTGACACCCGCGCTCGGGCCGTCCTTCGGCACCGCGCCCGCCGGGAAGTGGATGTGCACGCCCCGGTCCTTCAGATCGGCGACGGGCAGCTCCAGTTCGGCGCCGTGCGAGCGCAGGAAGGAGAGCGCGATCTGCGCGGACTCCTTCATCACGTCACCGAGCTGACCGGTCAGGGTCAGACCGGCCGCGCCCGTCTCCGGGTCGGCGAGGGACGCCTCCACGTAGAGGACGTCGCCGCCCGCTCCGGTGACCGCGAGTCCGGTGGCCACGCCCGGCACCGCCGTACGGCGCTCGGCCGGGTCCTGCGCCGCCTCGGGCACGTGGTGCGGACGCCCGATGAGGCTCCTCAGGTCGGTGTCCGTGACCGTGAACGGCAGCTCGCGCTCGCCCAGTTCGTGCTGGGCCGCGACCTTGCGCAGCAGGCGTGCGACGGACCGCTCCAGGTTGCGTACGCCGGCTTCCCGCGTGTACTCCCCGGCGAGCTTGCGCAGCGCGCTCTCGTCGAGGGTGACCTCGTCCGTGTCCAGACCGGCCCGCTCCAGCTGACGCGGGAGCAGGTGATCGCGGGCGATGACGACCTTCTCGTCCTCGGTGTACCCGTCGAGCCTGACCAGCTCCATCCGGTCGAGCAGGGCCTCCGGGATGGCCTCCAGGACGTTCGCCGTCGCGAGGAACACGACGTCGCTGAGGTCCAGTTCGACCTCCAGGTAGTGGTCGCGGAACGTGTGGTTCTGCGCCGGGTCGAGAACTTCGAGCAGGGCGGCCGCCGGGTCGCCCCGGAAGTCGGACCCCACCTTGTCGATCTCGTCGAGCAGCACGACCGGGTTCATCGACCCGGCCTCCTTGATCGCCCGCACGATGCGGCCCGGCAGGGCACCCACGTACGTACGCCGGTGTCCGCGGATCTCCGCCTCGTCCCGTACGCCACCGAGGGCGACGCGGACGAACTTGCGGCCCATGGCGTGCGCCACGGACTCGCCGAGCGAGGTCTTGCCGACGCCGGGCGGGCCGACGAGCGCGAGCACCGCGCCGCCCCTGCGCCCGCCGACGACGCCGAGCCCGCGCTCGGAACGCCGCTTGCGCACGGCCAGGTACTCGGTGATGCGCTCCTTCACGTCCTCCAGGCCCGAGTGCTCGGCGTCGAGGACGCTCCGGGCGCCCTGGATGTCGTACGCGGAAGAGCTGTCATCGGTTCGCTCGTTCCACGGCAGTTCGAGGACCGTGTCGAGCCAGGTGCGGATCCACGAGCCCTCGGGGGACTGATCGCTGGACCGCTCCAGCTTCTCGACCTCCTTGAGGGCGGCCTCGCGGACCTTCTCCGGGAGGTCGGCGGCCTCGACCCGCGTGCGGTAGTCGTCGGACTCCTCGCCCTCCGACTCACCGTTCAGCTCGCGCAGCTCCTTACGTACTGCGTCGAGCTGGCGCCGCAGCAGGAACTCCCGCTGCTGCTTGTCGACGCCTTCCTGGACGTCCTTGGCGATGGACTCGGCCACGTCCTGCTCGGCGAGGTGCTCGCGCAGCTGCTCGGTGGCCAGCTTGAGCCGGGCGACCGGGTCGGCCGTCTCCAGGAGCTCCACCTTCTGCGGGGTGCTCAGGAAGGGCGAGTAGCCGGAGTTGTCGGCGAGCGCGGAGACGTCGTCGATCTGCTGGACACGGTCCACGACCTGCCAGGCGCCGCGCTTCTTCAGCCAGTTCGTGGCGAGTGCCTTGTACTCGGTGACCAGCTCGGTCACGGAGCCGGGCAGCGGCTCCGGCACGGTCTCCTCGACCGCGAGGCCCTCCACCCACAGGGCGGCGCCGGGGCCGGTCGTGCCCGCGCCGATCCGCACCCGGCTGCGGCCGCGGATCAGGGCGCCGGGGTCGCCGTCGGCGAGCCGGCCCACCTGCTCGACGGTCCCGAGCACGCCGGTGTTCGCGTACGTGCCGTCGATCCGGGGAACAAGAAGCACCTTCGGCTTGCTGCCGCCCACGGATCCGCTGGACCGGGCCGCCGCCTGGGCGGCCTCCACCGCGGCGCGCACGTCGTTGTCGTTGAGGTCCAGGGGCACCACCATTCCGGGCAGCACGACCTCGTCGTCGAGCGGCAGCACGGGCAGGGTGAGCGGTGTGGACGTCGATGCCATGATCTCCCCTTAAGCAGTCAAGTTGAGCTATGGAGACTCAATGCACGTGAGCCCGCGAATGTTCCCCCGACGCTGTTCGCTCTCGGCGATCAGCGGACGGGCAGGGAAAATCCGCAGCTCAGAGGGGGTGTGTGACGTGTACGGCCTTGGTCCGGCCGGGGGACCGCGTCAGGTCGCGGAGGCTCCCGGCGCGCGCCGCCACCGGCGCACCAGCGGCCAGGTCCCGATGCCGATGGCCAGGGCCATGAGGTGGCCCCAGTTCGCCATCGGGTCCGTGAACGCGATGAGGTCCTCGACCAGCATTCCGCCGAAGACGGCGAGCACGGTCCAGCGCAGCCAGGGCGTGAGGAGGCCGGCGAGGGCGCCGATGCTCGCGGCCACGCCGAAGCTGATGCCGTAGTCGAGGCGGTGCAGCGAGCTCTCGGGCAGATGCCCGGCCATCACGGAGAGCCCGACCGGCACCTCGGTGGCGAGCGTCGCCACAGTGTGGCCGAGGACGAAGACACCGGCGGTGCACCAGCCGCCGATCCTGCGCTCCAGCGCCGTGAGGACGACCAGGAAGCAGACCGCGAACGGGGAGGTGATCCCGCCGGCGATCCACAGCGCGCTCGCGACCAGCACGAACACGGGCGTGTGCGCGAGGTGCGCCACGTCGGTACTGGAACCCCGCAGGGCGGACGCGACGACGGCGGGGTCGGCGAACAGCGCGAAGAGGGACGTGCCGATGAGCACGGCGGCGTAGACGAACGTGAACGGCGTCCCCGTGGGCGTGGGCAACAGCCGCCAGGGGCGCAGCCGGCGCAGGGGGGCGGCGGTCTCGGGCGCCGTGCGCTCACGGGTCGCCTCAGGCGCCGCACCGCTGCCCGGCGCCTGAGCCGGGATGGCGTCGAGCAGGTGCCGCGATACGGGCAGCGAAGTCTCAGGCAGCGCCTCCGAAGAAACATCCGCCCTGTCGGCCTCGGCCTCGACCGTCACACCACGCTCCACCTGCGGCACCCTTCCCCTTCCGGCCCGCCCCAACCCTTCGCCCTCGCATCCGCACCGTCCAAGACCGGCGCCACGCGCGCCACGACCCACAGGACCCGTACAGGAACGCCGCCAACTCCGTTTCCAGGGACGGCCAGGCGTCGCGCCGGTTGCGGCAGGATGGACGCCATGTCCACCTCGTACCCCATCCCGTACGACACCGGCCACACCGCCCCCGTCGTCCTCGACCGGCGCGAAGGGCCCTTCGGAGAGGTCGTACTGCGGCGCCACGGCGCGCTGCTCCAGATCATCGCCAACGGATGCTTCCTGATGGACACGTCCGACGGGCGCTCCGAGCGCCTTCTGGTCGACGCGGCGCTCGACGCTCTCGACGACCGCCCGGCGCCAGAAGTTCTCATCGGCGGACTCGGTGTCGGATTCTCCCTCACGCACGCGGCTGCGAATTCCCGCTGGGGCCGCATCGCCGTCGTCGAGCGCGAGCCGGCGATCGTCGACTGGCATCGCGAGGGCCCGCTGTCCGAACTGTCACGGTCCGCGCTCGCCGATCCGCGCACGGAGATTGTGGAGGCGGACCTTGTCTCGTACGTCCAGGAATCGACCGAGACCTACGACGCGCTGTGCCTCGATATCGACAACGGACCCGACTGGACGGTGACGGAGGGTAATGACAACCTCTACTCACCGGTAGGTCTCGCGGCCTGCCGGGAGCGGCTCGCCCCTGGCGGCGTGCTCGCCGTGTGGTCCGCACAGCCGTCCGCAAATTTTGAAGGAACCTTGCGGAATGCCGGATTCCAGTCGGTCCGCACCAAAGAGATCCCGGTTGTCCGTGGCGTTCCCGACGTCGTACATCTCGGGGTCAGGCCTGCGTAGCCGACTCGCGGTAACTCCCCGTACGCTGACTGCCGAAACCCAGATCATTCAAGCGTCAAGCGCACACGGATGTGCGCATTCAGGGGCGGGGCGATGGAGCAGACACACACCTCCCACAACGGCAACACGGCTACGCCGGGTGCCCAGCGACGGGTCCTGGTCGTCGAGGACGACCCCACGATCGTCGACGCCATCGCCGCACGGCTGCGCGCCGAGGGATTCCTCGTGCAAACCGCACAGGACGGTCCGGCGGCGGTCGACACGGCCGAGGCATGGCAGCCCGACCTGCTGATCCTCGACATCATGCTGCCCGGATTCGACGGCCTCGAGGTCTGCCGCCGTGTACAGGCGCAGCGGCCGGTACCGGTGATGATGCTCACGGCGCGCGACGACGAGACGGACATGCTCGTCGGGCTCGGCGTGGGTGCCGACGACTACATGACGAAGCCCTTCTCGATGCGGGAGCTCGCGGCGCGCGTGCACGTCCTGCTGCGGAGGGTCGAGCGCGCGGCGCTCGCGGCGGCCACGCCCAGGAGCGGCATCCTGCGGCTCGGCGAGCTGGAGATCGACCACGCACAGCGCCGGGTGCGGGTGCGCTCCGAGGACGTCCATCTGACGCCCACGGAGTTCGACCTCCTGGTCTGCCTGGCCAACACGCCCCGCGCCGTCCTCTCGCGCGAGCAGCTGCTCGCCGAGGTGTGGGACTGGGCGGACGCGTCGGGCACCCGGACCGTCGACAGCCACATCAAGGCGCTGCGCCGGAAGATCGGCGCCGAGCGGATCCGCACCGTCCACGGTGTGGGCTACGCGCTGGAGACACCGACGCCATGACCGGCAGCGGCGGCGCATCCGACGTACGGGACGCGGACGGGTACGAGCCGGGGCCGCCGGGCCTTGTGCCCGGCACTCCCCCGGCCGCCCGGCCCCTCGCGGGCCACTGGGTGCAGGGCGGTCTGCGGCCGTTCTCCATCAAGACCAAGCTCGGCACGCTGGTCGTCGTCTCGGTGTTCATCACGACCGGACTGCTGATGGTCGCCGTCCGCACCCAGACCGAGCTCCGCTTCATCACGGTCTTCTCGGTGATCGCGACGCTCCTCATCACCCAGTTCGTGGCCCACTCGCTGACCGCGCCGCTCGACGAGATGAACACGGTCGCCCGCTCCATCGCGCACGGCGACTACACGCGCCGGGTCCGTGGCGCCGACCGGCGCGACGAGCTGGGCGACCTGGCCGCGACCATCAACCGCATGGCCGACGACCTGGAGGCCCAGGACCAGCAGCGCAAGGAGCTCGTGGCGAACGTCTCGCACGAGCTGCGCACCCCGATCGCGGGCCTGCGCGCCGTCCTGGAGAACGTCGTGGACGGGGTCTCGGCCGCCGACCCCGAGACCATGCGCACGGCGCTGAAGCAGACGGAGCGTCTGGGCCGGCTGGTCGAGACACTGCTCGACCTCTCCCGGCTCGACAACGGCGTGGTCCCGCTCAAGGCCCGCCGTTTCGAGGTGTGGCCGTATCTGTCGGGCGTCCTGAAGGAGGCCAACATGGTCGCCTCGCAGCGCGCCGGCATCGCCTCGGGCTCCGGCACCCACACCCGTACGGACGTGCATCTGCACCTGGATGTGTCCCCACCCGAGCTGACCGCGCACGCGGACCCCGAGCGGATCCACCAGGTGGTGGCCAACCTCATCGACAACGCCGTGAAACACAGCCCTCCGCACGGTCGCGTGACCGTGCTCGCGCGGCGCGGTCTCTACCCGGAGTCGCTCGACCTGGAGGTCCTCGACGAGGGTCCCGGCATCCCCCGCTCCGAGTGGCACCGCGTCTTCGAGCGCTTCAACCGGGGCGGCCATGTGAAGGGCGCCGCGCACGGCCCCGGCAGCGACGGCGGCACCGGTCTCGGCCTCGCCATCGCCCGATGGGCCGTGGACCTGCACGGCGGCCGGATCGGCGTGGCCGAATCGGCTCGCGGCTGCCGGATCCAGGTCACTCTTCCGGGCCTGCCGCGCGCTCAAAGTTGACGTAGGGTTCGAACCGGAAGCACAAGATCGCCGTGTCATTCGTCACGGGGTGCGGGCCGATGGGCCGCACTCGTACAAGGACGTACCCAAGGTGAACCGGAACCCCGCTTGTTTCCCGCCATTTCCAGCGCCGAAACACGGCTTCCGGTGTGACTTACGCGACGGATGACCGGCCCGGTCTGCAAGTCCCGGTGTTGGAGGCGTAGCCTTTATTCCCGCTGTCCATCACCTTGTGAGAAGCGGAAGAGGGCGGTTACCGCCGTGTCGCCACAGTCCCCCAGTAACTCGAGCACCTCGACCGACCAAGCGGGGCAGGGCAAGAGCCCTGCCGCCGCGTTCGGTCCCAATGAGTGGCTCGTCGACGAGATCTATCAGCAGTACCTCCAGGACCCGAATTCGGTTGACCGAGCCTGGTGGGACTTCTTCGCCGACTACAAGCCGGGTGCCCCGGCCCAGCCGACGACCGGAGCCCCCGCACAGGGTTCCGGTCCCGTCGGCACCGCCGGTACCGCAGCCGCGGGGGCTGCGGGCACTGCCGCGGCGCCCGCCGCACCGGCAGCCCCGGCCGCCGCTCCGGCTCCGGCCGCGGCTCCGGCGAAGGCAGCTCCGGCCGCCCCGGTGGCCAAGCCCGCCGCCGCGGCGCCCGCGAAGCCGGCCGCCGCAGCAGCAGTGAAGGCCCCGGCTCCGGCCAAGGCCCAGCCCGCGACCGAGGCCGCTGCCGGCCCCGAGTTCGTGACGCTGCGCGGCCCGAGCGCCGCCGTCGCGAAGAACATGAACGCCTCCATCGAGGTCCCCACGGCGACGTCCGTGCGCGCGGTCCCGGTGAAGCTGCTCTTCGACAACCGCATCGTCATCAACAACCACCTGAAGCGCGCCCGGGGCGGGAAGATCTCCTTCACCCACCTCATCGGCTACGCGATGGTGCAGGCCATCAAGGCCATGCCGTCGATGAACTACTCCTTCGCGGAGAAGGACGGCAAGCCGACGCTGGTCAAGCCGGAGCACGTGAACTTCGGCCTCGCCATCGACCTGGTGAAGCCCAACGGCGACCGCCAGCTGGTCGTCGCGGGCATCAAGAAGGCCGAGACGCTGAACTTCTTCGAGTTCTGGCAGGCCTACGAGGACATCGTCCGCCGCGCCCGCGACGGCAAGCTCGGCATGGACGACTTCACCGGTGTCACGGTCTCGCTGACCAACCCCGGCGGCCTCGGCACCGTCCACTCCGTGCCGCGCCTGATGCCCGGACAGTCGGTCATCATGGGCGTCGGCTCGATGGACTACCCGGCGGAGTTCCAGGGCACGTCCCAGGACACCCTGAACAAGCTCGGCATCTCGAAGGTCATGACGCTCACGTCGACCTACGACCACCGGGTCATCCAGGGCGCCGCCTCCGGCGAGTTCCTGCGCGTCGTGGCGAACTTCCTCCTCGGTGAGGGCGAGTTCTACGACGAGATCTTCAAGGCGCTGCGCATCCCCTACGAGCCGGTCCGCTGGTTCAAGGACATCGACGCCTCGCACGACGACGACGTCACGAAGGCCGCCCGCGTCTTCGAGCTGATCCACTCCTTCCGGGTCCGCGGCCACGTCATGGCCGACACCGACCCGCTGGAGTACCGCCAGCGCAAGCACCCCGACCTGGACATCGCCGAGCACGGCCTCACCCTGTGGGACCTGGAGCGCGAGTTCGCGGTCGGCGGCTTCGCCGGCAAGTCGATGATGAAGCTGCGCGACATCCTCGGCGTCCTGCGCGACTCGTACTGCCGCACCACCGGCATCGAGTACATGCACATCCAGGACCCGAAGCAGCGCAAGTGGCTCCAGGACCGCGTCGAGCGCCCGCACACCAAGCCGGAGCGCGAGGAGCAGCTGCGCATCCTGCGCCGGCTGAACGCGGCAGAGGCGTTCGAGACGTTCCTGCAGACGAAGTACGTCGGCCAGAAGCGCTTCTCCCTGGAGGGCGGCGAGTCCGTCATCCCGCTGCTCGACGCGGTCATCGACTCCGCCGCCGAGTCGCGCCTGGACGAGGTCGTCATCGGCATGGCCCACCGCGGCCGTCTGAACGTCCTGGCGAACATCGTCGGCAAGTCGTACGCGCAGATCTTCCGCGAGTTCGAGGGCAACCTCGACCCGAAGTCGATGCACGGCTCCGGCGACGTGAAGTACCACCTGGGCGCCGAGGGCACCTTCACCGGCCTGGACGGCGAGCAGATCAAGGTCTCGCTCGCGGCCAACCCGTCCCACCTGGAGACGGTCGACCCGGTCATCGAGGGCATCGTCCGCGCCAAGCAGGACATCATCAACAAGGGCGGCACGGACTTCACGGTCCTGCCGGTCGCCCTGCACGGTGACGCGGCCTTCGCGGGCCAGGGTGTGGTCGCCGAGACGCTCAACATGTCGCAGCTGCGCGGCTACCGCACGGGCGGCACGGTCCACATCGTCATCAACAACCAGGTCGGCTTCACCGCCGCCCCGGAGTCGTCGCGCTCCTCCATGTACGCCACGGACGTGGCCCGCATGATCGAGGCGCCGATCTTCCACGTGAACGGCGACGACCCCGAGGCCGTCGTCCGCGTTGCCCGACTGGCCTTCGAGTTCCGCCAGGCGTTCAACAAGGACGTCGTCATCGACCTGATCTGCTACCGCCGCCGCGGTCACAACGAGTCGGACAACCCGGCGTTCACGCAGCCGCTGATGTACGACCTGATCGACAAGAAGCGCTCGGTGCGCAAGCTCTACACCGAGTCCCTCATCGGCCGTGGCGACATCACGCTCGAAGAGGCCGAGCAGGCGCTGCAGGACTTCCAGGGCCAGCTGGAGAAGGTGTTCGCCGAGGTCCGCGAGGCCACGGCGCACCCGGTGGCGGCCCCCTCGTCCGACCCGCAGGCCGAGTTCCCGGTCGCCGTCAGCACCGCGATCTCCCAGGAGACCGTGAAGCGGATCGCCGAGTCGCAGGTCAACATCCCCGACCGCGTCACCGTCCACCCGCGTCTGCTGCCGCAGCTGCAGCGCCGCGCGGCGATGATCGAGGACGGCACGATCGACTGGGGCATGGGCGAGACGCTCGCCATCGGCTCCCTGCTCCTCGAGGGCACCCCGGTGCGCCTCTCGGGCCAGGACTCGCGCCGCGGCACGTTCGGCCAGCGGCACGCGGTCCTGATCGACCGTGAGACGGGCGAGGACTTCACCCCGCTCCTGTACCTCTCGGACGACCAGGCGCGTTACAACGTCTACGACTCCCTGCTCTCCGAGTACGCGGTCATGGGCTTCGAGTACGGCTACTCGCTGGCCCGTCCCGAGTCGCTCGTGATGTGGGAGGCGCAGTTCGGCGACTTCGTCAACGGCGCGCAGACGGTGGTGGACGAGTACATCTCGGCCGCCGAGCAGAAGTGGGGCCAGACCTCCGGCGTCACGCTGCTCCTGCCGCACGGCTACGAGGGCCAGGGCCCGGACCACTCGTCCGCCCGCCCGGAGCGCTTCCTCCAGCTGTGCGCGCAGAACAACATGACGGTCGCCATGCCGACGCTCCCGTCGAACTACTTCCACCTCCTGCGGTGGCAGGTGCACAACCCGCACCACAAGCCGCTGGTGGTCTTCACGCCGAAGTCGATGCTGCGCCTCAAGGCCGCCGCGTCGAAGGCGGAGGAGTTCACGGAGGGCGGCTTCCGCCCCGTCATCGGCGACAGCTCGGTGGACCCGGCCGCGGTCCGCAAGGTCGTCTTCTGCGCGGGCAAGGTCTACTACGACATCGAGGCCGAGCGTCAGAAGCGCGGCGTGACGGACACGGCGATCATCCGCATCGAGCGCCTGTACCCGCTGCCGGGTGCCGAGCTCCAGGCGGAGATCTCCAAGTACCCGAACGCGGAGAAGTACCTGTGGGCGCAGGAGGAGCCGGCGAACCAGGGCGCGTGGCCCTTCATCGCCCTCAACCTGATCGACCACCTGGACCTGGCGGTCGGCGCCGACGTCCCGCACGGTGAGCGCCTGCGCCGCATCTCGCGGCCGCACAGCTCGTCCCCGGCGGTCGGCTCGGCGAAGCGTCACCAGGCGGAGCAGGAGCAGCTGGTGCGCGAGGTCTTCGAGGCCTGAGCAGCCTGACCTCGTACGTACGATTGTGGGGCCCGGGACATCGTCCCGGGCCCCACGTCCGTATCACCCCAGGAGCGACTGGCCCATGTACTTCACCGACCGCGGCATCGAGGAACTGGAGAAGCGGCGCGGCGAGGAGGAGGTCACCTTCGAGTGGCTCGCCGAGCAGCTGCGCACGTTCGTCGATCTGAACCCGGACTTCGAGGTGCCGGTCGAGCGGCTGGCCACGTGGCTGGCGCGCCTCGACGACGAGGACGAGGACGAGTAGCCGGTCCCTGGCAGGTCTCAGTCCCAGGCGCGCAGCCGGTCGTAGGCGAGGCCGAGCGCGCCGTGCACGACGAGGAGCGCGCCCGCGACCGCCCAGCCGACGCCGCGTCGGCGCAGGCCCCAGACGGTGAGCGGGATGCCCACGGCGAGCTGGCCCGCCGCCGCTGTGCGCGCCTTGGGGCCGCGCAGCCAGGGCCCCATGGCGCTGCGCTCGACGACGTCGAGTTCCGCGCGTACGGCGTCCCGCCAGCCCGACCACACGATGTACTCGGCGCCGGGCTGCACGCGCGCGACCGCGCGCAGCCGGTCGGCGGGTTCGCCGGGGTTCATGCCCGGCGGGAGCGTCAGCCCCGCGCGCGTGAGGACCGCCAGCAGGCCGAGCAGGCGGGCGCGGGCGTCCGCCGCGCTGTCGGGCCGGGTGAGGGCCTCCAGCGACTGCATGTCCAGGACGGGGTCGAGGCCGAGGCGCGCGGCGAACGTGCGCATGGCCTCGTCCTCGCCGGCGGGCGTGCCGTTCGCCAGCCATACGTAGCCGACGGGGCGGCGGAACCCGGAGGCGAGGGTGCAGCCGCTGTGCTCGGCGTCCCACCACAGGGCGAGCACCGGCCAGGGGGCGCCGACGGCGAGGGCCGCGGCCCAGCCCGCGAGGACGCTGTCGACCGGTTCGCCGCCGTGCAGCCAGGGCGTGCCCTCGGGGACCAGCACGCTCCACTCGGGTCCTGCCGGGGCGAGGAGCATCCGTTCGCGCAGGAGCTGGGCGGCTGGGCCGACGGTGGCGGGGTCGGCGCGGCAGAGCAGCAGCGCTCCCGCGGCCCGGGCCTGCGGGGCGGGGGTGCCGGCGGAGTCGGCGGTGGCGTCGGACGGCATGGACCCAACGCTAGGTCAGTTTGTGCGGTTCGGCCCCCGAATGCCCCTGTGCGGGATGGTCAGTACGAGGGATTCCAGTCGCGACTGTCTTGACTTTCCGTAACCGCGATATATCGTGTCTCGCGAGGGTGCGATACAACGCGTTCGCTCCCGAACCGTCCCGCTGAGGAGGTCGCACCATGCCCGAGTGGTCCGTGGCAGAGCCCCGCAAGCTCGCCTTCGAGGAGCCAGTGACGACGCTCCACGTACGCATCGTCAACGGAACGGTGAACGTCGTGGGCACAGACGAAGGTTCCGCCCGCCTGGAGGTGTCCGGGATCGAGGGCCCGCCGCTCCGGGTGACCCTGGCGGACGGCGTGCTGACCGTCGCGTACGACGACCTGCCCTGGAAGGGCTTCCTCAGGTGGCTCGACCGCAAGGGCTGGCGCCGCAGCGCGGTCGTGTCCCTGGCGGTCCCGGCGGGCACCGGGGTCGAGGTCGGCGTCGTCGGCGCCGGCGCGGTCGTCTCCGGGATACAGGGGCGTACGGAGGTCAAGGGCGTCACGGGTGACACGACGCTGGTCGGCGTCGCGGGCGACGTGCGCACGGACACCGTCTCCGGGAATCTCGAGGCCCAGGCGGTCACGGGCGACCTGCGCTTCAACTCCGTGTCCGGTGACCTGACCGTCGTCGAGGGCGCGGGCCCCTCCGTGCGGGCCGAATCGGTGAGCGGCTCGATGATCGTGGACCTCGACCCGGCCGACCGGGCGACGGATGTGAACCTGACGAGCGTCTCGGGCGAGATCGCGATCCGCCTCCCGCACCCCGCGGACGCGGAGGTCGAGGCGAACACGGCCAGCGGAACGGTGTCGAACGCCTTCGAGGATCTGCGGGTCGGCGGCCACTGGGGCGCCAAGAGCATCACGGGCAGGCTCGGCACGGGCCGCGGAAAGCTCAAGGCGACGACGGTCTCCGGTTCGATCGCGCTCCTGCGGCGGCCTCCGGCGGAGGACTACGCACAGCGCCCCGCCGAGGACTCCCCCGCCACTGACGCCGCCGCCGGCGGCCCGGCCGACAAGAAGGTGCTCTGACATGCCTCCCGTCTTCGCCCACGGCCGCCTGCGCCTGTACCTCCTGAAGCTGCTCGACGAGGCCCCGCGCCATGGGTACGAGGTGATCAGGCTCCTGGAGGAGCGCTTCCAGGGCCTGTACGCGCCCTCGGCCGGCACGGTGTACCCGCGCCTGGCGAAGCTGGAGGCCGAAGGCCTGGTCACGCACACCACGGAGGGCGGCAGAAAGGTCTACTCGATCACCGACGCGGGCCGCGCCGAGCTGGCCGACCGCAGCGGTGAGCTGGCCGACCTGGAGCTGGAGATCCGCGAGTCCGTGGCGGAGCTCGCCGCCGAGATCCGGGACGACGTGCGGGGCGCGGCGGGCGATCTGCGCCGCGAGATGCGGGCGGCCGCCTCGGAGGCGAGGAACGGGTCGGGCACGACCACGCGCAAGAACGAGCGGCAGAGCCCGTTCGGCGACTTCCAGGACTTCGGGGACAAGGAGGCGTGGCGCGCGGCCAAGGAGGAGCTGCGCCGTGCCCGGCAGGAGTGGAAGGAGCAGGCAAGGCGCGCAAAGGACGAGAGCCGCCGGGCCCGCGAGGAGGCCCAGCGGGCGCGCCGGCAGGCCAAGGAGGCGCAGGAGCAGGCGCGCGAGCAGGCTCAGGAGCAGGTCCAGCGTCTGGCGCAGCGGGTGCAGGACCAGGTCCAGGACCACTTCGCCCAGGGCGACTGGCCCACGGGCGTCCGGGAGGGCCTGACCGAACTGGCCAAGGAGTTCGGCGACTTCGGCAAGTACTTCGGCAAGGAGACGGGCGGCGCGGCCCGTTCGGACAGCGCCGGGCCCGAGGTGCGGGTCACTCATGGGGACATCCCCGCCGAGTACCTGCCGTCGTGGACCCACGAGGACTCGACCGGTGACCCGGCCCGCGATCTGGACCGCCTCCTCGACCGCTTCCGCGACGACATCCGCGACGCGGCCAGGGACCACGGGGTGACGGAGGATCAGCTCCGCGAGGCCAGGAGCCGGTTGTCGGAGGCGGCGGCGCACATCGGGGCCTCCCTACAGGCGCCCAAGGACTGACCCCCGGCGAGGCAGACGGCGAGGAGGGTCGAGGGGCGCCGCCCCTCGCCCCTCACGGGCCTGCCACGGTCGGGCGAGGTCAGACCGTCAGCACGATCTTGCCGAACTGGCCGCCGGCCTCCATCCGCTCGAAGCCCTCGCGGGCGCGGTCCAGCGGGAGGGTCTCGTCGATCACGGGACGCACACCGGTGGCCGCGCAGAACGACAGCAGGTCCTCCAGCTCGTCCTTCGAGCCCATCGTGGAGCCGACGATCTTCAGCTCCAGGAAGAAGACGCGCGTCAGCTCGGCGTGCGAGGGGCGGTCCCCGCTCGTGGCGCCGGAGATGACGACCGTGCCGCCGGGCTTGAGCGACTTGATCGAGTGCGACCAGGTGGCCGCGCCGACCGTCTCGATGACGGCGTCCACCCGCTGCGGCAGCCGCGCACCCGACTCCACGGCCTCGACGGCGCCGAGCTCCAGGGCGCGCTTGCGCTTGGCCTCGTCGCGGCTGGTCGCGAAGACCTTGAGACCGGCCGCCTTACCGAGGACGATCGCGGCCGTGGCGACCCCGCCGCCGGCGCCCTGCACGAGCACGGAGTCACCGGGCCGCACACCGGCGTTGGTGAACAGCATCCGGTACGCCGTCAGCCATGCGGTCGGCAGGCAGGCCGCCTCCTCGAAGCTGAGCTCCTTCGGCTTGGGCAGTACGTTCCACTCGGGCACGGTCACCTGCTCGGCGAAGGTGCCCTGGTACTTCTCGGTGAGGATGGACCGGCCCTCCCGGGGCCCGACCCCGTAACCGGCCTGGCCGATGACGGAGTGCAGGACGACCTCGTTGCCGTCCTGGTCGATCCCGGCGGCGTCGCAGCCGAGGATCATCGGGAGCTTGTCCTCACCGAGTCCGACCCCGCGCAGGGACCACAGGTCGTGGTGGTTGAGGGAGGCGGCCTTGACGTTCACGGTGGTCCAGCCGGGGCGGGCCTCGGGGGCGGGGCGATCCCCCAACTCAAGGCCGTTCAGCGGCTGGTCACGGTCGATTCGGGCGGCGTAGGCAGCGAACATGACCTTGACCCTAGGTCCGCGCGGAGCCGCGCGGAACACCGTAGGGCTGTGACACGCGCCGCGCCCCGTGCCCCACGGAGTCGATCCGTGGCGCACGGGGCGCGGTCGGGGCCTGCGTCGTGATCAGCGTCGGGCGACGCCCTCGGCGCGCGCGGCGGCGGCGACTGCCGCGGTCACCGCGGGAGCGACCCGCTCGTCGAACGGCGAGGGGATGACGTACCCGGCGTCCAGGTCGTCACCGACCACGTCGGCGAGCGCGTCGGCCGCCGCGATCTTCATGCCCTCGGTGATCCGCGACGCCCGCACCTGAAGGGCACCGGCGAAGATGCCGGGGAAGGCGAGGACGTTGTTGATCTGGTTCGGGTAGTCGGAGCGCCCCGTCGCGACGACCGCCGCGTACTTGTGGGCCACGTCCGGGTGAACCTCGGGGTTCGGGTTGGCCATCGCGAAGACGAAGGCGCCGGGCGCCATCGAGGCGACCGCGGGCTCCGGGACCGTACCGCCGGAGACGCCGATGAAGACGTCCGCGCCGGCGAGCGCCGTCTCGAGCGAACCCGTGATGTTGGCCTTGTTGGTGAGCTCGGCCAGCTCGCGCTTGACGTCCGTGAGGTCCTCGCGGTCCCGGCTGACGATGCCCTTGCGGTCCGCGACCGCCACGTCGCCGAGCCCCGCCTCGAGGAGGAACTTGGCGATGGCGACACCGGCCGCGCCGGCACCCGAGATCACGGCGCGCAGCTCGCCGAGCGTGCGCCCGCTGAGCTTGGCCGCGTTCTTCAGCGCCGCCAGCGTGACCACGGCGGTGCCGTGCTGGTCGTCGTGGAAGACCGGGATGTCGAGCCGCTCCTGCAGCCTGCGCTCGATCTCGAAGCAGCGCGGCGCCGAGATGTCCTCGAGGTTCACACCGCCGAACGAGGGAGCGAGCCGGACGACGGTCTCGATGATCTCGTCCGTGTCGGTCGTGCCGAGCGCGATCGGCACCGCGTCGACGCCGCCGAACTGCTTGAACAGGATCGCTTTGCCCTCCATCACCGGGAGGGACGCCTCGGGACCGATGTCCCCGAGGCCGAGCACCGCGGTGCCGTCGGTGACGACGGCCACGACGGACGACTTCCACGTGTAGTCGTGGACGAGCTCGGGATTCTCCGCGATCGCGGAGCACACCTTCGCAACACCCGGCGTGTACGCCAGGGACAGGTCGTCCTTGTCGCGCACCGGCACGGTGGCCTGCACGGCCATTTTGCCGCCGCGGTGCAGCGCGAAGGCCGGATCGAAGGGCTCTTCGGTGCTTTCGTTGCCGGTATGCGCCGGGCCCGCACTGGCCTGGCCGGAACCGGCGTCGCTGCGAGGATTGACGATCTCCGCTGCCACTTGTATGACCCCTTAAGTCTTAATCATCAGTTGAGGGTGGGTCCGCTCCTGGTTGAGGAACGGGCGGGCACCGCGTATGACCCACATGTCGGGTGTCTTGCACTCGTACGGGTCAGTACGCGATGGGCGCGCCGCACGCGCGCCCTGAGCCCCGGATGAGGGGTGTAAAGAACCTTCTTACCTGACGGACGCCATCCCGGACGAGTCCATTTGTGATCGATCACAGCGCGGTGACATGACTCATAGCCGTGGATCCGGATATTAGGGGCCGGACCTCAAGCCGGCCTCAAAGCCGACGGAGCGTCGCTCACATGGTGAGACACGGCCCGCATGGCCGCAGATCTTCCGGCCGGACAGCGGTGTCGCCGCAGATGTTCGCTCGCCCGTCGGCGCGATGTACCGGCCTGTCGGGGTCCGGGAGCGGTGCGGGGATAACCCGTTATCCGATTTTGACATAGCAGGGGCCCTGAATGGCCCGGTCCGAATGGCAAGATGCCGTAATCACACGAGGTCGCGACACTCGAAGATGTGTGCCGGATCTCAGCATCGGCTACTCCCTCACCCTGCCGGAGGAACCCCTAATGACCGCAAGCACCACCCGCCGTTCGACCGCAGCGAAGTCCGCGAAGTCCCGGATTGCCGTGGTCGGCGCGATCGCGGTCGCAGGCACTCTGCTGCTGTCCGGCTGCGGTGACCAGACCAAGGACAAGAGCGGGCCCGCCGACTCCACCAAGAGCGCCCCGCTCGCGGACAAGCTCCCCAAGGAGATCCGCGACAAGGGCGTCATCAAGGTCGGTTCGGACATCGCGTACGCGCCGGTCGAGTTCAAGGACAAGTCCGGCAACACGGCGGGCATCGACCCCGACCTCGCGGCCGCCATGGGCAAGCAGCTCGGCGTGAAGTTCGAGTTCCAGAACGGCACGTTCGACACCCTGATCACCGGTCTGCGCTCCAAGCGCTACGACATCGCGATGTCGGCGATGACGGACACCAAGGACCGGCAGAACGGTGTCGACTCCGACACCGGCAAGAAGGTCGGCGAGGGCGTCGACTTCGTGGACTACTTCGACGCGGGCGTCTCGATCTACACGCCGAAGGGCAAGACCCAGGGCATCAAGACCTGGGACGACCTGTGCGGCAAGAAGATCGTCGTCCAGCGCGGCACGGTCTCGCACGACCTGGCCAAGGCGCAGGCGAAGAAGTGCCCGTCCGGCAAGAAGCTCGCCATCGAGTCCTTCGACGACGACCAGCAGGCCCAGACCCGGCTGCGCTCGGGCGGCGCGGACGCCGGCTCCTCCGACTTCCCGGTCGCCGCGTACGCGGTGAAGACCGCGGGCGGCGGCAAGGACTTCGAGCTCGTCGGCGAGCAGGTCGAGGCCGCCCCGTACGGCATCGCGGTCGCCAAGGGCAACACCCAGCTGCGGGACGCCCTGAAGGCGGCGCTCGACGCCGTCATCAAGAACGGCGAGTACGACAAGATCATCTCGAAGTGGGGCGTCGAGGCGGGCTCCGTCAAGGAAGCCACCGTCAACGGCGGCAAGTGACCGCGTCCCTCTCGTCACCCAGCCGTTTGAAAGGCAACACCCGTGTCTGTTGACATCGACAAGACGGACGGGCCCGAGGACGCCCCGACGCCCAAGGCGGGACCCGAGGCCATCAGGGCCATCCCGGTCCGGCACTACGGCCGCTACGTGGCCGCGGTCGTCGCGATCGCCGTCCTCGTCTCGATCGTCTACGCGTTCGCCCAGGGCAAGATCAACTGGGGCGCGATCCCTGACTACTTCTTCGACAGCCGCATCCTCAAGGGTGTCGGCCAGACCCTGCTGCTGACCGCGATCTCCATGGTCATCGGCGTGGCGGGCGGCGTCCTGCTCGCCGTGATGCGCCTGTCGCGCAACCCGGTGACGTCGTCGATCGCCTGGTTCTACATCTGGTTCTTCCGCGGTACGCCGGTCCTGGTCCAGCTGTTCGTCTGGTTCAACCTGGGCCTGGTCTTCGAGTACATCAACCTCGGCCCGATCTACAAGGACTACTGGTCCTCGTTCATGACGCCGTTCCTGACGGCGCTGCTCGGACTCGGCCTGAACGAGGCCGCGTACATGGCCGAGATCTGCCGCGCCGGTCTGCTCTCGGTCGACGAGGGCCAGACGGAGGCCTCGCACGCCCTCGGCATGAGCCACTCCAAGACCCTGCGCCGGATCGTGATCCCGCAGGCGATGCGAGTGATCGTGCCGCCCACGGGCAACGAGGTCATCAACATGCTGAAGACGACCTCACTGGTGTCGGCGGTGCAGTTCTACGAACTGTTCCGCTACGCCCAGGACATCGGGCAGAACTCCGGCGCACCGGTGGAGATGTTCTTCCTGGCCGCGGCCTGGTACCTGGTGATGACGTCGGTCCTGAGCGTCGGCCAGTACTACCTGGAGCGTTACTACGCCCGGGGCTCCAGCCGCTCGCTTCCTCCGACGCCGTTCCAGAAGATCCGGGCCAACCTGCTGTCGCTCGGCCGGCCGAAGGGAGCCGCGTGATGACCACCAACGTCATGGTGAAGTCCGAGGGCGTCCACAAGTCCTTCGGCAACGTCGAGGTCCTCAAGGGCATCGACCTGGAGGTCAAGGAGGGCGAGGTCTTCTGCCTCATCGGCCCCTCCGGCTCCGGCAAGTCGACGTTCCTGCGGTGCATCAACCACCTGGAGAAGATCAACGCCGGCCGGCTCTACGTCGACGGCGAGCTGGTCGGCTACCGGCAGAAGGGCGACAAGCTCTACGAGCTGAAGGACAGCGAGGTCGCGCTCAAGCGGCGGGACATCGGCATGGTGTTCCAGCGCTTCAACCTCTTCCCGCACCTGACGGCTCTCGAGAACGTCATGGAGGCGCCGGTCCAGGTCAAGCGCCAGTCCCGGACCCAGGCACGGCAGCGGGCCGGCGAGCTCCTGGAGCGCGTGGGCCTCGCCGACAAGGCGGGGAACTACCCCTCGCAGCTGTCCGGCGGCCAGCAGCAGCGCGTCGCCATCGCCCGGGCGCTCGCCATGGACCCGAAGCTGATGCTCTTCGACGAGCCGACCTCGGCCCTCGACCCCGAGCTCGTCGGCGACGTCCTCGACGTCATGCGTGACCTCGCCGAGTCCGGCATGACGATGATCGTCGTGACGCACGAGATGGGCTTCGCCCGCGAGGTCGGCGACAGCCTCGTCTTCATGGACGGCGGCGTGGTCGTCGAGTCGGGCCACCCGCGCGACGTCCTGACGAACCCGCAGCACGAGCGCACGCAGTCCTTCCTGTCGAAGGTGCTGTAGCTCCGCGTACGCAGAAGGAGGGGGCGGTACGGACACCATGTCCGTACCGCCCCCTCCCGTATGCGCGTATACACCTGTGCGCAGGGCTACTTGACCGCGAGCACCAGCGCGTCGGAGGGCGAGCGCCAGACGGGGCGGGCCTCGCCGAACCCGGCGGCGCGCAGGGTGCGGGCGTGCCAGTCGGCTGACGGGGTCTCACCGTCGGCGTGCTCCCCGTAGATCTCGAAGCGCTCGGCGGTGGGGCCGGCGAGTACCGGGTCCTTGGCGGCGAGGGCCCACCACGCGGCCCAGTCGAGCGCGCCGGAGGCCTTGGCGCGGTCCATCTGCGCGTGACGGTGGGCGCGTTCGGCGGCATTGATCCGGGGCGTGGTGTCGTCGATCATGTGGTCGGCGTTCATGAAGACACCGCCGTCGCGGACGAGGCCGGCGATCTGTCCGTAGAGGGTGGCGAGCGGTTCGTTGTGCAGCCAGTGCAGGGCGGTGGCGGTCAGGACGGCGTCGTACGAGGTGTGCGGCAGCCGCGCGGCCCAGTGCGGGTCCTTGAGGTCGGCGGTCACGAAGGTGACGCGGTCGTCGTTCGCGAAGGTGCCCTCGGCGATGGCGAGCAGCGCGGGGTCGAGGTCGACGCCGACACTGGTGGCGCCGGGGAACCTCCTCAGGAGACGGTCCGTAATACTTCCCGTACCGCACGCGAGGTCGAGCACGCGCGGCGTGGGCCCGGCGAAGGCCTCCACCATGTCGAGCATGACCCGCAGCCGCTCCTCGCGGTCGGGCATGTACCACTCCTGCTGCCGGTCCCAGCTGTCCTGCCAGGCGCGCCAGTCGGCGGTGACTCCTGCGGTTTCCGTAGATCCCGTCATCGAGAACCCTCCCGTACGTAATACCCTCGAACCAAGAGCAGCCATTACTCCCGTCATCGACGAAGATAGACCGCCCCGGTAAGGACTACAAGTGGAACTGGCCTATTACTCGGACTACGCCGTACGTCTGGTCAACAGCGAGGAGCCGGGGCGTGGCAAGGACTCCCTGACCACGGTCGAGGCGGTGCGCGACCTGTTCGGCGCCAACCAGTCGGCGGCCCGGCGCGCCACGGACGCCGACCTCACCCGCTTCCGCGGCGTACGGGCGCGCCTGCGCTCGGTCTTCGAGGCCGCGGACGGCGGCGACGAGACACTCGCGGTCGACCTGCTGAACTCACTCCTCCTGGAGTTCCCGGTGAGCCCGCAGATCTCCGGACACGACCACCGGGACGACGACGACCGCCCGTTGTGGCACATGCACCTCGCGGACCACCCGTCGAACGCGACAGCGGGATACGCGGCGATCGCCGCGATGGGCCTCGCCTTCCACCTCACGGAGTACGGCGTGGACCGCCTCGGCCTGTGCGAGGCGTCGCCGTGCCGCAACGCCTACCTGGACACGTCGACGAACCGCTCCCGGCGCTACTGCTCGGACCGATGTGCGACCCGCGCGAACGTCGCCGCCTACCGCGCCCGCAAACGCGCCGAGGCGGACCGGTCGGACAGCACGGGCCGCAGCGCCGAGAACGCCCAGGAGGCCACGGCCGCGACGGACCGCTGACGCTCGCCCTCCGTCCACGGCTTGCGGCGGCGCAGGCGCCCGCGCACCTTGGCGAGCACGAGGTCGTCGGGCACCGCCCCGTACACCTCGCTGTCGCCGCCGGCACCGGGGTTGTCGCCGAGCACCCACCAACCCCCTTCCCGCCGCTCGGAGATCCGCTTCACCACGAGCAGATCCTGCTGGAAGGGGTGCCGCAGGATGACCACGTCCCCCGGCCGTACCCGCGCGCCGTGCTGCACGAGCATCCAGTCGCCGGGATACAGCGTGGGCACCATGGACGGCCCGTCCACCTCGATGATTTGAAACGGCACCCTGGCCTCCCGCGTCTCCGTCGCCGTCTCAGGCATCAGACATCCTCCCCGGTTCCGCCCGCCGGTCGTCCGGTCCCATCCTCCACCAGTCCCAGTCTCGCCCTGGACTTTTGTCCTAAGCCCATGGGGGCACCCGAGAAAACCCCTCTGCCACGGAGTAATGTCCCACCTGAGAAGACGATCACGAGGAAGGACAGCTACATGCTTTCCCGCCTGTTTGCCCCCAAGGTGAAGGCCAGCGCGCACTGCGACCTGCCCTGCGGCGTGTACGACCCGGCCCAGGCCCGCATCGAGGCGGAGTCGGTCAAGGCCGTCCAGGACAAGATGGCCGCCAACGACGACCCTCAGTTCCAGACGCGCGCCATCCTCATCAAGGAGCAGCGCGCCGAGCTCGCCAAGCACCACGTGTCGGTGCTGTGGAGCGACTACTTCAAGCCCCCGCACTTCGAGAAGTACCCGGAGCTGAGCCAGCTGGTCAACGACACCCTGAAGGCCCTCTCGGCCGCCAAGGCGTCGAGCGACCCGGCGACGGGCCAGAAGGCTCTGGACTACATCGCCCAGATCGACAAGATCTTCTGGGAGACGAAGAAGGCCTGATCCTCGATCATGCCGCTTGACCTGCGATTCCTTTGGTCGTCTGGTCTACCGGTTCGCACCCGGCCCGCAGGCCGCCGAGAACGGCGTCCATGACGGTCCGGGTGCGGTCTTTTTTCGCCCGGCCCCGGATGGGCGTACCTCCGCAACAGGATGCCGGCGGAGGCGAAGCGGCTCAGGTCGTGGGTCCCCATGTGCGGCAGTCCGACGGGCTTGCGGTCCTCACGCTCGGCTGCCTCGTTCTCCACCGCCAAGAGCGTCCTGCGCACGTGGTTCCACCCCGCCTTCCAGCGGCGGTAGCCGAGGGGATCGCCCTCGTCCATCGTGGCCGGCCTGGCTCTGTCATTCATCTGTCGGGCTGGGGTACCTCTCGTGCCGCCTCTGGCCGCAGCGGCCAGAAGCTTGGGTCCCGTCCGCCCCTTTGGCCCACGCGGTCGAACTTCAGCGGCCGGCCCGCCGCGTGAACCAGGGTTCTTGCGGTTGGGGGGCAATCTGATGCGGGCCGTCCATGACCTGGCCGAGCACGGCCGAACCGCCCACTCACGCGTCAGGAAGTCGCCATGTCCTACCCAGAGCCCCGCTACCTCGGCGAAAGGGGCCAGGCCAGCGCGCTGTTCCGGCCTGCACCCGGGCAGCCCGACACCGGCTCGGGCGGCACCGGCATCAGCTACGTGGCCAAGCGGGACGACACCAATGGCGAGTTCGGCCTGTACAAGATCGACATGGCGCCGAAGACCCTGGGCGCCAGGGAACACTTCCACCGCACGATCTCCGAGTCCTTCTACGTCCTGTCCGGCGAGGTCCGGCTCTACAACGGAGAACGCTGGGTCACAGGCAGCGAGGGAGACTTCCTCCACGTACCGCCCGGCGGGCTCCACGCCTTCCAGAACGACAGCGACGACCCGGTGTCGTTCCTGCTGCTCTTCACACCGGGAGCTGCCAGGGAGGAGTACTTCGAGAAGGTGGCGGAGTACTCGCAGCGCAGCCACGAAGAGTTGAAAGCCTTCCGGATCAGGCACGACCAGTACAACACCACCGACATGCCCGACGCCTAGGCTGCGCCGAGTGCTGCGGTCCCCGCGTCACACGCCCGGGACCGCCCGAAAGCGGCCGGGCCGGCGCGGCCCGTCACTGAACCGGTGCGACATGTGCGTCGCCCCGTCGAACCGGTCGCGCGGTGCAACTGCTCCCGCACGCACACCAGGGGGGCGTCCCGGTCCGTCGAGCCCTGCGGCGGCTTGGCATCGGAGAACACCGCCGCGGTGCCCTGCCCGGTCGAGGGGATGGACGGCGTCAGGGACCGCCGACGAACGTGACCGTCTCGTCGAGGGGCGCCCGGCCCGTACGGGCGTCACTCACCGTGACGTCCTCGAAGCCGATCGACATGCCGCAGAAGAGCATGAGTTCGTCCGGGGGTGACACGACCTCCGCGACGCTCCGGTGAAACTTCGCCCAGGCCATCTGCGGGCAGCTGTGCAGCCCTTCGGCGCGCAGCAACAACATGACGGTCTGCAGATACATCCCGACGTCGGACCATTGGGGCCGCCCCAGGTCGCGGTCGATGTAGCAGAAGAGGGCGGCGGGCGCGCCGAAGCAGTCCCAGTTCGCGGACGCGGCCCGCTGGCGCGCCTCTATGTCCTCGCGCGGAATGCCGAGTGCCCCGTACCGCTGCTCACCGAACGCGGACCGGCGCTCGCGGTAGGGGGACGCCAGTGCGGGCGGGTACATCTCGTACTCCGGCTCGTCCCAGGGGTCACCTGCGGCCAGACGCTCGTCGACGCGCTTCTTCAGCTCGGCCAGCGGCGCGCCGGTCACCACAAAGGAGTGCCAGGGCTGGAGGTTCGATCCGGACGGCGCCCAGGACGCTGCGGACAGCACACGCTCCAGCACCTGCCTCGTGACCGGCCGGTCGGTGAATCCGCGCACCGCCCGTCGACTCGTGACCGCCTCGTAGACGTCCATGGTCACCCTCCTCCGTCTGTTCAACGGGACCACCCTCGTTACACTGCAATAGTATCACTCGCTACTATCTCGAATGTAACTACCATCGGGTATGAGTCCCGGCCCCTGGCTCCCCGCCTAGGGCACCGCTTCTTTGGAGAGAGCCCATGGCCACGCTGCTGCACATCGACTCGTCCGTACTCCCCGGCGAGGCGTCCTCGTCCCGTTCGGTCACGGCCGCCTTCCGCAAGGCCTGGGAGGAGCAGC
>NZ_JBVJPM010000054.1:0-24357 GCF_055582645.1 Streptomyces sp. NPDC107517 | reverse complement strand
CGGCTCCAGCCGAGCCCACTGTGCATCCGTCATGTCTCCACGTGCCACAGAACAAGATCATCTCACCTCAAGATCCACATCTGAAACACGCCCTAAGACGCACAGGCACGGGCCGCGGCTAGCCCCATGCCAAGGCCGCCACGGCCCCGCCACATCGCCGACTGCACAGGCCGTACTTCGGGCCCGACAGGGGCAGAAGAAGGCACAGGGTGGGCTCGGTCACCCCACAGGGGGCCCGGCTCGTCGCGCTGTCCGAGCGGGTTGGGGCAGCACCGTGTCGCGCTGTGGGCCGCTGGGCCACGCCGAGTCTGTTGCGTGAGACGCCTGCGACGACGTCGACGCAGCGGTGTGTGCTGCTCGAGGCGAGGGCCACAGGTGTGTGGACAGCAGTCGGCGTCGCGGGCGCAAAACGGTTGGACCGCAGGGTAGGCGAAAGCTCAGCCGATGATGTCGACGCCGAAGCCGGGTGCCAGGTCGGCCAGTTGGTGGTCGTACCCCTGGCCGATGGCGCGTACGCGCCATCCCGGGCCACGCCGGTAGACCTCGGCGAGCAGCAGCGTTCGTTCGGTGGTCGCGGCGTCCAGCGTGGCATGGGCCAGTGCTCGCGCGTGGCGTCCGAGACGAGCACGGGTGACGTTGACCGATGCCTCGTGGGTGGGCATGCCGAGGAGTTCGTGCAGCTCACGGGCTCGGAATGCCTGGCCGGCGTGCTGGTTGAAGGCGTTCACGATGGCCTGGTAGACGGTGGGCGACTCGGGCAGTTCGGGTTCGCCTCCGGCCGGTGCGAGTTCGGTGATGACCTTCCGGGTGGTGGCCAGGTCCGCGAGTCGTGCCTCGGTCTCGGCCAGAGCGGCGGTCAAGTGCTCGATCTGGTCGCGTAGTTCACCGGCTCGGGCGGTGGTGTCGTCGTACTGGGTCTGGAGGTCTGTCAGGAGCTCGGCGATGTTCACGCGGCCAGCCCGAGGGTGTCGCGCCAGGACGGACTCGGTGCGGTGAGGCGGCGGGTCATGTTCGCGATGGAGGCCCAGTAGACGCGTGAAGTGGACGTCTCGGGCCGGTGGTCATACTCCCGGGCCAGGCGGCGGTGCAGCATCAACGTGCCGTTGACCTGCTCCACGATCCACCGCTTGAGCTGCGGGACGAAGCCTTTGCCCAGGTCCGCGGGGTTGCGGCGCACGACTTCGACATCGATGTCCAGCAGGGCACCATGGATAAGGACCGCGTCCTTAAAACCCTGGTCCACCAGGGCCTTCTCCAGGCCCATCCCGCACCGATGCTCGACCGCCAAGGAGGACTCGACCAGGGTTTTCACCGGCCCGTCCGCGCACAGCACCGCATCGGTGAGCTCGAAGAGCGCGTCCGCCCGCTTATAGAGACACCCGTAGAACTCGACCCGAAAGCGGGACAACAGACCCAACGCCTCGATTCCGGGCGCACCGACAGGCAGACTCATGGGCAGCGGCCGTTCTCTCGTGCTTCGTTACTCGACATCTCGAAGCGTGGAGAACGGCCGCCTCCGCTGTCCCGTGAAGAACCCCAGGTCAGCAGGACGAGTGACCCGCGAGGTTCAACGCCAAGGTCAGGCCTTCCTCTGCATGTTGCTCCGGGCAGGGTTGGCCTGCTCCGCCGCCTTGGGGTCCTTCTCGTCCGCCTTGGCTCGCACACCCTGCTGGATGCGCTCGCCGAGCTTCTTGTCGATATTGGACCAGTACTCGAATGCCCGGACGAGGACGGGTTCGCTCACTCCGTTGAGCAGGTGCCCGACGACGTTGTCCACGAGGCGATCGCGCGCGGCGTCGTCGAGAACCTCGCGCACCATCGTGCCCGCCTGTCCCCAGTCGTCGTCCTCTTCATGGTCGACGTACGCGGCGCGCGTGATGTCGCCGTCCGCGTGCCAGCTGGGCGGCGTGTAGCGGCCCGTGTCGGCTGCCGGGCCACCCTTGGAGTTGGGGGCGTAGACCGGGTCCTCAGTCTTGCGGTACGCCATGGCTCCGTCTTTGGAGTAGGTGTTCAGCGGCGCGACGGGAGCGTTGACCGGAAGCTGCTGGTAGTTGCCGCCGATGCGGTGACGGTGTGCGTCGGCGTAGGAGAAGAGTCGCGCCAGCAGCATGCGGTCGGGGCTGGGGCCGATGCCGGGGACGAGATTGTTGGGCTGGAACGCGGCCTGTTCGATCTCGGCGTGATTGTCCGTGGGGTTGCGGTCGAGCGTCATCTTGCCGACCTCGATCAGTGGATAGTCGCCGTGCGGCCATACCTTGGTCAGGTCGAACGGGTTGAAGCGGTAGGTGGCCGCGTCCTCGTACGGCATGATCTGCACGTGCAGCGTCCAGCTCGGGTAGTCGCCGTCCCGGATGTGTTCGAAGAGATCCCGGGTGTGGTAGTCGGTGTCGACCGCGCACATCTGGTCACCTTCGTCCTGGGTGAAGAACTCGATGCCCTGGTCGGTCTTGAAGTGGTACTTCACCCAGAACTGCTCGCCCTGCACGTTGATCCACATGTACGTGTGCGACGTGTAGCCGTTCATGTGGCGCCAGGAGCGCGGGATGCCCCGGTCACCCATGAGCCATGTGACCTGGTGCGCGGACTCGGGTGAGAGGGTCCAGAAGTCCCACTGCATGTCGTGGTCACGGAGGTTGTTGTCCGCACGGCGTTTCTGGGAGCGGATGAAGTGCTGGAACTTCATCGGGTCCTTCATGAAGAAGACCGGGGTGTTGTTCCCCACCATGTCGTAGTTGCCTTCGGTGGTGTAGAACTTCACCGCGAATCCGCGCGGGTCTCGCCACGTGTCCGGGCTCCCGCGCTCGCCGGCGACGGTCGAGAACCGGATCACAAGATCGGTGCGCGTGCCAGGCTGGAAGAGCGCAGCCTTCGTGTAGGCGCTGACATCTCCGGTGACTTCGAAGTGGCCGAAGGCGCCGCCGCCCTTGGCGTGCGGCTGCCGCTCCGGAATGCGCTCCCGGTTGAACTGTGCCATCTGCTCGATCAGATAGGAGTCCTGCAGAAGGACCGGGCCACCGGCGCCGACGGTGAGCGAGTGTTCGTCGCTCTCGACCGGAACTCCGGCATCCGTGGTGGTCGCCTTGCCTGTGACGTCGTTCATGAGCTGCGTGCGCCTTTCGATCGGTCTGTGCGTTGCGCCGCGAGGTCGGGCCTCCTGCTGAGGCGGGGCACGGCGACGCAGCTTCGTGGCTGATCGGCAGATACATGGGCATAGTGGTTCACATCCAGCCTGCAGCCTTTTCGCTCATTCGACCCCTTTTCCTGCTCGCCCTCCCCTGCTGGTGATTCTCGTGGGGCGAGGTCCGGGTGCCCTCGAAACGCCGCCGATAGCTGCCGAGGCCCGGATTTCCCGGGCCGGAGCTCAGCGCCCGTCGGGGCTCGTGAGGTTCTCGCGGAGCTTGGCTATGGCGAAGCCCCAGCCCTGCTAGAGGGGCGGCTTGGCAGGCACGCCACCTCCTCCGGGTTGGTGAAGACGTCCAGGAGGACCGGTCTCGGCGTGGCGCAGGCCTTGCTGACGCCCTCGGCCAGATCCGCGGCCCGAGTCTCCCGGATACGGCTGATGCCGAGGGCCTCGGCGATTGCGGCGAAATCCGGATTTTCGAGCTCCGCGCCGAATTCCGGCAGGCCCGGCTACTCCTGCCCCCCACTCCTGCTCCTGCTCCTGCTTCACCATCCCGAGGTATTGGTTGTCGAAGGCAACCAACTTCACCCGTAGTCGCCGGCTACGGACAGTCACGAGATCGCCGAGGAGCATCCCCAGTCCGCCGTCGCCGCAGAAGGCGACGACCTGCCGGTCGGGATGCAGGAGCTGTGCACCGATCGCCTGCGGCATCGCGTTCACCATCGAGCCGGGGTTGTACGAGCCGAGCAGGCGGCGGGCTCCGCGACATCTCGACGCAGCGTGACAGCCAGACGGTGGCCATGCCGTGTCCGAGGTGAAGACTGCGTCGTCGGCCGCCAAGTCGTCCACTGCGGCGGCCAGCGACTCCGGGCGTACCAGGTGGTCGGGGTTGTCGAGGCGGACCGCACCCTGCCGATCAGCCCGCGGTCGCGGCCGGGCGCGGCCAGGCACTGCGGTCCCTGCCGCCACGTGCCGAACTTCTCACGCGCGTCATCCAGGTGTTCGCGGTCCGTGCGCCGCTCCAACCGCTCCAGGAGCCCTCGCACCGTGGGACCGACGTCGGCGGCCATGGCCACATCGACCGGGACACGTCGGCCGATGTGCTCGGCGACCCGGTCGCCCTGGACGACCTTCTTGCCCTCCGGGTACCACTCCCGGTACGGGAAGTCCGTGCCGAGCAGCAAGAGGGTGTCCGCTGCGTCCGTCCCGTGCGCGGCGGCCGTGTTGCCGATCTCCCTGCGCCTTGAGCGTGAGCACCATGGGAGCGGCCAACCGCTCGGCGAGGGTCAGTACGTCCTCGCGGTCGCCACGCGCTCCCGACGAGCATCGTGAAAAGCCTCGCCGTCGGGGGACGAAGGTGTCCGGATCCGCTACCCGCCAGTCGGCAGCCCAGCTCTCCTGCGGCTTCGGCGAGCAGTTCGCCCGGCGACAGCCAACCTGCGCTACGGCCGGACACTGCCGCGTGCATTGTGCGTGAGGCCTGCTTGGTAGAGGTCGCCGCGGCGGGCTCTATCCCGGTGGGCGGCCTGGCCTGCGACCGGCTGGAGGCGGCGACCATCCAGCACGTACGCGGCGAGCTGCCCGCGGCCTGCCTGGCCGACGACACCGAGATCGACGCGCACTTGGCCGCCATCGACGCAGGCCAACTCGACCTGACACTCGCACCGCTGATCTCAGCCTGGGGACGCCGTCCAGCCGAGCACCCGCCGGCAAGCGGTGTAGGTGCGGATCCAAGCATTGTCCCACCTGCCCACAGCGCTGTTCGTCGAGGAGATTCACGGGTTGCAGCAGACGACGTCGGCCCGATCCCCAGCCACACCAGCGGGGTTCGCCCGAGGTAGGCGTCTGGCATCAGCAGCAGATCCAGCTCGTCGCGGCACCGCGATGTGAGCAGATGCGCCACCCGAGCCCAGGTCGCCTCACAGGCACGGGCACGCGCGGTGGGCACATGCTCCAGCAGATGCAGCACGCCAGGCCGCACCCCTGAAGTTCCCCCAAGACCGGGCAGTTAGGGCTTGCAGAGAATTAACTCGCTGTCTTGATCTTTGGTGCTGGGGTGATGCCGAGGTGGGCGGTGAGGTCCGCGAGGTCGTCCAGGGTGGCCAGTTGGGTGGCGGCGGGTTCGATGGTGTGGCCGATCTCGTCGAGGAGTTGGTGGGTCTTGCGGATGCGCCGGTTGATGGTCTGGGGTGCGACCGCGAAGAGGCAGGCGATGGCGACTTGGGGAAGCCTGAATCGTTCGTAGAGGACGGTGGCCAGAAGTCGGTCGGCAAGGGTGAGAGCCGGGCGGCGCCCGGTGTAGAGGCCGGTGGCGGGGACTTTCTGCCGGTCCCCGCCGCGTCGTTGGTGAAGGTCCTCTTCCCGCTGGAGCTCTCGGGCGGCTCTCAGCTGGGTGATCAGCTGGCCCCACTGGTCGTGGTCCATGCCGGTCAGGTCCGGGTGTAGCAGCCAGGCGCGACCGGGACTGGGCAGATCCTGGGGCGGGATGGGAGGGATTCCGTCCCGGCAATGCGACTCGGGGCGGAGGGTGTAGTTCCAGTCGCCGTGCCAGTCGTGGCGGCTCAGGGGCAAGGCGTCCATCTGCCGGTCGCCGATGCGGATGCCGGTCTCGTAGGCGGCGGTGTCGAGTTCGGCGTGGACACTCAATCCGGTGCGGGTGGTGGTCGCGGCGATGGACTGAACGATGACGTCGTGGCTGGTCAGGGGCCTGCCGCGCCAGTTCATGGTGATGTGGGAGAACAGCCGGTGCTCAATCCGATTCCACTTCGAAGTTCCAGGCGGAAAGTGACACACGGTGATGTTCAGGCCTGTTTCCAGGGCCAGGGAGGCGAGTTCGGTCTTCCAGGCGCGGGTGCGGTAGCCGTTGGAGCCACCGGCGTCCGCGGTGACCAGTAGCCGTTTGGCCTGCGGGTAGTCGTGCCGGCCGCAGCCCTTCCACCAGCGGCGGATGGATTCCACGGCGAAAGCGGCGGTGTCGTGGTCGGTGCCGACACTGACCCAACCGGTGTTCGCGGCCAGGTCGTAGATGCCGTAGGGCACAGCTTTCCCGAGTTCCTTGTCGGGGAAGTCATGGGTGCTGACCTGCAGGGGGTCACCCGCCGGCCGCCACTCGCGGCCGGCGTTCCTGTACAGCCCCACGATTTCCTTCTTCTTCGTATCAACGCTGATCACCGGGTCGCCGGCGGCCTGGTGGGCCTTGGCCTGCTCGTTGATGTAGCGGAACTGGCCGTCCCGGTCGGGGTGTTGTTTGCCCTCGACGGTCTTGGCGTTGCCTTGGAGGCTGAAGCCTTCCTCGCGCAGTACGTCGGCAACGGTGTCGGCGGATATCCGGTGGCCCCGGCGGGTGAGTTCGCCAGCCAGATAGCGGGTGGACTTCGTCGTCCAGCGCAGCGGCGACATCGGATCGCCCCGCACGTCCGGCTCGACCAAGGCCAACAGCGCCGGACGCAGCCCCGGGTCCAGATCGACTGCCCGCTTGCGCCCGCCGCCCGCCCGGCGCACCCGCCCCAACGGGGCCTCGCCCGAATCCAGTTCACCCACTCCAAGCGAGACCGTGGCTTCCCGGACACCGGCGGCACGGGCGACCAGCCTGATCCCGCCATGGCCGATCAACCGGGCCTCCGCCCCATCAGTAGACGCCTCTGCCGCTCATCCAGATGCGGCAGGACGGCCTCGAACTTGGCTGCCAACTCGGCCTGTTGTCCTTCCGGAGCGCCCATAGCACACCAGCGAACCACAGAACGCGAAGCTACGGGTTAATTCTCTGCAAGCCCTAACTACCCGGCCTTGGGGGAACTTCAACCGGGACTTCGGCGAGATGGTCGCGGCGACCATCCGCACCATCTTCACCCAGCCCACCGCCGACCTCGTGCGCACTCAGCTCGACACCGTCGCCGACCTGCTCTGCACTCGGTTCCCCAAGGTCAAAGCCATGCTCCTGGACGCGTAGGAGGACCTGACCGCGTTCGCGGACTTCCCACCGAGGCTCTCAAAGAAGATCCCGTGCGACGGATTGTCGATCTGTATCCGGGTGAGGCGAGGACCGGCTGGAGGCGGTCCGCCCGCACCATGCCGCTGGCCGCGTCCCATACCAATGGGCTGTCCGCCGGTAACGGATATTACCCCACAAGACATGTAAAGGACAGAGCGTAAGATTGTGGGGCGATCTGCAACGAGGGAGGTTGCTCTCCATGTCAACAGGAACCCTTCTGGCGATCGTCATCCCGGTGGTCGTGGTGCTGCTTCTGATCGGCGTGGCCGTGGCGCTCTTCATGCGCCGTCGCCGCCTTCGCGAGCAATTCGGGCCGGAGTACGACCGGACGGTGGAAGACGCCGACAGCCGCACGGCCGGCGAGCGGGACCTCAAGGCCCGAGAGAAGCGGCATGACGCACTCGACATCAAGCCCCTGGAACACGGGCGCCGGGAACGCTACCGGCACGACTGGGACGACGTGCAGCAAGAGTTCGTCGACCGGCCCGAGGCGGCCGTGCACGACGCGGACCGTCTGGTGACCTCGCTCATGCAGGAAAGGGGTTACCCCACCGAGGACTTCGACCAACGCCTCAAAGACCTCTCCGTCGAGCACGGGAGCACCCTGAAGCACTACCGGGAAGCCCACGAGATCGACACCCTCAGCACGCAACACAGGGCAAGCACCGAACAGTTGCGAGGGGCCATGACGAACTACCGCGCTCTGTTCGACGAACTGCTCACCAACGGCGGTCAGTCGCGCCACGCGCGAGCCTAATCCGGGCCCAGAGGAGGAACTATGCAACGCGACTCCACATCGGATCCGATCCTCACAGGCCGGTCCAGCGAAGACCTCGCCCAGCCCGAAGACAGTCCGCCGGACGCAGCGCCGCCGGATGAAACACCGCCGCCGGAAGAAGGGCGGCCGGAAGTAACTGCCACGACCGAACCGCCGCAGCAGGAGCAAGCCCCACAGCCGAACGAAAAGGAAGCGCCCCCGCTCCTGACGGCCGGGGACGCCCAAGATTTCCGCGATCGCTGGAGTAAGGTCCAGAGCACCTTCGTCGACGAACCGCGGCAGGCCGTTCAATCAGCGGACGCCCTGGTCACCGAGGTCATGCAGTCCCTGGCCACCACCTTCGCCAATCAGAAGCGTGGGCTGGAAGGCCAGTGGAAGAGCGGCGAGGAAGCCAACACCGAAGACCTGCGCAAGGCGCTTCGGCACTACCGGTCCTTCTTCAACCGCCTCCTCACCACCTAGCCAGTGGACCGGGAGGCTGCCATGCTCAGTCTCGGGCTCATCCTGCTCGCCCGGAAGGAGTGATCCCAGGGCAGCCTCAGGTCTGGGGTGAGCAATCCGTATTGACGTGGAACGGCGGCACCTGTCGGTGTACTGGCTCACGTGGCCCTGGCAAGATTTCCGTGAAGTTGGAATGTGCCACCGTGCGCCGGTGACGCTCCGTCACGGGTAGTGGCGTCGGAGCTGGGCCATGAGGATGACGCGTTGGCGGAGCAGAGGGACGCCCGCGCGCCCGGCCATGATCCGTTTCTGGAGCTTGAGATCGGTGATGCGGCCCTCGTTGACACCGGAGTTGAACGAAGTGGTGATGCCCTGCACGACCGCAGGCTGGTCCTCTCGGATGGCGTTGGCCAGGCCGGCCAAGGCTGGGAGGCGGGCAATCTTGAGTTGTTCGAGCCAGTCCGGCAGCGGAGCGGCGTCGCGGGCGTCAAGCATGGCGGCGAACTGACGCACCAGTTCGTGGGTGCGCTTCAGCTCGGTGCAGTGCTCGAGCAACCGCCTGAGTCCCTCCGTGGAGTGCAGGCCACGCCTGGATGGCGCGGTGGTGATCCATCGGGCGACCTCCCGGGGCGAGGGCGGCCGCTCGCGCGGCGTGTTGATCGGTAGGCCGCGGCGCAGGGGCGCGACGGCCATCTTGGTCAGCTGGTAGTGGCCGCGATAGCCCTTCGCGACGATTTCCTGATGCAGCACCGTTGCGGTGTGCTCGCCTTCCTCCCAGCGTTGGCGCAGGTACTCCAGATACGGGTCGAGATTGGTGGGCTGGCGGGGCCGGGCATGGCGTACACACTCCTGCCAGGTGGCTGCTCGGGCGTATTTGCGCACCGTGCGCCAGTTCAGGCCCAGCTCGTGAGCCGCGGCGTTGAGCGAGCGACCGCTGTCGATCACCGCGTGCACCGCCTCGAACAGCCGCTTCGCGTGGCGACGGGCTGGGGTATCGGCCTGGTCGGACGGTCCCGTCGGGTTCGCCGGCAACGTTGCCGCTTCAGGCTCGGGGACCGCGGCGACCAGACAGCCGCGGTGGTCTGCGGCGATGTCGCCGACCCGCCTCGACAGCCCCTGCCACAGATGGAAGCGGTCGCTTACCTGCACCGCGTCCGGGGCACCCTCGGTGATGCCCTGGCGATAGACCAGCGAGCCGTCCCGGCAGACCACCTCGACACCAGGGTGCGTCCGCAACCAAGCGGCCAGCTGCCCGGCATCGCGCCCGGCCCACAGCTCGATCGGCAACCGGGTCTCGGCGTCCACCAGCAGGGTGCCATAGACGTCTGCGTACAGCGCGAAGTCGTCCACGCCCAGCACCCGCGGGATCACGGCCGGCGGAAGCGGCAAGCGCATCAAGTGGAACAACACGCTGGTCCGCGACAGCGGCACCTGCAAAATCTCCAGGAGCCGGGCGCCACCGCGGCCAGCCAGGAGCACCCCGGACATCTCCACCAGATGTTGCAGCAACGGACTGCGGCGCTGATAGCGCGCCGTCAACCCCGCGACCTGTTCGACGTACGTCCGCCGACCGCAGACCGGGCTGTCACAGAACAGCCGTCTCACGGACAGCTCGATGAGCACCGGACGGCCTCCGACGGCGACATCAGCCAGCGTGCGGCCATAGCGACTGTGCACCCGCGCAGAGTCGCGACCGCAGTCCGGACACGACACGATCAACTCGCGTGTGCACGCAGCGATGCGAACCACGCCGCCCGCCACCCACACTCGTTCCACCCGCACCGCATCGAGGTGCGGAGACACAATCCGTACGAGGTCATCACACTCGCTGACAGTCCCACTATCCGTGACGGAGCGTCACCGGCGCACGGTGGCACATTCCAACTTCACGGAAATCTTGCCAGGGCCCCATGACCTTGTACGCGGACAAAGGGTGGCTGTGTCGGTGATCACAAACAAAGCCAAGGGGGCCTTCGTAGAGGCTTATCCCGGTTCCTTCCCTGCGGTAGTGGGACCGCGGGAGGCTGCACCGTCCAGCACCCTTGTGGCGCGCCCTACTTCCTGAAGGCAGGCGCGGCGGTCCTGGCCGCGGTCGGGGCCTGCCGCGCGGGCGCAGCCGGAGCCTTCGCCGCGGGAGCCTTGGGCTGCTGCGCATGGGGCGCGGGTCTGGTCTGGCCGACCGCCCAGCGCCCCAGAGCTGACGGGACAGCGAACGGTCCTGGAGCAGACGATCGCCAAAGGGCGGGCACCAGGCCCACCTACGCATGCGATCGGGCCCGACCCGCCTGGAGCCCTGAACGGGGCGAGTGCCGCCCAGGCGTGATGCACCACTTCGGTCCACGGCTCCCTGAGGGTGTGTCGCTGGGCGACACCGGGTTCGCCGGCTGCCTGACGGCTGCCCCAGACGGCTTCTTCGGGGCCCGGCCCCGAGCGGCGTGTGGCGTGCACCTGCTCGGATGCTCAGGCACCGGCGCATGCCGCATGACGTCCAACGTCACACAATGGAAAGGATGTTAATACCAGAATTCTTCCATTCGACCTAAACTCAGAAATCCTTACAATTTCCGAATGTTGCAGACGATTTGAACATGAATTGCCGCATACGGTGGCGGCGCCGCGTCGGCCAGAAACCGACGTATGTCTGACACTTCACCTCTCGGAAGGAATGAGCGTGAACGCTCGCTTTGGCGTGAGCCGGGCAAAGGCGCTCGTGGCCACCGCATTGGCCGCGATCGCCGTCTCGACCGTCCCAGGATCAGCGTCTGCTACCGCAGACGCCCACTCGGACCACTGGGGTGTGATCACCCGCAACACGATCGGCTCGCCCGTCGCTGCCCTGCGAAACGGCCCCTACGGCTCGTTCGGCGTGCTGGGCGCCTCGGCCAGGCCGCCCTACGGAACGGGCAGCCTTGGCATCGAGGTGGCGGACCGTTCCACCTCTCAGAACCCGCCGAGCGAGAAGGTCGACTTCGGCAACGAGGTCGACTTCTACGGCGATCCGGTGCTGGGCCTGAACAAGATCGGGTTCCACGTCTTCCAGACCGGCGAGAACGTCGACCACGGCGGCCCCGGAAACCTGCCGAACATCAGGTTCGAGATCGACCCGAACCTGACGTCAAACGCCACCAACTACTCCACGCTGGTGTGGGTCCCGGATCCCGTCACCGTGACCAACCAATGGAGCCCGTACATCGATGCCACCTCGAACGGCCACTGGTACCTCACGGGCGCCGCGGGCGGCGCGAGCGCGACCAACTGTGCCACGAGCTGCACCTGGTCCCAGATCAAGACCAGACTCAACGACGGCGGCCCTAAGCCGACCATCTACAGCGTCGCAGTCGGCAAGGGACGCGACAACCTGTGGGCCGGCGCCGTCGACGGCCTGCGCATCAACAAAAACATCTACGACTTCGAGAAAAACGGCGTGAAGACTCGCCGCGCCTGACACACCCCGAACCGCCCCGGACTCCACCGAACTCATCATTCGAACCGGGGCGGTTCACCATGTGGCCGGCGCATCGACGGCACGCACGTGACGTGTGGAACGACAGCGCCGAGCGGCAGTGCTTTCGCCGCGGGAGCCGCGACATCAGGTCTCAGTGATCAGCTTGGCCGAGGTGCACCCGCAGCGGTGGCGATGGACGCTTAAAGGCATGAGGGCCCTGTGGTCCGGCGTGATCCAGTTCGGGCTGGTCGTGCTGCCCGTGAAGCTGTTCTCGGCGACCGAGGAGCACCGGGTGCGGTTGCGGGAGGTCCATGCCGCGGACGGCGGCAGGGTGCAGCACCGGCGGTTCTGTGAGGCCGAGGACCGGGACCGGGGACCTCGCCCCGTCCGCACCGGTCACCGAGCGTGAGCTCGAGCTCGCCGAGGTGCTGATGCGCGAATGCACGGGTGTCGAGGTCGGCCAGCTGCGGGACGAGTACCGTCCCGCGCTTGAGCAGCTGGTCGAGGCGAAGGTGTCCGGCGGCGAGCTGGCCGCGCCGCCCGAGCCCGTGCTGGCGGTGGACTTGATGGCCGCGCTGGAGGAGTCGGTGCGAGCCGCGCGCGCACCAGGGCGGCTGAAGGGCTGGCCGGGGCGGCTCGGTTGTGCGGTGGTCCTGTGCCGGTGCGGGGTGTTGTTGGCGGCGGATTGTGAGCGCGGACAGCAGTGACCGGCCGGGGGCCTCTCACGTGCCGGAAAGCCACGGAGGCCGGCCACCGGCCGGTGGTCTGTGCCCGGAACTGCCGGGGCTACATCGGGTCGATATCCGGCTTGCCCGTACCGCTCGTGCGCTCGCTCTGCTCCTTGAGCTCGCGGGCCTTGTCCTTCAGACGCTGACGCTCCTGCGGGTCCATGGCACGCTCCGCGGCCTGTTCCAGGTCCTGGGCTCGGGCACGCATCTGCTGGGCACGGTCGCCTGTAGCGCTCATGATCACTCCTTGGGTGACAGGGGAAGAGCGGGCCACCTCAGCGAAACAGGCCCTGTCACCCTCTGCAGTCGATCGACTACCCAGTGTTATCTGCGCAGTTGGGCGGGCCCTGGTGGAACGACGTGGCGGGGTGCCGCGCTCAGCGGCTGCGGTCCCACGGGATCGGATACGAGACGGTCGGCGTCGGCCGGGGCCGCAGCCTGTCCCAGTCCGGGAACTTCACCGGATACACAGCCGTCGACTGAGACCGGGGAACCTTCTTTCCGGAACCGTCTACGCTGCCGCTGCCTGTGGTGCCGGCGAAGCCGACGACCACCAGGGCGATGACAGCCAGGACACTCATCTGCCCCCGCGCGCCGGCCGCCCATCGCGAATGCTCCCGAACCCTCGTGCCGTCCGCGCGTACGTACTCCCTCACGTGCACCACCGGCTGCTCCCCCGTCCCGACCCGGTGCGCCCCTGCGCGCACGGGACCCACCAGGAAAGCAGCCACCACCGACAACACATCAGCAGTTGATGCACTCGGGGCTAAGATCTGGCCACTTCGATGCCCCCAGCACGGCACCATGCGCCACCGAGACGGCTACCCCAAGGCAACGAAGCGAACGGCCGAGAGGCCCCCCCTCGACCAGCTCCGCGCCTGCCCCCGCCCGGAAGAAGGCGTAACCTGAAAGAGGAGCGACGGTCACGCTTACAGTGCTCTCACCAGGAAGAATGCATGAACCGGCCCCCTTTTCGAAGGGGGCTTTTCCATGCCTGAGGCCACCGGGGAGGAGACGTCCATCCGTCCGCGGGCCCCGGGACGCACAGCGTCCGATTCGCGCCGGCGGGCCAGAGCGGCAGGCAGGCGCCGGGCCCGCGCACGGCAGGCAGGCAGGTCGACGAGCAGTACGACGGCCGTCAGCTCCTTCTGTGCCTGAGCACGATAGTTGGCCCGGATCGACAACTTCGATGCTCAGCTTCACGACGCTGTTCGGGGACTGCCCGAACGCCAAGGTCGAGTCCGAGCTACCGCGGCGTCGACGGTTCGCCGGCCGCAGGCCTCGGCTGCAGTTGGTGCTCAGGCCTCGGGGATCTCTGCGCCGTGCTCGGCAATGGTGAAGGACTCCGGGTCCGGGCCGCCACGCACGCCGGTGTCAAGCGCGTCGATGGCAGCGAGTTCGTCGGCGGACAGCTCGAAGCCGAGCACGTCGAGGTTCGCCGCGATCCGGGCGGGGTTCGTGGACTTGGGGATCGCCTGACGGCCCTGGTCGAGGTGCCAGCGCAGCATCACCTGCGCCGGGGTCGTGCGGTGCTGCTCGGCGATCTCGCCGACCGTCGGGTCGTCCAGAGTGCTCCTGCGGCCCTCGCCCCAGCCGGGGTAGAAGGTGATCCCGCCGATCGGTGACCACGCCTGGGTGACGATGTTGTGCTTCTTGTTGGCCGTCTGGACCGCGGTCTGCTGGAAGTACGGGTGGATCTCGACCTGATTGACCGCCGGGACGACCTCTGTCTCGGCCAGGAGCCGCTCGAGGTGCTCAGGCATGAAATTGCTGACGCCGATGGCGCGGACCCTGCCCTCGGCGAGCAGCGATTCGAGACCCTTGTACGCGTCCACGGTCAGGTCGAACCGGGACGGCATGGGCTGGTGGAGGATGAGCAGGTCGATCACGTCGACGCCGAGTTTGCCCGCGGACTTCTCGAACGCGTGCCGCGTCGCATCGAACCCGTAGTCGTTGAGCCAGACCTTGGTCTCGAAGAACACCTCGTCGCGGCCGAGGCCGGAGCGGCGCAGGCCCTCGCCGACCTCTCGCTCGTTGAAGTACGCGGCCGCCGTGTCGACGTGGCGGTAGCCGGTGCGCAGCGCCGTCTCCACGGCACGGGCGGTGTCCTCCGGAGAGGATTGGAAGACGCCGAAGCCCAGGGCGGGCATGGCGACGCCGTTATTCAGAGTCAGTCGGGGTGCGGTGGCGGTCATGGCTTGCGTCTCCTGTTGAGCTGGGATGGTTGGGGGGAGGTTCAGTCGAGAGTGAGGAGCAGTTCGAGCATGCGCGGGTCGCGGTGGTCGAAGTCGCCGCCGGCCTGCCTGCGGTCGATGGCCGCGATCTGGGTCATCTCCTCGTTCGAGAGTTCGAAGTCGAAGACGGCCGCGTTCTCGCTGAGCCGCTCGGCGCGGGTGGACTTGGCGACGAGGGCGATACCGCGCTGGACCAGCCAGCGCAGGATCACCTGGGGTGCGCTCCTGTTGTGCGCGGCGGCGATCTCGGCCAGTACCGGGCTGTTCAGGGTCTCGGGGTTGCCCTGGCCCAGCGGTCCCCAGGCCTGCAGCGTGGTGCCGTGCGCGGCGAGGAGCTCCTGGGTCTCGATCTGCTGGTTGAACGGATGCGTTTCCCGCTGGTTCACCGCAGGGACGACGCGGTTGTGGGTGACGAGGTCGAGGTAGCGGTCGTCGAAGAAGTTCGACACCCCGATCGCGCGGATTCGGCCTTCGTCGAGCAGGTCCTCCATCGCGCGCCAAGCGCCGTAGTAGTCGCCGAAGGGCTGGTGGATCAGGTACAGGTCGAGGTAGTCGAGGCCGAGGCTGTCCAGCGAGACCTGGAAGGCCCTCTTGGCGTGCTCGTAGCCGTGGTCCTTGAACCAGAGCTTCGTCGTGATGAACAGGTCCTCGCGGGGGACGTCGGCCCGGGCGAGGGCTTGGCCGAGGGCCTTCTCGTTGTAGTAGCGCGACGCGGTGTCGATGAGCCGGTATCCGGCCTCCAGGGCCTTCGGCACCGTGTCGAGGACCTCCTGGTCGCTCATCTGGAAGACACCGAGGCCGAGCTGCGGCATCTCGACACCGTTGTTGAGGGTGATCTGCGGGATGTTCGTGGTCATGAGGGTTTCTCCTTGTCAGAGAGGTGTAGATGCAGTGGCACAGGTCACACGCGCGCCGCGGGCGCCTTACGGCGGCAGGCGGCGAGGAGGCCGAGCGGCAGCAGGGCCGCCGCGGCGAAGGCGAAGCCGATAAGTGACGGGCCCTTCAGGCCCAGGCTGGAGGTCAGGGACCAGCCGCCGAGCCAGGCGCCCGTCGCGATGCCGACCTGGAACGCGGAGGTGGCCAGGGCCATGGGCAGGGAGCGGCCCGCTCCGGCGATCTTGACGACCTGGCCGACCACGATCGGGTTGCCCGCGAAACCGGCGGCTCCGAGCAGCACGACCAGGACCACGGCCACGACGCTGTTGGTCGCCCACAGAGTGAGAGCCCCCAGGAGCCCGGCGGTGACCGCGACGGCGGGGATCAGTGTGGTGTACGGCCGCCGATCACCGAGGCGCCCACCGACCGTGGTGCCGAGCAGCGCGCCGATTCCGAAGCAGAGCATCGCCAGCGGCACGAGGGAAGTGGCGAGGTGGGCGCGGTCGGTCAGCAGCGGGGCGACATAACTGTAGGTACCCATGATTCCGGCCTGGATGAGCGCGATGGCCAGGTAGACCAGCCACAGGCGCGGGTGCTTGAGCGCGGCCGTCTCGGCGTGCAGGGAGTTACCGGCACGCGTGCTGTCGGCCGGGAGCCGGCGGGCGATGAGGGTGGCGGCGGCGACGGCGAGAGCGGCGAGCGTCCAGAAGGGGGCCTGCCAGCCGCCCAGCTGGCCGGTTGCCGTTCCCAGCGGGACGCCGACGATGTTGGCCAGCGTGACGCCGCCGATCATCACTCCCGTCGCGCGCGTGCTGGCGGCAGGGCCGGCTGCTGCCGTGGCGACCACCGCGCCCACGGCCCAGAAGGTGCCATTGCCCAGCGCGGCGGCGAGCCGGCCGACGACCGCGAGGGCCAGGCTGGAGCTGAGCGCGCTGACGACGTGCCCCGCGGCGAAGACGAGCAGCGCGACGATCAGCGTGGACCGGCGCGGCAGGCGCTGGGTCGCCACCGCCATCAGGGGCGCGCCGATCATCATGCCGATGGCGAAGGTGGTGATGAGCATCCCGGCACTGGAGACGCTGACGCCCATGGCATCGGAGATCTGCGGCAGCAGACCGGAGACGATGAACTCGCTGGTGCCCATGATGAAGGTGATGGCCCCCATCAGCCACACCACGGGCGGCAGCTTGACCTTCCCGGAGACGACGGGCGAGCCACCCTCGTGCACCAGTGGCACGTCGGCCCGGGCGTCGGGCTGGGCGGATGAAGGGGAAGCGGTGGCAGTCACCGAAGATCCTTTCGAGCATGCGGAGCGCCGCGCCAGCCATCGAGAAGAGGCAGCCGGGGGTGAGCGGAGACGCCGTGGGGACGTACGGGCGGGGCGTCGAGAAGGGACGTTGAACCCCGCCGAGATCTACGGAACCACCTGGAAACTGGGGCAAACAGTCACCCCTGTGAGGGGTAATGGCAGGGACCCCCACGGCCATGCCATCACCGTGGCGTGCGTGTGCCAGGCAAAGTGGCGGTCGAACCCTGCACAGCAGGGCGGCAAGGCCAACTCGCGGGTAGCCGAGCGCCGGCAGACGCGAGCCGGGCGGGGCCCGATGTCAGCGCTCGGGGTCAGCCCGCTCGGTGGCCGCATCCTGCTCCTGCGTGGCAGCCCAGCTGGCCAGGAGCTTCAGCGCGTCGGCGGCCGGCGTGCCGGGTTCGGCGCTGTAGACGGTGATGGACAGACCTTCGTCACCTGGCAGGTCCAAGGACTCGTGGACCAGTTCCATCGCGCCGACCGCCGGGTGCAGGAACTTCTTCGTGCCGCCGGTAAAGACGTGCACGTCGTGGGCGCCCCACAGAGTACGGAAGGCGTCGCTTCGGGTGGACAGCTCGCCAATCAGGTTGGACAGGTCACGGTCGTAGGGGTTCTTCGCGGCCTCCACCCGCAACACGCCCACGCCTTCGCGAGCCACGCGTTCCCAGTCGGGGTAGAGACGGACGGCACGCGGGTCGAGGAAGACGAAGCGGCAGGTGTTGACCGCCTCCGTCTCGAACAGCTCGCAGTGCAGGGCCCGGGCCAGCGGGTTGGCGGCCAGAATGTCCATGCGGTTGTTACGCACATAGGCGGGCTGGTCATGCAGTCCCTCAATGATGCGCAGCACGCTGGGCCGCACCACCGGCTTCTTGGCCCGTCGCGCGCGGGCCGGGCCGGTGTTCGCGACGCGGGCCAACATATACAGGTGGTCCCGTTCGGTGTCCTCCAGGCGCAGAGCCTTGGCGAGGGAGTCCAGGACGCTGTCGGAGACGCCGGCGAGGTTCCCGCGTTCCAGGCGCGTGTAGTACTCGACGCTGACCCCGGCGAGTGTGGCGACCTCGCCCCGGCGCAACCCGGGCACCCGCCGGTGCCCGTACGTGGGAAGGCCCGCCTGCTCTGGCGTGATCTTGGCGCGGCGGGATTTCAGGAATGCGCTGACCTCGTCCCGATTGACCATGCCCTCAGCGTAGGCAGTCCGTCCGGTGGATGGGGGACCCTGCCATTACCCCCCACAGCACAGCCTGTCACGTCCAGTCTGTGCGCCAACCGCGTCCCGGGTCCTGCGAAGATCCGGCCCACTGGTGAGGCGCTGCCGGTCAGCGTCGTGCCACGGAGGGGACGTTCGACTAACCCCGACCGAGACCGCCTGGGCTGCTGACTCTGGTCGGACCACCCTGAACCAGGTGATCCAGGCGCTCGCTGGGACTCAGAGGGCTGTCTGTGGTGCTCGCCTTCATGCCCGTGAGTAGCTCAGGCAACCTGCTGGGGGTGAGCCAGCTGGGCAAACTGCTCGTGTGCGGCACGAGCAGTCGCCAACAGGTCCTGCCAGGAGGAGACGGCCGGCCGTCGGCGCAGCAGCGCTCGGCGCTCGCGTTCGGTCATGCCGCCCCAGATTCCGCTCCGCGGCGCCAGCAGTCCGGTCAGGTACTCGCGAAACCCTCGCCGCTGAGCCCGGCTCAAGAAGAGGTCGTCGAACCGGGCCGCGTAGTCCTCCAACGGCCCCGGCGCAGGCGGACACGGACGGCGAGCGGTCATCTTCAGCCCTCAGCAAGGCAATTGACTCCTACCACCCGACTGACGACCAACCCGACCTGCCGTCAACCCCACGCCACCACGGATTTAACGGACTACCGCTACTGAAGTTGGGGTGACGATCCCGACCGTTCCCGAGAGGCCGCTTCCGCCGTGGGGGGCTCCCCGACAGGCTGGTGGCGGTACCGGCCTGTCGGGGGCGCTTCCGGTCAGGCGAGGTTCTTGGTGAAGAACTCGTCGAGCTTGTCGAAGGGGATGAGGTCCTTGCGGTCGTACAGGTCAACGTGGTCCGCGCCCGGGACGATCACGAGGTCGACGGTGTCGGGGGCCTTCGCTTGGACGTCCTCGGAGTAGTAGCGGGAGTGCGCGTCGGCGCCGGCCACCAGGAGGGCCTTGCGGGGCGCCAGCATGTCGATGTTCGTCATCAGCGGGAAGGCGAAGAACGACATCGGCGTGGTGCCGGTCCATGCAGTGGTGGAGTTGATCGAGCGCGGGTGGTAGCCGCGCTCGGTGCGGTAGTAGTCGAAGAAGATCTTCGTGACCGGGTCGGCGTCCGCCGAAAGGGTCTTGGGTAGGACGCGGTTTGAAGGAGCGACGTTGCCGTTCTCGTCGAAGGGGACCTCGTGGGAGAGCCGCGCGTAGGTGCCCTTCTCGGCGTCGATCCAGCGCTGCTGGCTGAGGTGGTCCACGACCTTCTGGCGCTGCTCATGCGTGTAGTAGTCCTCGTGGCCGCGGGACATGCTGCGCGACATGTCGTACATCGAGGCCGTGGCGACCGCCTTGATACGGCTGTCCGCAGCCGTCGCTGTGAGCGCCAATCCGCTCATGCCGCAGATGGCCTGCGCGCCGATCCGCCCGCGGTCGACGATCTTTTGCAAGCCGAGGAAGTCGACAGCGGCGCTGAAGTCCTCTGTGTAGATGTCGGGCGAGGCGACATCGCGCACCGTGCCACCGCTCTCCCCGGTGAAGGAGGGGTCGAAGGCGAGGGCGACGTAGCCGCGGCGGGCGAACTCGTTGGCGTAGAGCCCGAGGACTGTTCCTTGACCGCGCCGAACGGGCCGCTGACCACCAGGGCGGGCAGCTTGCCCCTGGCGTTCTTCGGCACGTAGAGGTCTGCGGCTACCTCGATGCCGTAGCGGTTCTTGAACCGCACCGAGGTCCGCTTGACGGTCTTGTCCAGCGCGAAGGTGTAGCCGCCCCTGGCCGTAGCCTTGCCCTATCCTGTGGCGCCCGCGCCGCGGCCGCTCTCCGCGCCGAAGGCGGGCAGAGCCGTGACGGAGGCGGCGGTGGCGGCGATCAGGCCGAGCGCTTTGCGACGTTCCATGGAGTGGACCTCATTTTCAATCGGTGAGGGGAAGGCCCGGCGGTCGGTGGCGTCGTGACCGAGGCGCGGTTCCGGGAAACCGCCGCTCGCCAGGCGTGGCAGGTCGGGTTTATCGGGGGGTACAAGCTCGTCCCCCAATCCCGCGGGGTGGTCCGCCGCAACCAGACGACGAGGGCAAGGGATTCGTCGTGCGCGGCATGCCCCGGCCATTGCGACGGGCGGAGTCGGTTGGGGTGATCACGCCCGGCCCGCTCCGGCTGGTGCAGGGGTGCGGAGCGGGCCGGTCGGAGCCGCGCAGGCGGTTCAGAAGGTGAGCATCACCTTGGTGGCGCGACGCTCGTCCATCGCCTTGTATCCCTCGGGGGCCTGCTCCAGGGGCAGGGTGAGGTCAAAGACCTTGCCTGGGTCGATCTTGCGGTCCCAGATGAGCTGGATCAGGTCGGGCAGGAACCGGCGCACGGGGGCGGGTCCGCCGAGGGTGTGGATGCCGGCGAAGAAGAGCTGGATGCCCGGGATGGTGACGTCGTAGTTGACGCCCACGTAGCCCAGGTGTCCGCCGCCGCGGGTGGCGCCGATGGCTTGCATGAAGGACTCCTGGGTGCCGACCGCCTCGATGACCGAGTGCGCGCCGAGCCCGTTCGTCAGCTCCTTGATCTTCGCGACGCCTTCGTCGCCGCGCTCCTCGACGATGTCGGTGGCGCCGTAGTAGCGGGCCAGCTTCTGTCGCTCGGGGTGACGGGACATGGCGATGACGCGTTCCGCGCCGAGTTGCTTGGCGGCCAGGACGGCCATCAGGCCGACCGCGCCGTCCCCGACGACCGCGACGGTCTTGCCCGGCCCGGCTTCGGCTGCGACGGCGGCGTACCAGCCGGTCCCGAGCACGTCGGAGGCGGCCAGCAGGGAGGGGATCAGCTCGGGGTCGGGCTGCCCCGGGGTGGCGACGAGCGTGCCGTCCGCGTAGGGGATGCGGGCCTTCTCGGCCTGGGTGCCGATGGTCTGTGCGACGAACTCGGCGTGCACGCACTTGGACTGGAAGCCGGCCTGGCAGATCTCGCAGGTGTTGTCGGAGATGACGAAAGATCCGACGACGAAGTCACCGGGCTTGACGGTCTTGACCTCGGCGCCGACTTCCTCCACGATCCCCGCGTACTCGTGGCCCATGACCTGGTGGTCGGCCGGCTCGATGCCGCGATACGGCCACAGGTCCGAGCCGCATATGCAGGTCGCGGTCAGCTTCACGATCGCATCGGTCGGCTCGATGATCTTCGGATGCTCGCGCTCCTCCACCCGGACGTCGCCGGCGGTGTACATCACTACTCCACGCATCGTGGATCTCCTTGCTCTGTGGTGCGGGCGCCCAGGGGCGCCGGTTCGTGTTCCGGAAGGCACGGCCGCGCCGTGGCCTCCTCCGGTTTTTCAAGGGCTCACGCCATCCAGTTCTGGCTTCTGCATCACCGCGAGCGACGACGCTGGGTGAGCGCGATGGCGATCGTGGGGATCAGCGTGAGCGCGGCGATGAGGGTGCCCACGGCGGCCGGGCCGGTGGCTCCCAGAGAGGAGTCGAGAGCGAGCCCGGCGATCCAGGAGCCGACGGCCGTGCCGAGGTTGAACGCCGAGACGGTGAGAGCAGAGCCCAAAGTGGGGGTCTGGCCAGCGAAGCGGACGCCCAGGGAGATCAGGACCGGGTTGGCGCCGAGCCCGCACAGCCCCAGCAGGGCCACCAGCATGATCGTGGGCGCGGCATGCCCGGACAGCAGGCAGATCGCCAGGAGCAGGACGGTGGTCATCGCCGCGGCGGCGATGGTCGTCGCGTACGGGCGGCGGTCTCCCAGGCGGCCTCCCACGAGGAAGCCAGCCAGTGCGCCGACGCCGAAGCCGCCAAGGACCAGCGGTACGAGGCCGGACGCCAGCCCCGCACGATCGGTCAGCAGCGGTGAAATGTAGGAGTACGTCGACAGCACACCGCCCGTGGTGGTCGCGCAGGCCGCCAGGACCAGCCACAGACGGCCCGAGCGCACGGCGGACAGCTCGGAGCGGACCGAGACCGCAGTCTGGCCGGAGCTGTCGTGCGGGACCTGGCGTGCGATGAGCGCCATGGCAGCCGCTCCGAGGGCTGCCAGAGCCCAGAACGGTCCCCGCCAGCCAATGAGCTGCCCGGCGAAAGCACCGAGCGGCACGCCGACCACGTTGGCGAGCATCGCACCGGCTCCCACGACGCCCAGGGCGCGCGAGCTCGCGGCAGGGCCCGCGGCGCGGGCGGCCACCACATTGGCCACGGCCCAGAACGCACCGGTCGCCAACGCGGTCAGGAACCGGGCCACCAGCAACAGCGCGAAGCTCGAGCCGAGAGCCAGGATGACGTGCCCTGCCGCGAAAATCCCCAGCGCCAGGATCAGCGTCAGCCTCCGCGGCAGCCGCAGCGTCAGCATCACCATCACTGGCGCGCCGACGATCATCCCGACCGCGAAAATCGTGATCATCAGACCGGCCTGGGCCACGCTGACCTGCACGTCACCGGCGATCTCCGGCAGCAGGCCCGCCACCACGAACTCGGTCGTGCCCATCAAAAACGTGCCGAGAGCCAGCACGTAGACGACGAGAGGAAGCCGGGCGGGCACCTGCTTAGGGGCACTGCCCTGCAGCGTGTCAGGGGCGTGGAGGGTGTCTCCTCGCGTCGTCATGCTTCATCTCCGCAGCGGGTCGGGATCGAGGTGCGCATCCCACGAAACCGCTTCTGCCACGGGCGCGGCAGGCTGGGTTTATGGGGGGTGTAAGCTCAACCCCCTTTCTCGAGGGCGAGGGCCGTAGCGTGAAGGGCATGGAACGCCTCCCGGACAACCGCGCCGACATCCGTGATTTCCTCGCTACCAGGCGTGCCAAGATCACCCCGGAGCAGGTCGGGCTGCCCACCAGCGGCCGGCGCCGGGTTCCGGGACTGCGGCGCGAGGAGGTCGCCGTCCTCGCCGGTGTCAGCACCGAGTGGTACACACGGCTGGAGAAGGGCCACATCGGCGGCGTGTCCGAAGACGTCCTCGACGCAGTCGCCCGCGCCCTCCAGCTGGACGACGACGAACGCACCTACCTGTTCGACCTGGCCCGGGCCGCCCAGCCCCCCAACCGCACGCCGCGCCGCCGCAAGGCCGTCGACCTGCCGCCCCGTGTCCAGTGGCTCCTCGACTCCATGACACTGTCCGCGGCGTTCGTCACCAACGGCCGCCTGGACATCGTCGCCACCAACGCACTCGCCCGTGCCCTGTTCGCCCCACTGTTCGCCAGCGAGACCACGGACGAACGAGGCCGACCGAACTTTGCCCGCTACTGGTTCCTCGACCGCGGAGCCCCCGACTTCGTGGCCGACTGGGACGGCGCCCTCGCCGCCACCGTCGCCCTGCTGCGTGCCGAGGCCGGCCGCTACCCGTACGACAAGGCTCTACGCGAACTCATTGGCGAGCTGTGCACGATGAGCGCCGAGTTCCGCACCCGCTGGGCCTCCCACGACGTGCGTATCCACCACGGGGGTGTCAAACAGTTCCACCACCCTGACGCCGGACCCCTCAAACTCGTATACCAGCCGATGGACTTGCCCATCTCTCCACGCGAGGCGCACTCGCTGACCACCTACACGGCCGAACCGGGCAGCCCTGACGAGGACCGGCTCAGGCTCCTTGCCAGCTGGGCAGCGCCCGGGTTCCAGAAGACGAGCCTTACCGGCGACCGGACTTCTAGAACCGCACCCCCGCGAACTCGGTGAAGATCAGAGAGCGAAGGCGGGGTCTGTACGGTGTTTGACTGGACAGGAACGCCGGAAGCGCTGCGCTGATCACCTCGGAGACAGGAAAATTGTCTCGGGTGTTCCGGTCAGCCGATGGGTCTGCGATGCCGGTGAGCTCGTTGGACAGGATGGCAATGGGGATCAACCAGGGGACCACGGTTTGTCGCCACGGCAGCACCTGTGTTGCCCGGAGCACGCGTGTCAGATTCCGCTTCTTCCCTGATCCCTCCGGAGCACCCACCCGGCACGACCGCCGCTTGGGAGGGAGTACGGCATGGCCCGGCAGGACGTGAGAGACGAGGTCATCCATCTACGCTCCGCGGGCGTGGATCTGGGCAAGCGGTTCCTGCTTGCCTGCACCCGTGTCCCCAGCCAGAAGAGGGCCGGCAGTTGGAGTCTGGAGACTGAGCGGTTCGGCACCACCCAGTCCGAGATCCGGCGATTGTTGGCCTGGCTGGTCGGGGCCCGCGTTGAGGTGGTCGTCATGGAGGCCACCTCGGACTACTGGCGGAGCGTCTATTACATGCTCCAGCCGCATCTGAACCTGATGCTCGTCAACCCTGCCCATCTCAAAGGCATCCGGGGCCGC
>NZ_JBVJPM010000053.1:0-24811 GCF_055582645.1 Streptomyces sp. NPDC107517 | reverse complement strand
ACCAAAGAAGCCAACAGCCTCGGACTGACCGTCCGCTTCGAACCCATCACGGCTGGCTGACCTGCATCGTCCACTCTATTTTCGTGTCAGACCCCTGGCGGTAGAGGACTCTCTTCAGTCTTGAAGGAGCCGAGCGGCATTTTTGAAACTGGCACCTATCTCACCGGCGAGAGCATCGCGCAGCGAGCGCCGCAGTTGCTGGTATCCGGGTTCCGCGGCGCGGTTGTACTGCTCCTGGGGGTCGCTGGTGTGGTCGTACAGTTCGTCCTCGTCGTGCGAGCGGAAGATGTAGCGGGCCTCGGGTGTCCGGATGGAGAGGTTGAGGCTGTCTCGCGGGTACTCCCAGTCGCAGGCGTGGAACGGCTCACCGTGTCCTTCGCCGCGGCCGGCCGTGAGGGTGGTTTCCGCAGTGACGTGCGTGCGGGTGGGGGCAGCGCCCGTGGTGCCCAGCATCCCCGTGAAGGGCCGTCCGTCGCCGGGGTCGCGCAGCGATACGTCGACCAGTTCGGCGAGGGTGACTCCGATGTCGCACATTGAGACGAGGTTGGTGGTGCGGGTGCCGCCCGGTATGTCGGGGTGCCGGACGAACAGCGGGACACGCAGGGCCTGTTCGTAGTGGAGGAGGTGACCCTTCTCGATGAGGCCGTGGGCTCCCATGAGGTCTCCGTGGTCGGCGGTGAACACGACGACGGTGTTGTCCCACTGGCCCGTCCGCCGCAGGTGACCGACGATGCGGGCGAGTTGCGCGTCCACGAGGGCGGTCAGGCCGAGGTAGTGGGCGACGGCTTCGGTCCAGTCGCGCTCGGTGAGGTGCTGAAAATCGGTGGCGTAGCGAGAGTCGCGCACCTCACGGGGTTTCGTCGCCGGTCCGGTGGCGAGGCTGGGCGGCAGTCGGATCTGCCCGCGGTCGATGAGGGTGTCGTACGGGGCGGGAACGATCAGAGGGAAGTGGGGGGCGTTGAAGGAGCAGGCGGCCATCCATGGCCGGTCGTCGGGGCGCCGGTCCAGCGCGGTGAGGAACTGGTCGGTCTGCCACGGCTCCAGGTAGTGCTCGAGCTTGACCGACGAGGTGGCGTACGGGCGGTGGCGAGTGGCGGCGAGGTCGTCGGCGGTGAGGTTCTCGATGTGCTGCGGGTCGAAGGCGTAGCCTGCGTCCGCGGCGTAAGAGCGGTAGTCAGGGATGTAGCGGCCGCGATCCTGGCCGTTGATGACGGCGGGGATGGCGGAGGTGTCGGCCCAGCCCATGGCCTGCGGGGTGGTGCCGGGGACGTGCCATTTGCCGTTGTAGATGGTGTGGTAGCCCGCGTTACGGAAGTCCTGGGCGAGGCCGGCGGTACGCAACTCAGGGACGACGGGGCGCCAGTTACCGAGGACTCCGTGGTTGCGGGGCATGCGGCCCGTCCACAGGCTGGCCCGGGAGGGGCAGCACAGCGGGAAGGGCGTGTAGGTGCGGTCGAAGCTGGTGGACTCGGCGCACAGGGCGTCGAGTGCCGGTGTGCGGGCGGCTGGGTTTCCGGTGCAGCCCATGGTGTCCCAGCTCTGTTCGTCGGTCATGACGACGAGGACGTTGGGCCTGCGCGGTGCTGTCACGGTCATCCCTTCATTCCGGTGGTGGCGATGCCGTCGACGATCAGGCGTTGGAAGGTGGCGAAGAGGACGAGGGCGGGGACGAGCGCGAGGGTGCTCATGGCGAGCATGGGGCCCCAGGCGGAGTCGCCGGTGGAGTCCATGAACATGCGCAGGCCGAGCGGCACGGTGAACAGGTTCGAGTCATTGAGGTAGATCAGCTGCTTGAAGAAGTCGTTGTATGTCCAGATGAAGCTGAAGATCACTGTTGTCACCAGTGCGGGACGCAGCAGGGGCAGCACGATGCGCACGTAGATCTTCCATGGACCGCAGCCGTCCAGACGGGCGGCTTCGAAGAGGTCTTCGGGCAGGCCGCGGATGAACTGCACCATCAGGAAGATGAAGAACGCGTCGACTCCGAAGAAGTGCGGTACGAACAGGGGGTAGAAGGTGTTCACCCAGTGCAGGTGGTTGAAGAGGATGTACTGCGGGACCAGCGTGACGTGCGCGGGCAACATCAGGGTGCCGAGCATGATCGCGAACGCGGTGCGTTTGAAGCTGAAGTTGAGCCGTGCGAATGCGTATGCGGTCAGGCTGCACGAGAGGACGTTGCCGATGATGGCGGCGCCGGAGATGAACAGCGAGTTCTCGAAGAAGATCGAGAAGGCCGTGCCCACGCCCTTCCAGCCGTCGGCGTAGTTGCTGAGCTTCCAGCTCTTGGGCCACAGCCCCGGCTCGGAGAAGATGTCGCTCGTCGGTTTGAAGGAACTGGCCAGCATCCAGATCAGCGGGTACAGCACGACGATCGTGGCGAGGGTGACGCTGACGTAAAGCAGGAGCCGGGGCCAGCGTCGGCTGCGCGCCGGACGGGGTGTGGTGGGCTCCGTGGGGCGGGTTGTGGCCGGCTTCTGCTCGGACTCAGTTGTCATAGTGCACCCAGTAACGGCTCAGCAGGAAGTTGATGGCGGTCAGCACGGCGGCGATGAGCAGCAGGAACCAGGCCATCGCCGAGGCGTAGCCCATGTGGAAGTTCACGAAGCCCTCGCGGTACAGGTACAGCGAGTAGAAGAGCGTGGAGTTGACCGGGCCGCCCGTGCCGTTGCTGACGATGTAGGCGGGGGCGAACGCCTGGAACCCGCGGATGATCTGCAGCACCAGGTTGAAGAAGATGACAGGGCTCAGCAGCGGGAGGCTGATGTGGCGGAAGCGGTACCAGGCGCCCGCGCCGTCCAGTTTGGCTGCCTCGTAGTAGGTCTGCGGGATCTGCCGCAGACCCGCGAGGAAGATCACCATCGGTGCGCCGAACTGCCACGCCTCCAGCAGGATCAGCGTCATGAGCGAGTAGGAGGGGTCGGAGATCCACGCGGGTCCGTGGATGCCGATGAGCGCGAGGACCTGGTTGACCAGTCCGTCACCGCTGAACATGCGCTGCCACAGCACCGCCACGGCGACGCTGCCGCCGAACAGCGAGGGCAGGTAGAACGCGGAACGGTAGAAGGTCAGTCCGCGCAGTCCGCGGTTGAGCAGAACGGCGACGCCCAGCGCGACACACAGTTCGAGCGGGACACCGATTCCCACGTAGAGCAGTGTGACCGACAGGGACTTCATGAAGACCGGATCGCTGGAGAACATCCGTGCGAAGTTGTCCCAGCCCACGAAGTGCGGCGAGCTGAGCAGGTCGTAGTCAGTGAAGGACAGCACCAATGAGGCGATCATCGGCCCTGCGGTGAAGACGACCAGTCCGATGAGCCAGGGGCCGAGGAAGACCAGGGCCCACAGGTTCTGCTTCAGTGTCGGCTTGGTGCGGCTCGCTCGCCGGCTGGCGCCGCGGGGCCGCAACAGGCGTCGCCTGGCGGCCAGTTGTTCCGTGGCCACTGCGCCACACCTCCAAGTTGTCTCGTGTGCACCCGCGTGGGTTGGCGGTCTGGGGTGCTGTTGTCCCGTTGGCTGGGTGAGGCCGTCGAGCGTGCTGCTCGCGGCTGTGAGAGGTGGCCTCGATACGCGGATCAGGTGGCTGGTGACGTGGGACGGGCAGGGTGCACCGCGGACCGTGTTCGAGGCCGTGCCTGTCCGTTGTTTGTGAGGGTCAGACGGTCGGCTGGGCGAGGTCCACGGCGATGTCCGGCCCGAATGGGACCGACAGGGTGCCGCCCGCGATGTCTTCTGCGGGCGTGAGGTAGTCGGCGCGGCCGGGCTCGCCCCACGCGTACTGGAGCCAGGTGACGCGTGGGCTGGGCCCGGTCAGGTGGGCGGCGTGCACGGTGGATACGGGGCCGCCGGGGTTGTGGAAACTGATCTTGGTCTGGCCTGTGAGGCCGATGAGCCGCTTCGTGGCTTGTGGCCCCCCGGCATGCTTCGGATCGATCAGCCAGTAATCGAGCGCCCCCGTGGCGCAGGCCGTCTCGACGACTGCGGGATCCCACTCGTGCTCGCCGGCCGGAGTGGCAGGGCTGCCTGATCCCGCAGCCGTTTCAGGCGGTCGGTCCGGCCGAGGTGGACGAGGTCCTCCACCCAGAAGATGTTGAGGGAGGTCAACCCCGCGAATGTGAGTGGGACTTCGTCCGGCGTGAGGCGGAAGTGGCAGTCCACCATCACGGAGGTCTCGAAGGGCAGCGCCTCCAGCACAGCCTCCACGAGCGCAAGTCCGCTGCGCACCCGTTCGTGCCGAGCTGTGTTCCCCTGTGCCACCGGTTGACGAACGGTGCGATCTTGACTGCAGGAAACCCGTGCGCAGCTGCACCGCACGCCCCATCCACGAGGCTGTCGAGACTGCCGCCGCGCCAGGCTCGGTTGAGGTTCGCGTATAACCTGACTCGTGTGGGCACGCCCCCGCCCATCTGCTCGCTCAGGGAGAGCCCGTTGTGACGGGCGGCAAGGTCGCCGAACGCTGCCTCCAGGCCCCCCAGTTCCGTCGACCAGGCCAGTGCGGCAGGAGACCCGGCGTGAGCGCGCCGAAGGCACAACCACTCCCGTACGACGCGGCGCGCTACCGGGCGCGGTTGCCCGATCAGCAGGCAACGCGCCGTCTCGATGGCCAAGTTCAGTATCCGGTCGAAGGCGCTGTCGGAACACTCGCCGATCCCGAAGGCGCCGGACTCCGCCTCGGTTCGGACGACGCTCCACTGGCTGTATGCGGAGGCGTGGTGATTGTGCAGTTCGAGCCGCTGGATCTTCGGGTGAAACGGGCCGGCCAGCATCTGCCACCCTCGCTTTCACTCGTCCGTAACCGGGGTTTTCTGCTGCGAGAAACTAACTCACGGCAGGAAGCCGGTCAACCGTTTAGCCGTAGCGAAGTTCGCTCAGTGCGGGAACGAAGACGTCCGGCTCCTGGTAGAAGGCGTCCAGAGCTACGGCGGCGGACGAGGCCGCGATGGCGTGGGCGTGGAACGAGGTCGCGTGCACGATCTCAGCGACCTCCACTTCGCGCTTGTCGGCCAGGTAGCGGTCCGCTCCTTGGCGCACGTAGTTCAGGTACTCGGGAGCGTCGAGGACGCCGCCGCCGACGGTGACGATCTGCGGGTCGAACATCTCGATCAGGATGCCAGCGGCGGTGCCGACCTGGCGCGCGCGGCGGGCCAGCATCCGTTCTGCCCGAATCTCGCCGCTCCGGGCGAGCTCGATCAGTTCGTCGCCTGCCTCGTTCTCGCCGAGCAGTCCCTCGGCTCGCGCCCGGCCGGTCAGGGCGAGATCGCTGGCGACCACGTGCAGGCAGTCGCGGCGGCCGCACTGACAGGGGTCCTCGGCTCGGCCGTCTACGGGCAGGTGGTCCAGCGCTCCGGCGGCCGAGGTCGTCCCGCGAAAGAGGCGGCCGTTCAGCAGGAACCCGGCGCCCACTACGTTCCCGACGAACAGGTGGACCAGGTTGTCGGCGCCTGCGTGGGCGCCGAACCAGTGCTCGGCCAGGGCCAGGGCGCGGAAGCTGGAGTCGATACGGACCGGCAGGCCGAGCGCCTGCTCCAGGGCGTCGCGCATCGGTGCGTCGCGCCAGCCGAGCACGTTCTGCTCCAGCACGACCCCGCGTCCCGCGTCGACCCATCCGCCGGTGCTCGCACCGAGCGCCAAGGCGACACCGGCATCCTCGCTCAGCAGTACGCGCACACCATGAATCGCTTCCTCGATCACTGTCTGGAAAACGCTGCTCTGGTGGGACAGGGTGCGTTCACGGACCAGCTCGCCCTGCAGGTTCACCAGCGCGATGTGGGTGCGCCGCAGCCCGACGTGCAGACCGATCACCCGGTAGTGGGTGGTGTCGACCTCGACCGGGACCCGCGGGCGTCCGGGGGTGGCCTCACGCGGTGCAGCGGTCAGCTCCCGCAGCAGTCCCGACTCGGCGAGGACTGCTGTGAGCTTGGTGACCGCACCCGTGGTCAGCCCTGTCAGCTGTGCCAACTCGGCGCGCGCCACCGGGCCGTGGGTGAGCATCGCGCGCAGCAGGGCCGACAAGCTCCGGCGGCGCACGTCGACAGTCCGGGCACCGGGTCGCCGGTGCGTGCCGCCAGATGTCCTGGGAGAAGGCTGTGAATCCACCACGTCGCGTTTGTAGCACCTCCGGCCGACCACGACTCGCTCCCGCCCCTTCCGCTCGAAGCCTTGACAGGTCTCGAAACCGTCTTTTAATTTCATGCGGAAGTTTACCTCGTTGTAGCAGTGCGCCGACGCCCGCGTCGCGCCGATCAGCCCGAGGGGACACCCACATGACACGACAGCCCACCGGGCAGCCCGAAGGTCCGTCACGCCGCTCTCTGCTCAAGGCCGCCGGGGGTGCGGGAGCGGCGCTCGGCCTGAGCGGATGTATGCGGGGACTGACGCCCTCATCACCGGGAAGCTCCGGCCTGCAGATGATGTTCTGGGGCGAGGGAGACCAGAACACCAAGTTGCTCGATGCGATCAAGGGCTGGGAGGACTCCGACGTCGGATCGCATGTGAACACCCAGTACATGCCGCTCAACGGCTACTTCGACAAGCTGGCGACCCGGCTGGCCGGAGGCAGCCCGCCCGACCTTTTCCAGATCTTCCTGCCCTACCTGTCCGACTACCTCGACCGCGGAGCCATCCGCCCGCTGGACGACTACGCCCAGGACCTTGGCCTGCACACCCTGCCCGACTCGATCACGCCGACGGTCAAGATCAAGGGGCACTATTACTTCGCAGTGGTCGGCGCCGCGACCCAGCCGGCCGTGCAGTACAACGCGGACAAGCTCAAGGCTCTCGGCCTCGAACCTGCGAGCAATGACTGGACCCTGGACGACTTCCAGGACACGATGCAGGAGGTCTACGAGACCAGCAAGGGCGGGCTGCACGGCGTCGCGGATATGGGTGGCGCGCAGGTTCAGATCGAGTCGTACATGCGCACCATCGGCACCCCCTTGTTCACCGAATCAGGGAAACTGGCCTTCTCCAAGGACGAGTTCGGCCAGTGGCTGCAGCTGTGGGACAAGCTGCGCAAGAACGGTTCGTGCCCGCCCATCAGCGTGACCGTCGAGGCCACCTCGTTCCAGAACGACCCCCTGGTCCTCGGCAAGGCCGCCTACACAGCCACCGCGACCTCCCGCGGTTACCCGTCCATCCAGAGCCTGACCAAGGATCGGCTCGGTCTGTTGCAGTTCCCGCGCGGCACAGCAGGCGGCGCTCCGGGCACGAACATCATCCCCGCCGGCTGGTTCGCGATCTCCAAGCGCAGCCGTCACGTCGAACAGTCCGTCTCCTTGCTGAAGTATCTGTTCACCGACCCCAACGCGGCAAAGACCATGGGGATGGCGCGCGGAGTGCCCCTGGCGACGGTGCAGCGTGTCGCCCTCACGGGTCTCCCCCCACAGCAGAAGGAGGTCATGGACAACTACGAACAGGTTGCGAAGCAGAAGGACATCGCACCCCTGCAGCTGTATCCCGCCGGGGCCAGCGAACTGTTCACCACGTCGCTGCTGATGGCGAATCAGTCGGTCGGCACCGGACGGGCCAGCATCACCAAAGCCACCAACCAGTTCTTCACCGACGCCGCACGCATCCTCAAGTGAAGCCGCAAACGCACCGGCACACGGTGCGAGGGCACCGCAGCCCCCTGCGCAGACCTCCGTGCGAGGTGCCCGCAACCAACGCTCATCCGGTTCGGCAGACCTGTCGGGCTCGGCCCGCAGACCGAGGTCCTGCCGGTCATCCACCGCCTCTCGGGCGTCTGCCAGAGCACCCATAGCGGCCCGCTCGCCATGCACCCACCCCAGTCGGCGCCAGCATCGCACAGACCCTACTGACCACCTGTTCCCAGACCGCTCGGCCCGTACTCAACCGGGCTCGCGCTATCCAGCAGACCGCTCTCCCGCGGCTGGTTCTTCCTGCCGCCGAAAGGATCCTCCACCCGTGAGTACCGAAGCAACGTTCCGCCTCCGTGGCACCGTCACCGGTGAGGTCAACCCCGACATCTACGGTCAGTTTCTCTCGCGCCGCAAGTGGGTCGCCGACGAGGCCCTTCACCAGCCCGGCCACGAAGACGCGGACGCCTCAGGACTGCGTACCCAGGTGGTCGAGGCAATCAAAGGGCTGGACACCCCCGTGGTGCGCTGGCCGGGCGGCTGCACCGGCACCTCTTACGAGTGGGAGCGCGGTGTCGGGCCTGCTGAGGAGCGCAGTCGCACCCTGGACTGGCACTTCGGCTACGACGTCGGCAACGGTTTCGGCACCGCCGAGTTCGTCGCCTTCTGCCGCCGGATCGGCGCCGAACCGCAGATCAACGTGACGACCGGGGTGAGCACGCTGCGCGACGCGCTCAACTGGCTCGAGTACTGCAACGGCACCGGAAACTCCCACTGGGCCAACCTCCGGCGCTCTCACGGCCACGAAGAGCCGTTCAACGTGCGGTACTGGCAGATCGGCAACGAGGACTTCGGGCACTGGGAACTCGGCCAGCTCAGCGCCCAGGAGAACGCGGTCCGCAACCGCGAGTGGGCCAAGTCCATGAAGCGCCTAGACCCGACCATCAAGGTCCTCGCGGTCGGCTGCTACGAGCCGAACCAGTCCATCGACTGGAACCTGGCTCTCCTGCGCGCCGCGTGGGGACACATCGACTATCTGACCCTGCACACCTACTGGCCCTTCGACCCCAAGTCCGAAGGCGGCGACTACGGCCGCGTCATCTCCGGCCCCCACCGCGCCGAGGGCACCATTGAGGCCGTCCAGGGGCTGGTCGACCTCGTCGCGCGGGAGAAGCCCGGCACCACCGCCCCGAAGCTAGCGTTCACCGAATGGAACTGCGCGGACGCCACCCGCTACGAGATGAGCCCCACCTGGCAGCCCACCGACCCCAAGTTCCGCCTGGTGGACGCCCTGGCCGTGGCCACGTTCCTGAACGTCATGCAGCGCCAGTGCGCCAGCGTCACCCTGGCCAACTTCGCACAGACCATCAACGTCGTCGGCGCCCTCCTGGTCACCGACGACCATGTGGTCCACGAGACCGTGTACTGGCCCCTGTGGATGCAGCGCCGGCACAGCGGTTCCGTAGCGCTGGCCGCCGACACTATGTGCGCCAGCGTGGCCGGTGAGACCTTGGAGCGGGCCGAGGCCGAACTCCCGGCTGTCGACGTCAGCGCCACCACGAACCCGGGCGGGCGCACGGTGTGGGTCTCCGCCGTCAACCGCGACCGCGACCACCCCGTCCAGCTCTCGCTCGACCTGGGCACTGCTCGGGCCGGTGACACGGTGGTCGTCCACCAGCTGCACCACGACGACGCCCTGGCAGGCAACACCTTCGCGGATCCCGACCGCATCGCCCCGCGCACCGAGAAGACCGCACTCGGCGAGGACCACTCGATCAACCTGCCGCCGCACTCGTACACGATCATCGAAGTCACCACGACCGAACCGCTGGTGACGCCGTAACAGGATCAGCCACCCCCGGGGCGGACCCGCACCGCATCAGGACGACGGGCCCGCCCCGCGGCAGACAGCGGGCGTCCATGTCAGTCAACTCCCCGATGAGGTAAGCGCAATGTCATGGTTCGGAATGGTGTCAACTCTCGGAGAGTGCCCGCGCTGGGACGCGGCCACCAGCACGCTGTCCTGGGTCGACATCGACGGCGGCATGCTGTTCACCGCCGTCCTGGAACAAGACGGGTGGCAGTGGACCGGCAAGAGCGTCGCAGCTCCTCTGTGCGGTGCGGTCCGCGGGCCGGGCGGAGAAATGATCCTTGCAGTCAGCCGGGATCTGCACACCAACGGCCGCCGTGTCCTTTCCGTGGAGCGGGACAACGACAGCACGCCCGAGCTGCGCCTGAACGAGATGGTCACCGATCCCAGCGGGCGGATCTGGGTCGCCAGCATGGCCTACGACTGGACACCGGGTGCGGGCACCGTCTACCGCGTGGGCACCCGGGCAGACGTGACACCGGTCATCTTCGGCCTGACGATCGCGAACGGCATCGGGTTCTCCCCGGACGCGACCACCATGTACACCACCGACACCTACACGGCCCAGATCACCGCCTGGGACTACGACCCGGCCACCGGCACCCCTGACCGGCCCAGGGTGCTGATCGCAGCCGGCGACGGCAAACCGGACGGCATGGCGGTCGACACGGACGGCAACATCTGGAGCGCCATGGCCGGAGCGGGGTATGTCTCCTGTTTCTCTCCCACCGGCCAGGAACTGCACCGCCAGCACATTACCGGTTCCCGTCCCGACAAGTTGCTGCTTCGCCGGCCCCGCACGGGACCGCCTCGTCGTGACGACCAGCCGCAAGCGATTGGACGAGGCAACCCTTGCCCGCTACCCGCACTCCGGCCGGACCTGGGACGCCGGCCAGCTCGGAGCCACCGGCACACCTCAACTGCCCTTCGCCGGAACATCGTCGCAGGACCACGTGGGCTGATCCCACGGCGCTGCCGCACCCCGGCGCGTCACAGGAGAACAGCGACGGAGCTCGCTGCCGGCACCATGACCCACAGGGCTGCGGCCGTGGCCCTGTGGTGCACCTCGGGAACCCGCTCAGCCCGTTGCCGCGCCCACACGAGACAGCGCCCGAAAGACGAGGGCCGCCAGTCCTGCCCCGCAGGCAAAGACCACCGAGTGGCACTCACCGCGGTGCAGCGCCAGGCGGCCCACCAAGAGGACGGCCACCATGAATGAGCGCACCGTACGCTTCCACGCAAGGCGGGTGCGTTCCGGCTGGACTCCCGGGTGACGCCCGGTAGAGGGCACCGGCCAGCATCGCGGGGAACAGTGAGGGCGGCAAGTCCTCGCCCCGGCGCATCGCGAGCTCACAGAGAATCCAGTGGTTCACCGCCCGCACCGCACACAGCGCCCCGCCCACGATCATTACCATCGCGATGACGGTGCGCACCGGCCAGGCCAAGCCGGTGAGGACCTGGTGGGTGGCCAGCCCGCCACCCACCAGTGCCAACACTGCACGGATCCATGCCAGGAAGGTTCGTTCAGCCAGGGAGAAGCGGTAGTCGGGTGTGTCGCCTTCCGCGCGCAGACCCACCCGGCACGAACCACAGACGCAACGTCGGCCAAGGCGGGGACCCCCGCGTCATATGGTGGCGCCTTCCGCGTCGGCCTGCAGGGTCGGCGCGGGCAGGAGCGGAGCGAGGTAGTGGGTGTGGGCGGCGTCCAGCGCCAGACGCACAGCGCCGGTGACCACGGCGTTCTCACCGAGCGGGGACGCCTCAACACGCGTGGTGCGCACGGCGAGTTCGGCCAGGCGGTGGCGCAGCGGGGGGAGCAGGACATCGCCCGCCGCCGCGACTGCTCCGGTGAGAACCACCAGTTCGGGTGCGAGGAGCATGCTCAAGGTGGTGATGGCGCGGGCCGCCGCCTCCAGCGCCCGGTCCAGGACCGGCGTGACGCCCGCATCGTTGAGGCGAGCGGCCTCGAAGACGGTGGCCGCCGTCACCCGGCCCGGATCGCCTCCGGCGAGCGCATAGAGCTGTGCGCCTGGGGTGCCGGGCGCGGGCGGCGCGCCGTGAGCTGCCAGGTCTGCCACGAGTCGGGCGCCGTGGTCGCGGGCTCGGGCCGCGACGGCATCGGCGTCCGAGTAGCCGCCCATCAAGGACAGGAATCCGAGATCGCGGGCCGCGTTGTCGTGGCCGCGCACCAGGGTGCCCGCAGTGCACAGGCCGACACCCAGGCGTTCGCCGGCCAGCAGGCAGACCACGTCCTGGGCGGTGGTGGCGCAGCCTTTCCAGCGTTCGGCGATCAGGGCCAGGTTGCAGTCGTTCTCGATGTAGACGTGCGCGGCGAACTCTGGGGCGAGGGCGGCACGCACGTCGACGTTGAGGAAGCCGGGGATGCCGGTGCGCTGCCGGACCACTCCGTGCGCGTCGACCGTGCCGCTGGTGCCGACGCAGACGGCCAGGACATCCGCGGTGCTCAGCCCTGCGGCTTGCACCAAGGCGCCGGCGAGCTCGCGTACGTGGCGCAGGCGCTGTTCTGCGCCGATGGACGGGTCGCCGAAGGCGTACTGCTGTTCGCGGACCGGAGTGCCGTGCAGGTCGGCCACGCTGACCCGGACGCTGTGCGCGCCGATGTCGATACCGAGGACATGCCCGGCGCGCGGCGCGAAGGAGAAGTAGCGCGAGGGGCGGCCGCGTGCGGAGGTCCGTCCCGCCGAGCGGTCCGAGGTCTCCCGCACCCAGCCCAGGTGCACCAGCTGCTCGGCGGCGGCCAGGACCGTGGGCCGGGACATGCCGGTGGCTGCCATGAGTTCGTTGGACGACATCTCCGCATCGGCCGGCGGGCGCTCCCGCAGCTCGTGCAGGACGCGAGCCGCGTTGATCCGGCGGGCGGACGCGGACGTGGCGATATCGCCGGGCATTCGGACGGCGCTCCTTTCGACCTCAGGTCGACAAGTCATCTGAACAAAGGGTCTTGACCTGAGCGTTCGCGGGTGTCAGCCTAACTGCGCCACGTTTAATAAACGTCGCTTAGTTAATTCTAGGGATGCGTTTCGCTGGGTCAACCCAGCCCACCGCAGAGCCGCATCCGCACCGACAAGTTACTGCACGACAGCACGTAAGGGACGGTACGTATGGCTTCCCAGCCCGCGTCGGCGAGCGCTCCGCGCACCGACGGCAGCCCGCCCGGTGCGCAGTCCATGCGCCAGGTCATCGCCGCCAGCCTGTCCGGTGCCGCCCTGGAGTGGTACGACTTCAATCTGTACGGGCTCTCCGCCGCGCTCGTCTTCAACAGGCTGTTCTTTCCCGACGTCGATCCGGTGCTCGGCACGCTGGCTTCGCTTGCCACGTTCGGCGTCGGTTTTGTCCTGCGTCCGCTCGGCGCACTCATCTTCGGCCACCTCGGCGACCGCATTGGCCGCAAGAAGTCGCTGGTGGCCACGATGCTCATCATCGGCTCGGGCACGGCACTGATCGGCGTGCTGCCCGACTACCGGGCCATCGGCATCTGGGCGCCCGTCCTCCTCGTCGTCCTGCGCATGGTGCAGGGACTGGGACTGGGCGGCGAATGGGCCGGCGCCTCGCTGCTGGCCGTGGAACACGCGCCGCGCGACCGGCGCGGACTGTGGGGCAGTATTCCGCAGACCGGTGCCCCGATCGGCTACCTGCTGGCCATCGGCATCACCAGCCTGTTCACCGTCCTGCCCGAGGACCAGTTCCTCAGCTGGGGGTGGCGCGTCCCCTTCCTGCTCAGCGTCCTACTCATGAGTGCAGGTCTGATGGTGCGCCGCACGATCGCCGAGACCCCCGACTTCCAGCAGGTCCAGTCCGAAGGAGCGCGCGAGAAGTCCCCGCTGGTCACGACTTTGAAGACCTATCCGCGCACCATCGCACTCGCTTTCGGGGCCCGCCTCGGCGAGGCGTGCAGCTCGCAGATCTACCAGCCGTTCGTGATCGCCTACGCCACCAACACGTTGGGTTATCCGTCCTACGTCGCCCTGACCGGCGTGGTCCTCTACAACGTGCTCGGCCTGCTGCTGATGCCGGTCATCGGGTCGCTATCGGACCGCATCGGACGCCGGCCGCCCTACCTCGCCGGCTCTGCCTTCGTCGCACTCTCCGCGTTCCCCTACTTCTGGCTCGTCGACTCCGGCTCGACGGCGGCGGCCTGGACCGCCATGGCACTGGCTGCGCTTGGCGGTTCGGTGTGCATGTCGAGCATCCAGGGATCCTTCTTCACCGAGTTGTTCGGCGCCCGCGTGCGCTACTCCGCTCTCGGCATCGCCACCCAGGCATCCGCCATGGTCGCCGGATTCGTCCCCGTACTGGCCGCGACACTCGTCGCCGGCGCAGGATCCGCCTGGCCGCTGCCCCTCCTGCTGACGATCGTCGGAGCCGTCTCGTTCATCTCCGCATGGCTGCTGTCCGAGACCCGCGAGCAGGACGACACCGAAGACCCGAAGCCGCCGCACGCGAAATCCGGCACGGAGCACAGCCGCGCAAAGTACTGACAGCCCTCTCTCCCACCTGCTGAACCGCTACAAGAAGGACGTCTCTTGACCGTCGAGCCGACCAACTCACCCGCCGAGCCCCGCCGCCCCAATGTTCTGGTGTTCTTCACCGATCAGCAGCGCTGGGACACCACCGGACTCCACGGCAACCCCATGGGCCTCACACCCACCCTCGACACCCTCGCTGGGGACGGTGTGAGCGCCGACAACTCCTTCACTTGCCAGCCGGTGTGCGCGCCCTCCAGGGCCAGCCTGCAGACAGGCCAGTACCCGACCACGACCGGCGTCTATCGCAACGGGCTGACGCTGTCCCGCGACACGCCGACCCTCGCCCGGTCCTTTCGTGACGCGGGCTACGAGACCGGATACATCGGCAAGTGGCACCTGGCCGGCGACCACACATCGGGCCCCGTCCCCGAGGAGGACCGGGCCGGTTACGAGTACTGGCTGGCCGCCAACCTCCTGGAATTCACTTCCGACGCCTACGAGACCACGCTGTACGACACCGAGGGCGCCCCGCACGAGTTCGGCGGCTATCGTGCCGACGCCCTGGGCGCCGCCGCGATCGACTTCATCGACCGCGACCGTGACAACAACCCCTTTTACCTGTTCCTGTCCTTCCTGGAACCTCACCACCAGAACTCCCGAGACGACTACCCCGCCCCCGCGGGCTACAGCGACCGCTATGAGGACCCCTGGGTCCCCTCCGACCTCGCCACCCTCGGCGGCGGCAACTGGGCCGAGCACCTGCCGGGTTACTACGGGATGGTGCGGCGCCTGGACGAGGTCCTCGCCCGCATCGTCGACACGCTCAAGGCACGCGGCGAGCTCGACAACACCGTCATCCTGTTCACGTCCGACCACGGCTGCCACTTCAAGACGCGTAACGACGAGTACAAGCGCAGCGTCCACGACGCCTCGCTGCGCGTGCCGACCGTGCTGCGCGGCCCGGGCCTGGGCAATGGCGTCCGTCTGGCCGAACTCGTCAGCCACGTCGACCTTCCGCCCACCCTCCTTGAGGCGGCCGGAGTCCCTGTGCCCGAGCGCATGCAGGGGCGCTCCCTGGTGCCGCTGCTGCGCGGCCAGGACGACGCCTGGCCCCAAGAGGTGCTGGTCCAGGTCAGCGAGTCCGAGGTGGGCCGCGCCCTGCGCACCCATCGCTGGAAGTACGGGGTCACCGCACCCGCCAAGGACGCCTGGGACGACGCCCGCGCGGAGGAGTACCAGGACGCCTACCTCTACGATCTCCAGACAGACCCCGACGAACTGACCAACCTCGTCGACGACCCGGCCCATCTGCTCGTCCTCGACGAACTGCGCGAGCGCCTCCTCATCCGGATCGTCGCCTCGGGCGAACCCCGCCCCACCATCACCGCGAGCACGGGGCGCGGCCTCGCCGGCTGACCCGTGCCTGACCGAATAAGACAGTCATGAGCAATGTCCCCGCCAGTCTTGAGAGTTGCTGTGCCCCGTCGCGGGAGTCGTCCGTCGGGCCGGCTTCCACGACGGGGCCTATCCCGGCGGCCGGGCACGAGGACACGTCCGCGTTCGCGGACCGGATCCTGCTGCCCGGCGGCGCGTTCCGCATGGGCAGCGAGGACGCCGACGTCAACCCCGGCGACGGAGAGGGACCCGTGCGAGAGGTCGCGTCGCACCGTTCGCCATCGACGCGTACGCGGTCACCAACGACCGGTTCGCCGCGTTCGTCGAGGCGACCAGCTACCGCACCGAGGCCGAGCGGTACGGCTGGAGCTTCGCCAAGTTCCTGCCGGGCCCGCTGCGCAAGATCTCACCGCGCCCGCCGCAGACCCCGTGGTGGTGCGGCGTGCGCGGCGCGAGCTGGTGCCACCCGGAAGGTCCCGGCAACCATCTGCACGAGCGCGGCGACCACCCGGTCGTCCACGTCAGCTGGCGCGACGCCCTCGCCTTCTGCCACTGGGCCCGCGGGCGGCTGCCGACCGAGGCGGAGTGGGAGTACGCCGCCCGCGGTGGCCTCGACCAGGCCTGCTACCCCTGGGGTGATGACCTCACCCCGGACGGCCAACACCACTGCAACATCTGGCAGGGCGCCTTCCCCACGCACAACACCGCAGACGATGGCTACGCCGCAACCGCCCCCGTGCACGCGTACCTTCCCAACGGCTACGGCCTGCACAACACCTCGGGCAACGTGTGGGAATGGTCCGCCGACCCGTGGCAGCCCGGCTCCGACGACCAGCGCACAATGCGCGGCGGTTCCTACCTGTGCCACGACTCGTACTGCAACCGCTACCGGGTCGCGGCGCGCACCTCCAACACCGTCGACAGCTCCTCCGGGAACGTCGGCTTCCGCGTCGCCTGGACTACATGACCCGCACAGCTGCCGTTATGTCCCCTCGAGGCTGTCGCAGACCCACCAGGCGAGCGATGGGCAGAAGCCATGGCTAGTAGATTGTCGCTGCTAAGTATGGTTCTGGTTGGTGGAGTTGGCGGTCGGGCAGTCTCCCCTCGTCGCTTCACATCGGCTGGGCGGGGGTGCCGTGTCGTCACGGAAGAAGTATCCGGTTGCCTTGAGTGCTGAGGATCGTCAGGCGTTGGTGCGGGTGACCACGACGGGAGTCCGTAGCGCGTCGATGATCAGGCGGGCGCGGGTGTTGCTCGCGCTGGACACCTCGGTCGGGGAGGTTGATCCGCGGGTGGTGATCGCGGAGCGGGTCGGGGTTTCGTGCGAGTCGGTCCGGCTGGTCTCGAAGCGGTACGCGGAGACCGGTGGCGATGTGTGGGCCACGGTCGGCCGGAAGGAACGTGCCTGCCCCCCGGTGCCCTCCCCGGTGACCGGTGAGGTCGAGGCTGATCGCGCTGGCCTGCTCGACGCCGCCCAAGGGCCACGCCCGGTGGTCGCTGCGCCTGCTGGAGAGGCACGTGGCGCTGAGCGAGGACATCCCGAACCTGGACCACTCCACGATCGGCCGGGTCTTAAAAAACGGAACTGCGTCCTCATCTGAAGAAGTGCTGGACCATCCCACCACGAGGGAACGCGGAGTTCGCGGCCCGGATGGAAGACGTGCTGGCCGTCTATGCCCGGCCCTATGACCCGGCGCGTCCGGTGGTGTGCATGGACGAGAAGCCCTACCAGCTCCTCGACCATGCCCGCGCCCCGCTCCCGGCCCGCCCTGGCCACGACGCCTGCCAGGACAGCGAGTACATCCGCTGCGGCACGTGCTCAATCTTCGTGTGGGTCGAACCCCTGCGCGGGTGGCGTCGAGGTCAGGCACTGTCCCAGCGGACCCGGATCGACTGGGCCGGCCAGGTCAAACAGCTGCTGAGCGTGGATTACCCCGACGCCGAGGCCGTGGTGCTGGTGATGGACAACCTCAACACCCACGGCATCGCCTCACTGTACGAGGCCTTCGAACCGGAAGAGGCCTTCGCGCTGGCCCAACGCCTCGAGATCCACCACACACCCAAACTCGGGTCATGGCTCAACATCGCCGAGATCGAACTCTCCGCGCTGACCCGGCAATGTCTCGACCGCCGGATCGACGACCTCGACATCCTCAACACCGAACTCTCGGCCTGGCAGAACGCCACCAACGCCGACCAACGTCAGGTGGACTGGCAGTTCACCACCCACGACGCACGCATCAAACTGCGTCACCTTTATCCCAAAAATTAGCTGCGACAGTCTACTAGATCGGCGTCACATGGAAGGTACGGGGCGAGGGGCGCTGAAGGCGAGAGCCGGCCAGCTGCTCGCAGCACTTGTGCCGTCCGGGACGCGCCTGGGCTAGAGCGTTTGCTTGACGCGAGACGGTGTGGCGAGGGCTGGGATGAAGGCGGCAGGCATCCGGTAGGTCGCGTCCAGCAGGACGGCACCGGCGGCGATGCCGATGGCGTGTGAGCCGAAAGCGCTGTTGCGGATCGGGGCGTCCACGCAGTGGAAACGATCCGCTATCAGCCGGGCTCTCGCCGCTTCCTGTACGACGGCGAGCCGGTCGGGGGCCGTGCTGACGCCGCCTGCGACGATGACGAGTTCCGGATCAAGGAGTTCGATGAGGGTGGCGGTGGCATCGCCTACCACCTGAGCCCGGTCACGCAAGAGGCCCAACGCTCGCTCGTTACCCGTGTCCGCCAGCGTGATCACGTCGTGGATGTCTGCGGCGGACCCCACCAGTCCAGCAGTGTGCGCGCGCCGTGTCACCTCCAGGTCCCCGGCCACGGCCTTGAAGCAGGAGCGGCTACCGCAGTCGCACGGCTGCGCGGCGGTTCCGGCGACGGGAAGGTGGTCGATGCCGCCGGCCTGGGCGCTGGTGCCGCGGTAGGGCGCGCCATTGAGGATCAGGCCGACGCCGACGACGTTGCCGACGAAGAGGTGCAGCACGTTGTCGGAACCGACCGCTGCCCCGAACCAGTGTTCGGCCAGTGCCAGCGCGCGGGTGTGTGACTCCACGACGACCGGAAGGTCCACGGCTTCCTGCAGCCGGTGTGCCAGCGGGGCATCTCGCCAGTCCAGGATCGGTTGATACCGGACTGTCCCTTTGGTGCTGTCGACCCACCCGCCGGTACTCGCTCCCACTCCCAGCGCGGTCAGCTCAGCCCGCGCGGCCATGTCCCGTACGGCTGTGGCGGCTTCACTAACCGCGCTGTCGAAGTCCGTGGTATCGCGGGCGAGGTGCATTTCATCGACGAGTCGGCCTCTGAGGTCGATCAGGCAGACCATGGTGCGGTGGAGGCCGAAGTGGACGCCGATGGCTCCGTAGGTGGAGTCGTCGATGGCCACGGGCACCTTGGGCCGGCCCATGGAACCGTCCCTGTCCTGGCAGATCTCCTTGACCACGCCGGCTGCGGTCAACACCGCCGTGACCTTGGTGACGGCGCTGGTCGACATGCCGATCGCCGCTGCGAGGTCGGTCCGTGCCAGCGGGCCACTGTGCATCAACTCTCGCATGATCGCGGCGTAGTTCCGCTGCCGGACATCGCCGAGCTGCACTGGGCGGATCCGCTGCCCCAGGTTGTTCACCGAACCTGCTCCGTCCCTGTGTGATTCTGCGTGAACTGTTGACACAGTCTCACCCCCTACTTACCGTCCAATCGAAATTAAGTCGTCGGCGAGGTCAAGACAAGCCCGATGACGCGGCAGATTTCAACGAGCCCCGGCCCACAGGGAGAGGGATCCTGCATCACCTGCGCATCGGCCCTGGCACGGGGCGCGGACCCGCCCTGTGGCAGACCGCAACGCGGCGCATGGTCGGCGTGACAGCCGAGCCACGTGAGGGCGCGCAGGCCATACCGTTGTGGCCACGGCCCCGCCTTCCGTTCCATCAATGACGAGGAACCGTTCATGCAGCAGCGGAACATGCCCGACCACCCACACCCGAGCCGGCGCACTGTCCTGAGTCTGGCCGCCGCCGGGTTGGCCACCGCCTTCGCCCTGCCCCAGACCAGACCCGCCGCCGCACAGCCCAGGGCCGCAGAGGCCCAAGCGGTCATCGACGTCGACACCACCCAGGCCATCCCCCTGCAGCCAGGGCTCATCGGCTACAACATTCACATCACCAACCGCGCCTACCACTTCACCGATCGTGCGTACCGGAGCATGGTCGCCAAACTCCAGCCGCGCTGGGGCCGTTGGTCCGCGGGAACGGCGAACAACGTCTTCGACGCGCGCACCGGAACCATGCCGGAAGAGCGGCGCGCCCAAATGTTCGACAAGCGCAACCAGTACTTCGGCTACGACTGGGAGCGCCGCGTCAACGCGGGCAAGAACGACGGCTACATGGACCTGATCGCCTACTACGACTCGCTGCGCGAGACCTGCGCCGTGCTCACCATGGTCGTCAACACCTTCACCGGTACCCCGCAGGAAGCCGCGGACCTGGCCCGGTTCTGCGTACACAACAACATCCAGGTCGACTACTGGGAGCTGCAGAACGAGCCCTACCTGTTCGCCGGCGGCGCGGACGCGCTGCCCAAGTTCGTCAACTCGGCCGCCGACTACCTGAACAAGGTCAAGCCGTTCCACGACGCGATCCGTGCCGTGGACGGCGACGCCAAGACCGTGATCGCGTACACACCCATGGGCAACAACTCCTGGGACGACGCCCTGTACAAGGTGTCCGATCCGTGGTGGGACGCGATCGTGTGGCACACCTACGAGGCATACGATCCGCGGCCCGACAACGGGATCGGCTTCGAGGAGAGCATGCGCAACGGCAACTGGCTGACCGCCGAGTTCCGCCGCCGTATCGACGCCAACTACCTGGCCCGCAGCCGCCTGTCCCCAACGCCGATCCTGCAGAACGAACTCGATGTCCGTGTCGCGGGACCGCTCTACAACAGCCAGTACAACGCGGTCTTCAACGCCGAGTCCGTCATGCGGCTCACCACGGCTGCGAAGGAGAACACCCGGTTACTCACCGGCGCGGGCGGCATCCCGCTGTGGGTGCTGGACGCCGCCCAGGACCACGCCGATGCGGCCCTGGACGCCCTGGAACGGCACACCGCGATCGACTCCGACCAACTCGACCACGGCTTGTACTTCAAGACCGTCGGCGTGGCCAACGTCATCGTCAATGAGGCGATCAACAACAGTGCCTCCCGCTGGCCGGCCACGGTCACCGGCGGGGCCACCGTGCCCGGCCTCGACGCGAGCGGCAACGCCGTCGCCGTGGCCGCCTGCTTCGCCGCAGGCTACCGCGGCGGATTCGGCGGCAACACCAAGGACTACACACTCATCACCAACAAGTCGGCCCAGCCTCACACGATCGACCTCCGGCTCGACGGCACCACGCTCGCCTCCCCGGTCACCGCCGTGTACTGCGCCTCCGACGACCCCGAAGCGGGAAACACCGCCACCGCCACCACCCGGATCACCGCCCGCACCACCCAGTACCCCAACGGCTCCGCGATCACGGTGCCCCCTTACAGCGTCGTCCGACTGGAATGGGCCCGCACCGGCACCCCCAGCGTGCCGCGCACCCCGCGCATCACCAGCGCAGAGGTCACCTCGAGATCGGCGATCCGTCTGAAGTGGTGGGACGTTCCGCACGCGACGTCCTACACGATTCACTACGGCACATCTCCCGGTGACTACACCTACACACAGCAGGTGACTGCGGGTTCGGGTACCGAAGTCACCGATCTGTCCCCCGCAAGCACGTACTACTTCACAGTCACCGCGACCGGGCCCGGCGGCACCACGCCCCGCTCCGGCGAAGTCTCCGCCACCCCGACACCACCCCCTGCTCTCTCCAGCGTGCAGGCCCTGGGCCGCCGGGGCGGTACTGCCACCGTCACCTGGAGCAGCGTGCCCCGGGCCAGCGGGTACGTCGTCCGGTACGGCACATCCCCTACCGCCCTCACCCAGCAGCTACGGGCAGGCAACCGCATGGGCGCTGACATCAGCGGCCTGGTCTCCGGGACCACCTACTACTTCGGCGTCGAAGCCACCAACGGCGCCGGCGCTAGTCCTGCCTCCACTGTGGTGAGCGCCCGGCCCGTGGCCGGCCTGGCCTACACGCCGGTGCGACTACGCCTGATCAGCCCCGCCACCTCCACCACCGCCCCACTGGCCTGGACCCCGTCCCTCGTACGGACCTTCACCGATCACTTCGAGAACAGCAACGCCGCCTCCTGGGCCACCACGAGCGGCCAATGGAAGGTGCAGAACCACCCCGACACCACGCGCGCCACCAAAGTGTTCGCCGTCGGCGAGAGCGCCGAGCGGGCCATCGCCGCCGCCGGCGACACCGCCTGGCGCAGCGTGGTCGTCGAGGTCCAGGTCGAAGCGGCCTCCTACGCCGCCAACGGCTCCGTGGGACTGCTCGCCCGCTACACGAACGCCGACAACCACTACCGGTTCGAATACCGCAACGCCGAGCAGCGCTTCGCCCTCATCCGGGTCTCCGACGGCACGGCGACCACGCTCGACGAGGCAGAACGCAGCGCTGCAGGGCAGCCGTTCTCACCCCTGGACGCCACGCACATGCGGCTGGTCCTTGAAGTGATCGGCACCACCGTCACCGGCTACGTCAACAACCTGGCAGTCGTCACAGCGCAGGACTCCGCGCACGCTGCCGGGCGCGCCGGGCTGACGGCCGTGAACCAGAGCGCCTCCTTCGACAAGGTGCACGTCTGGACGGACAACATGACCGGCACCGACGGCACCTACACCCTGTACCGCAGCAACAGCCCCTACAGCGGCTATGCGAAGGTCGCCGGGAACCTGACCGAGGCGAGCCACACCGACCGCACGCTGAGCGCCGGTCGCACCTACTACTACCGCGTGTCCGCGACGAAGGACGACGCCGAGAGCCTCGGCAACTCCAACATCCTCACCGTGGTGACGTGACAATGACCTCGGCCAACTTCACCCGTCTTCGAGCTGCGGGTGTGTCCACCGCACTGGCGGCGACCGCCCTGGCCGCCCTGCCCTCCACGGCCTCAGCCGCTCCGGCGCCACCCAACATCATCTTCATCGTGGCCGACGACCTTAGCTACGACCAGACCACGCTCTACGACCGGCAAGGCGCGATCCCCACACCGAACATCGACGCCCTGGGCGACGCAGGGGTACGGGCCAGCCAGGGATATGTCGCCTCCCCGGTGTGCAGCCCTTCACGCAGTGCCATGATGACCGGCCGGGAGCCCGCACGCGTCGGCGCGGACAGCAACTTCCTCACCCGCGCCCGGTCCGAGCGCACGCCCACCGACACCTTCGTCAAGGACCTCCCTGACAAGTACACAACGGCAGCCATCGGCAAGTGGGACCTGGCCGGCGGCCAGCCCTACAACGGCCAGCACCTGCCCGCTGCCATGGGCTTCGACAACTTCTACGGCTTCCTCGGCGGCATGCACTCCTACTGCCCCCCGACGAACAGCAAACCCAACCTCAAGCAGTACGACCCGGTGTCCAAGACGTACAAGGACCTCACCAGCACGTCCTATCTCACCGACGAGTTCACCGACCACTCGGTCGACTACATCAACCAGCACGCCCAAGGTTCGGACACCAACCCGTTCTTCATGTACATCGCCTACAACGCCCCCCACACCCCGCTCGAGTCACCCACCAGCTGCGGCGGCACTGCCCAGTCCGACCAGGACCGGTTCTCGGAAATGGTGCGCACCATGGACAGCGGAGTCGGCCAGATCCGCAAGGCGGTGGCCGACAACGGCATCGCGGACAACACGATGGTCGTCTTCGTGTCCGACAACGGCCAGCAGACCAACTACTTCACCGGCCCCACACGCGGCGGCAAGTACACCCTCTTCGAGGGTGGCGTGAAAGTCCCCTTCGCCATGACCTGGCCGGCCGCACTGCCCGCCAGCACCACCTACCGGAATCCGGTCTCCACGCTCGACCTGCGGCCCACCTTCCTCAAGGCCGCCGGAAGTTCCGCCCCGCCCCCGGCCGGAACCTCAGGGGTAGATCTCGTGCCCTACCTGTCCGGCAAGCAGACCGGACGACCACACACCGACCTGAGCTGGCGCTACGTCGTCGACAAACCCGAAGCAGGACACCAAGGCGCCACAATCGTCGCCCAGCGCTCCGGCGAGAAGAAGTGGATCAGCGAAACCACGCCGGCAACCGGGACAGCCGCCGGTCCGACCACCCACAGCTACCTCTTCGACCTGGCATCCTCCACCAGCGAGGACGACAGCAGCAACCTGTGGCCCAACGCTTCCCTCAGCGGCCCGTTGCTCAGTGCTCACCACGACTGGAACAAGGCCAACCCCACCGTTGAGAGCTTCAAGAACCCCCGCACCGACGACGACATCCGCGGCGGGAAACCCGACGGCTACATCGAAGCAGGCGGCACCTGGAAGGTCGTCGACGCCGGCACCGACGACAAGTCCTACCAAGGAACCTCGACCGGCTTCGCAGGCCGCAGCATGCTGGAACCGTCCTTCTACGACAACGCCGACGTGTCCACGACCGTCAAGCTGACCACTCCCGGGCAAGCCGGCCTGATCGTGCGCGGCAGTGGCGCCGGGCAGTCCTTCGACGGCTACGTCGCCACCCTCCAGATCCCGGCGCAGGGAACCACCCAGCTGGTGCTGTCCAAGGTGAACGACGGCAAAGCGACCACAGTCGCCACCAAGGACATCGCTCTGAAAACCGGCACCGCCTACCACCTCACCGTCCGCACCACAGGCTCCACCCTGACGGTAGGGGTGGCAGGGCAACAGCAGCTGACCTGGAACGACGCCTCCCAGACGCCCTACCGCGGCGGCTCCATCGGCCTGAAGGTCTCAGGTGCCAGCCCCAGCCAGAACGCAACAGCGCAGTTCGCCGCTCTCAACGCCACGAACTGCACGGCCTTCTGCGGTCAGTGACGCTCCCCGGACTCGGGCTCCAGCGACAGCAGAGTCACTGAGCTTTTTTCAACCTGACGTGTCAGGTGGGCAGTTGGGCTGGAGGGGCGGTGTGTGGACGTGAAGAAGCTCCTGGCAGACGGGTTCACGACCAAGATCACCTGTCCGCCGGGAGCTTCCGCGTGCTTGTCTACCCGTCCGGCATCAATGTGTCCACCTCGACCTTGCGCTACCTGTCCGCTCGTCTGCGGGCCCGCCGTCAGGAACGTGGGAACAGGCCGGCGTCGCGTCAGCGCGGGCCGCCAAGCCCTGCTCTTCCTCGCGCACCTGCGCTGCGGCCACACCTACGCCCAGCTCGCCGCCGGGTTCGGTGTCGGCACCACGACCGCCTACCGGTACGTCGCCGAGGCCATCGACGTCCTGACCGCCCTCGCTCCGACTCTCGCCGACGCGGTGAAGTGAACCGTTCCGGATTCGGTAGAGACTCGATCGTTTGAGAGGATCGAGTCATGGCACGTCCTTCCCAGTACCCGCTTGAGCTGCGCCGTCGTGCG
>NZ_JBVJPM010000052.1:0-26748 GCF_055582645.1 Streptomyces sp. NPDC107517 | reverse complement strand
AGCCGGTGGCCGTTCGTCTATGCGGATCTCATTCCGATGCCGGAGCAAACCCCCGGATCAGGTCGAACCCGTACACCATTTCCCTGGACGCAACCCGTTCGCCACGATGCGCCCGCGGCCGGGAACAGTGCCTCTCCATCCCAGTTCCGGCCGATCCCCCCGTCGCAAACATCGACTGTGACCGTGGGCCGCCGAGGCCGGATGCTCGACTCATGCCACCGGGCCTAGCCATGTACGGGCGGGCACCATCAAACTCGCCATCGCCAAGCTGCACAGCAGGAGTTACTTGCCGCACTGTCTGCTGGAACGCAGGCGGCGGACCAAACAGACCTGATCTCGTCGGCGTCACCAGGTTGCCGCAATCCCAGGTCTCCGCGGTGGCCGAACAAGCAGCAGCTCAAGAACGGGCGCAGGAAGGGGCCACCATCCGAGTGTCGGCAATTCCCCTTCTCCCTTTGGTGCCCGGTGGCCACCGCCGTTCATCAAGCGCTCGTCGGCGCTTGGAAGATGTCCTGCAACGCTGTCATGCACTCCAAGCAGTGCCGGTCGGTCGAGTCGTGTCCGGCGTCAGCCTCACGCTGCCTGCGCTGTCCGCACAGCGTGGTGGCCGTTTCGGCCGCCAGTACGTGCCACACCAGCCCACCGCCCGCGGCGTCCACTCCGACCCACATCTCGTGCATGACCAGCTCCCTGCTAGAAGGCACCACCGTTTCCATCGCACCACCTGTCCGCCCATAAGGCCCCTCGGAGTAGAGCGGACGGGTGAGACGTACACCCAGCCGTTTGAGCTTTCCCCCGCAGCGGGGACAGCGCGTCGGGTTCACCACCAAGCTGCACTTGGTCGTCGACAGGGCCAGAAGCCGATGTCGATCTTGGTAACGGGCGGGCAGCGCCGCGACTCGCCTCAGTTCGAGCCCGTCCTGGAGAAGGTCCCCGTGCCCCGCATCGGGACGGGCCGGCCAGGCATCCGCCCCGATCGCCTGCGCGCTGACAGGGCGTACGCCTCCCGTAATAACCGCGCCTGCCTGCGGCGCCGGGGATTCGCTGCACCATTCGGGACAGGACCGACGGGGCACGCAACCGCAGGAAACTCAGCTCTCACGGCGGTCCGGCCACGACGCTTCGACCCGGTCGACTACCGCGAGCGCCACGCGGTCGGGTGCGCGAACAACCGCCTCGAGAGGCATCGGGCCGTCGCCACGCGCTCCGACCGAGCACGCCTGAGCCAAGATCAGCTGATGGACATCCATACGGGCATCAAGCTCGCGGTCCGCTACCGGGATTCGTTCGCAGTGCATCGGCGTTTAGGCCGGTGGTGAAGCGAATCAGGTCGTCGCGACGCGGAGGGTTGCGGTGTTGTTCCTGAGGAGCTGGACATGGCGGTGGTCCCCGTATGGTGATGGCTCGTACGGATGTTCTCTCTGGTGAACGGGTGAGCGGTGTTCGTACGATCACTCGCATGCAGCTCCGGTACGCCTTCAGGTTGTACCCGGAGCCCGGCCGGCAGGGTGCGCTGGCGAGGGCGTTCGGGTGTGCGCGGGTCGTGTTCAACGACTCCGTGTGCGCCCGCCGTGCCGCCCATGCCGCCCATGCCGCCCATGCCGCCAAGGAGCCGTACCCGACGTCGAAAGTGCTGTCCCGTGCCCTGGTCACGCGAGGCAAGCTGCGCCGGGAGCGGTACTGGCTGGGTGAGGTCTCCTCGGTCGTCCTCCAGCAGGCGCTGCGGGATGCGGATACCGCGTATGCGAACTTCTTCGCCTCCCTCAAGGGCGAGCGCAAGGGCCTGCCGGTGGGCGAGCCGCGGTTCCGGTCCCGCAAGGATGCCCGGCAGGCGATCCGGTTCACCGCGAACGCCCGCTGGAAGATCACCCGAGCGGGGCGGCTGCTCCTGCCGAAGATCGGCGAAGTGCGGGTGAAGTGGTCGCGTTCGTTGCCGGGGGTGCCGTCCTCGGTCACCGTGATCAAGGACTCGGCCGGCCGGTACTACGCGAGCTTCGTCATCGACACTGACCCGGCCGCCGATGCTGCCGTGCTGCCGGACCCCGCGCCCGGCTCGGCGGTCGGCATCGACCTCGGTCTCACTCACTTCGCCGTCCTGGATGACGGCATGAAGATCGGCTCCCCGAGGTTCCTGCGCCGCGCGGAGAAGAAACTGAAGAAGGCTCAGCGTGAACTGTCCCGCAAGCAGAAGGGGTCGCAGAACCGGGCCAAGGCCCGCTTGCAGGTTGCCCGTGCCCACGCACAAGTCGCCGACGCGCGCAAGGAGTTCTGCCACCAGCTCTCCACACAGATCGTCCGTGATAACCAAACGGTGATCGTGGAGGACCTGGCGGTCAGCGGACTCGCGCGCACCCGGCTGGCCAAGAGCGTGCATGACGCGGGCTGGTCCATGTTCGTGAACCTGCTCAAGTACAAGTGCGAGCGGTACGGGCGCACGTTTGTGCAGATTGACCGGTTCGAGCCGACCAGCCAGGTCTGCTCGGCATGTGGCCACCGCGACGGGCCCAAGCCCCTGGATGTACGGGAGTGGACCTGTCCGGCCTGTGACATCGTCCACGACCGGGACGTCAACGCCGCACGCAACATCAAGGCCGCCGGACTGGCGGCATCAGCCTGTCGAGCGCGGGTAGGACCCCGCCCCTCCCGGGGCGGGGCACAGCGTGAAGAAGCAGGAAGCCACGGAATCCCACCCACGGCCTGTGCCGCGTAGCGGCACAGCACCAGGTAAGGGACGCCCAGAATCCTCGGGCTCCAGCCCGAGGAGCATGTCAAGAGACGACCGTCGTCATCGCAGTCGCAGTCGCAGTCGCAGTCGCAGTCGCAGTGATCAACGAGTGGCTGTGAATCGCAGCATCCCGTGGAGGTATCCACACGGCGCAGCTCGGGCAGAGCACTGCCACCACCAAAGGACGGACGAAACCCTCCCCCATGCCCGGCCTTCCTCACCGGACAGTCCGCCCGGTGAATTCCACCAGGAGCAGGGCGGAGTCATCGTCGTGCGGAGCCCCGGTGAAGGCGGCGACATCGGCGCGGACTCGGCGTAGAGCTTCTTCAGGACTGACTTCGCTCAGCAGCGGCCCCGCCCGCTCGCTCACGGGGTAGAACCGTCCTTCGCCGTCTCGGGCCTCGCTCAGGCCGTCGGTGTAGAAGAAGAGCCGGTCCCCGGGGTGCAGGTTCAGGTGGGTGACACTGTCCTGCTGGTCGACAGAGTCTGCCAGCGCGGTGAGTCCGAAGGGCGGTACAGGCTCGTCCGGCTCGATATAGCTGACTCGGCCGTCGGTGGTGAGCAGCAAGGGCGCGGGGTGTCCGAGGTTGAACGCGAGAAGCTGTCCGGTCGGACCGACCTGGGCGAGGATGCCGGTCACGAAGCGTTGGCCGTCCGTTCTGCGGTCCAGGGCGGTTTCGATGCGGCGGCCGATTTCCGCGAGGTCTTCGAGCTCGTGGGCGGCTTCCCGGAACGCCGCCAGCACCACGGCCGCGCAACGTACGGTCCCCAGTCCCTTGCCCTGGACGTCAGCGATCACGAGGCGGACTCCGTGAGGTGAGGGCACCGCCTCGTACAGGTCCCCTCCGACGCGGGTGGCCCGGCTCGCGGAGACGTAGGAAGCCCCCAGGCGCACAGGGCCGATCACCGGCGGTAGGGGCACGAAGAGCACGTCCTCCAGCGTCTTGGCCACTTCCTGCACGTCCACGAGGCGCTGTTCGGTCCTGAGCCTGGACCAGGCGGCGTAGACAGCGGCGAGCGTGACGTACGCGATGGCAACCAGGGCGACGTACATCCGCAGGGCGCCGAACCGGTCCGCCTTCGCCGCGAACACGAGGCACAGGAGGACGGCAATACCCCCCATCGCCACGACGTTCCGAACGGGTCCCCGCGCGGCGGCGATCGCCGGGCCAGCGGCGTACACAGGCAGCAGGTTGTACTCGGGGCCTGTGAGAGCGTCCACCACCGCGACACCCAGCATGACGCCCAAGGGCAGCGCGGCCGGCGAACGTGCCATCGACCTGGCGGCTCGATGCCACTCCATCGCTGCACCTCCCGCGCCCTCGACAACCTGACACTGTCGCAGTCAGCACAGATCAGGACCGCAACAGATGGACCGAAGTCATGCTCTGCCGTAATGCACTGGCATTGCTGGAGGACCCAGCATAGAAACGGTGAGACGGGTCTGCGATCCGGCAGGGCGTCCGCTGCCCCGTGGCCTTCCTGACACGCCTACGCGTGTACAGCACGGCACTCTCACGCCGCCGACACGGCGGCACATTGTTCTCGCGGCGGCACATTGACACTGTGGGCCAGGAGCCAAATGGGTGGAGACCCACCATCTGGGCATAGGCAGCGAACACCGGCAGGGCCACATGACCGATGACGCCGGCTTCGATCCCCTCATCCCGCCGGTGGCGGATCGTGGTCGCCGAGCATCCCTCGTCGGCGACTTGTTCGTTGCCCACCCCGGAGACCGGTGCCAGGACAATCCGTTCACATCAAATTCGCGTCCGTCGTTCCGACGTTCTCGACGTGCCACCGTCCGCCGGCAGACGCTCAGGGGCGACCGAGGCCGTCAGCCCGCGTCTACGGTGCCGCGCTGGACGAAGCACAGCGGGTTGCCCCAGGGGTCATCGACGTTGAACCGCTCGCCCCACGGGCGGACGATGACGGCCCCGGCGTTCTGATCGTGGACGAGTTCTGTGGACAAGCAGCCGAGGTTCTCGGCGCGCGCGAAGACGGCTTCGCGGTCGTCGACGGTGACATACAGAGCCTTCGCCGCGGTGTGCGGGATTGTGGTGGCTGAGACGTCCAGGACCGAGAGGGTGACGGGCCCGCAATCGAAGTACGAGCGGGCTCCGGCCTGCCGGTGGCCTTCGGTGCTCTACAGCTCGCCGTAGAAGGTGATGGGCCGGTCGCCGAGCTGTTGTTCCAAGTTCTGACCGAACGGGAGGAAATGACCTCGGTAGCGATCGTCTCCAACGAATCGTTCGGGGGCTGGACGACGCCCCTCGCCGCCCCCTGCTCTGTGCAGCGGTGTGGACCGGCCCACCTGCGGCGGCACCATAGTCGAGACCGGCACCGACTCCCATCGCCTCGCCAGCACACGAGCCCGGGCCGAGGAACCCGCCAAGGTCGACTCAATCCGACAGCTGCCGACCTTGACCTGAGTCACGAGGGGGTGAGGGACATCGGCACGAAGACCAGTGCCAAAAGATCGTTGTATGTGGGTTCAGCGAGTGATCGAACTGACCGGGTGGGAGCCGCTCGGGATCTCCGTCGACTGGGCGGCGGTCGAGGGAGAGCTGGGGGTCCCGCTCCCGGCGGACTATAAGGAGCTCTATGAGGCATTCGGCGGCGGTGTCTTCAGCGATTCCGTCTACTTTCTGGTGCGCGACGAGGGCCTCGCGTTCGACTTCCTGACCCAGTGGCGGGTCCACCTGTCAGTCGACCAGGACAGCAAGTTCGGAGACGTCTCCGCCGTCACTCCCCATGCGAGCTACGCGCCGGGCGGCAAGGGGCTGGTTGAGTGGGGCTCCACCGAATGGGCGGACGAGCACTTCTGGCTGATCGAGGCTGGACACATCGCGACGCTCGCCCTGTTTGTCGGGTAGTCGGGGACGGTCAGGGCGAGCGCCACGATCAGTCCGTACGCCGTTGTACGGGACGCCTTTTGAAGGACCTGCATGCTCTCGGGCCGTGACGTTCCATGGGCTTGATCGCTCGTGAGCTTGATCGTGATCTGACTCTCGCTCATGTGCCCCCAACACCTTGGCCTTCGACGTCGACCCATCGAACCTACTGGCCCGCGTCCTTGACCGAACACACAGGGGCATCCCCTGTAGTTGGTGCGCTGAACCACTTTGGTGCAGTGCACCAAATATGTCATTCTCGGGATATGACGACGCGAGCGAACCGGACACGGCGCAACCAAGTGCTCTCCCGGGAGCGGATCCTCGACACCGCAATCGAGCTGCTCGACGCTGGCGGCGAAGCCGCGCTCACCATCCGGGCACTGAGCGAGCGCCTGGCCACCGGGACCGGGGCGATCTACTACCACGTGGGCAATCGGGACGAGCTGCTGGACACCTCGACCGAAACCGTGATCGCCGCCGCTCTGGCAGCCCAGCCCGCTGTGGCCCCGGCTACGCCCGGGGATGAGATCCGCTGTGTCGCGCTGGCCCTGTTCGACGCGATCGAGCAGCACCAGTGGCTTGCCACCCGGCTCACCCTGCAGATCAGCCGTAACCCCGTCGGCCCGGTCACAGTGGGGATCTTCGAGCGGATCGGCGGGCAGATGGACTCCCTGGGCGTGCCACAAGCCTCCTGGTTCGACGCGGCCTCCACGCTCGTGCACTACATCCTCGGAGCGGTCAGCCAGAACACCCGTATCGACGGAAGCACTTCGGGCGTCGAACCCGATACGGATCGCGAGGAGTTCTTCGGCGCCGCGGCAGCGGCATGGCAGGAACTCGACGCCGAGTCCTACCCGTTCATGCACACCATCGCCGTCCAGATGAGAGAGCACGACGACCGCGAGCAGTTTCTCAGCGGCATTGCCATCGTGCTTGACGGCCTCACCCGCCTGCGCTGACCCACCATCCGTCCCGGCCAGGCAGCCAACCGACCGTTCTTGAAGGGAAATCTCCTATGCATGACGTTCTGATCGCGGGCGGCGGCCCGGTCGGTCTGTTCCTGGCCGGTGAACTGGCCCTGTCCGGCTGCTCGGTCCTCGTCCTTGAGCGGGACCAGGAACTCATCTCGCCTCTGAAGACGCTCCCGCTCGGCATACGCGGTCGGAACGCCGCTTCGACTGAGACGCTTTATCGCCGCGGTCTGCTCGAAGCCATGATCGACGCCTCTGGCGCCGACGAAAAGGAGGTCGGCGCCGACCCCGACGCGACAGGCGCGCCGGCGCCCCGCGACGTGTCTCACTTCGCGGGCATGGGCCTGGACGCGGCCAATATCGACGCTTCCGCGCTGCCGTTCCGGCTGCCCAGCCCCGCGATGGAAGGTTTCATGACAAGCATGGAAGCCGTCGCGACGGTGATGGCCGAGCGCGCCGCCGTGCTCGGTGTGGAGATCATCCGCGGAGCTCCCGTCACCGCCGTGGTCCAGGACGACGGCGACGTCACCGCCACCGCCGGCGGACAGGAATTCCGAGGGCGCTGGCTGGTGGGCTGCGACGGCGGACGCAGCGCCGTGCGCGAACTCGTGGACTTCGATTTCGTCGGCACCGACCCGCAGTTCACCGGCTACGTCGCCAAGGTCACCTTCGCCGACCCCCAGCAGCTGCCGCTCGGCTTCAACCTCACTCCGACCGGCATGTACCTGCGCACGCCCTTCGAGGGGCACCTGGGCATGAACGACTTCGACGGCGGCACCTTCGACCGCTCCCAGCCGCTGACCCGCGAACACATCCAGGCGGTCCTGCGCCGCGTCTCCGGCACCGACGTCACGCTGACCGGCGTCGAGCTGGCCTCCAGCTTCACCGACCGCGCCATGCAGGTCACCAGCTACCGCAAGGGACGTGTCCTGCTCGCCGGCGACGCCGCGCACATCCACTCACCGCTCGGTGGCCAGGGCCTCAACCTCGGCATCGGCGACGCCGTCAACCTCGGCTGGAAGCTCGCCGCCACCATTCACGGCACCGCCCCGGCCGGTCTGCTCGACACCTACACCGACGAGCGCCACCCCATCGGCGCCGCCATCCTCGACTGGTCCCGCGCCCAGGTCGCGACCATGAAGCCGGGCCCCAACTCCCCCGCCCTGCGCAAGCTGGTCCTCGACCTGATGAGCACCCCCGACGGAGTCACCCACGTGTACCGGCACACCTCGGGCCTGTGCAACCGCTACGACCTGGGCAGCGAACAGCCCTTCGTCGGCCGCACCTCCCCCGACTTCCGCTTTGAGGACGGCACCCGCCTGGGCGAACTCCTGCGACGCGGGCAGGCTGTTGTCCTCGACTTCAGCGGTGACCACGCGCTGCAGAGCGCAGCGAAGGGCTGGGAGGGCCGCATCCACTACGCGGCCGGGCCGGTGCTCAACGACCTCGGCTTCACCGCCCTTTTCATCCGCCCGGACGGCATCGTGGCCTGGGCCGACGACCACGCCGACACCGAAGCGTTCCGCCAGGCCGCGACCCGCTGGCTCGGCCTCCCGCAGAACTGACACACCTGGCAGGCGGCGAGAGGAGACCAGGCCGAGGAAACGCCCTCGAGCGCGCGACGTCGTCCGGGCCGGGAGGAACCACGTCCCGCCCGGACGTCCACCACCGGCGTCCTCGACAGCCCTCGCCACCCTGCCGGCCCGAGCCCCGATTCCCCAACCAGCAAGAGGGCGAACCGGCCGTAGCCGTCAGTCCGGTGAGCGCGCTGTCCCGCGCCTGGTGCGCCGGCTGTGGGGGCAGCAACGTGCCTTAGGACGTGCGGAGTTCGCTGGGTGTGTGAGATATCCCTCTCCCGCCGTCGTGGCGCTGGTGGTCTGGGGCCGTGACCATGTGGTGATGACGTCCTCGCCCCGCCCGCCGCACGTCGATGACCAACCGGATCCGACAGGCGGGACTACCGCGCTCGGTGGAGAGTCCGCTCCCGCCCGCGGGTACCTGCTGGACAACGCGCGCGCCGAGGCGGGCGAGCGATTCGGTTGGCTGGCCGAGCTGTTCGACAGCGTGACGCGGGGGCACTTCGATCGACTGGGGGTCACGGCCGGCTCGCGCTGCTGGGAGGTGGGGGCCGGTGGCCGCAGCATCCCGGAGGCGCTCGCGGCGGCCGTCGGTCCGACCGGGCACGTGCTGGCCACGGACATCGACCCGTCGTGGCTGAAGGCAGGCGGCGGGTACGAGGTGCGCCGGCACGACGTCGCCGCTGATCCGCCACCAGAGCCGGGGACATTCGATCTGGTTCACGCCCGGCTCGTGCTGGTCCATCTACCCGACCGGGCTCGGGCGTTGGCCACGATGGCGGCGGCGCTGCGGCCCGGCGGCTGGCTGCTGGTCGAGGACGCCGATACCGCTCTGCAGCCACTGGCATGCCTGGACGACAGCGGCCCGGCGCAGCGCAGGGCCAACCGGCTGCGAGACGCGGTCCGGGAGCTGCTGACGCGCCGCGGCGCGGACCTGCGCTACGGCCGGACGCTGCCGCGTGCATTGCGTGAGGCCGGCTTGGTAGATGTCGCCGCGGCGGGCTCTTTCCCGGTCGGCGGGCTGGCCTGCGACCGGCTGGAGGCGGCGACCATCCGGCACGTGCGCGGCGAGCTGCTCGCGGCCGGCCTGGCCGACGACGCCGAGATCGACGCGCACTTGGCCGCCATCGACGCGGGCCAACTCGACCTCACACTCGCACCGCTGATCTCGGCCTGGGGGCGCCGTCCAGCCGAGCATTCACCGGCACTCGGTTAGGTGCGGATCCAGGCGTTGTCCGACCTGCCCGCCGCGCTGTTCGTCGAGGAGATTGTCGGGCCGCAGGAGACGACGTCGACCCGATCCCCGGCCACGCCAGCGGGGTTCGCCTGAGGCAGGCGTCCGGCATCAGCTGCAGATCCAGCTCGTCGCGGCGCCGCGATGTGAGCAGGTGCGCCCCGCGTCCAGGTCTCCTCGCGGGCACGGGCCCGCGCGGCGGCCACATGCACCAGCAGATGCAGCACACCAGGCCGCACCCCCCGCGACGAGATCACGGACACCTAACTGCCTCCCACGGGCCCCTGGATGCCCAGGGGTCACCCGCTGGGCGGCCCGCCCATGCTTGATCTGCGCACCACCAACTCCGGTTGCAGCACTACGTGTTGGTGTCGGTGATCCGTCGCCGACGCTCCTGTTTCCTCCAGCAGCAGCTCCGCGGCGATGGTCCCGAGAGTGTAGGCAGGTTGGCGCACGGAGGTGAGCGGGACGGTCGCGGCCGCTGCGAACTCGATGTCGTCGTATCCGACGATCCCGATGTCCTCGGGAACCCGGACGCCCGCGGTGTACAGGGCTTGCAGAACGCCGAGGGCGAGCAGGTCGTTGGCGCAGAACACGGCGGTAGGGCGATCGGCGAGTCCGAGGAGGCGGGCGCCGGCGTCGCGGCCCGCGGCCACATCCATACGTTCGGTGGTCAGTTCGCGCAGTGCGTCGAGAGAGAGCCCGGCCTCGGCGAGCGCGGCCAGGGCTCCGGTGCGCCGGTCCTGGACCTGTTTGAGATGCGGCGGGCCGCTGACGAACGCGATGCGGCGATGCCCCTGTGCCACGAGGTGGCGCAGGGCGAGCGCGCCGCCCGCCTCGTCGTCGACGGAGACCGAGCAGCCCTCCTCGTCGCCGGCGACGCGGTCCACGACGACGTACGGGATGCCGTGCCGCCGGAAGTCACGCAGCGTCCCACCGCTCGGGTCGGCCGGGGCGACAAGAGCCCCGCGCACCCGCTGCTCGGCGAAGTGGTCGAGGTAGTCGGCCTCCTCGGCCGGGTCCTGTCCGCTGTTGCACACCATGACGCCGAGTCCGGCGTCACGCGCGGCTCGTTCGGCACCTCGCGCGATGTCGACGAAGAACGGGTTGCCCATGTCGAACACGAGCAGCGAGATGATGCGGCTGCGACCGGCGCGTAGTTGCCGGGCGGACTCGCTGCGGACGTAGCCGAGACGAGTGATGACGTCCTGCACCTGACGGCGGGTGCCCGCGGAGACCCGGTCAGGCTGATTGAGGACGTTGGAGACCGTGCCGACGGAGACGCCCGCCACCTGCGCCACGTCCTTGATGCCAACCGTCATGCGTTCCCCTAGTACGTGCTCTGAGCAGCATTCATTCTGGTAAGTCGGTGCCTGTCCGCCGCTCAGGCAAGGTGAAAGACCTCGGTGAGGGGGCGCATCGCGGCGTCGGGCGCCTGTCCGTCCAGCTCCTCGAAGAAATCGCCCATTTCTGCCTGCCAGCGGGCGTTGACGTCGGTTGCGTCCATCGCGGCTCGGGCCGCGTCGAAGTCCTCGGTCTCCAGGTAGCCGACGAGCAGACCGTCCTCGCGCAGAAAGAGTGAGTAGTTGTGCCAGCCCGTGACGGTCAGCGCCTCGCGCATCTCCTGCCACACGCTCTGGTGGCGGACGCGGTACTCGTCGATCCGGTCGGCCTTGACCTTGAGCAGGAAGCAGACCCGCTGCATGCTCATCTCCTTGTTGGATGAGGGAGCCGGGGCCACCGTCCATGAAGTGAACGGCGGCCCCTTCTCCGTTGCGTGCGGATCAGAACTTGTAGTTGTCGATGTTCGCCTTGTCGAAGACGGTCGGCTTGCCGAGGGAGACGACACCGTCCTTGCCGATGGTGAACTCGCCCAGGTCACCGGCCTTGAAGCTCTGCCCCTCCTTGCCGCTGATCTGGCCGGACTCGAGGGCGACGGCGGTGTGCGCGGCCAGGGCGCCCAGCTTGGCCGGGTCCCACAGCTCGAACGCGTCCACGGTGCCGTTCTTGACGTAGGCGCGCATGTCGTTGGGGGTGCCGAGGCCGGTCAGCTTGACCTTGCCCTTGTACTTGGAGCCGGAGAGGTACTGGGCGGCTGCCTTGATGCCGACGGTGGTCGGGGAGATGATCCCCTTCAGCTTCGGGTGCTCCTGGAGGAGGCCCTGGGTCTGCTGGAAGGACTTCTGGGCGTCGTCATCGCCGTAGGCGGTCGTGACGAGCTTGATGTCCTTGTACTGGGGCTTCTTCAGCTCGTCCTTCATGTAGTCGATCCACGTGTTCTGGTTGGTGGCCGTCTGGGCCGCCGAGAGGATCGCGATCTCGCCCTTGTTGCCGATCTGCTTGGCCATCTGCTGCACCTGGGTGCGGCCGAGGTCCTCGGCGCTGGCCTGCGAGACGAACACGTTGCGGCAGTCCGGCTTGGTGTCGGAGTCGTACGTGACGACGCTGACGCCGTTCTTCATGGCCTGCTTCAGCGCGGTGCACAGGGCGCCCGGGTCCTGTGCGGAGACGGCGATGCCGTCGACCTGCTGCTGGGTGAGCGTGTTGACGTAGGAGACCTGGCCGGAGGTGTCGGTGCCGCTGCTGGTGCCGACCTCCTTGTAGGTCGAGCCGAGCTCCTCGACCGCCTTCTTGCCGCCGTTGTCCGAGGTGGTGAAGTACGGGTTGTTGACCTGCTTGGGCAGGAACGCGATGCTCAGGCCCTTCTTGGTCTGGGCATTGGCGTCGGCCTTTCCGGCAGCGGCGGAGCCGGCTTCCTTGTTCGCGTCGGCCTTGGTGGTGCCACCGCAGGCGGTGGCGCCGAGGACGAGGGCTGTGGTGACGGCGAGGGCCGCGGTGAGCCGACGGGTTCTGGCTGTGGTGGTGAGAGACATGGGCTTCTGCCTTTGCGTAGTACGACGGTGTACAGCGGTTGACCGAACAGGAGCTGGTGGTTCTATGCAGTGGCGGGCGCAGGTGATGACGGTGGTTCCGCCGCCGTCTTCTTCCTGGCCCTGGCCTGAGAGATCTGGCGACCGACGCGCGGGGCGAGGACCGAGAACACGAGCAGCACGCCGGTGACGAGGATCTGGGACTGGGCAGACACGTTGACCAGGCTCATCACGTTCTGCAGGGTGCCGAGCAGGAACACGCCCGCGATGGCGCCCCCGAGGGTTCCCTTGCCGCCGTCGAAGTCGATGCCACCGAGCAGAACCGCCGCGATGACGGACAGCTCCAAGCCGGTCGCGTTGTCGTAGCGGGCACTGGCGTAGTGCAGGGTCCAGAAGACGCCGGTGAGCGCTGACAGCACGCCCGTCGTGACGAACATGGACAGCTTCAAGCGCTTGACCCGGATGCCGGCGAAACGCGCCGCTTCCTCCGAGGCACCGATCGCGAACAGCGAGCGGCCGATCGGAGTGGCGTGCAGGACGACGACCGCGATCCCGAGCAGGACCAGGAACGGCAGGGCGGCGTACGGGATGAACGTGTCACCGATCCGGCCCGCACCGAAGTCCAGGTACTGCGAGGGGAAGTCGGTGACCGAATCCGATCCGAGCACGATCTGAGCGATGCCGCGGTAGGCGGCCATGGTGCCGATGGTGACAGCGAGGGAGGGCAGCCCGAGCCGGGTGACGAGAAGGCCGTTGATGAGGCCACACACGACACCGAGCAGCAGGCACAGCGGGATGATCGTCTCGATGGCCATGCCCTCGTTCCACAGGGCACCCATCACCGCGCCTGAGAGACCGACCGTGGACCCCACGGACAGGTCGACCTCACCGGAGATGACGAGCATCGTCATCGGCAGCGCGATCAGGGCGATCGGCAGCGTGTTGCCGATGAGGAACGACACGTTGAGCGCGTTGCCGAAGTTGTCGACGAACGAGAACGAGAACAGCAGCAGGAGCACGAACAGGACGCCTACCGCGGTGTCCCAGCGCACCGCCCCGGCCAGGCCACGACGGGCCGTCGGCTTGGGGCTCGTGATGTCAGTCATGGCGGGCACTCCTCATCTGTGCGGCCTTCTTGCGCAGCACCGCGGCGACCCGCAGCGCCAGGATCCGGTCGACGGCGATGGCGAGCAGCAGCAGGATTCCGTTGATCGCGGTGACCCAGACCGAGCTGACGCCGATCGCGGGGAGCACGCTGTTGATGGAGGTCAGCAGGACGGCGCCGAGCGCGGCCCCGTAGACCGTGCCGGCGCCGCCGGTGAAGGCGACACCGCCGACCACCACGGCGCTGACGACGGTGAGTTCGTAGCCGTTGCCGGTGGCGGAGTCGACGTTGCCGAAGCGGGCCAGGTACAGGGCTCCGGCGAGTCCGGCGAGGGCGCCGCACAGCACGTACGCGGTCATGATGCGCTTACGGACGGGCACGCCCGCCAGGTTCGCCGCTTCGGGGCTCGATCCGAGGGCGTACATGTCGCGGCCGCTTCGGTAGCTGCGCAGGTAGTAGCCGACGCAGAGCAGCACGGCGACGGCGAGCAGCGCCAGATAGGGCACGACCCAGATACCGTCATGGCCGAAGTCGACGAAGCTGCCGGGCAGGGCATCGGCCGTGATCTGCTTGGAGCCGACCCAGATGGAGTCGATGCCGCGCACTATGTAGAGAGTGCCGAGGGTGACGACGAGGGCCGGCACCTTGCCGAGGCTGACGAGGGCGCCGTTCAGGATGCCGAAGACTACGCCGAGTGCGACGGCGAGCAGATCGGCTACGAGTGGGTTTCCGCCGTCCCGAAGGTAGTGGCCAGCGGCGAAGGCCGAGATGCCGAGCACCGAGCCGACGGACAGATCGACGTTCTTGGTGATCACCACGGCTGCCTGGCCGACCGCGACGAGTACCAGGATGGTGGCGTTGAGCATCAGGTCCGTGATGCCCTGCTCGGACAGGAACTCGCCGTTGTAGATCTGCGTGGCACCGAGCATCACCACCAGCACGGCGACGACGGCCAGTTCGCGGGCCTTGAACACCTTGTCGATGAACCGGCGCGAGGCTGTGGACTGAGGTGCGGTCTCGTTCCGCACCGGTTGCGCGGTCATGGTCATGCGGCCGCCCTTCCTTCCTTCGTACGGCCGGTGGCCGCAGCCATCACGGACTCCTCGCTCGCCTCGGAGCGCGGGATCTCGGCGGTGAGCCGGCCCTCGTGCATGACGAGTACGCGGTCGGCCATGCCGAGGATCTCCGGCAGGTCGGAGGAGATCATCAGGACCGCTACGCCGTCCGCGGCGAGGGAGGACAGCAGGCGGTGCACTTCGGCCTTGGTACCGACGTCGATGCCGCGCGTCGGCTCGTCCACGATCAGCACCTGCGGAGAGGTCGCAAGCCATTTGGCGAGGACGACCTTCTGCTGGTTGCCGCCCGAAAGCGTGCCGACGACATCGGCGAGACGCGCGTACTTCACCTGGAGCTTGACCGCCCAGTCGACGGCGCGGCTGCGCTCGGCCGTGCGGTTCATGAGCCCGGCGCGGGTGGTGTCGGCGAAGCCGGTGAGTCCGATGTTGCGCTCGATGGACATGTCCATCACCAGGCCCTGGGCGCGGCGGTCCTCCGGCACGAGGGCGAGGCCCGCGGCCATCGCCAGGCTCGGGGCGCCGGGCTTGAGTCGCTCGCCGAGCACCTCGACCTCGCCGCCGTCGAAGCGGTCGACGCCGAACACTGCCCGAGCCACCTCACTGCGGCCGGCACCGACGAGCCCCGCGAGGCCCACGATCTCCCCGCGCCGCACCTCGAACGACACATCGGTGAAGACACCTTCACGCGTCAGCCTGCGCACGGTGAGCGCGATGTCACCCACGTCGGTGGCCTGCTTGGGGTAGAGCTCGTCCAGATCGCGGCCGACCATGCGCCGTACGAGATCGTCCTCGGTCAGCCCCTCCAGCGGCTCGCTGCTGATCCAGGCGCCGTCACGCAGGGTGGTCACCCGTTGGCACAGCTCGAAGATCTCCTCCAGACGATGCGAGATGAACAGGATGGCGGCGCCCTGCTCTCGCAGGGTCCTGACGACGCCGAAGAGGCGGGCGACCTCGCTGCCGGTGAGCGCGGCGGTCGGCTCGTCCATGATCAGGACGCGGGCGTCGAAGGAGAGCGCCTTGGCGATCTCGACGAGCTGCTGGTCGGCGATGGACAGGCCGCGGGCCGGCTGATCTGGATCTAGGTCGACACCGAGGCGGGTGAACAGATCGGCAGCTGCCTGCTTGACCGCGCGATGGTCGACGCGGCCCAGGGAGCGCCGGGGCTGGCGGCCCATGAAGATGTTCTCGGCGACGGTCAGGTCCGGGAAGAGCGTCGGCTCCTGGTAGATGACGGCGACGCCGGTGTCGCGGGCGTCGGCCGGACTGTTGAACTCCACCGGTTCGCCGTCGAGCAGGACCGTGCCGGAGTCGGGGCGGTGCACCCCGGCAAGGGTCTTGATCAGTGTCGACTTGCCCGCGCCGTTCTCTCCGGCGAGGACATGCGCCTCTCCGGGGTACAGCCGCAACGAGACACCACGCAGAGCGCGTACGGCACCGAAGGACTTGCTCACCCCCTCCAGCGCGAGCACCGGAGTGGTCTCCGGTTCAGAAAGCGTCATTGCGTCTCTCCATGGGTGTGCCAGTGGTGTGCCGGGGAGTCTGCCGAGGTGGTGTGTCGTCGAGCGCGGCGAATAATGCCGAAGAAGTCACCCGGCCTGAAATGTTTCAGTGAGGTTGCCCGGAAGCTAGCCCCGCGCGACCGACAGGTCAAGAGGTCACTTTGATCTCCCGGCCTTCCCACGTGGGCCGCAGAGCAATGAAGACACCTTGAACTGCAGGAAACCGCAGGCCTCCTGGAGCCGAGAGGGATGAACGACACGATTCCGTAACGCCATGGAGACTCCCTCCCGATCAGCTGGAACCCCTTGACGGCCGCCAGTCGAGGGGGTTACTTTCCCGAACGGAATGAATCGATTCACATCATCATCCGCATGCGTCGATTGCCGCCTGCGGCCACACACGTGGTCGGTTCGAGTACCTGTCGCCCCAGGTTCCGGGGCACCCCATTCCTTCAGTCACCCCGAGGTGAACATGCCTGACATCGCTGCCGTGAAGGCCGCACTCGCCGGCCAGCGGATCGAGACACCCTCCTGGGGCTACGGCAACTCCGGCACGCGGTTCAAGGTGTTCGCGCAGGCCGGTGTGCCTCGTACCCCGCGGGAGAAGCTGGACGACGCGGCGAAGGTGCACGAGTTCACCGGCATCGCGCCCAAGGTGTCCCTGCACATCCCGTGGGACAAGGTCGACGACTACGAGGGCCTCCGCACCTACGCGAAGGAACGTGGTGTGGAACTCGGCGCCATCAACTCCAACACCTTCCAGGACGACGACTACAAACTGGGGAGCGTCTGCCACCCCGACCCGAAGGTGCGCAGCAAGGCCGTCGACCACCTCCTGGAGTGCGTCGACATCATGGACGCGACCGGGTCGAAGGACCTGAAGCTCTGGTTCGCCGACGGCACGAACTACCCCGGGCAGGACGACATCGTGGCGCGCCAGGACCGGCTCGCCGAGTCGCTGGCAACGGTGTACGAGCGGCTCGGCGACGACCAGCGACTGCTGCTCGAGTACAAGTTCTTCGAGCCGGCCTTCTACACGACCGACGTGCCCGACTGGGGAACCTCGTACCTCCAGTGCCTCAAGCTGGGCCACAAGGCTCAGGTCGTGGTGGACACGGGGCACCACGCGCCCGGTACGAACATCGAGTTCATCGTCGCCACACTGCTGCGCGAGGGGAAGCTCGGCGGCTTCGACTTCAACTCACGGTTCTACGCGGACGACGACCTGATGGTCGGCTCCGCCGACCCGTTCCAGCTGTTCCGGATCCTGCACGAGGTCGCCAAGAACGGCGGCTTCAAGCCGGAGACGAACGTGGCTTTCATGCTCGACCAGTGCCACAACATCGAGGCGAAGATCCCGGCGGTCATCCGCTCCGTGATGAACGTGCAGGAAGCCACCGCCAAGGCGCTCCTCGTCGACCTCGACGCGCTCGTCGCCGCGCAGCGCGAAGGCGATGTGCTCGGCGCCAACCTCGTGCTGATGGACGCCTACAACACCGACGTCCGGCCTCTGCTGCGCGAGCTGCGCGAGGAGCAGGGGCTGAACCCGGACCCCGTCGCCGCGTACGCCGCCTCCGGGTGGCAGGAGCGGATCGTGGCCGAGCGGGTGGGTGGGGAGCAGGCGGGGTGGGGGGCCTGAGTCTTCGCTCCGTTCCGTACGTTCACCTCTCTCACAAGGACTGATCCACGCCATGTCTACGCACCCCGAAGTCTCCGCGCTGCTGGCGCGCTCCAACCGGCTCGGCGCCGACCCCCGCAACACCAACTACGCCGGCGGCAACACATCCGCCAAGGGCTCCGAGACCGACCCGGTCACCGGCGGCGACGTCGAGCTGATGTGGGTGAAGGGCTCGGGCGGTGACCTGGGCACGCTCACCGAGGGCGGACTCGCCGTGCTGCGCCTGGACCGACTGCGGGCGCTCACCGACGTCTACCCGGGTGTGGAGCGCGAGGACGAGATGGTCACCGCGTTCGACTACTGCCTGCACGGCAAGGGCGGCGCCGCACCGTCCATCGACACGGCCATGCACGGCCTGGTCGACGCCGCACACGTCGACCACCTGCACCCCGACTCCGGCATCGCCCTGGCCTGCGCCGCGGACGGCGAGAAGCTCACCGCCGAGTGCTTCGGCGACAAGGTCGCCTGGGTGCCATGGCGCCGTCCCGGATTCCAGCTCGGCCTGGACATCGCGGCCATCAAGGCCGCCAACCCGCAGGCCGTCGGGGTGGTCCTGGGCGGACACGGCATCAGCGCGTGGGGCGAGACGGCCGAAGAGTGCGAGCGCAACGCCCTCTTCATCATCCGCACCGCGGAGACCTTCCTCGTCGAGAAGGGCAAGGACGAACCGTTCGGTCCGGTCCTCGAGGGATACGCGGCCCTGGGCGCGGCCGAGCGTCGCGAGCGGGCGGCTCACCTCGCCCCGGTCATCCGAGGGCTGGCGTCGATGGACCGCCCGCAGGTCGGCCACTTCAACGACTCCGAGGCCGTCCTCGACTTCCTGGCGAGTGCCGAGCACCCCCACCTTGCCGCGCTGGGCACCTCCTGCCCCGACCACTTCCTGCGCACGAAGGTGCGCCCGCTCGTCCTCGACCTGCCGCCCACGGCCGAACTCGACGACATGACCGCCCGGCTGAAGGAGCTCCACGCCGCATACCGCGAGGAGTATGCCGCGTACTACGCCCGGCACGCCACACCCGAGTCACCCGCCATGCGCGGTGCGGACCCGGCGATCGTGCTGGTTCCCGGAGTCGGCATGTTCTCGTTCGGAAAGGACAAGCAGACCGCACGGGTCGCCGGCGAGTTCTACGTCAATGCCATCAACGTGATGCGCGGAGCCGAGGCCGTCTCCGCATACGCACCCATTGAGGAGGCGGAGAAGTTCCGCATCGAGTACTGGGAACTGGAGGAGGCCAAGCTGCGACGCATGCCGAAGCCCAAGCCCCTCGCCACCCGGGTAGCCCTGGTGACCGGCGCCGGCTCCGGTATCGGCAAGGCCATCGCCCACCGGCTCGCGGCGGAGGGCGCCTGCGTCGTGGTCGCCGACCTCAACAGTGACAACGCCACTGCTGTCGCCGAGCAGCTCGGAGGGCCGGACAAGGCCGTCGCCGTGACCGTGGACGTCACGTCGGAGGAGCAGATCACGGAAGCATTCAAGGCCGCTGCTCTCGCCTTCGGAGGCGTCGACCTCGTCGTCAACAACGCCGGAATCTCCATCTCCAAGCCGCTCCTTGAGACGACGGCGAAGGACTGGGACCTGCAGCACGACATCATGGCCCGCGGCTCCTTCCTCGTCTCACGCGAGGCCGCCCGGACCATGACCGAACAGGGTCTCGGCGGCGACATCATCTACATCGCCTCCAAGAACGCCGTCTTCGCCGGCCCCAACAACATCGCCTACTCGGCCACCAAGGCGGACCAGGCACACCAAGTCCGCCTGCTGGCAGCCGAGTTGGGAGAGCAGGGCATCCGCGTCAACGGCGTCAATCCGGACGGCGTGGTGCGCGGCTCCGGAATCTTCGCGGGCGGCTGGGGCGCACAGCGCGCGGCGACGTACGGCATCGAGGAGAACAAGCTCGGCGAGTTCTACGCCCAGCGCACCCTGCTGAAGCGGGAGGTGCTGCCCGAGCATGTCGCCAATGCGGTCTTCGCCCTGACCGGCGGCGACCTCACCCACACGACCGGCCTGCACATCCCGGTCGACGCGGGGGTCGCGGCAGCCTTCCTTCGATGACCCGCAGTATCCCGGGTGCGGGAGCCGGCGACCAGCCGGACCGCCCCGCACCCCCGGCCGCTACACCTAGCCGTTGCACTGAGACTCGGTGAATCTCAGTGATTCGCCCATTGCTGGACGAAAGTCCTTGTCTTACCGGGATGAGGTCCCGTGCAAGGTAGACGTTTCTCTGCCACCTGCACCGCGAGGCGGTGTCTTACGGTCGGCTCCACGTCCGTTTCGTGTCTCCGGGCCACTCCCGGCGACGTGCCGCTTTACGAGCGCGGCGAGGTTGAGTGCGGCGTTCTCGTCCCGGTCCCGGACGAGCCCGCACGTCTCGCAGACGTAGGTGCGTACCCGCAGCGGCAGCTTGGTTTTCACCGTGCCGCAGGAACTACACGTCTTCGAGGAAGGGAACCAGCGGTCCGCGACCTCAAGGTGGCCACCGTTCCACACGGTCTTGTATGCGAGCTGGCGGCGGATCTCACCGAACCCGGCATCAGCGACAGCGCGGGCGAGCCGGCGGTTTTTGACCATGCCCGCCACGTTGAGGTCTTCGACCACGATCGTCCCGTACTCGCGGGCCAGGCTGGTGGTCAGTTTGTGGATTCTGTCCCGGCGCAGCGCGGTGACCTGGTGGTGGGCCTTGTTGCGTTGAGCATCCGCGCGGCGCCACCGGTTCGACGGCCGCTGGCCGGTGCGCCGGTCGGGGCCCTGGCGCCGGGACACCGTCCGCGACAGGCGCCGCAACTTTTGGCGGGCGGTGTGGAAGTGCTTGGGGTTCTGGGCCGCGGGGCGCCCGTCGGAGAACACCGCGAGGGTCTTCACCCCCAGGTCCACACCGATCACCGCATCCGGCCGGGCAGGCGTGCGCTCGTCCCGTTCAACCTCCACCGTGAACGACACGAAGCAACGCCCGGCCTCGCGGCGGACCGTCGCGGACATGATCCGCGCCGTCCCCGCCTCGAGGCGGCGGGCAAACTTGTGCGTCGACTCGTGCGTCTTGATCCTGCCCAGGACCGGCAGCACCACATGTGTCCGCCCGTCCAGGCGGATCGTGCCGGTGGTGAACCGCACCGACAAGGTGGACTTCCGCTTGGACTTGAAACGCGGGAAGCCCACGCGTGGGCCCTTGCGCTTTCCCGACGTGGAGTCGCTCCAGTTCTTCAGGCTGGTGGCGAGGCGATCCAGGCCGGTGGCGTAAGCCTCCTTCGAGCACTGCGCCCACCACGGCGCCACCTCGCCCTTCGCCTGATTCCAGGCTTTCCGCAGCGAGTACATCGACCACGACAACGCCGGCGTCAGCTCATTCTCGGCAACCCCGTAAGAGCGCTCCGCCTCCCGCTGTCCCAGGTTCGCCTTGACCACTGCAAGCCCCCAGTTGAACGCGACCCGGGCGGCACCGACATGACGCAGCAACGCACCGACCTGACGCGGAGTCGGGTCGAGCGCAAAGCGGTACGCCTGCATCACGATCACCCGATCAACCTACAAGCCACCACTGACAGCCAGCCGAAATACCCGAATCACTGAGGACAGCTGACAAAAGCCGCAACAGCTGGCCACCCTCTCCCCGGAGCCCATATGCACAACCTCACCTTCGCCGCCGCCGACCTGGGTGCCACCAGCGGCCGTGTGATCCTCGGCCGCGTAGGCCCCAGTCACCTGGACCTCAGAGAGACCCACCGGTTCCACAACACGCCGGTCCGCCTCCAGGACGGGCTCCGCTGGGACGTACTCGCCCTCTACCAAGGCATACTCGACGGCCTGCGCGCAGCAGGTCAGGTGTCCTCCATCGGCATCGACACCTGGGCCGTCGACTACGGCCTCCTCGACGCGGACGGCGCCCTCCTCGGCCAGCCGTTCCACTACCGCGACACCCGCACCGAAGGCGTCGCCGCCCTCGACGTATGGCCCAAGATCGGGCCCCAGGAGCTGTACCAGGTCACCGGCCTGCAGCACCTGCCCTTCAACACCGTCTTCCAGCTCGCCTCCGCCGCCGGAGGCGCTCAGCTCGGCATCGCTCGAACCCTGCTGATGATCCCCGATCTGCTGATCCACTGGCTGACCGGGTCCATCGGCGCGGAGGAGACCAACGCCTCCACCACCGGTCTGTTCGACGCCCGCACCGGCACCTGGGCCGGCGGCATCCTCGACCGGCTCTCCCTCGACCCAGGCCTCCTGCCTCCGTTGCGCTCCCCCGGCGACCCGGCGGGCACACTGCTCCCGCACGTCGCCGCGTACACCGGCCTCGCCCCCGACACCCCCGTGACCACGGTCGCCTCGCACGACACCGCGTCGGCCGTGGTCGCCGTGCCGGCCACGACCGACGACTTCGCGTACATCTCGTGCGGCACATGGTCCCTGGCGGGGCTGGAACTCGACACTCCGGTCCTCAGCGAGGAGAGCCGCGCCGCGAACTTCACCAACGAGCGCGGCATCGACGGCACCGTCCGCTACCTGCGCAACATCATGGGCCTGTGGCTGCTGGAGGAGTGCCGCCGCACCTGGACGCTGCAAGGCCTTCCCACCGATCTCCCGGCCCTGCTCGCCGATGCCGCCCGCGCCGAGCCGTTCGCCGCGCTCGTCGACGCGCAGGCACCGGAGTTCCTGGCCCCCGGCGACATGCCCGAGCGCATTCGCGCCTACTGCCGCCGCACCGGTCAGCCGGTGCCCGACAGCCGGGGTGCCCTGGTCCGCTGCATCCTGGAATCGCTGGCCCTGGCCCACCGCACCGTCCTGCGCCAGGCCTCCGCACTCGCCGACCGCGACATCAGTCACGTCCATCTGGTGGGCGGCGGGTCCCGCAACGAGCTGCTGTGCCAGTTCACCGCCGACGCCACCGGCCTGCCGGTGATTGCGGGCCCCACCGAGGCAACGGCCCTGGGCAACATCCTCGTGCAGGCGCGCGCCCACGGACTCATCGGCGACCTGTCGGCAATGCGCAGCCTCGTCGCCGACACACAGGAGCTACGCCACTACACACCACGCGGCAACAGCGCCGCGTGGGCCGCGGCCGCGGCCCGTCTCTCCCCCACGGCCACCACTTCCGGCAAGGACTCGTGATGCGCGTCGCCCTCTTCGCCACGTGCGTCAACGACGCCGTGTATCCGTCCACAGCCGTCGCGACGGTCAGGGTCCTCGAACGCCTCGGCGTGAAGGTGGACTTCCCTGCCGCACAGACCTGTTGCGGACAACCTCAGTTCAACACCGGCTACCGTCGCGAGACCGAGCCCCTGGTCCGCCGCATGGGCCGCGCCTTCGAGGGCTACGACCATGTGGTCACCCCGTCGGGCTCCTGCGTGGCGATGGTCCGCGACAACTATCCGCGGATCGCCGCGAAGGGCACCGACCCCCGGCTCACTCAGGTCGCGGACTCGCTGGTCCCGCGCATGTACGAGCTGACCGAGTTCCTGGTGGACGTGCTCGGTGTGACCGATGTCGGCGCCTACTTTCCGCACAAGGTCACGTACCACCCCTCGTGCCACGGCCTGCGCATGCTCGGCCTGGGCGACCGGCCGGCGCAACTCCTCAATGCGGTCAAGGGGCTTGAACTGATCGAGCTGCCGGGTGCCGAGGAGTGCTGCGGCTTCGGCGGCACCTTCGCGGTGAAGAACTCCGACGTGTCGACGGCAATGGGAGCCGACAAGGTCAACAACTCCCTCTCCACCGGTGCGGGTGTCCTGTGCGGCGCGGACAATTCCTGCCTCATGCACATCGGCGGCATCCTGCGCCGTCAGGACGCCCCACAGCGAGCCCTGCACCTTGCGGAGATCCTCGCCAGTACCGAAGAGGAGCCCTGGTCATGAGCGGGACGTATCTGGGGATGCCGTCCTTCCCCAAGGCCGCGCACGAGGCTGTCGGCAACACGACCCTGCGCGCCAATCTGAAGCTCGCCACGCACACCATCCGCGACAAGCGGGCCAAGGCCGTGGCGGAGCTCGACGACTGGGCCGCTCTGCGTGAGGCCGGAAAGCAGATCAAGGACCATACGCTCCGTCATCTCGACACCTATCTCGTGCAGTTGGAGGAGGCCGTCACCGCGGCGGGCGGCGTCGTGCACTGGGCCGCCGACGCCGACGAGGCCAACCGGATCGTGACCCGCCTGGTCAAGGAGACCGGCGAGTCCGAAGTCGTCAAGGTCAAGTCGATGGCCACCCAGGAGATCGGCCTCAACGAAGCACTCGAAGAAGCCGGGATCGCCGCCTACGAGACCGATCTCGCCGAGCTGATCGTGCAGCTCGGCCACGACCGCCCCTCCCACATCCTCGTGCCCGCCATCCACCGCAACCGCGGCGAGATCCGCGACATCTTCGCCAAGGAGATGGGCGAGTGGGGCCGCCCGGCCCCCGAGGGCCTCACCGACACTCCCGCCGAGCTGGCCGAAGCTGCGCGCCTCCACCTGCGCGAGAAGTTCCTGCGCGCCAAGGTCGGCATCTCCGGGGCGAACTTCATGGTCGCCGAGACCGGCACCCTGGTAGTCGTCGAGTCCGAGGGCAACGGCCGCATGTGCCTCACCCTGCCCGAGACCCTCATCTCGGTCGTCGGCATCGAGAAGATCGTCCCCACCTGGCGCGACCTCGAAGTCTTCCTCCAGACACTCCCCCGCTCCTCGACGGCCGAGCGCATGAACCCGTACACGTCGATGTAAACCGGGACCAGTGACAGTGACGGGCCGCAGACGTTCCATCTGGTGCTGATCGACAACGGGCGCACCGATACCCTCGCCGATGAGGTCGGCCGCCAGGCCCTGCGCTGCATCCGCTGCTCCGCCTGCCTGAACGTGTGCCCGGTGTACGAGAGGGCCGGTGGCCACGCGTACGGCTCCGTCTATCCCGGCCCCATCGGCGCGATCCTCAGCCCTCAACTCCGTGGCACGGCAAGCGAGATCGACGCCTCACTCCCCTACGCATCCAGCCTCTGCGGCGCCTGCTACGAAGTCTGCCCCGTCGCCATCGACATCCCCGAAGTCCTCGTCCACCTGCGCGAGAAGGTCGCCGACCAGGGCGGCAAGGGGCACCGCTTGGAGAAGGCCGCGATCAAGGCGGCCGGCTGGGTTCTGGACCACCCAGGTGCTTTGGCAGCGGGCGAACGCGTAGCGGCGAAGACCCGCAAGCTGCATCCAAAGAAGCTCCCCGGACCGGGAGCCGGGCAGTGGACGAACAGCCGAGACCTGCCGGAGATGCCCGCCGAACCGTTCCGTGACTGGTGGAAGAAGAACCGCACATGACCTCCCCCATGACGCCCTCGTCCCGCGAGCGAATCCTGTCCCGCGTGCGCAAGGCCCTGGTCGACGCACCCGAGGCAGACGACCCCAGGCGCACCTACTCCACAACCCATACCGCCGACGACCCCGCCACGATCCTCGACCTGCTCCACGAGAACCTGGCCGGCTACCGGGCGATCGTGCACCGGGCCCGGAAGGGTGAGCTCCCCGCGCTCATAGCGAAGTTGCTCGGCGAGCACGGAGCCCGCACGGTCGCCGTCGCCCCTGGCCTGCCGGAGACCTGGCTGTCCGACGCGGCGGTGGAGCAGCGCCCGGACGATGGTGCGGCAGGGGGGACGTCCCTCACGTCGTACGACCTCGATGCCACGGACGCCGTGGTCACCACCTGTGCCCTCGCCATCGCCGAGACCGGCACGATCGTTCTGGATGGCGGTCCCGGGCAGGGCCGCCGTGCGCTCACCCTGGTCCCCGACCTGCACATCTGCGTCGTACGCGCAGCCGACCAGGTCGTTGCGTCGGTCCCTCAGGCTCTCCCCCGCCTCGATCCCACCCGCCCGCTCACCTGGATCTCGGGACCGTCCGCCACCAGCGACATCGAACTCGACCGCGTCGAGGGGGTGCACGGCCCGCGCACCCTGCACGTAGTTCTGCTCACCGGGTGAGGAAGGCGTCTTGAGCGGCCAGCAGGCCGTTCCCGTCGCGGAGGCCCTCACCTTGGAGCGGGGATGTGGCGAGCTCATCTCCGAACTGGGGCTGTTCGCGCGAACTCGTCGAGCGCCAACTCACGGTCCTCATAGTGCACGCCTGTGGAAGCGGTCCGCGTCGGCGACCGAAGCTCCGCGTCCGAGTGCCGCTCACCACATGGGTGCCATGCCACGGTGAGGCGCGACCGAGTGCCAGGGAGGCCCTGCCCAACCGTGCCGAGGGCCTGGCGGCAGGCCTGATCAGCCGGATTCGTCAGCTTCGCGCGGATCCCGGGACGCTGGTCAACCCGGAGGCCGCCCCTGTCCAGCCCGGTGATCCCCTGATCCCGGCGAGACAGTCAAGACCCGGCCCAGTGCTGCGAATTCGACGGGCACGGCATCGGCGTGGACGGGAGCCGCACGGAAACCTTGGTGTCACCTCACGGCATGCACTGGACTCAGGTACCGGTCCCAGGACGGTCCGTGGTCGGTGTGCGTGGCGCCGGGGACCTCGTTGTGCCCGCCGCCGTGCTCACGCTCGAGTGGGCGGCGATGCCGGCGACCAGCCCGACGGAGGCCCGCAAGGCGGCATCGGTGAACCAGCGCACGGGGTGTCGACGAAACCCTCGTGCTCGATTGCGACGTTCCGCAGGATCCGCTTCGGCACGCCTGGCATGTGACGGGGACTGACGCCCATGCCTTGGCCGGCCCCCTCGCACGACACCATCCTCGACTGGCCTGGACCGGCACGCCGTTCTCGGCACTCAGGTCGTCGAGTACGACCCTCAGCGCTGACTCGCCTCGTACGAGGGGGCACGCGTCTTTCCCGTGCAAGGAGCCTGGTCCCGTCGGGAGCCCACCGCCGACCGGTGTGGACCGCACTGTTGCGGCGCAGGACGCTCGGTGGTCGGGGTTGTCGGTCCGGGCAAACGCCCGGGTTCCTCGCAAGAGCAAGCTGAACTCGAACCGACCCGCAGCAGCGAGTGAACAGGATCGGCGTCGCGGCCGAGGACCGCGGTTCACCGGGCGGGGGCAGGCCAACTGCCTGCCCCCGCCCGAACCCGTTGGGCCGCTCAGGTGCTAGTAGGACTCCGTTAGGTTGCTCTGGTTCTTGGGTTCTGGCTGGTGGTGGGTGTTCTGGGTAGGGGGCGGTGGCAGGTGGTGCAGGTGCCGG
>NZ_JBVJPM010000051.1:0-27348 GCF_055582645.1 Streptomyces sp. NPDC107517 | reverse complement strand
GCCCCCGTCGAGTCCCTGATGCCGCTGCGCCTGGCGCGCTACGGCGTCCCGCTCGCGGAGACCGCCCCCTCGGGCCTGGCCGCCGCCGGCATCGAACCGGCGCTGCTGCCCCCGGCCCCGGCACCGGCCGCACCCGCTCCCGCCCCCGTTCCCGAGCTGGAGCGTCCCGCTCCGGCGGCCGCCGTTGCGCAGCCGGCTCCCGTACAGCCCGGGACTGCGGCCGAGGCGGCGGCCGCCGCCGCAGCTGCCGCCGGTGAGGAGTCGAGCCCGTGGTTCGCGCACCCGCCGCAGGCGGTGTCGTACGACGGTGGCTACGACCCGACATACGACCCCGAGCAGCAGTACGAGCAGTGGTACGAGGAGCAGCCTGCGGCGGAGGCCTTCATCCCCGCGCAGTCGGTCCAGGAGCCCGAGTTTCCCGTTCCTTCCGGGCCCAACCGCACCCGCCAGCTCGGTGAGGGGATCACGGAGACCGGCGACGCGGCGCCGAGCGACGAGGACCTCTACCAGGTGTTCCGGAAGTCGATAGACGGCGAAGGCGGCCCCACGCCCGGCACGTTCCAGGCGAACGTCGAGGCGACGTACGGGCTGCATCTGGAGCAGCGTGAACTGCAGCGCTACATGGAGGCGTTCATGCAGCGCCTGAACAGCGAGTTCATCGAGGACCACATCGCCTGACCCGCCGCATACGCGAAAGGGCCGCACCGGAGCATCCGGTGCGGCCTTTCCTCAACTACGCGCCGAGCAGCTTGCGCACCCGGTCCGCGCCCACGGCGAGCAGCAGCGTGGGCAGCCGCGGCCCGGTGTCACGGCCGACGAGCAGGTCGTACAGGAGCGCGAAGAACGACCGCTGGGCCGTCTTGATCTCCGGCGGCAGCTCCTTCGGCGTCGCGTCCGGCGAGAAACCCGCCCGGACCTTCGGCACGCCGTAGACGAGGTGCGTCAGGCCGTCGAGGGACCAGTGCGAGTCCAGGCCGTCGAGGAGGAGCCGCAGCGACTCGCGAGCCTCGTCGTCGAGCGCGGCCAGCGCCTGCGTGTCCGGCTCCTCGCGCACCAGGGTGCGCGACTCGGCGGGCACGTACTTGCTGATCCACGCCTCGGCCCGGTCCAGCCTCGGCCGCACCTCGTCGAGCGCGGTGACCGGGTTCTGCGGGTCGAGCTCGCTGAGGATGCGCAGCGTCTGGTCCTCGGCGCCGGCGGTGATGTCGGCGACGGAGGCCAGGGTGCGGTACGGCAGCGGCCGCGGGGTGCGCGGCAGTTCACCGGCCGCGGTGCCCACGGCGCGCGTGTACGCGGCGGCGTCCGCCGGCAGGACGGAGCCGTCGGCGACCTTGGAGGCGAGCTTGTCCCACTCGTCGTAGAGCCGCTGGATCTCCTGGTCGAAGGCGATCTTGAAGGACTGGTTGGGCCGGCGGCGGGCGTACAGCCAGCGCAGGAGCTGCGGCTCCATGATCTGGAGCGCGTCGGCCGGGGTCGGGACCCCGCCCTTGCTCGACGACATCTTCGCCATGCCGCTGATGCCGACGAACGCGTACATCGGGCCGATCGGCTGCTTGCCGCCGAAGATCCCGACGATCTGCCCGCCGACCTGGAACGACGAGCCCGGGGACGAGTGGTCGACACCGGACGGCTCGAAGATCACGCCCTCGAACGCCCAGCGCATCGGCCAGTCGACCTTCCAGACCAGCTTGCCGCGGTTGAACTCGCTCAGCCGGACCGTCTCGCTGTGGCCGTCGAGCGTGCAGGTGTAGGACAGCTCCGTCGTCTCGTCGTCGTACGACGTGACGGTGGTGAGGTCCTTGCCGCACTCGCCGCAGAACGGCTTGTACGGGTAGTAGCCGCCCGCGCCGCCGCTGCCGTCGTCCTCGTTCGCCGCGCCGGAGCCCTCGGCGGCCTCCAGCTCGGCCTCGTCGACCGGCTTCTGCTGCTTCTGCTGCTGCGGCTTCTTGTCGGGGTTCTTCTTGGTCCGGTACTGGTCGAGGATCGCGTCGATGTCGCCGCGGTGCTTCATCGCGTGCAGGATCTGCTCGCGGTAGACGCCCGACGTGTACTGCTCGGTCTGGCTGATGCCGTCGAACTCGACGCCCAGGCCGGCGAGGGCCCCGGTCATCGCGGCCTTGAAGTGCTCCGCCCAGTTCGGGAACGCCGATCCGGCGGGCGCCGGGACCGACGTGAGCGGCTTACCGATGTGATCGGCCCAGGACTCGTCGACGCCGGGGACACCGGCCGGGACCTTGCGGTACCGGTCGTAGTCGTCCCAGGAGATCAGGTGCCGGACCGCGTACCCGCGGCGGCGGACCTCGTCGGCGACCAGGTGCGGGGTCATGACCTCGCGGAGGTTACCCAGGTGGATCGGGCCGGAGGGGGAGAGGCCGGAGGCCACGACGACCGGTTTGCCCGGGGCGCGGCGCTCGGACTCGGCGATGACATCGTCCGCGTAACGGGAGACCCAGTCCTGGGTCTCCGCGCCTGTGCTCTGGGCCACGATTCGGTCGTCCTTCTCTGCGAGTCGGGTGGAGCGGGTGAGCTCTGCTGGGGCCATTCTCCCAGTTACCGGGCGCTTGGGGGAAACGCGTTCCGCGAGTGCCAAGGCCACGTAAAAAAACAGAGGACCCCGCCGTACAACCCCACGGGCCCCACGCGTGTCCTCACTTCGTGATCACAGACAGATTCCGCGCCGGGCTGCGCGTGGGGGCCGCCGGGCTCGCCATGGCCCTGCCCACGGCCTGCCTCGTCCTGGCAGCGCCCTCTGCCTCGGCCGCCGTGACCTGCGGCAACACCACGTTCAAGCGGACGTTCTACACCAATACGTCGTTCTCGGGTACGCCGAAGAAGACGGACTGCGACACCACCATCGACCAGAACTGGACGGGCGCTCCGCTCTCCGGGATGGCCACGAACAACTTCTCCGTGCGCTGGTCGCTCACCCGGGACTTCGGTTCGGGCGGCTGCTTCACCTACCGCCTCTCCGGCACGGACGGCCTGCGCCTGTACGTGGACGGCGTCCGCAAGGTGAACAAGTGGACGAACACCGGTGACTCCGGCAACAGCGTTCCGGGCACCTTCTGCATCGGCTCGGGCAGCCACACCGTCCGCGTCGACCACGCGAACTGGACGGGCCTGTCCCGGGTGAAGTTCACCTGGCCCGCCTCCTCCGACAGCAGGGCGCCGCTGGCCCCGACCGGCATCACCACCTCGTACGACGCGGCGACCGGCAAGGCCACCGCGAGCTGGACGAAGAACCGCGAGCTGGACATCGACCACTACCGGGTCCTCGTCGAGACCTCCACGACCGGGATCGCGCGCTGGGACACCACCGGCACCAGCACCTCGTACGCGCTGCCGAAGGACGGCCGGAAGTACCGGTTCTGCATCCAGGCCGTCGACAAGTGGACGAACTACGGCGCCACCGCGTGCGGCCCGTACGTCACCACTCCGGACAAGACGGCCCCGGCCGTCCCGGCCGTGCGCGCCTCGGACGTCACGGTGTCGAACGACGTGGGCACGCCGCGCGTCAACGTCTGGCTGGGCCAGGTGCAGCCGTCCGACGGCCCCGTCTTCACGCTGTGGCGGGCCACGGCCCAGGCGGGCCCGTACACCAAGGTCTCGACGCTCGACCTGCGCGAGACCCCGGACGAGCAGTACCTGTACGACGAGACGCCCGCCGAGAAGCAGACGTACTACTACGCGGCGTCGGCCACCGACGCCGCCGGCAACACCTCGGCGCGCACCACACCCGTCGCGGTGACCACGCCGGACACGTCGGCGCCGGGTGCGGTGACGGGCCTCGCGGCCAAGGCGGACGCCGACAAGGTCGCGCTGACATGGGCCGCGCCGGCCGACGACGCGGTGCGCTGGCAGGTGTACGGGGCCGACGGCACCGCGACACCGGCCCTGCTCGGCACCGCCGACTCCGCCGCGTACTCCGACACAACGGCCAAGCCCGGCGTCATCCGCACTTACACCGTGTACGCGGTCGACGCGGCCGGGCACCGCTCGTCCGGGGTGAAGATCTCCGCGCGGCGCCAGGTGGCACCGGCCCTGCCCGTGTACCTGCGCCCGGACGCGGACGGCCGTCCCGAGCTGCGCTTCAGGGTGGCGGCGGACAACGACCACAGCGGCGGCTTCCGGGTCTACTCCGGCACCTCCGCGTCCACGGCCCGCACGAACCCGCGCGCCTGCGAGCCGAAGGAACTCCTCGCCACCGACACGTACATCGAGTACGGCTGCGTCCTCACCGACTTCGGCGACTCGACGGACCGCTACGTCACCGTCATCGCCGTGGCCGGCAGCGGCGTGACCTCGACCGACCTCAAGACGATCCGCTACGACGACACCACCGCGCCGCCCGCCACGGCCGGTCTCACCGCGACCCCCGAACCGTGGGGCACGGCCCTGCGCTGGGACAAGTCCACCGCCGCCGACGTGCACGCGTACTGGGTGCGGGCCGGCCGGCCCGAGACGGTCGACGGGGCGCGGACCTGCGCGGGCGGCACCACGGAGGTCCTCGACGGGGACGCCACGTCCTTCCAGGACACGGCGGGCCTGCCGGACGGCGAGGACCGCTGCTGGGAGGTGCGCGCGGTGGACGGCTCGAACAACTACTCCGAGCCGGTCACCGTCTACGCCACCGAGCAGGACACCCGCCCCACGGAGGCGACCCCTCCGGGCTCCCCCGTCACGGGTCTGGAAGCCGTGGAGAACGCCGGTGACGTGGCCCTGAACTGGGACACCCTCGACGGCGCCACCAGCTACCGGGTCTACCGCTGGGACCGCGCCACGGGCACGTACGAGCGGATCGCCGACGGCGCGCTGGAGAACCCGTACTCGCAGGAGTTCCGTCACTACCGCGACGAGAACGCCCCCGCCGGGAGCGCCGCCTACTACCGGGTGACGGCGGTGTACGCGGACGGCACCGAGTCGGCTCCGGCGCTCGCGGCCGTGACGCTGGCGCCCGTGTCCTGACGCGAGCGCCACCGGGAGCGGGCGGGCGGGAATCCATGCGACCGCCCGCCCGCCCCCATGGGAGACTGGAGACGTTTTCTGCACCTCTTCTGTACTCCTACGAGCGGAACGGCAACCACTCCATGGCCTCGGTCACGTCCCTCACGTCCTCCGTCCACCAGCGTCTCGCCGACGCCCTCAGCGCCGCCCTCCCCGAGGCCGGTGCGGGCGCGGACCCGCTGCTGCGACGTAGCGACCGGGCCGACTACCAGGCCAACGGGATCCTGGCGCTCGCCAAGAAGGCGAAGGCGAACCCGCGGGAACTGGCCACGCAGGTCGTCGAGCGGATCACGACCGGCGACCTGCTCGCCGACATCGAGGTCTCGGGCCCCGGCTTCCTGAACATCACGGTCACCGACACGGCGATCACCGAGACGCTGGCGGCCCGCGCCGCCGACGGCGACCGCCTCGGCGTCCCGCTGAAGGACAACGCGGGCGTCACGGTCATCGACTACGCCCAGCCCAACGTGGCGAAGGAGATGCACGTCGGCCACCTGCGCTCGGCGGTCATCGGCGACGCCCTGCGCGGCATGCTCGACTTCACGGGCGAGCGGACGATCGGCCGGCACCACATCGGCGACTGGGGCACCCAGTTCGGCATGCTCATCCAGTACCTGATCGAGCACCCGGGCGAGCTGGCCCCGGCCGACGAGGTCGACGGCGAGCAGGCCATGTCGAACCTCAACCGGATCTACAAGGCCTCCCGTGCCGTCTTCGACGCGGACGAGGCCTTCAAGGAGCGGGCCCGTAAGCGGGTCGTCGCACTGCAGTCGGGCGACAAGGAGACGCTCGACCTGTGGCAGCGGTTCGTGGACGAGTCGAAGGTCTACTTCTACTCGGTCTTCGAGAAGCTCGACATGGAGATCCGCGACGAGGAGATCGTCGGCGAGAGCGCGTACAACGACATGATGGCCGAGACGGCGCGGCTCCTGGAGGAGTCGGGCGTCGCCGTCCGCTCCGAGGGCGCCCTCGTGGTCTTCTTCGACGACATCAAGGGCAAGGACGACCAGCCGGTCCCGCTGATCGTGCAGAAGAAGGACGGCGGCTTCGGCTACGCGGCCTCCGACCTGTCCGCGATCCGCGACCGCGTCGTCGACCTGCACGCCACGTCGCTGATCTACGTCGTGGACGTGCGCCAGTCACTGCACTTCAAGATGGTCTTCGAGACGGCACGCCGCGCGGGCTGGCTGAGCGACGAGGTCACGGCCCACAACATGGGCTACGGCACGGTCCTCGGCGCGGACGGCAAGCCGTTCAAGACGCGTGAGGGCGAGACGGTCCGCCTGGAGGACCTGCTCGACGAGGCCGCCGAGCGGGCCACGGCGGTCGTGCGCGAGAAGGCCGAGAAGGTGGGCCTGACCGAGCAGGAGATCGTGGAGAACGGCCGCTACGTGGGCATCGGCGCGGTGAAGTACGCCGACCTGTCGACGTCGCCGAGCCGGGACTACAAGTTCGACCTGGACCAGATGGTGTCCCTGAACGGCGACACGAGCGTCTACCTCCAGTACGCGTACGCCCGGATCAAGTCGATCCTGCGCAAGGCCGAAGGCGCGGCCCCGGCCGCCCACCCGGAGCTGGCCCTGGCCCCGGCGGAGCGGGCGCTCGGCCTGCACCTGGACGCGTTCGGCGACACGGTCTTCGAGGCCGCCGCCGAATATGCGCCGCACAAGCTGGCCGCGTACCTGTACCAGCTGGCGTCGCTCTACACGACGTTCTACGACCAGTGCCCGGTCCTGAAGGCGGACACCCCGGAGCAGGTGGAGAACCGCCTGTTCCTGTGCGACCTGACGGCCCGCACGCTGCACCAGGGCATGGCGCTCCTGGGCATCAGGACGCCCGAGCGCCTCTGACCCTTCCTCGGCCTTCCGGTACTCGGTGGCCCGAAATACGCCGACTGTGCCCCGCCGGAAGTCCCCGGCGGGGCACAGTCGTTGGGGCACAGTCGTTGGGGCACAGCCGTTCGGGCCCGGCCGCTATGCGCTGGGGCGCTCGCCCCAGCCGCCCGACCCGATCGGGTAGTCGTAGCCGGGACGGCCGACATCTGCGCTGGTGCGAAAGGCCCGCCCCTGGTCGTCGACCTTCAGGACACCGTGGCGGGCGCCGCTCGACCACTTCAGCTCCAGGACCCAACTGACGTCGTGGGCCTTGGTGTTCGCCTTGACGTAGAAGACCTCGGGGTCGCTCTCACTGACCTTGTACGGGAAGTCGCGCTGCCCGTGCTTCGGCGCCGAGACCGGGCGGGGCGCGTCGAGATCCACACCGAACGACTTCGTCCCCACGTTGCCCCCGCAGCCCACGCCCATCGAGTAGTCGTTCCACGCGAGCGGCGCACCGGACTTCATGACGCGGACGTCCAGGTCCTCCAGGACCACGGTGTCGCTGCCCGTCCCCTGAACGGTGAGCTTGATCAGCTGCTCCCCCGACGCGACCGCGCCGATCGCACCGACCCAGTTCGGGGCGTCCTGTTCGAGGGGCGGCGGGGGCACCTCGGCCGGCGGCCGGTCGATCAGGAAGTGCTGGCTGCACGGGCTCTCGTAGATGTACGGGGTGGTGGCGACGGTCAGCGGCGTGCCGGTGGACGCACCCGCCGCCGGGGCGGACGGGGTGCCCGGCGCGTCACCGGCCGGGCTGTCACTGCGGGACGGGCTCGCGGAAGGCTTGCGCCCGTGGCCCGCTGACGGGGACGCCTTGCCCGACGGGTCCGCGGAGCGCGCGCCCGGTGTGCCGGACGAGGTGGCCCCGGCGTGGTCCTTCCGGTCTCCGCCGCCGTCACCACCGTCTCCGGCGAGGTGCACGGCGAACGCGCCGGCTCCCCCGGCCACGACGACGGCAAGAGCGGCGGCGAGCACGACCGCGCGCCGGGAGCGGCGCTTCACGGGGGCGGGCACGGGCTCCGCATCGGGCACGGGCGCCACCGGTTCCACGGCCAATGCCGCCGGCTCCTGCGACGCCGCCGCCGGCTTCGTCCTGCGCGCCGCGTCCGCGAGGACCCACAGCCGGTGCATCTCGACGAGCTCCTCGGGACCGGCCTTGCACAGCCGGGCCAGCCGCTCGACCGGCGCGTAGTCGACCGGCACCGCGTCCCCGTTGCAGTACCGGTGCAGCGTCGACGTACTCATGTGCAGCCGCTTCGCGAGTACGCCGTAACTCAGCCCCGAGCGCTCCTTCAGCCCTCGCAGCAGCGCCGCGAACTCGGCCGTCCCGTCAACCCCAGCCACCGTTCCCCTACCCCCTCATCCCAGTCCGGCGTTCCAGGGAATGGTCGTTTCCCCAGGTCAGAGCCGGTGCGAACGTTCCAGCGTCCCAAGTGGTCCTGCGGTGCTGGCGATCGGGACAGATCACAGCACAAGCTCTGGTCATCCAAGCACGCCACCTCCGAAGGGGATCACCAGTGTCCATCGCCGCACCCGCCCGCTCCCGTGTCCGCCTCCTCACGGCCGCCGCCACGGTCGCCCTGGCCGCACTCTCCCTGACCGCCTGCAACAACGGGGAAGGGGTCCGCGACGAGGGCGCGTCGCGGCACCCCTCGAACTCGGCGCCGGCCCACGGCGACAACGGCAAGGACGCGGACGCCGGATCGACGACGGGCGCCGGCACAGGCACCGGCACGAGCTCCGGCACCGGACGTACCGCCACCGCCGAGCCGAAGCCGCAGCCCGCCTCCACCGGCAAGAACAACCCCACCGCCTCCACCACCCGCGTCACGTGCAACGGCTCCACGGTCAAGGTCGCCGCCCAGTCCGTCACGCGCCCCGTCAACCACATGCTCCTGACGGTGACCAACACGGGCTCGAAGCGCTGCGATCTGTACGGCTACCCGGCCGTCCGCTTCGGCGAGGCCCAGGCGGTCCCGCCGGTGATCGACGACTCGCAGCCGCAGGCGGTGGTGTCCCTGTCGCCGGGCCAGTCCGCCTACGCGGGCGTCGCGCTCTCCGGCGGCGACGACGGCGGCGGTTCCAACGGGCGTACGGAGAAGACACTCGAGGTGTTCTTCCAGGGCCGCAACACGAACGACGGCGGCCCCGGCGCCAAGGCCGCGCTGCCCGCGAAGGGCGTCTACATCGACGACTCGCTCAAGGTCACCTACTGGCAGCAGTCGATGAGCGACGCGCTGAACTGGTGAGCGGGAGAACGCAAAAAGCTGCCCCGCCGGTCATGTACCGGCGGGGCAGCGGGAGTTCAGGGATCGGGCGCGGTCACAGGCCGCGCGCGACCTCCGTCGCCCAGTACGTGAGGATCATGTTCGCGCCGGCCCGCTTGATGCCGAGGAGTGCCTCCAGGATGGCCCGGTCACGCTCGATCCAGCCGCGCTGAGCGGCGGCCTCGATCATCGCGTACTCGCCGCTGATCTGGTACGCGGCCACCGGCACGTCCACCGACTCGGCGACCTTGGCGAGGATGTCGAGGTAGGGTCCGGCCGGCTTGACCATCACCATGTCGGCGCCCTCCTCGAGGTCGAGCGCCAGCTCCCGCAGGGACTCCCGCACGTTGGCCGGGTCCTGCTGGTACGTCTTGCGGTCGCCGGTCAGCGAGGAGCCGACGGCCTCGCGGAACGGCCCGTAGAACGCCGACGAGTACTTCGCGGTGTAGGCGAGGATCGAGACGTCCTCCTTGCCGATGGTGTCGAGCGCGTCGCGGATGACCCCGACCTGCCCGTCCATCATGCCGCTGGGGCCCACGACATGGGCGCCCGCGTCGGCCTGGACCTGCGCCATCTCCGCGTACCGCTCCAGCGTCGCGTCGTTGTCGACGCGCCCCTCGGCGTCCAGGACACCGCAGTGCCCGTGGTCCGTGAACTCGTCGAGGCACAGGTCGGACATGACGATGAGGTCGTCGCCGACCTCGGCGCGCACGTCGCGCAGCGCCACCTGGAGGATGCCGTCGGGGTCCGTACCGGCCGTCCCGAGGGCGTCCTTCTTCGCGTCGTCCGGCACGCCGAAGAGCATGATGCCGGAGACCCCGGCCTCCAGCGCCTCGACGGCCGCCTTCTTCAGGGTGTCCCTGGTGTGCTGCACGACACCGGGCATGGACCCGATCGCGACCGGCTCGCCGATGCCCTCCCGCACGAACGCGGGAAGGATCAGGTCGGCCGGGTGCAGCCGCGTCTCCGCGACCATGCGCCGCATGGCGGGGGTGGTGCGCAGCCGCCGCGGCCGCGCACCCGGGAAGGATCCGTACTCAGTCACACCAACACTCCACGTCGATCTGTACGCCGGGCTGTGCCCACGACCGCTCGGCCCTACGGCGCCGCCCGACGCCTCCGGGCCCCGGGCCGCCGCTCGCTCGGCCGGGACACAGGATCCCCCGCCTCGAGCGCGGCGGCACGCCGCCGCGCGCCGAAGTCGGCCAGCGCCTGTGCCAGCCGGTGCACCGACGGCTCCGGGGACATCACGTCCACGCGCAGTCCGTGCTCCTCGGCGGTCTTGGCCGTCGCGGGGCCGATGCACGCGATCACGGTCACGTTGTGCGGCTTGCCGGCGATACCCACCAGGTTCCGCACGGTCGACGACGACGTGAACAGCACGGCGTCGAACCCGCCGCCCTTGATCGCCTCGCGCGTCTCCGCCGGCGGCGGCGACGCACGCACCGTCCGGTAGGCGGTCACGTCGTCGACCTCCCACCCGAGTTCGATGAGCCCGGCGACGAGCGTCTCGGTGGCGATGTCGGCGCGCGGCAGGAAGACACGGTCGATCGGGTCGAAGACCGGGTCGTACGGCGGCCAGTCCTCGAGGAGACCTGCGGCGGACTGCTCACCGCTCGGCACGAGGTCGGGCTTCACACCGAACGCGACGAGCGCGGCGGCGGTCTGCTCGCCCACTGCGGCGACCTTGATCCCGGCGAAGGCACGGGCGTCGAGCCCGTACTCCTCGAACTTCTCGCGCACGGCCTTGACCGCGTTCACCGAGGTGAAGGCGATCCACTCGTAGCGTCCGGTGACGAGGCCCTTGACCGCGCGCTCCATCTGCTGGGGCGTGCGCGGGGGTTCGACCGCGATCGTCGGCACCTCGTGCGGCACGGCGCCGTACGAGCTGAGCTGGTCGGAGAGCGATGCCGCCTGCTCCTTGGTCCGCGGTACGAGCACCTTCCAGCCGAACAGCGGCTTGGACTCGAACCACGAGAGCTGGTCGCGCTGGGCCGCCGCGGAACGCTCGCCGACCACGGCTATGACGGGGCGGCCGCCCTCCGGGGAGGGCAGCACCTTCGCCTGCTTGAAGGTCTGGGCGATCGTGCCGAGCGTCGCGGACCAGGTCCGCTGGCGCGTCGTCGTACCGGCGACCGTGACGGTCAGCGGGGTGTCCGGCTTGCGGCCCGCCGCGACCAGCTCGCCGGCGGCCGCGGCCACCGCGTCGAGCGTCGTCGAGACGACGACCGTGCCGTCGGACGCGCCGACCTCGGTCCAGCAGCGCTCGGAGGCGGTGCGGGCGTCGACGAACCGCACGTCCGCGCCCTGCGCGTCCCGCAGCGGAACACCGGCGTACGCGGGCACACCGACAGCCGCCGCGATGCCGGGCACGACCTCGAAGGAGACCCCGTCGGCCGCGCAGGCCAGCATCTCCCCGGCCGCGTAGGTGTCGAGTCCGGGGTCGCCGCTGACGGCACGTACGACCCGCTTGCCGCCCCGCGCGGCCTCCATGACAAGATTGGCGCAGTCCCTCAACGCGGGGACCACGGCGGCAGTTGACGCATCGTCAGCAGCCGCCTGCCCCGGTGCGCCCGGGAGCTCCGCGCCGAGGACGGTCACGCCCGCCTTCGCGTGCGTGCGCACGACGTCGAGCACTTCGGGCTCGGCGATCAGCACATCCGCTCGGGCGAGCGCCTCCACGGCGCGCAGCGTCAGTAGTCCTGGATCTCCGGGACCGGCACCGAGGAAGGTGACGTGCCCGGTTGCCCAGGTGGCCGAAGGGTCAGAGGTGGTGGGGCTCAAAGTGCTCGCTCCCCCATCAGACCGGCCGCGCCCTTGGCGAGCATCTCGGCAGCGAGTTCGCGACCGAGCGCCAGCGCCTGGTCTTCCGTCTCGGGCACGGGACCGGTGGTGGACAGCTGCACCAGCGCGGAGCCGTCGGTCGTACCGACGACACCCCGCAGGCGCATTTCGTTGGCAATCTGCCCGTCGGCCAGCAGGTCGGCCAGGGCACCCACAGGTGCACTGCAGCCGGCCTCCAGGGCGGCGAGCAGGGATCGCTCGGCGGTCACGGCGACTCGCGTGAACGAGTCGTCGAGCTCTCCGAGCATGGCGACGAGGTCCGCGTCGGACGCGGAGCACTCGACCGCCAGGGCCCCCTGACCGGGGGCGGGAAGAACCGTGTCGACCGCGAGGAAGTCCGTCACTTCCCCGATGCGGCCGATCCGGTTCAGCCCGGCGGCGGCGAGCACGACGGCGTCGAGCTCCCCGTTGTGCACGTAACCGACGCGGGTGTCGATGTTCCCGCGGATCGGCACGGTCTCTATGTGCATGCCGTGGCTGCGCGCGTACGCGTTCAGCTGCGACATGCGGCGCGGCGAACCCGTACCGACACGCGCTCCGTCGGGGAGCTGCGCGAAGGTCAGTCCGTCGCGGGCGACGAGTACGTCGCGCGGGTCCTCGCGCAGCGGCACGGCCGCCAGCGTGAGGTCCGGGTGGGGCGTGGTCGGCAGGTCCTTGAGGGAGTGCACGGCGAAGTCGACGTCGCCGCGCAGCAGCGCCTCGCGCAGCGCCACGACGAACACGCCGGTACCGCCGATCTGCGCCAGGTGTTCGCGGGACGTGTCCCCGTACGTGGTGATCTCGACCAGCTCGACGGGCCGTCCCGTCACCTGCCGTACGGCCTCAGCCACGCGCCCCGACTGGGCCATGGCGAGCTTGCTGCGCCTGGTCCCGAGCCTGAGTGCCCTGTCCGTCATGATGCCCGGCCTCGATTCTTGGCTACCGGCTCGTTCAGCTCGTTCAGATCGGCCCGCGAGACGGCGGCCACCGCCTCCGGGTCGAGGTCGAAGAGGGTCCGCAGCGCGTCCGCGTACCCGGCACCGCCGGGTTCGGCGGCCAGCTGCTTGACCCGTACGGTCGGCGCGTGCAGGAGCTTGTCCACCACGCGCCGCACGGTCTGGGTGATCTCCGCGCGCTGCTTCTCGTCGAGCTCCGGCAGGCGCCCGTCGAGCCGCGCGATCTCGCCGGTGACCACGTCGGCGGCCATCGTGCGCAGGGCGACGACGGTCGGCGTGATGGTCGCGGCGCGCTGAGCGGCGCCGAACGCGGCGACCTCGTCGGAGACGATGCCCCGCACCTGGTCCACGTCGGCGGCCATCGGCGCGTCGGCCGAGGCCTCGGCGAGGGACTCGATGTCGACGAAGCGCACGCCGCCGATGCGGTGCGCGGCGCCGTCGATGTCCCGCGGCATCGCGAGGTCGAGCAGCGCGAGGCCACCCTTACGCCCCTCGGTGGCACGCAGGATCTCGGCCTCGCTCAGCACGAGTCCGGTCGCTCCGGTGCAGGAGACGACGACATCGGCACGTGTCAGTTCGTCGCCGACGGCGTCCATGGCAACCGCGCGCGCGGCCACTGCGGTGCCGCCGGGCTCGCTCAGGATCTGCGCGAGCCGCTCGGCGCGCTCCAGCGTGCGGTTGGCGACGACGATCTCGGCGACACCGGCGCGCGCGAGCGTCGCCGCGGCCAGCGAGGACATCGAGCCCGCGCCGATCACCAGGGCGCGCTTGTCCTTGGCCCATACGTCGACCGCGCGCCCGGCGGCCAGCTGCTCCAGGCCGAACGTGACCAGGGACTGCCCGGCACGGTCGATCCCGGTCTCCGAGTGGGCCCGCTTGCCGACCCGCAGCGCCTGCTGGAACAGGTCGTTGAGGAGGCGGCCCGCGGTGTGCAGCTCCTGGGAGCGCGCGAGGCCGTCCTTGATCTGGCCGAGGATCTGGCCCTCGCCCACGACCATCGAGTCCAGCCCGCACGCCACCGAGAACAGGTGGTGGACGGCCCGGTCCTCGTAGTGCACATAAAGATAAGGAGTGAGCTCCTCGAGACCGACGCCGCTGTGCTGGGCGAGCAGCGTCGAGAGCTCGGCGACACCCGCGTGGAACTTGTCCACGTCGGCGTACAGCTCGATGCGGTTGCACGTCGAGAGCACCGCGGCCTCGGCGGCGGGCTCCGCGGCGAGCGTGTCCTGGAGCAGCTTCGCCTGGGCGTCCGCGGAGAGCGCGGCGCGCTCGAGGACGCTCACGGGAGCGCTGCGGTGGCTCAGGCCCACGACGAGGAGACTCATGCCGGCATCACGGCGGGGACATCCCCGTCGGGTCCCTTGCGGGCCGGCTTCGCCGCAGCGGCGGCCGGGGTCTCGGTGCCGGCCTCGTCCACCGTGTCGTCCTGGCCCTCGCCGGCCTTGCGCTGCTCGTGGAAGGCGAGGATCTGGAGCTCGATGGAGAGGTCGACCTTGCGCACGTCGACGCCGTCCGGCACGGACAGGACGGTCGGCGCGAAGTTGAGGATCGACGTGACGCCGGCGGCGACGAGCCGGTCGCAGACCTGCTGGGCCGCGCCCGCGGGCGTCGCGATGACGCCGATGGAGACGCCGTTGTCGTCGATGATCTTCTCGAGGTCGTCGGCGTGCTGCACGGCCATGCCCGCGACGGACTTGCCGGTCATCGCCGGGTCGGCGTCGATCAGGGCGGCGACACGGAAGCCACGCGAGGCGAAGCCGCCGTAATTGGCCAGAGCGGCGCCGAGGTTACCGATACCGACCATCACGATCGGCCAGTCCTGGGTGAGGCCGAGCTCGCGGGAGATCTGGTAGACGAGGTACTCGACGTCGTAACCCACACCGCGGGTGCCGTAGGAGCCGAGGTACGAGAAGTCCTTGCGCAGCTTCGCGGAATTGACCCCCGCGGCGGCCGCGAGCTCCTCGGAGGAAACCGTGGGAACCGAGCGCTCCGACAGGCCGGTGAGGGCCCGGAGGTACAGCGGAAGGCGGGCGACGGTGGCCTCGGGAATTCCTCGGCTGCGGGTCGCCGGTCGGTGAGTTCGGCCAGTTGCCACGGTGCTCCTGCGGGTAGAGCGGGGCTGCGGGCGGTCGTACGTCCCAGGACCGCCCCGTCGAATGCAGGCTATGTCTTTGTGAACGCGTGCACAAAGATGGTGTCCGATTTGCCCGGGCAACGTGACCGGGGTCACGCGCCCCTGGCGCGCGCATATGGAACCGGCACGCAAGCCGCTTCGTTGCCTGCATGAAGGGGGCAAAACCGTACACTCTCCTCTACGATCCGCGCCCCCGAGACCAAACCGCCCCCGATCCTAGGCGACTTTCCGGACCACTTGGACTGCTCGGTCAGTGACGGTCGCTACTCGCGCGTGGACCCCGGCGCCTCAGCCCGTCAGCGCACGCCGAAGTCGATCTTCGTTCACCTTCCAGAAGTCATGCTGTGCTCCGTCCACGAGCACCACGGGGATCTGCTCCCAGTACAAGCGGTACAGCTCCTCGTCCTGGGTGATGTCCTTCTTCTCCCAGGACGCACCGAGCTCGCCGCACACCTTCTCGATCACCTCCTGCGCGTCGTCGCACAGATGGCAGCCGGGCTTCCCGACCAGGGTGACCAGACGCTCCTCGGGGCTCTTCTTCTCGCTCCGGCGAAAAATGGGGCTCATACCGGCCATTCTCGCTCCGCCGACGCCTCCCGGCGCACCTCTCCCGCCCGTTGTTTAACGGCTCGGTCGCGGAGAGTTCACAACGCCGAATCCTCACGACTCCGGAACCACCGAACAGACTGGCTATGCTCACGACATGGCCGCTCTCGGATGGCTCACACCCCGTAGGCGCTCCGCCACCGCGCGGAGCGTATTGGCTGGCGAGGCCTCGGCCGAGGCCGCCCGCAAGTCGTCGCAGGAGCTGGAACAGCTCAGCGAGGCGACACAGCCCGATGAAGGCACCCCGGAAACGGAGTTCCCCGTCGTCGGCGACGACAAGGCCGCCGCCTTCTTCGACCTCGACAACACCGTCATGCAGGGCGCCGCGATCTTCCACTTCGGCCGCGGCCTCTACAAGCGGAAGTTCTTCCAGCGCCGCGAGCTGGTCAAGTTCGGCTGGCAGCAGGCCTGGTTCAGGATCGCCGGCGTCGAGGACCCCGAGCACATGCAGGACGCACGCGACAGCGCGCTGTCCATCGTCAAGGGCCACCGCGTCGCCGAGCTGATGTCCATCGGCGAGGAGATCTACGACGAGTACATGGCCGAGCGCATCTGGCCCGGCACCCGCGCCCTAGCCCAGGCCCACCTGGACGCGGGCCAGAAGGTGTGGCTCGTCACCGCCGCCCCCGTGGAGACCGCGACGATCATCGCCCGCCGCCTCGGCCTGACCGGCGCCCTCGGCACGGTCGCCGAGTCCGTCGGGGGCGTCTACACGGGCAAGCTCGTCGGCGAACCCCTGCACGGCCCCGCGAAGGCCGAGGCCGTCCGCGCCCTCGCCGCCGCCGAGGGCCTCGACCTCAACCGCTGCGCCGCGTACAGCGACTCGCACAACGACATCCCGATGCTGTCGCTCGTAGGACATCCGTACGCGATCAATCCGGACACCAAACTGCGCAAGCACGCACGCGAACGTGACTGGCGGCTGCGCGACTACCGCACGGGCCGCAAGGCCGCGAAGGTCGGCATCCCGGCCGCGGCGGGAGTCGGCGCACTGGCCGGCGGCACGGCCGCCGCGGTGGCCCTGCACCGTCGCCGCCGCTGACCCGCGGCGCTCCCGGGCGCGGGCGCCAATCGCATCCCCTTACCCCCGCACGGCTCCCGCCAGTCCCGTTGGTTCAACTCGGCCACAACACGCCCCGCGCTCAGACGGAACATGACCTAATCCGATCAACAATCGGTCACTCTCCGGCACTTGAACCGACTCCGTTCAGTTACGGAAGCGACGTAATCGGTGATTTGAGCAACTGGGTGTAGCGCTCCCTGCACGAAGCGTTATTCTCCTCAGACGCAAACCGGTACCCACGCGTCAACACGACGAGTGAACGGTCCCGCACTGCACGTGATGGAAGCTCTGCCTCTGGGAGTCCCGTGTACCCACACGTCGGGGTTGACGCCTCGGGCCTGGCTACGCTGCGCGCAACGGTCTCCGACCGCTTGCGCGGCTTCGTCCCCACCGCGTACGCCGTCCCCGCCCTCGCCGTCGCGGCACCCGCCGCGAACGGCCCTACCGGTCCTTGCTATGCCCTGGCTGACGGGAGCACCACGGTCGGAAGACGAGCCCGATCCGGTTCCGCCGGTACGTCCACCGCACGCCGACCCGCCGCGGACAGCGACAGCGCCCGCATGATGGATCTCGTCGAGCGCGCCCAGGCGGGCGAGGCCGACGCGTTCGGCCGTCTCTACGACCAGTACAGCGACACCGTCTACCGCTACATCTACTACCGCGTCGGCGGGAAGGCGACGGCCGAGGATCTCACCAGCGAGACCTTCCTGCGGGCCCTGCGCCGCATCGGCACCTTCACCTGGCAGGGGCGCGACTTCGGCGCCTGGCTGGTCACGATCGCGCGGAACCTGGTCGCCGACCACTTCAAGTCGAGCCGTTTCCGCCTCGAAGTGACCACCGGCGAAATGCTCGACGCGAACGAGGTCGAGCGCAGCCCGGAGGACTCCGTCCTCGAATCCCTGTCGAACGCGGCCCTGCTCGACGCGGTGCACCGGCTCAACCCCCAGCAGCAGGAGTGCGTGACCCTGCGCTTCCTGCAGGGCCTCTCGGTCGCCGAGACCGCCAAGGTCATGGGCAAGAACGAGGGCGCGATCAAGACCCTCCAGTACCGCGCCGTACGCACCCTGGCGCGCCTGCTCCCGGACGACGCCCGTTAACGATCAGTGGGGCCCACCCCACCCGAAGCGTCGCTCCGTAGCCGCCAACTCACCTTCTGTGAGGGGCAGATGGGATCGCGGTCCGATCATCCGCCGTCCGTAACCCAAGTGCCGCGTCGCTCGTTATGCGGGATGCAGGCTCCCTGTGGTCACTCCCCGACTGCTTCCACTCACTCGATCGTGTGGAAGTGCTCAGGGTGTGCAACCCTCAGGACCCCCTGGGGAGTCGACCGTCATGACGAGAGGAGGTGCCGCCAGTGATCGCGAACGTATCGGCACACCGGCGGGCGAACGCCTTCGCCCAGGCCCTGGAGGAGCAGTCCGACCGGGAAGCGGCGGCCGTACAGCAGGAAGAGCCCCCCGCCGAACAAGGCGAGCAGGGCAAGCTGTTGGCGCTGGTGACCGGACTGGACGAACTTCCCAAGCCTGAGCTTGACCCCGAGGTCAAGGTGGTTCAACGAGCCCAGCTCGTGGCCGCCATGGAGGCCATGCTGCTCGAGGGCACGGCTGCGGGGGGTGCGGGGCCAGGCCCTTCCGTGCCCGAGCAGCGCGCGCGCAAGGGCGCTCACCGGGCGAGCCCGCTGCGGAAGTTGCGACCCCGCTCACGCCTGTCCAAGGGCATCGCGGCAGGCGGCCTCACCGTCGGTGTCGCCGCGGGAGCCTTCGGCGGCGTCGCCGCTGCCAGCTCCGACGCCCTCCCCGGTGACCATCTCTACGGACTGAAACGCGGGATGGAGGACCTGAAACTCGGCATGGCCGACGGCGACTCCGACCGCGGCCGGATCTATCTCGACCAGGCCTCCACCCGCCTCAGCGAAGCGCGCCGGCTCATGGAGCGCGGCCGCAGCGGACAGCTCGACCACGAGTCCCTCGGCGAAGTCAGGCGCACCCTCTCCGGCGTCCAGTACGACGCCTCCGAGGGCCACCGCCTGCTCCTCGAGGCCTACCGCAGGGACGGCTCGCTCGGCCCCATCCAGGCCCTGTCGTCGTTCACCCAGTCCCACCGTGAGAACTGGGACGCGCTGCGCGACCGCCTGCCCGTACAGCTCGGCGACGTGGGCGCGCAGGTCAGCTCGGTCTTCGACGCCATAGACCAAGAGGTCGACCCGCTGCGGTCCCTGCTCCCGCGGGCCCCCGAGCAAGCCGGCCGCAGCAGCGGACAGCCCGGCGTCCACGACCGGACGCCCGGCACCTCCGGCGACGACCGCTCCACCCCGACGGCCGGCGGAGCGTCGCACGGCCACCAGGACAGCTCGGGCAAACCCCGGCCGTCCTCCTCCGGCACCCACGACGACGGCCTCCTCGGCGACACCACCGGCGACCTCCTCGACCCGCCCGAGGCCGACACCAGCCCCACTCCGTCCGAAGGCAAACACACCACCCCGAAGCCCGACGTCACGCTCCCGCCCCTCCTCCCAGGCCTGCTGCCCGGCCTGGGAATCGACAGCGAGGACGCGGACTAGTCACTGCGTCGCGTGTTACGTGAAGGGGGCGGTCACCGGATCCGGTGGCCGCCCCCTTCACGTATGCCTTGTCAGAAGAACACAGACCTCCGCTGCACGAGCAGCTTGTACAGCGTGTGCTGGATCTGCTCCCGCACCTGGTCCGTCAGGTTGAACATCAGCATCGGGTCCTCGGCCGCCTCCGGCGGGAAGCCGTCCGTCGGGATCGGCTCGCCGAACTGGATCGTCCACTTCGTCGGCAGCGGCACCGCGCCCAGCGGCCCGAGCCACGGAAACGTCGGCGTGATCGGGAAGTACGGGAAGCCGAGGAGCCGAGCCAGCGTCTTCGCGTTGCCGATCATCGGGTAGATCTCCTCCGCCCCGACGATCGAGCACGGCACGATCGGCGTCCCGGCGCGCAACGCCGTCGAGACGAACCCGCCACGCCCGAACCGCTGGAGCTTGTACCGCTCGCTGAACGGCTTGCCGATGCCCTTGAACCCCTCCGGCATCACCCCGACCAGCTCGCCCTGCTCCAGGAGCCGCTGCGCGTCCTCCGCACAGGCCAGCGTGTGGCCGGCCTTGCGCGCCAGCTCGTTGACCACCGGCAGCATGAACACCAGGTCCGCGGCCAGGAGCCGCAGATGCCGGTTCTGCGGATGGTTGTCGTGCACGGCGACCTGCATCATCACGCCGTCCAGCGGCAGCGTCCCCGAGTGATTGGCGACGATCAGCGCACCGCCGTCCGCCGGGATGTTCTCGATGCCCTTCACCTCGACCCGGAAGTACTTCTCGTACAGGGGCCGCACCAGGGACATCAGGACCTGGTCGGTGAGTTCCTTGTCGTAGCCGAACTCGTCGACGTCGTAATCGCCCGTCAGGCGCCGCCGCAAGAACGCCAGGCCGCCCGCGATGCGCCGGTCCAGGCCACCGCCGGCCTGCGGCCGCTCCCGCGGCTCCGGCTCCCGCGCGGCGGCGGGCGGTGTCGGCTCGTGGTCCTGCTGCTCGGGCAGCGGCGCGACCTCGCGTACGGCCGCGGGCTCGCCCTTGCGCCGGCCGCTCGCGCCACGGCGGCGCGGAACCACCTTGCCGGCGCCGGTGCGCGAGCGGTCGTCGTCGAACGGAATGACCTTGGCATCCGCCATCGTTGATGCGCTCCTCAGCTGGCGCTCTGCGTCGGGGGGTGACCGCCGCCCAGGAAGGGCAGCGAGGCGAGCCGGTCGACGGCCCCCGCGAGGGCCTCCGGCGGCAGGAGTCCGGGCCCGCGGCCACGGACGAACTCCGCGAAGGTCTCCGCAGTCGTGTACTCGGGCCGATAGCCCAGCGTCTCGCGCATCTGGGCCGTCGACACGACCCGCCCGTGCGTGAGCAGCCTGATCTGCTCGGGCGAGAAGTCCGTCGCGCCCAGCGTACGCAGAGCCGATCCCACCCAGGTCACGGCCGGGAGGAACACCGGCACCGTCGGCCGCCCGAGCCGGCGCGAGCACTGCGACAGGAGCAGCACGCCGTCACCGGCGATATTGAACGTACCGCTGTTGAGCGTCCCCCGCGCCGGCTCGTGCGACGCGATCCGCAGCACCTCGACGACATCGTCCTCGTGCACGAACTGGAGCCGCGGGTCATAGCCGAGGACGGTCGGCAGGACCGGCAGCGAGAAGTACTCGGCGAGCGGCGAATCGGCGGCGGGACCGAGAATGTTCGCGAACCGCAGCACGCACACCGCGACATCGGGCCGGCGCCGGGCGAACCCGCGCACGTACCCCTCGACCTCCACGGTGTCCTTGGCGAAGCCGCCGCTGGGCAGCGACTTGGGCGGCGTCGTCTCGGTGAACACGGCCGGGTCGCGCGGCGCGGACCCGTACACGTTCGTACTGGACTTCACCACGAGCCGCTTGACCGCCGGCGCCTTCTGGCAGGCGCCGAGCAACTGCATCGTGCCGATGACGTTGGTCTCCTTGACGGAGCCCCGGCCACCGCTGACCAGCGGGGTACCCGTGACATCCAGATGGACGACCGTGTCGACGGAGTGCTCCGCGAGCACCCGGGCGATCGCGGACTGCCTTATGTCCGCCTGGAGGAACTCCGCACCCCCGAGAGGATGCGCGGGCGCCACCGCGTCCACGCCAATCACCCGGTCCACCTCGGGATCACGCTGGATGCGTCGTACGAAACGGCCCCCGAGCTGCCGGGCCACCCCGGTCACGAGCACGACCTTGCCCAAGATCAGCGCCTACCTTCCGTCGCAGCCCTGCCGCGCCCCAGTTCCGCACCGCCTGCACTCGCCGCCACGTTAGCGGTTCGATGTTGCGCTGTGATGACCGCGCGATGCAGGAAGTGACCACAGCCACAGACGTACGTACAGACCGAGGTCGCCGGGACGTGGTCCTACGTTCCCACACGAGCCCGCGAAAGCGACCCCATAAGGGCCGTGGAACGACTGTGGCCCCTCCACCGGACGGTGGAGGGGCCACAGAGCGCGCTTGATGCAGCGGTCGCTTACTTCTTGTTGCGACGCTGCACGCGGGTGCGCTTCAGCAGCTTGCGGTGCTTCTTCTTGGCCATCCGCTTACGCCGCTTCTTGATAACAGAGCCCACGACTACCCTCGCTCACTTCTCTTCACTCGGTGCGGGGCGTCTGGGCCCACACGACCTACGTCGGCCTAGCCTACCCGGCCCAGCGCTGAGCCTGTAATCGAGGGATCCCGGAGGATGCCGTCAGGCTGTCTCCACCCCCACGTAGGACTCGCGGAGGTACTCGTGAACCGCTTGTTCCGGGACTCGGAAAGACCTTCCGACCCGGATCGCGGGCAGATGACCACTGTGCACCAGCCGGTACACGGTCATCTTCGAGACTCGCATCACCGAGGCGACTTCCGCCACGGTCAGGAACTGCACCTCGTTCAGAGGCCTACTCTCACCAGCAGCCATGACACACCTGAACCTTCCGCACTCGACGGCCACCGGCTTCCCCTTCCGGTGACTCAACGTCGTTGCGTGCTCACTCCCCAGACTAGGGGCGTGTGGTGCGAGTGGGGAAGAGGAGCAGCGGATGGCCGCCTACTGTGACAGACACGCTCGATTGAGTACATAGCGAGTAAGCGGCCGGTAGTAATCAGACCGCACAGCATCATCAAGCGGAACGACTACGGACACCTGCCCCTCGGCCTCCCCCACGAACAGCGCGGGGTCATCCGTATCCGCGAGCCCGATCGCGTCGAACCCCAACTGACCTGCACCGCAGACCCATCCATGGTCACCCACGACCAGTTCCGGCAGCAGCCCGCCGGCCTGCGCCGCGGCCGCGAGCACCGTGCGAACCGGGAGGGGTGAGTGGGTATGTGCGCCGGTCTCACGCCCCGGCCCACGCGCGCCGGGTTCCCGCACCAGCGCGACTCCACGGACGTAGTCGAGGTCGTACGTACGTAGGCCGAACCGGGTCGTTATGTCGACACTCTCACCCTGCGCGGGGGTGAGGACAGGACATCCCGCCGCCGACAGGGCGTCCGCCAACGCGGCGTAGAAACCGAGGAGTCGATGCGGGTGACCCGTCCCGAAAAGCACCGGGACGCGACCCCGCGCGGCCTCACCGAGCCGCTTCGCGAACGCGTCGAGCGCCGCCAGCGTCCGCTCCGGGTCGATCACGTCGCACCCCGAGGTGTCCCCCGGATCGCTCGACACCCCGCACTTGTCGGCCATCAGAGCGAGCAGATCCCGCTGACCCCAGCTCCGCTCGGGGTCGAGGCCCAGAAGTATCCGGGGATCCCTGGCCGCGAAGAGCCGATAGCTGCGCAGACTCACCTCACGGGAGGTCGCCACGGGCCCGGCCAGATGGGCGGCCAGCAGATGCGCACGCAGCGCTCCGGTGCTCAACACCCGTGTGATGCTGGTGCATTGGGGTCCCTGCCACCCCTAAAACCCCGAAAACACCCCACACTTGGCGTAACGCCCCGTACCCTCACGGGCCGCCCGACCACCACACTGCTACGGCAACAGCCCCCGCAGCGGGAACACCGAACGCCGCGTCGCCAGAACCGCCTGGTCGAGCCGGTCCGCCGGGTCGTACCCCAGCTCCCACTCCTTGTACGAGACCGGCCACCGCCCGTCCGTCATCCGCGTCGGAGCCAACTGCCGCGTCCTGGCGAACACTTCCTGCCGCCAGCTCTCCGGAATCACCGTCTCGGGTGCCACCTCGTGCCCCGCGGCGATCCCCACCAGGTGCGACCAGGACCGCGGCACCACGTCCACCACCGCGTACCCGCCACCGCCCAGCGCGACCCAACGCCCATCCGCATGCTCGTGCGCCAGCTCATGGCAGGCGACCTGCACGGCCCGCTGCGCGTCGAGCGACACCGCCAGATGCGCCAGCGGGTCCTCGAAGTGCGTATCGGCCCCGTGCTGTGTCACCAGGACCTGCGGCCTGAACTCCGCCAGCAGCTCAGGCACGACGGCATGAAAAGCCCGCAGCCACCCCGCGTCCCCGGTCCCCGCCGGCAGCGCCACATTGACCGCCGACCCCTCCGCCGGACCGTCGGCCCCCGTCTCCTCGGGCCACCCGGTCTGCGGAAACAGCGTCCGCGGATGCTCGTGCAGCGAAATGGTGAGTACCCGCGGGTCCTCCCAGAACGCCGCCTGCACCCCGTCCCCGTGATGCACGTCCACATCGACGTACGCGACCCGCTCGGCACCCAGCTCCAGGAGACGAGCGATGGCCAGTGCCGCGTCGTTGTAGATACAGAACCCGGAAGCACCTCCGGGCATCGCATGGTGCAGCCCGCCCGCGAAGTTCACCGCATGCAGCGCCTCACCCCGCCAGACGGCCTCCGCCGCGCCCACGGACTGCCCTGCGATCAGCGCCGACACATCGTGCATACCGGCGAAGGCCGGATCGTCGACCGTCCCCAGTCCATAGGCACCGTCCGCCGAAGCCGGATCGGCGGACGCGGCCTTGACCGCCTCCACATAGTCCTCGCGGTGCACGAGCCGCAGCGTCGACTCACCCGCCCGCTTGGCGGCGACGACGTCCATCTCACGGTCGAGCCCAAGAGTCCCGACGAGACTTCTCGTCAGGGCCAGCCGAACCGGATCCATCGGGTGATCCGGGCCGAAGTCATAGCCCGTTACTGCCTCGTCCCACATCAGCTGTGCGCGGCCGCTCATGCCCGTCACCGTATCGGTCCGCTCCAGGGGCGAAAGAACGGGCGTACACGAGAGTCACGAGCACCAACACCATGGGAACGAGCATCGCCCCCCGGTAGTTCCACGCATCACCCAGAGCGCCCACAAGGGGCGAACCGATCAGAAAACCCACATAGTTGAAGACATTCAGCCGCGCTATCGCCGAATCCGAAGCGTTCGGGAAGAGCCTGCCCGCAGCGGCGAACGTCTGCGGCACGATCACACACAACCCGAGCCCCAGCAGCGTGAACCCGAGCATCCCCACCCAGGGCCCCGGCGCCACCGCCACGACCGCGAACCCGAGTGCCGCGACCACAGCCCCGAACCGCACCACCACGACCGCTCCGAACCGCCGCACCCCAAGGTCCCCGAGCGCCCGTCCCACGAGCGTCATCACCATGTAGACGTTGTACGGAACCGTCGACAGCTGCTCCGAACTCCCCAGCACGTCCTGGAGGTACTTCGCACTCCAGTTGGAGACCGTCGAGTCCCCGATGTACGCGAACGTCATCACCAGACACAGCGGCAACAGCAGCTTGAACACCACCGGGCCACCCGCGGCACCCTGCGCGCCCTCACCGGCACCGCTCTCCCCGTCGACGTACCAGTGACTCCCCACGAACGCCGCCGGCAACAGCAACACCACCACCGGCAGATACGACACGAACAGCGACAGGTCCCAGTGCGCCCCCACCCACGCGAGCGACGCCCCCACGATCCCGCCCAGGCTGTACGCCGCGTGAAACCCGAGCATGATGCTGCGCCCGTACGCACTCTGCAGGCTCACCCCGAGCATGTTCATGGACGCGTCGAGCGCACCCACCGAAAGCCCGAACGCCCCCAGCGCCAGGGCCGCTTGCCACAGCGAGTCCCCCGCCCCGACACCGAGCAGAGCCAGCAGCACGACCGGCTGCGACCACCGCAGGACCCGACTGGGCCGCACTCGCTTGACCAGCTTCTCGGTGCAGACGCTCCCGACCCCGGCCAGGATCGGCACCGCCGCGAGAAAGACGGGCAACAGCCCATCTGATATGCCGTACTGATCCTGAATCGCCGGTATTCGAGTGACCAGGAGCGCGAACGCGGCACCCTGCACAAAGAAACTGAACGCCAGCGAACCTCTGCCACGCCGCAGCACTTCTGTCATGGCCGCACAGCGTATGCCCCAGACCTACCGGTGGGTAGACGGATCTCGACGCATCTCGAACGAAAGTTCCCGGCCGCCGTCATCGGGCGACCGGGAAGAGGGCGTGAGGTAAGAACGTGCGGGGTGCGGAGGCGCCGGAGGGGTGTCAGGCGACGCGCTCCACCTGGCCCCGCTGCCTCACCGTCTCCTCCTCGACCATCCGCTCCATCGGCCCGACAGCCAGACGCCCACTGACCCGAAAGGCCAGGACCACGGCGCCCGCCATGATCACATTGCCGAGCCAGACCATCGTGTCGACCGGCAACGTGTACGCCCCCACGATCCGCACCACGCACTCGGTGACCAGCGCCAGGCCCCACACCGCCGTGAACATCCGCTCGGCCCGCACGAACCGACCTGTCCCCGCCGACAGCCGCTCCCAGGCCGCAGTCCGCTCGGCATCCCCCTTCGTCACGAAGGGCTTGAGCGCGGACGTGAGGAGCGGCTTACCGCCCACGACCGACACCAGCATCGAGATGCCCACGACACTGCTGATCCCGCTGTCCTTGGCCAGCATCAGCCGAGGGTCACCCGTCACCGTGCTCAGCAGCAGCCCCGCCATGTTCACGACGAGGATGACCCCGGCCAGCACATTGAGCCGCCGCTCCCGCAGCACCCCCCACACGGTCCGCAGCGCCGGCAGCACACTGCTCCACCCCAGAGCGGCCAGCGTGCTCATACCGAAGCCCTTGCTCAGCACGTAGTACGAGGCCATCGGCACGACCACGTCCACGACCAGCGGCCTGAGGCTTCTCAGGAGGGCCGCACGGTCGCCCTGCGGGGCAGCAGCCGCCTCAGCGGACTTGACCGGTGCCTGTGCAACGAGCCGGCTCATGATCGGGTTCCCTCCGTCGTCACTGCGTACGTCCCGTTCTCGATGTACTCAGCTTCGTGGAGGCCCCCCACTGCCCAACAGAAACGATCGTCCGGAGCTCGCGGTGACAAATGTCAGGGCAGACCGTACGGAGATGTCATGTCAGCAGGTCAGGCAACTCCCGCATATCACTGAAGAGTTCGGTGACCCCGTTCAAGCGGCTCGCGGGCGTCATGGCCGTGAACCCGTACACGTCCATTCCGGCAGCCACCGCGGCCTGAACCCCGAGCGGACTGTCCTCCACGACCGCGCACCTCTCCGGCGTCACACCCATGCGCTGGGCCGCGTGCAGGAAAAGATCGGGCGCCGGCTTGCCCAGCCCGACATCCTGCGAACTGAAGATCCGTCCGTCATCGAACCACTTGTCGAGCCCGGTCTGACGATGCCCCACACGAATCCGCTCGTGACTCCCGGAGGAGCCAACGCAGTACGGCACTCCGTCGGCGGCCAGCTTCTCCAGAACCTCGACGGCCCCGGGCACCGGCTGCAACTCCCGCTCAAAGGCGGCAAAGACCCGCCCGTGAAATACATCGTCGAAGTCCTCGGGCAGCCGCTGCCCGGTCCGCTCTTCCACAAGATCATGTACGCGGTGCATGGCAGCGCCCATATAGTCCCGGAGGGAATCCTCGTACGAGGTGGGGTGCCCGAGTTCAGTGAGATAACCGGCGAGAAGCTTGTTGGAGATCGGCTCGCTGTCGACGAGAACTCCGTCATTGTCGAAGATGACCAGGTCGTATCGCATAGCTCGACCCTAAACGCAGAAAACCCCCGTAACAGGATTCTCATCCGTCACGGGGGTTTTCTTCAAAAATAGTTCGGCGGCGTCCTACTCTCCCACAGGGTCCCC
>NZ_JBVJPM010000050.1:0-27570 GCF_055582645.1 Streptomyces sp. NPDC107517 | reverse complement strand
CCGGCCCACCGCGTGCCGCGCCGCCTCGACCGAGACGACGAACAGGATCGGGATGACGGCGTGCATGCCGACGCCGAGCGGGTCCGGCCACGCGGTCGCGCCGTTGAACGCGATCGTCGCGGCGGTCAGCAGCCATGCCGTCTGGCGCAGCAGGGGGAACGGTATCCGGATCCAGGTCAGCAGCAGGTCCAGGGCGAGGAGTACGCAGATACCCGCGTCGATCCCGACCGGCAGTGCGTAACTGAACGCCCCGAAGCCTTTCTTGAAGGCGAGCTCGCGGACGGCCGCATACGAGCCCGCAAAGCCGATGCCGGCGATGACCACCGCACCGGCGACGACCACCCCGATCAGGATGCGATGGGTCCGGGTCAGCTTGGTTGGTTCCCTCGGTTCCTTCGCCGCAGTCACGTACTGCCGCCCCTTCGTCATCAACAGTTAGCAATCTTCACCCTGTCATGCACGCGCCTCGCGCAGTCGTTCGCTGCTCTGATTTGTCGTCAGAGCGGTGTCCGAGCCGTGCCGAGCGTGCTGTTTCGCCCGGGTGGTCCCGGTCGGCAACGGCTGGGATCACACTGGTGCGCTAGGCGGCGGCCCCGGCCGCGCTCCAGGCCTTGAGCCACGACTGGAGTTCCGGCTCGGTGTAGTAGGTGACTTTTCCGTCCGTGACGCCGTCCGGAACGGGGACACCCTTGGCCTTGGAGCGCTGTAGGAGGTACTTGCGCGCCGTGTCGTAGGACCACGGCAGGATGCCCCGCTTGCACGCCTCGGCGATGCTGTATGTCTCGGGCAGTGCCTCGTCCTCGGCCCGCTCGCTCGCCAGCGCCACAGCCTGCTCGCCTGTCCCGGCCGCTGTCCCGCTCACTGTCCCGAGAAGGGCAGTCCCGGTGCCTGACCAGGCAGGACCCCCCTGTTGCCCCCTGTTTCGGCACACCGGGACAACCGGCCGGGACAGCGGTGCGAATTCCCCACCGGGCAGGAAGTTGTCAGCGGCCGCTTCCTCCTGGGCCTGCATGAGCGCCTCGGGGGTGATCCACGGGGCCAACTCTCCACGGTCGAACCAGCCCGGCGCCTGGGGAGCCTCGGCCAGCAGTTCCTTGACGTGCGGGGTGATGTAGGCGGCCTGGAACTCCCGCACCCAGGCGAAGTCACCGCCATCTGGGTCGGTCTTCTTGTCGGCGTACGCTCCGCGGCCCTTGGTGTCCGTGTCGTATCCGAAGCGCGGAGCGTTCTGCCCGAAGGCAACACCCCAACTCACCATGTCCTGCTTACCAATGGTGATCTTCGTGCCGATCTGCTTCCGGCCGATCGTGCCGCCGAACAGCGCGTTGTCGAACTGCTGCGCGCCGACGACGACGCGGTGCCCCGAGGAGCGGCCCATCATCAAGATGATGGTGAACCAGTCGATGAACGGCGGTGCGCCCTTCTGCCGGATCCCGAACTTCCACCACGTGTAGGCGAACCGGATCAGGGTCGGCAGCTCGTCGATGACCAGGAGCCGGGGCACCAGCATCTGCCGCAGGTGCGGGTCGCCGTTGAGGCCGTTGGCTTTCTCGGCCGCGATCATCGACGTCATGAACTCGGCGAGGGCGCCCATGCAAGCGCGGGTCGTCTTGTGGACCCGCACGCCACTGTGGCCCTCGGCCTCGATCATCGAGTTTTCCTTGTTGTCGAGGATGTCCACGACCCAGCCGTTCAGACGCCCGTGCACCACCGGGATGTACAAGACCGTGGACTTGCCGGATCCGGTGTCCCCGGCGACGCCCCAGTGCGGGGTGTCCGATTCGGTGGAGACCACCACGTCGACGACGCGGTCGCCCTCGATGGCCTGGCCGACGAACACCTTGAACGGATTGCCGGTCGACCTCCAGGGAACCGAGGGCGCCAGCTGCGGCCGCGGCTTCGGCGCCGGCTTCGGCGTGAACTCGGCATAGTGGCGCCTACCGCGCTGAGAGTAGGCGCCCTGCCATTCACCGGGAACGCGGGTCGCGACGGCGAGAGCAAGTGCCGCGCGTTCCTTCTCGTGCCCGAGCCACTGCAGAGGCAACCGGATCACGATGCGCGCGCCGTCACGGTGCAGGTCATCGGAGAGGACCATCCAGTAGCGATCGCCACGCTCCTGATCCTCGCCAGACAGACGCAGCACCTGGATCAGCGCGGCCCACAGCCCGGGCCCGTAGGTCTGCGAATCGGTCCGGTCCACGCCCCCGTTGCCCATCGCCTTCATCCACACGAGAGACAGGGGCACCGCAACTGCGAGCGCGACGAGCGTTCCCATCGGTGCACGCCACAGGCCGATTCCTGCGGCCGCTGCGCCCAGACGCACGACGGAGCGCGCCGCCCCCGGCCATTGATGCCAAACGTCCACTCGAGCGGCCCCGCCTGGGGCTTTCGCGCCTGCTTCGGGCTGGTCGACGGCGGACGTTTCCCCGCCTGTGGCGTCGGCTCCCTTTGCCAAGGTGCCCGCTGCACTGAGGGGTCTTCGGTCCAGGAGGACGCCCCGGTGCAAGAAGGTCGCATCGCTCCGGGGCTCGCCCCACAGCGGCTGTCCGGCGACAAATCGCCACAGCCCGCTGATCACGACGGCCAACCCCTCGGTGAGCGCGTCGACTGTGCCGTCGAACCCTGGCCGCTGCTTCTTCGCCTGCACCATCAGCCGGCGTGATCCAAGCCCGCCCAGAACCCCGGCTGCAACCGCGACGCAGACCACCCAGATCTGCAGTTCGTCCATGGTGTCGGGCAGCAGGGAAACCAGGTGGGTGGCGATCCACCCGCTCTGCCCATCATCGGCTGCCGGAGGCGACGCGGCCCATCGCAAGCCGCCTCCCATCAAATACTGAACCAAGGTCATGTCTCCTCAGACCGGTGGAGGGAACCGCCAGACAGCAGCCACCGAGGCGGATGATGGCCGTCGGCCCTTACCGCGCCACTTACCGTGCAGCCCTCACCGAGGTACCGGTGGAATGACGATCCTGGTGGTAAACAGGCCGAGGCGTGCCCTGCGAACGCCAGCCGATGCGTTCGGCGGTTCGTCGTTCAGGGACGGAAACCGAGCCCCGAACTCGAAGCGCAGTGCGCGGGTTGGCCGGGGTCGACCAGGAGCACGGCCAGCGCTGCCGGTCGGTCCGCGACGAGCGTGGTGTGAAGACGTTCGGCGGTGCCGGGCTCGCGCCACCGATGCAAGGTGCCTGTGCATGATCCGGGCGCGGCCGGCGGTGCAGACCACATCCCACTGGAGAGCTAGCCCGCCGTGCCGCCCAGTACGAGCGCGTGGTCCTCACCGACCGCGGCCAGCCCACCGCCGTCCTCATTTCTCCCGCCGAACTCGAGGACATGGAGGACGCCCTGGCAGTGGCCCGCCTCGAACGCGACCGTGCGCTCGGAGCGCAGTTTGCACCTGTCGCTGACACCGACGCCCGCGCTCTGTTCCGGCAGGCCGCTGAGCGCGGTGCCGCCCGGTGAGCTGGACCGTCACCTGGGAGCCGTCCGCAGTCAACGCCACAGTGCGTTTCCTAGAGGAACACCCCGACACGCTCGATGAGGTGTTCGTGGCAAGCGACATGCTCACCGAGAATCCGAAACCGGCGGGCAGCACTCCATGGGGAACCAGTCACCGCCGTCTGCGCGGCGGCCGCTGGCGCCTCCTCTACCGAATCGACGATGCGAACCGCACCCACATGGAGCACGTCGGATTTCACGGCCTAGCGATGGCGTTGTGCGAACCGGGGTGAGGCCGTTGCCGCACAACGCCACATCGTGCATCTGGGGTCAGTGGGTGCGACGGATCATCACGGTGAGGCGGGGCGACGCTGGTGACGGCTGACTGTGCCCGATGTCTTCATAGCCCCACCGCCGGTACAGGGCGTGTACTTTCCCTTCGCCGGCAGCCTCGTTGACCATGAGCGTCACGTATGGCTCGTCTCGGTCGGCGAGAAGAGCATCGTGGATACGACGTGAGGTCCCGGTACCGCGCCATTCGGGGCTCACGCCGATCTCTTTCAACGCCATCGCCGGGTGCGCCGTGTAGGTGGCGCTCGGTGACGGACTGGTGCGCTGCCAGTACCGGTCACCGTCCTCGATCTGATTGCCGTAGGCGTAGCCCACCGGATGGTCGCCTGCATAGGCCATGACCACGATGAAGCCTGGCTCAGTGCCATGTCGGTCGAGCCGTTCGCCGAACGCGCCGACGGCGTAGTTCGGCAGGTGTAGCAGCGGGGCACGTACTTCGGCGTAGACGTTGAGCAAGTCGCCACGGGCGGCGTCGAGGTCGGTGAACGTGCGTAGTTCGATGGCGGGTGCCGAGGTCATGCTGTGGCCCTCCAAGCGGCAGTGTGCTCGATCCATGTACGTGCGCTGGCACCGCGCGGCGCGGTTGCCCGCAGCGCTGCTCCAAACTCCTGCAGCATGCGGGAAACCCGTGCGTGTTGGGTAGCGGCCTCGACCGGAACCTTCATCGCTGTGTAGGTGGCCGTCTCGTCGTCGCCTTGGGCGAGTTGGGCCTGGGCGAGTCGGCTGGTGGCAATGGAGCGGGAGCGAAGCATATGTGGCCGGAGAGCGGCTAGGCACTGGTGGGCGTGGTACTCCGCAGTGGACCAGTTGCCGACCGCAAGGTGGGCGGTGAGGGCGAGCGAGTGCAGTTCCGCCTCGTCGTAGAACGCGAGCAGCCACACGGGCCGGTAGGTGTCCTGGTCTGCGCGGCCCATGGCCTCCTTGGCCTGGTCGAAGGTGCGGCCCAGACCTCTACGGTCGTGAGCGGTCCCCTGGATGGCCATCTGTCGAGCCATCCCGAGAGAGGCAAACATGGGGTCGCGTCGTGTGATGTGCAGGTTGCGGGCGACGTCGTTGGCAGCGCGAGCATCTGCGGGACGGCCCAAGTGCCGGTAGAGGCTGCCTGCGTGGGACCAGATGCGGAACTTGATGGCCTGGTCGCCGGACAGTTCGGCGAGGGTCTGGGCCTCCCGCATGTGCCCGATGGCGTCGTTGTACCGGCGGCCGTCGATGGCGGCCCACATGGCGGAGGAGCGGAAACTTGCGGCGGTGGCGTACAGGTTGCCGCGCACCCGCTGGGTGGCGCTGCCAGAGCTCTGCAGATTCAGAGCCTCGTCGGCGAGTCGGACCGCCCGCTGTTCGATGTCGACCTGTCCGCCGTGACGGTGGTCGCTGGCGACGACCGCGGCGAACTTGCGCTGCAGGCGCTCGACGTCGGTCATACCGATTTGACGTCCTGACGCGATGCCGGGAGTGGCGGCTGCTACGGCTGCGCTGAGGGATGCGGCGACGAGCGTGCGGCGGTGCATGGGGTCCTCCTCCGGTGGGGTGGTCGTGGCCGAAGACTGGCCCCGTGGCACGAACCCTAAAGCGACCGCTGGCAGCCCAGTGACGTCCTGTAACGCACGCCGCGTTACCTCGTGGGGCCACCGGACCCGTCCGGCGCGCCACTCTCGGACCTGTCGGCCGTCGTAGTGGCCGGTCCTCCCGGTGAGGCGTTCCACGGCTAAATTCGCCGCCTGAGCAAGGCTGTTGGAGCTGTGCTTGTGTTCGAGCATCCACGCCTCAAGAAGCTCGTTGCGCGTGGTGTCCATGGCGGAACGGTAGCCCCCTGAGTACTTACTGTCAGGTAAATAGATGGTCAAAACCCCCTAGGGGAAGCGCCCTGAAGCAGGCCTCAAAGCCCTAACCGCTTGCGGTCGTGTGGCAGTTAGCTCGACGTACGGCCCCCGGACCGCGCGACATAACCACGACGAACCAGGCGCGCCCTGACGTGGCATCACTGCCGCACCCCGCGCAGCAAACCGGACGAGCAGGAGTAGCCCACATGCATCCGCAGCGGCACACGCCTCAACAGCGCATTCGGCAATGCGCCCTGGTCGAGGCCCCCTACGCAGAGCACGCCCCTGCAAGAGCGATACCGCTGCCCTGCACCCCACCACCGGCCGCCGAACAGCCGAGCCCTGCCGTATGCGGTGAGAGCAGCCGCACCTATCCGATGACCGTGCACGCGCCACGCCGTGCCCGCACGGACGCCCGGATGCTGATCCCCGCGCTGGGCTGGGACGGGGACGTCGACGACGCGACCCTCGCCCTCAGCGAGCTCGTCACCAACGCCTACCGGCACGCGAACACCGCCGGGCCTGAACTGCGCGTGCGTCTGGCCGTCTTGAGTGACGGGGTGCTCCTGATCGAGGTCTCCGACCCGCTGCCCGGATTCATTCCGCGGATACCCAACCCCGAGCGGGGTCGCGGCCTGCCTCTCCTGGACCAGCTTGCCGAACGTGTCGACTGGTACCTGCACGGTGACGACATGGGGAAGACGGTCCGCGCTCTCCTCGCAGCCTGAACCGTGCCCCGTGCCCCGTGCTCGTCGCGGGCGACGAGCACAGACCCCCACCTCCCGCTGCCGGGCGGGATCCGGCCCGGCAGTGGGAGCACAACCCCAGCCTTTCGCCGGCGTCTGCCCGACCCCGCAGGCGCAAGCACCACCACCAGTGAGGTAGATGGATGACTGCTATCGATGACGCGCCCTGGGCTGACATGCTGCGTACGGCCATGGTCCGCGAGCTCCGTAAAGACGCCATCACGTCCGAGACCGTCGCCGCGGCGTTCGCCGCTGTGCCCCGGCATCGGTTCGCGCCTGGTGCCGACCTGGAACTCGCCTACGCCATTCACGGCACCGTGCCGGTGAAGAAGGACGAGCACGGCCTGGACATCAGCGTGATGTCAGCCGCGCACCTGCAGGCCGTGATGCTGGAACAGGCCGGCGTCGAAGCCGGGATGAACGTCCTCGAGATCGGCTCCAACGGCTACAACGCCGCGCTCATCCAGGAGTTGGTGGGCGGGCGAGGGCAGGTCACCACCGTCGACATCGACGCCGACGTGATCAAGCAAGCCCGCACATGCCTGGACGATGCCGGGTACGGGCAGGTGAGGACCGTCATCGCCGATGCCGAGGGCGGAGTCCCCGACGGCGTCCCGTACGACCGGATCATCGTCACCGTGGCCGCGTGGGACATTCCCCCGGCGTGGATCAGCGGGCTGACCGAGAAGGGACGCCTCGTCGTCCCTCTGACCGTGTGCGGCACAACCCGCTCGATTGCCCTCGACCGTGACGGCGACGGGCTGGTCAGCTCCACCTACTGCCTGTCGCGGTTCGTGCCCATGCAGGGCGAAGGCGTCGCCCGGGAGCGCAGCGTGATGCTGCGGGACGGCGTCGCTGTGCAGAGCGATGACCCTCGCACGTCCTTGAACGCCGAGGCGCTGAATGACGCCCTGGACTTCCCCCGGCTCGTTCGTTGGTCGGGTGAGGCCTACGACCTGCCCGACGAGCTCGAGCTGTACCTCACGATCAACCTGCCGAACCGGGCCCGGCTGCACGCGTCGGAGGACGTTGTCGGCCATGAGGTTGTCGAGGCATCGGCGTTGCTGGGGGTGCCCGCGCTCGTCAGCAAGGACAGCATCGCGTATCGCACCCGCCGCGAGAACCAGAGCACCGGCGGCTTCGAGAGCGGCGTGATTGCCCACGGCCCGCAGGCCGAGGAGCTCGCCGAGCAGTACGTGGACCTGCTGCAGCGCTGGGCCCGGGACTACCGCCGCCGGGGCGCGGCGACGTTCCGATACCTGCCGGGTCCCGCCCCCACCCCTCTGCCCGGGGCCGCCGTGCTGCGCCGTCACGGCATCGTCACGGTGACCTGGGCCTAAAAAGCTCCGGGCCTCATCCGGAGACCCGGGACCTGCACCATCCGTCATCAACAGGAGGCTCACGCATGACTGTGCAACTGGACACCCCTGCCGTGTCCGCACCTCAGGCCGCTGCACCCCACGCCGACGAGGAATTCGACCTGGATCTGCACATCGTCGAAGGCGGCGTCGCCGCGGACCAACTCATCCGGTTGACGGGCGACAACTGCAACTCGACGTGCGCGACCGCGTGCGTCTCCTGCCCGTAGCAGCACACCGCATCTGACCGTGGTGCCCGGCCATCCCGTCCCCGCAGGTGGCTGGGCACCACTAGGCAAAGGAGGAGCGTTGTACCGGTACGTTGACGCGGCCCTGGTTCGGGCGGCCGCCACCGATTCCGACCAGCCGATGCTCTGGCCCGTGCTGAGTGGCCCGTCGGCGTCCGTTGAGGCGTGGCGGACCTGGCTGCAACAGGTATGGCAGGCGGACGACTTCGCGGCCGCGGTCACCGACGCCAGCGCAGACCTCGCCGACCGCGTGGAACAGATCCGTTCCGGCCGGCCCGTGTCCGAGGCCGACGCACGGCGCACCGTGCTGGCTGTGCTGCGCTACCTGTTACGGGCCCGCACGCGCGCCACCCCCTTCGGCCTGTTCGCCGGAGTTGCTGCCGCTCGGATCGGCCGCGCGCCCGCCCTACGGGTGGGTGCCGCTCACAAGGTCACCACCCGGCCCGACGCCACGTGGGCCCACACGCTTATCGGCCGGCTCGAGTTGGACGAACGGCTGCGCTCCCGCCTGATGGTGCAGGCTTCGACCCTCGCCACCGAACGCGACGACCGTGTGGTGCTCGAGCACCGCCGCCGGGGCGACAACGACGTCGGCCACGTGCAGATTCGTGCGAGCGGCCCCGTCCGCAAAGCGCTGGACATAGCGCGGACCCCGATCGGGTGGAACGACCTCGCCGGGCACCTGTATGCCCGCTACCCGAGCACGGCGACCGCCACGGTCGACAAGCTCCTGGAAGGCCTGGTCAGGAACTCCTTCCTGCTCACCAGCCTCCGCCCGTCGATGATCTGCCCCGATCCGTTTGCCGCCCTGAACCGGCATGCGCACCGCCTGGCGCCCGACGAGGTAGCCGCTGTGCGCGAACCCGCCAAGACACGCAGCGACCTGCGAGTGGACTGGGACCTGACCATCCCCGAGGCGGTGGCTCGTGAAGCAGCCGCCGCAGCCACCTGCCTGGCCCGCCTTGCACCGCGCGGCGAGTTGGCCGGATGGCGTGACTGGCACGGCCGGTTCCTCGAGCGCTACGGACCGTGTGCCATTGTCCGTGTCACGGACGCTATCGACACGCTTGGATACCCGGCCGGTTACCGCAGATCCCGCGCGCTGACCACGGTGCCGCTGCCCGAGCGAGACAGTCGACTCATCAAGCTCGCTCACGCCGCCGGCATGCATCGCCAACTTGAGGTGAACCTCGACGACGCCATGCTCGAGGACCTGGCCGCCGTCGACGCCGATTGTCCGGTGCAGCCGAGTACGGAGGTGACCGCCCGGCTTCACGCCGTGAGTCTGACCGCGCTCGAGCGCGGCGAGTTCACGCTGCATGTTGTCGGGGTGTCACGCGCCGCCGGGACGACGGCCGGCCGTTTCCTGAGCCTGCTCGACGACACGGATCAGCGCCGCATGATCGGCATGTACGCCACCGTGCCGGGCGTGCACCGGGGCGCGCTCGTCGCACAGATCAGTTCCTCCCCGCTGACCGCCCGTGCCGAGAACGTCGCCCGCGCACCCCAGACGACCGACCTGGTCATCTCGCTGGGCGACTATCAGTCCCCGGGCACGAACACCGTGCCCCTCAACGATCTTGCGGTGACCGCGGACGCCGAGCGGCTGCACCTGCTCTCGCTCTCCCGCCGCCGCCCGCTGCACACCGTGCTGATGAACGCCGTGGACCTGACCCAGCACACCCACCCGCTGGCCCGGTTCCTCGCCGAGGCGCCCGTCGCCCTCGCCACCCCCTGCACCGGCTTCATATGGGGCAGCGCCGCATCGAGCCTGCCGTTCCTGCCCGCGCTGCGCTACAAGCGCACCATCCTGTCCCCGGCCCGCTGGCTTTTGACCCACGCCGATCTGCCCGCACCGCTCACCCCCTGGTCGCAGTGGAACGCGGCCCTGACCCAGTGGTGCGAGGACATGCATCTGCCGCAGCGGGTGTACCTGAGCGACGCGGACCAGGCCCTGGCGCTGGACTTGTCCGAGCCCTCCCACCGGGCCCTGCTGCGCAGCCACGTGGACCGTCACGGCACCGTGAACCTGCGCTCCGCACCCCAGCGCGGCGACCTGGGGTGGGCGGGAGGCCGCGCGCACGAGATCGTCGTCCCGCTGGTTGCCGACCAGGACGTAGACCCGGTGCGGACTTTCGGTCCCGTCGCGGGCCGTGAACACGGCCGCCTGCCCGGCTACGACGACCGCATCTTCCTGAAGCTGCACGGGCATCGCGACCGGCAGGGTGCGATCCTCCTGTGGCATCTGCCGCCTCTCCTCGACGAACTGGGCGTGCTGCAGTCCTGGTTCATGCGCTACCAGGACCCCGACGACCAGATCCGTCTCCGCCTGACCTGCCGGCCCGGCACCCTGGGTCCCGTCCTCGAGAAGGTCGGCGCCTGGACGCGGCAGCTCCGCCACCACCGGCTGATCAGCCACGCCAGCGTGGCCACCGACTATCCTGAGATCGGCCGCTACAGCGGCCGGTTCGGCGGGCGGGCCGCCATGGAGGCGGCAGAGGCCTATTTCGCCGCCGACAGCACCGCCGCCCTGGCCCAACTCGCCGTGCAGGCCGACAAGGACGCGCCGGACGCCCGCGCAGTGACCGCCGCGAGCATGGTGGACATCGTCGCGGGCCTCCTGCGCAGCGACACCGCGGCAATGCACTGGCTGATCGAGCACACCCGCACTACCGAGACCGCGCCACCCCGCGACGTCTACCGCCAGGCTGTCGACCTCGTGAACACCGACGCCCCGGACCTGGACGCGGCTGTCACCTCCGCCTGGACGGCACGCCGCACGGCGCTGGACGTCTACCGCCGCGCCCTGCTGAGCGCGGGCACGCCGCGCCCGCAAGACGACGTGCTGCCGTCCCTGCTACATCTGCACCACGTCCGCATCCACGGACCTGGCCAGTCCGAGGAACGCGAGCACCTACACCTGGCCAGAGCCGCCGCACTGAGCTGGACGGCCCGAGCACGGAAGAGGACCCCGTGACCACGACCACCCTCACCGCCTCCGCCCTGTCGACCGCCGACCAGACGGCCCGCACTCTGGCCGACCCGCGCACCGCATGGCCCGGCGGGCGGCCCGACGGAGGCCGCGCCTGGCCCCAGTCGCTCGCCGGAGGAGAATCCGGGATCGCTCTCCTGCACATCGAGCGCGCCCGAACCGACCGCGGCGACTGGGCCACCGCGCACACATGGCTCGCCGCCGCAGTGAAGGGCGACATCAGCGCAGCGGCCAACGCGAACCTCTACTTCGGGGCCCCGGCCCTCGCGTTCGTCACGTACAGCGCAGCAAGCGCATCAAGCCGCTACCTGCGCCTGCTCGAACGCCTTGATACGGCCACGATCACCGTCACCCGCAACCGGCTGGCCGCGGCCTACGACCGCATGGCCCGAGGCGTGCGCCCACCCATGGAGGAGTTCGACCTCGTCCAAGGACTGACCGGGCTCGCCGCCTACCACCTCAGCCGCCACCCCCACCACAAGATCACCCGGGACGTGCTGACCTACCTGGTCCAGTTCACCGAACCCCGAACCGACACCGCAGGCCTGCCGCCGTGGTGGATGGACGTCGCCCCAACCGGCGCCCTCCACGCCGACTACCCGGGCGGACACGGCAACTTCGGCCTGGCCCACGGCATCGGCTCCACCCTGTCCGTGCTGTCGCAAGCCCTCCTGCACGGGCTGACGGTGCCCGGCATGACCGGCGCCGTGCTGAGAATCTGCGCCTGGATGGACGACTGGCGCCAAGGCGACGACACCGCCCCATGGTGGCCGGGCCAGATCACCGTGCAACAGACCGGCGACCGACAGATCCACCCGGCCCTGAGACCCCGCCCCTCGTGGTGCTACGGCGTCACCGGCACCGCCCGCACCCAACAGCTGGCGGGCCTCGCACTCAACGACGCAGCCCGCGTGACGGCGGCAGAGAACGCAATCCTGGCCACGCTGCGCAACCCCCAGCACCTGGACCAGCTCCCCGACATCGGCCTGTGCCACGGCATGGCCGGCCTGCTCAACAGCGCATGGCGGATGGCCCAAGAGACGGGCAACGCCGAGATCGGCGCAGCGCTCCCGCCCGTGGCCGACCGCCTGATCACCGCACTCAACACGGGAGGCCACGACCCGGAGCTCCTCGACGGCGCCGCCGGAGCAGCGCTCGCCCTGCACACCTTCGGCACGGGCCGAACCCCTGTGCCGCACTGGGACACCTTCCTCGCCATGGCATAACGGGAGACCTCGATGACTTCACCGACCACGTGGCGCCAGGCCAACCTCGCCTTCCCCGACTGGGATCGCGCCGAGGCCACCGCCCTGACCCACCTTGCCCCGCTCCTGCGCACCGCAGAGGCCTCCCAGGCAGTAACGGCCTGGTTCTTTATCCGCAAGCATCCCTGTTGGCGCTTGCGCTACCTCGCCGGTACGGCCGGGGAGGATCGTCTCGGGCAAGGCCTGGACGCGCTGATTGCCGACGGGCACATCACTGGGTGGACAGAGATCGTCTACGAGCCCGAAGCGCACGCCTTCGGCGGCGCCGAATCCATGGCGTCCGCACACCGCTTCTTCTGCCGCGACAGCCGCGCTCTGCTCGAGCAACTGCAAGGCGACAGAGGCCGATACCGGCGCGAGATGTCCCTCGCACTGTGCAGCCTTTTGCTCCGCGCGGCCGGACTGGACTGGTACGAGCAGGGCGACGTCTGGGCCCGCGTCGCCGCGCATCGAAAACTGCAGCCCACCGCCGACCAGCATGACCACGATCGACACGACCGCCTCCGGACGGCCGTGCATCGCCTGATCTCCGTGAACGCTGAGGAAATGATGCACGCCGGCGGACCGCTGGCGGACACCGCCGACTGGGCCCGCACCTACACCGACGCAGGCCACGAACTCCACCACCTCACCCAGGCCGGAAAGTTGCACCGAGGACTGCGGGACGTCCTAGCCCATCACGTGATCTTCGCGTGGAACCGGATCGGCCTGCCCTGCAGCATGCAGGCCCTCCTCGCCGACGCCGCCAAGACCGTCACCTTCGGCCCGGACCCCACCCTCAACAGGAGCGCGGACCGTGCCCACACTCCCTGACTTCACCGCCCGCTACTTCCCGCTCATCGCCCGCCCCCGCCCGGCCTGCATACCCCTGCCAGCGCGCGTCGCCCACCTCGTCGACCTCGCTGACCAGGCCGCCGCCACACAGAACCAGGTCCAGGCATCGCTCGCCTTCAATCAGGCCGCGCTCCTCGCCTCCGACCTCGGCCTGCCCGAGCTGGCCCGCGAGATGTGCCACCAGCACGCGGCCGCCTACCTGCACGCTTGCCCGCTCGACGGCACGAGCGCGAAACACGCACTCGAGCCCGTCGTCAACCTCGCTCGCCTCCAGATCCGCGCCGCCCGCGCAGACGACGGCCGCCGCCAACTCCTCGACCTGCTCGATGCAGTCAGCGCCGGCAAACCCGCCGAGGTGGAGGGGATCACCATCCCCTCCGACCTCACCACAGACGCAGGCCGAACCGACGTACGGGCCTGGCTGTGGGCGGTCGTCCTCGCCGACGGCGCCCGCACGCTCACCACCGCCGGACGCTGGCCGGACGCACTTGCCCACATGGAAGCGCACCGCGGCATCGGCAAGCGCATGCTCGACGGCCGGCAAGTCGCCGTCCTCGCCGCCCTGGCGGCCGGTACGGCCTCGGACGCTGCGACGCTCCTCGCCGACACAGATCGCGGCGAGGAGTGGGAGCAGGAGGTGACCGCCTGCCTGACTCTCTTGTGCCGCCAGGCCCAGGGCCTCAATGCCGATCCGCTGCTCGGTGAACTCGTGGACGCCTACGTCCAACGCCCGGTCACCGGAGGCCTGATCGTCTTCAACATCCGGCTGGGGCTGACCCTGCTGGACCTGGCCGACGCCGACTCGCAAACCGCTCACCGCCTCGTGGCCGCGCTGCACGACCGGACCATCGCAACGTGCGACGGCTACGCGGCACGGGAGTGCCTTACGGCCCCGGCGTTCACACTGCAGGCCAGCGCCGAGCAGGCGCTGGACTGTCACCAGGTCCTACGCGCGAGCGCCTTGGAAGGACGGGTCATGCAGGGGAGCCTCCTCACCGCCCTGACCGTTTCGCTGCTGTGTGCGGACCGCGTCATCCGCGACAGCCACGCTGGACGGTAGAGCGGAGGCGTAACAGATCGGCGCCGTTGACGTTCAGGATCGACCGAGGGTTGCTGCCCGGACCTCCCCGTAAAACGTGCCCAGTTGTCGTTCTCGCCACAGCAGGTGCGCCAGGTGAACGTTCAGCGCGTCCTGCCTGCACCGCCGGAGCTGATCAGCCTGGCCGCCTGCCCGCCACGGACAGCTACCCGGGAACTGCGAGCCGTCCTCGCCGACCATCTGCTGTTCGCCTTCAACCGGCTCGGTTCTGCGGCCCATCAGAACGCCCTGGCGACCTCGGCCAGCCGCGTGATCTTCCACCGGGAGCCCATACCCGACCAGGCCCCGCGTAGCAGCCGAACCGACTCCGCCCGCCCCAATACAGTCAGGACAGTGACCATGCACTCCACCGACGCCGCGGCCCGCGATGCGCAGGAACTGCGCGAGGTCCTCATCGCCAAGATCGACAGCCTCGGCAGCTTCCGCACCGACCGGGTCAAGGACGCCTTCCGCACCGTGCCGCGCCACGTCTTCCTGCCCGATGCGGACCTGGAGACGGCGTACGAGCCCAAGCCGGTGGTGACCAAGCGCGCCGAGGACGGCACCGCCGTCTCCTCCGCGTCGAGTCCCAACATCGTGGCCAAGATGCTTGAGCAGCTCGATGTCCACCCCGGCCACCGCGTCCTGGAGATCGGCGCGGCCACCGGCATCAACGCGGCCCTGCTCGCCGAACTGGCCGGGCCGAGCGGTTCGGTGGTCACCATCGAACTCGACGAGGACCTCGCCCAGCGCGCCCGCACCGGCCTGGCCGCCGCCGGATACGACCAGGTCGCGGTGGTCTGCGGCGACGGCGCCCTCGGCGACCCGAACGGCAAGGTATTCGACAGGATCATCGTCACCGCGGGCGCCTGGGACATCTCCACCACCTGGTGGACCCAGCTCGCCATCGGCGGACGCATCGTCGTCCCCCTGCGCCTCCACGGCAGCGGCCTGACCCGCTCGCTCGCCTTCGACCACAGCGACGAGGCGCTGATGGCCAGTACCAACGCCGTCGTGTGCGGATTCGTGCCGATGCGCGGCGCCGCCGAGATGGGGGAACGCCACATCCGCCTCGCCGACGACGCCATCCTCAAGCTCGACGCCGACGACCTCCCCGACGAGACGGCCCTCGCCCAGGCCCTCACTCACCCCGCTCACCAGCAGTGGACCGGCATCAAGGTCCGTCACGACGAACCCGCCGCCCACCTCGACCTCTGGCTCGCCACCATGAACAGCGGCCTTAGCTTCGGCCGGCTGTCCATCGGCTCCGCCGCCCGCACTCACGGCCTGGCCGACCCCGCCCTGCGGTGGGCCGGGGCCAGCTTGTACGACCGCGGCACCCTCGCCTACGTGACCGCCCGCCCGGCCGGCGAGGACGCCAACGAGCTCGGCCTGATCACGCACGGCCCGGACAGCAGCAAACTCATCGGCCAGGTCAACGATCTCCTTCGACGCTGGAGCCAGAAGAGGCCCGAGCAGCCCGTCGTTACGGCCTACCCCGCCGCCACGCCCGACGCCCAGCTCGCCGCTGGTGTCCGTGTCACACGGCCCGAGACCCGCCTGACCATCGACTGGTGACACCCCGAAGGTCGTAGGCGCCACTCCGCATCTCAGGAGGCGTGTCTCGCGGAAGGAGTGAAGGCGCGGCGGCCGACGACCAGGGCCTGCCAGCGTTCCCGCACGGCCGGTTCTCCGTCGAGCCAGCTCGGAACTGGAGCACAGGAGTTGTGGACCGGGCGGGCGTCCATGAAGCGTGTGAGGTCCGCGTAGTAGGCGTGGTGGCCGCCGGTGCTGAGCTCGTCGAGGCGGGAGAGGCCGGCGTCGACCTGGCACAGGCGCAGTACCGCAAGTCGTCGTACAGCCGGGGCGGCGGCAACGAGTGTGCCGTGCGAGTCGTCTTGCGCCCTGCGCCGTCTCTCGGCGTAGCGGCACGTACCGCGCTGCAATAGCGCCGGAGCCGCCCAGGGGTGACCTCAGCCGAATTTGCGCGTTAGGTCTGTGTGACCATGACGACCCGGCCCGCTCAGGTCGCCGGCCGCGAGGAATTGGTTCCGCCTTCGCCGGGTGAGCCGATCTTTGCGGCGTTGGCTGCCTGCTGGAGTGAGCAGGGGCGTGTCGTGCCCGGGCAGGTGGACCGGGAGTGGGCCAGGCTGGCAGACAGCTGCCCGTGGCCCACCCGATAAGCCAGCGTGGTGCGGTGCTCTCCACCCTCATCCCCGCACCCGCTGTACCGGCCGGCAGCCTCGTGGACCTGCCCGGTTACCGAGGCTGCTGGACCGGCCGGTCAAGGTTGGGCCCCTCCCGGTCCGGCAGCCCCACCTCCGTCCCTTGACGAGTGCGGGAAGGGTGCCTGGTGGCGGCCGGGCGTGGCGTTCACGGTGTGGGTCGCGGGCCGTCATCCGGGTCAACGGGGCCGCCGGACGTGCTGGCCGGGGGGAGGCCTCTAGGCGCAATGCAGTTGCTTTAGCACCCGCCCAGTACACAAGGCTCCTTCTGCGCCTCGGCTTCGCCGCCGTAGGCGCTCGCCGCCATCACCCGCAGCTGCCAGGCCCCGGAATACACTGCCCTGCCCCACCCCGACTGGAGGTCATCTCTGTGTTCCCCGCACGAATACTCGCCGTTGCCCCGCTGGCTCTGGTGATTCTGGCCCTGTCCGGCTGCTCTACCTGGGGCTGCACCGACACGACGGCGGAGCGCGGTAAGGCTGATGTCAGGGTGCAGGTCGTGGACACGGATGGGCAGCCTCTCGGCGTCACCGCCGCGGTCGTTGACTGGCGCCTTGAGCCCCACCCGCAGGTGCCTTCCGAAGGTGACCGGGTCCACTTCCACTTCCGCTTCGACGGCGCCGGATCTTCCGACCCCGTAGTGGACGCTTGCGCGGTCGACAAGGAGCGTGTGGCGTTGGGGTGTCACAAGGTTCACTCATCCCAGGCGTTCGGGCCGGCCGACGATCCCCTCACGGGCGACGACTGGCTCGCCGTCGAGCACCCTGCGCAGGTTGCCGGAGTGTTGTTGATCCCCAATGACCAGTCCTACGACGGACGCACCTGTGGAGTGGACCCCAAGGACGGTGGCGGGATGCATCCTCCGGAAGCACCCAGCAGGGGGGACCAGCTGTAGGGAGGTCAAGGCGGTTGAGCGCGAGGCACGGGTCTGCCGGCGCCCCGGTGTTTGCGCTGCTTGGTGGTCTGGTTATGCGCCCATCGCCCCGGTGCGACCTTGCTGCGGCCGCTCCGGGTTCTCAGGATCGGCCACCGAATCGGCTTCTTGATCGCTCGGGGCCAGTCCCGGCTGGACCGGAGCGGCAGCAGACGGGACCGCGCTTCCTGGATGGCCTCCTTCCAGGCGGTGGTCAACGTGCGGCAGGAGGTGCAGTGTTGGGACGGTACGCTGCGCCGGGCGATCCGGACGCAGCGGAGGTAAGAGATCCGGTCGGCATCCAGGACCGGGCCACTCGCCGCGGTGTCGTGCGCGAACCGGCGGACGGCCTGGTGGACCGCGATCAGAGCCCACAGCTCCTGCCGCACGGCTTCAGGGGTGCGCGATCGGAGCGGTCCGCCGGGGCCGAGGTGGTTCTTGATCTCGTCGAAGGCCAGCTCGATCTCCCAGCGCTGCCGGTAGAGGGCGATCAGCTCGTCCGCCGGGTACTGCTCGGTGTCCACCAGGGATGTGCCCAGGTGCACGGCCTTGTTGTTCTTGGTGAAGGTGATGACGCGGTAGGTCGTCTCCTTCGGCAGGACCCGGCCTTCGCGGGCTGCCCGGAGGCGGACGTCCTTGCCGGGGCGCATCAAGGACAGCCGGGAGCCGTCAGGCAACTCCGCCTGGGTGGTGCCGAGGTGGTTGGACTGGAGTCTTGCCAGCAGATGGGCGCCGGGACGTGGTGAAGACGTGGACGAATTCGACCGACCAGAACCCGCGGTCGGCGATGACGAGGTCCCCGGTGCCTGTCGAGCTGGCCAGCGGGTAGGCCAGGCGCCGTTCGCCGTCCCGGTAGCCGCCCAGGCCGGCGTCGAGAATGGCGTGGGTGCCGATCTCCGCGAGCACGGCGGCTCGCACCTGCGGAAAACCAAACGGCGTCCCGCCTGTGGAGGGGCCGTCGAAGGTGTCGCCGTTGCCCACCGAGTCCGGCACGTCGAACTGTGTGCCGTCCAGTGCCAGGAGGTGCAGACCACGCCACCACGCGCCCGGCGTCTCCGGGACCGCCAGCGGGCCGGCCACCTGCCGGAATACCGTTTCCAGCACCTCTTCACCGAGCCGGACTCGCGGCCGGCACAGCGACGAGCGGTTGACCCGGGCCAGGGCCCGACTGCCAGGTATGCCACTGGTCAGCATGCGTATCACCTCCTCGTACGACTCCCGGGCGAACAGGCACAGCCCGAGCACGAAGTACACGACCAGCCGGGCCGGAAGCGGTCGGCGCCGCAGCTCACCCCGCCCGTGCTTGGCGACGGCCGCGTCCACGAGCTCCGGCGTGAGCACCTTGGTCAAGATCCCTATGCGTGACCGGCAGCCCGGCCCCCACCCCCTTCCACGAGCAGGTCAACGCACCAGCCAGCTCAAAAGCAACTGCATTGCCTCTAGGCGGTGTTCGTGGCGAACAAGCGTTGGGCTGCTGTGGTGGCTCCGGTCAGGCTGAGGGGGATGTCGAGGCTCTTGCACAGGCGGTGGGCGCGGACGACGACGCTGAGCGTGGCGGGCGTCGGATCCCCGGCGGGGACCTGGACGGTGACGCGGCGGGGCCGGTGGGTGTGGACGAGGGCCTCGATCTCTACGTTGGTTGCGGCCCGGGTGTGGACGTCGACGTTGTGGTGCAGGTTCACGCGCAGGGTGTCACCGTCGACGCTGTGAATGATCAGCATGAGGGCATCCGCTCGCGTGTCTTCAGGCTGTGCTCCGTCCCGGCGGGCCGGCGCGGGGCTGGGCTGTCCGGCCTTTAAGGATGACAGTATGGGCGGCGTTATCGCAGTTCACGGCCGCTCTCGGCAGGTCGCGTGGCACTCCCGGGCCACGCCGGGGCCGGTGATCCGGGCTCTGAGTGGGCGGTTGTTCGCTCGCGTGTGCGGCGATGGCTGTCCGCGCGGTGCGGGCGTGGCCCCCACCGCGCCCGCACCGCTCCCCCGAGGAGCGGCGAGGCGCTCGTCAGCGCCGCGCTCCAGGCTGCCCATTGATGGCATCGAGGTTGGGGCCCCGTCGCTTTGGCAGCCCCGCCAGTTCATCATCTCGGTTCGCTCGCGGGAACACCGCCCCCAGCACGAAGCCCTGGCCGAGCACCCGAGGGGCGCGGCCAGCGCTGTTTCTCACGCGGCCCGGGAAGGGAAATCGGGACCGCTGTCGCGCACCATCTCAACGCCTGGCCTGGCTACGGGGACACGCCCCGCGTCACCGCACAGCGCCGTTGTCTGTCTGCTGGGAGGATGCTTGTCATGGAGCCGCTGCCGACGCCCTGCCCCGCCGACCGGATCCCGGACGCGACCGGACAGGACGCGTGCAAGGCGGCCAAGGAGCAGCGCGTCGTGTTCATCGCCCTCGAGCAACAGGGCCCGCTGTGGACGGTCAAGGCCGACGCACTCACCGCGCCCCAGCACACCATCACCACCACCGTGTACCAGGCGGTGCGAGAGGCCGTCGGCCTCCTCATCCGCTCCCGGGAGATCCGCCCCGACTCCTCCGCGGGCCCCGTCGACTTCGCTCTGAACGACGTGGACGGCGAGGGACGGGCCCGTGAACTGGCCGCCGCCCTGCACGCTGCCCTCTACGGCGACCTTGAGCCCCTGGCCCGTGCCGTGCCCCGAACGTCCTGACGACGCACCCGCGCTGGGCAGCGAGAGGTCCATCTCAGCGCCGCCTCCCGGCCCGCAGTCACCTCTCTCGCCAACAGGCGCCCGCATGCGAGGCGAACGGGCGGCGGTCGAACCAGGCCGATTCCCTCACGGGCGGCCGCCAGGTGCGCGATGATCGTCCTTCGAACCGTGAGAGGGATGGTCATGGACAAGGGCAAGCGGATCACCGGTGCGCAGCGCGACCAGGTCACCGCCGAAGTGAAGGCCGCATACGAAGGCGGCGCCTCGATCCGGAGCATCGCCGAAAGCACCGGACGCTCGTACGGCTTCGTCCACCGCATCCTCGCCGAGGCAGGCGCCACGCTGCGCGGGCGCGGTGGTGCCACCCGCAGCAAGCCCCGTTCGTGAACGGCGGGGCGCCGAGTGGGCGAGGTCGCAGGCAATTCCCGATGCGTGGCTGATATCGCCTGACGCCACCACTTTGTGGTGCGTATATCGTGCGCGCCGGGCCGCGACCCTCGACGCCGGCCACCAGCTCGCCGGGCTCGGTCTTGGCCAGGACCTGGCCGGCGAGGGCGACTCCCTGTGACGTCAGAGCTCAAGCGCGGTGAGATCTGGAACCTGCCCGCGCCCGACGGCCGCGACGTCCTGGTCGTCTCCCTCACGGGCCTCGACGAGGCGTACGGCGCCGTCCTGGCGATCGTGCTGCACCCGTCGGGCCGCTACCCCGATACCGCGATGTCGGTCGTCATCGACGACCCGGTCCCGTCCACCGCCGTCGCCGTCAACCTCCAGTAACTGCGCTCGACGCGCTTCACCGAGACCACCCTCCAGGGCGCCGTCGCCCCCGCCGTGATCACCCGCGTGGACGCCATGCTGCGCGCCGTCCTCGACCTCTAACTCCTGGGACGGGGCCGTCCGGGTCCGGAGACACATCGTGGTCGACACTCTCGGACTGCCCGTGATGATCACGGTGACGCCCGGCGATGCCTGGGACGAGATCATGGCTAGGGACATGCTCTGGCGGCTGAGGCTCACGCACCCCCAAATCACCCAGATCTGGGCGGACTCCGCCTATTCCCGTGACCTGCTGCCCGCCTGACCCAGGACCATCTGTGGTTGACCCTGCGGCCCGTCCTTCGGCCCAAGGGCAGCAAGGGATTCGTCGTGCTTCCCCGCCGCTGGAAGGACGAACGGTCGATCGGCTGGATCATGAATGCCCGCCGCAACTGCCGGGACTACGAGCGCTTGCCTCAACACGCCGAAGCCCACCTGAACTGGGCATTCAACACCCTCATGACCCGGCGCCTGGCCCGCAAAGGACCCCGCACCGACAGCCGGGCGAGGAAGCCACTCACCGGTTGAGCAGCCCAGCCACGGACTCCCGCAGATCCCCGACAGCGCGATACAGCACCGTGGTCATCCCAAGCTCACTTGCCGCGTCGATGTTCTCCTTCCGGTCGTCGACGAAAAGGCATCGGTCGACGCGGGCGCCAGCCTGCTCTGCCGCTATCTCATAGATGCGACGGTCCGGCTTGGCGACACCGACGAGCGAACTGTTGATCACGATGTTTGCGAGGTCAGACAGCCCGAGTACCGCAAGGTCTTCGTCGAGCCACACCGTCGCGTTCGTGACAAGGACGACTGGGCAATGCTCCCGAACCTGACGCAGAAGGTCGACGACAGCTTCATCTGCCCAAAAGCTGGCTTCGGTGAACGCCTTGGCCAGCGCGTGAGCGTCACTTGACGAAACATGGGATCCGAGGCCATACACGATCGACTGGGCCCACTGATCTCTGGTGATCTGCCCGAGCAATAGCGGCAGGTCGTTCTCCGGCGCGTATCCGATAGCCGCCGTGATGCCCTCCGGCAGACCCGCTGCCTCCTCTAGGCGTGTCACCTCGGCGGTGTCATAAAAGCGGATCACCCCGTCGAGGTCACACAAGACGGCATCAAAGGAGAGGTCACGGGCGCCTATCGCGGTCTTCACGCTGCATGAGTACCACTGGCGTGATCACAACCGACAAGCAGGTCCGTTCGCTTGACCTTCAAAAACACACCTACTCAGCCTGCGTGCTTGATGCGTCCGGTCTCGGCCTTCGCCAGGCAGACGTTGCACAGTGGGCTGGCCGGGCGGCCGTACGCGGCCGGCCCGTATTTCTGGGTCGTGTTCTCGCACCGCGGGCCCGCGCAGGGACCGGTGAAGGTAGCCGGGCACGTGGGTGGCTCGTACGTGACCTCTTCGAGCGCCGGGGCAGTCATAGGGTGTCCTGTTCGACTAGTTGAACGAAGAAATGATACGGCGCCCGGGCTGAGACGGGGCGGTGCGGCGCGGTCGCAGCCGGCCGCCGACCTCCAGGCGCGGCGCCTAGCTAGGGCGCGTATCGAAAGCGCTGACTGCGAGTACAAGAGTGGCTGCTAGCGTTCGACCACGTGAATGACAGCGTGTACGTGGGCAACGCGGGCAAAGATGCAGCACTGGACCGAGGGTGGCTTCTCGGACACTTCAAGGACGTTGGCGACCCGCGCCACAGCGAGGCCCTAGAGATCAAATGGGGCGTCCACCCCCGTGCCGATGAGCGTTCGCAGTGGGTGAGGGGCGAGGAACGTACGGCTCTCCTGGTTCTCATCAGCGGCCGTTTCCGCGTCGAACTGCCCGGCCGCAGCGTCCTTTTGGAGGAGCAGGGTGATTACGTCGTGTGGGGGCGTGGAGTCGATCACTCATGGTTCGCGGAGGAAGAGTCGGTGGTACTGACTGTTCGGTGGCCGTCCGTGCCTGGCTATGCAGCGGCTGAGAAGGGTCAGGCGGAACTGCGGTCCTGACACGATTGAGCGATGGTCACAGCCACTCGTTGATGGCCGCGACGAGGACGGTCGCCTCGTAGCTACACGGCCTAGTCCAAAACCCCCAGTTCGGTATCCGGCCTGCAGTGCGGGCAGGCGGGAACGGACTCGGTCAGGGCCCGCAGCGCCTGCCCCTGCTCGACACCCCGGGATCGCTTCCCGGCCATGTGGCACCCGCCCACGTGTCGTGTTGACCGAACATACTCCCGTCTTTTCGCAGGTCAGTGACCATTTCTGCTGGCTTCACGCGACGCCTGGCGAGGGACGTCCCTGGTGAGTCAGTCCAGGGTTTGGGTGAGTTCGCTGCGGGTCGAGGTGTGTGCGATCCGGCCGCGTGCTCCGTTGACGATGGGCAGGTACGGCGGGACGTGACCGCACTCGACATCGGCGATGATCGGCACGTCCAGCACCCCGAGTGCGTCCAGCACGGCCTGATGCTGTGTGAGGGAGCTGCCGCCGGGCGCGGAGGTTCGACCGACGATGACCGCGTTGGCCCTGTCGAAGAAGCCCGCCAGCCGCATCCCGTGCAGGTTCCGGCAGATCGTGAAGGCGTTGTCTTCTGCTGCTTCGACATATATGAGCAGTCCTTCCGGCGCGTGCGCGCGAGCGAATGCCGTGGTGTCCCCGTAGGGCGTCCCTGCAAGATTGCACAGCGTCTCGATGCAGCCTCCGATGAGGCGGCCTTCGACCTCTACGTCGCCGTCGCCGTCGCCGTCCAGCCTGGTCCACCTGCCGGGGGTGTCGAGGGTGAACTCCCGTACCTCCGGCTGGGTCCGGAAGTCGTCCCGGCCCGCAGCTCGGTGGCGTTCGGGCGGAGTCTGGGTGAACCGGTGCCCCAATGGCGCGGCGGTGATGTCGAGCCACGAGGAGAGCCCTTCGGGCACTCGGTAGGGAGTCTCCATAAGGCAGTTGCCGTGCACGGTCGCCGTGCCGGTGAGGAGAGTGAGCGGCGTGAGGATGGTCGACAGGTCCGAGTAGCCAACGAGCCACGTCGGTTCGGCCTCACGCAAGCGGTCCCAGTCGAGCAGAGGCAGCAGATCGATTGCTGTCTCTCCGCCCCACGGCGGGACCACGGCCCTGACGTCGGGATCCGTCAGCATCGCCATCAACTCACGCGCGCGGTCAGCGGCAGGAGCGCTCACATGACCAGAACCGTCCATACATTGGCCGACGACGACCTCGTACCCTCGCGCCTCCACATCATGAATCGCCACATCGAGGCGCTCGCGCATCTCCTTCGCGACTCCGCTCGAGGGAGAAGTGGTGCCTACACGGTCGCCGGGGCGCAGAGGGCGCGGGTATCGAACTGACATACGCCGGATTCTGGCACGACGATACTCCGACGTCAGGTGGCTCCCAATCTCGTTGCCGATCATGAACCTGTGTCGCGTCCACCTGGTTCAAGGATGGAGCAACGCGGCTCCCGTTCTCGTTGCCCCGGTGGCTCCCGCTCGCTCTGTCGAAAACAACGCCAGCGTCCTTCGCCTTCGACTCAAGAAAACAACGAGGAGGGGGCTGCGTAGTTCGGAGAAGTACGTACACCGCCGCGCGCCCGCCCAGGCCCGTCTCGATGAGCCAGTCCGGTTCCGGTGGATGCGCCGCAGCTCCCCGCGCCTGCTCCGCCTCCCGCCGCTCCTCCTCCTCGATCCACCGTCGGGTGCGCCAGAGGTCACCGACCTGTACGCGCTCCAGGAAGCGGAGCAGGGTGAGACGGGAAAGCGACGTATCGTTCACATGTTCGATAATACGTCTCTGGTCTGCGCCGTTCGCCACGCAGGAAGGAGGCACGGCCGTCATGAACACCACCGTCGCCGTCCTGCGGATCCTCGCCATCGACGCGGCCACACTCCCGCCGGCCCCCAACGGCCCGCTCGGGGACGCACCGCACATCCAGTGCCTGCGCCCCCCACCCGGTCGCCTGCGCAGCCTGTGATGCCTTGGCCCGTGCCACGCGGGTCATCGAAACCGACCGCGGGCGCCGCTGGCTCGACCTGTGCCGCACGTGCATGATCACTAGCACCAAGCAGCCGCCCGCCCCGCAAGTGCCGCTCACCGAGACGACAGTCGCCGTCCTCGAAGCCGCCCACCGCGCCGGCGCCCCCATCACGCTCCTGTTCACGGCCGACCGTGACACCGCCCGTACGATGATCACGTGACGGCCTGCCGTGTTCTTGGTTCCGGCCCTCGGGCCGCGCGCACCATCCGTGCCTGGCAGGCCGACCTGATCGACGCCCTGCCAGGCATCCGTTTCCCGGACATTGCCGAGGAAAGCCGCTGTAGACCGGCGCCCGCACGATCGAGTCCGGAGGTGGCTTGGCTGCCTCCGGACTGTGTCCGGGAACGACCAGCTCAGTATCTGTCGGCGGCGATGAGCGGGCCGTAGTAGCGGCCTGGGATGGGCCGGTGCGGGTCCCCGAGGAAGCCGTACCGGCGGTTGTGGTCGTTGTATTTGCGTGCGTCGTTGACCAGCTTGCGAAGGTTGCGGGCGGGGGAGGATTCCCCGCACCGTGCGGTGTCGATGCACAGGGCGAGTACGCCGGACACGACGGGGGCGGCGAAGCTGGTGCCGTCCCCGAGCGCGTGGTGGGCGGGGAGGGGGAAGTTGCTCTCATTGCAGACGCCGGGCGCGGCAACAGTGTGCTTGCGATCGGACGCCGACCGGACGAAGTTGCTGAACACCGCGGCCTTGTCATCGGCGTCTCCGAAGACGCCGAGGTCGCGGCCGTAGCAGATGGGTGCCACCTTCGCGCCGGGCCTGCCGTCGAAATCGGCCATCGCGGTGGTGGTGATCACCTCGTTGTAAGCCGCAGGAATGACGCTGGCCACGTCGACAGCTTGATTGCCGGCGGCGGCCACCGGTGTGACGCCGACTGCCACGGTGTTGCAGATCGCGAGGTGGAAGGGGTCCTGGTTCACCATGCCGCAGTGGCCGTCGTCCCCCTCCGGCGGCGTGAGGGGACTGCTGGCAAGGCTCATGTTGAACAGGGCGATGTCGTTGTCGGGGTCAGCGTCCGTGCGGGTGGAGGCCACCCAGTCGATCCCACACAGCAGAGCCGCGTGAGCATTCGCGATGGGCGGCCGGCGCGTGGGGGCAGATGAGTGTCCTGGCCGTCATCGCCCTGGTGGTCGTCGGCTTCGCAGGCGCAGGCAGCGGCAGCGCGGATGGTTCCGGAAAGAAGGTGCCTCGGCCTCGGTCGACGGCTGTGTATCCGGTGAAGTTTCCGGGCTGGGACAGGCCGCGGCCCCGGCCGACGCCGACCGTCTTGTATCCGATTCCGTGGGACCGCAGCGGCTGAGCGCGGCACCCCACCACGTTGTTCCGCGAGGGCCCGCCCAACTGCGCAGATAACACTGGGTAGTCGATCGACCGCAGAGGGTGACGGGGTCTGTTTCGCTGGTGTGGCCCGCTCTTTCCCTGTCACCCAAGGAGTGATCATGAGCGCTACTGGCGACCGTGCCCAGCAGATGCGTGCCCGGGCTGCGGACCTGGAACAGGCCGCGGAGCGTGCCATGGACCCGGCCGAGCGTCAGCGCTTGAAGGACAAGGCCCGCGAGCTCAAGGAGCAGAGCGAGCGCACGAGCGGTACGGGCAAGCCGGACATGGACCCGATGTAAGTTCCGGCAGTTCCGGGCATAGACACCGGCCGAGGGCCGGCCTGCGTGGCTTTCTGCCACGTGAGAGGCCCCCGGCCGGTCACTGGCTGTCCGCGCTCATAAACAATGCCTCCGCCGCCAACAACACCCGGCACCGGCACAGGACCACCGCACAACCGAGCCGACCCGGCCAGCCACTCAGCCGCCTTGGTGCGCGCGTGCGGCTCGCACCGACTCCTCCAGCGCGGCCATCAAGTCCGCCGCTGGCGCGGGCTCGGGCGGCGCGGCCAGCTCGCCGCCGGACACAGAACAGCTTCACGGGCAGCACGACCAGCCCGAACTGGATCACGCCGGACCACAGGGCAGCCCTCATGCTTCCAGCGTCTATGGCACTGTTTCTCGGATCGGGTGTGTCAATTTAACGGCTGATCTTGGTTGTTGAGGTGTCAGTTGTTACTCGGGGTCAGGCGGCCCTCGAAGGCGATCTGGAACGCGTTGAGGGGTGCTTTCCAGCGCATGGTCCACCGCTTGCGGCCCTTGCCCGTCGGGTCCAGGCTCATCAGGGCCATGTAGACACCTCAGGGCGCTATACCGTCAAGCAGCGACCGCGAGTGGGCCGGCGAAGGCAGTATTTTCTGCGAACAGCGTGCGGTGCTGGAGGCAGTGGTGGAGCTGGCCGAGCATGCGGTTGAAGAGGTTCCTCTGTGCGGCGGCGTGCCAGTCGCCGTGATCGTCTCGTCGTCGCCTGTAGTGGGCTTTGGCTCCGGGTGAGGCGGTGATCGCGGAGAACGCCCAGAGGTATCCGGCGTGGTTGAGACGGTCGTTCTTCACCCACCGTCTGGTGATGGACGACTTCTTGCCGGAGGCCCTGGTGACGGGCGAGGAGCCAGCGTAGGCCTTCAGCCCTCGGGCGTCGGCAAACCGAGCTCGGTCGTCTCCGATCTCGGCCAGCACTCGGGCGCCGAGCTGGATGCCGAGCCCCGGGAAACTAGTGATGATCTCTGCGTCGGGGTGCTGAGGGAAAGCTTCCGCCACTGCCTCGGCAAGGTCGTCGGCAGCCTTGGAAGCGGCTTCGAGCTGCACGAGGAGGCCAAGCATCTGCTTGCCGAGCGCGTCCTCGACCAAAGTCGGCTGGTGGGCCCAATCGCCGCGGAAGACCACGCGGAGCCGCTCGGCCTCGGCCTCGATGCCTCGCTTGCGGCCGGCCCGCTTGAGCGCGGCTTGC